>NZ_JAPELK010000008.1:0-350405 GCF_029813005.1 Hahella sp. CR1
TGCCTGAAATTTAACGCCAGGCCGGAAAAATAAAGTGGCCTTATCCCTTCTGCAAACCAATCCCCAAACTCAGTGAAAGTCCCGCGAGGGCGACTCCAGACTCTCCAGATGTGGCATCAGACCTTTCTGTACCTTTTATGCTAACTCTCTACAATTAGTGACAACGTTAGTCTGGCCAAGTGGTTTTTGTTAATAAACAATGAATGCTTTGGTATGTATAATGCCGAGCCCTGTTATATCTAGTAGGGCGTTGTGTTTTTAATTGGCTATTTGGAAAGGCCCACTTCTTAATGAGAATACTACACCTAATAAACCTTGATAATGTTGGTGGCGTTGAAAGGTTATTCTGTGAGTTTATAAGCCACACGAACCCAACTGACGTAACAAACTTGGTTTTAGCGGATAGTAAAAACATTGCGCCTTTATTGAAGCCAGCTGTTAAGCGCTTTTCCAAGCAAATATCTTTTTATAAACATTGGGGGAAACTGAAAATCCCTAAGAAGCCAGTAAGTCTTAGATTGAGGCATCGTCGTCGGTGTATTCATGAGTCTAAGCCGGATCTGGTGCTTATCTGGAATCAACTTTCAGATATCCAACAAGGCGACATCCCACAGGGCGTGCCTGTGGTGTACTACGAGCACGGTATGGCTTGGTATTCCCATAACCCATTGAAAGAGAAAAACTTCTTTCCACAAGTGGACGGATATATAGCGGCCTCTTATGCTGCAAAGAGAATGCTGGAACTTAAGTATAGCGTTGGTGAGAGAATTGACGTTTGCTTGAATCCTATCCGTAATGCATGTTTGGAATACCCACAAAAAGCGAAACTGGATGATAAGGACAGGCCTTTTGTTATTGGCGTTGCATGTAGATTGGTTGCGTTAAAGGCGGTCAATATAGGCATATACGCGCTGAAGGAAATACTGGATAGAGGAGTTCCGTGCGAATTAAGGATTGCCGGAGCTGGGCCTATGCGAGAAAACTTAGAGGCGCTAGCAGTGAAGCTGGGCGTGAAGGCGTCTGTGTCGTTCCTGGGTTTGGTGGATGATATGGACAACTTCTACAGAGGCATAGATTGCCTGTTGTCGACCTCCATTCATGAAACATTTAGCTTGGTTAGCGCGGAAGCAATGGCTGCGGGCTGTCCAGCAATCGTTGGTAAAGTTGATGGGCTGCCTGAGGTTGTGAAGGACGGAGTAACAGGCTTCTGTTTGCCTCCCACCCTTTGTAAGGAAGAGTATTTGAAAATGGAGGCGTCAAGTCCTCATCTACCGCCGCAAATATATGATGTGGATGCGGATAAGATCGTTCCGCCTAAGCTATTAGCTCCGGCGGAAATCGCCGAAGCTGTTCAGAAGCTGGCTCAATCTAATGAGCTCTATCAACAAATGAGCGCTGAGGCTCAAAAATGGACTCGAAGCCAATTCCAATTTGAGCGATATATGTCCGAGATGATGTCGGCGCTACGTTCTTATTGTTCTTAGTTGTTTGCGCCGAACTGTTTGGCGTACTCCGTCAATGTGGCTCCGCGATAACGCCCATTGGCGGCTTTAAATAATTCTGTAAGATCGCGATATAAAGCTTCGATAGACTCTTTCGTTTTAAAAGTCGGGCTGCCCCCAGGCATGAACTCAGATGAGTGCAGTATAAACTCGACATATGGACGTTGGTTTTGCTGTGCTTCGTCTAGTACTCGCAACATATTTTTAAGGTTGTTTCCTGTTGGTCTCAACCAGATTGTCGCATCCTCTTTCTCGCGGCCTTTGAGTTTGTTAATCGCTTTGCGGCACTGACTGATGAACTTTGAGTATTTTGGGAGGATGCTTACAGGCAACTCCAGTAGGGCGGAATCTCCTTTTTTGCGGATATCGCTTAGATCGAGATAGTAAGGAGCATCTGGAAATCCGCGATAGTCTGTTCCCCCTTGTTGCTTGGGGTCTCCTAGATTCTTGCGCCAACTGACGCCTGGGGTGACAGAGCAATCCACTAAGTAGCCATGCTTGGCCAGCGTCTGCGCATAGAACTCGTTAAACGCCCACCTTCCTGCTCGATGGCTAGTCATTTTGCTGGAGAAAGTGTCTTCCAGGAGCTTGGTCAGATAGTCAACTTTCTGTTCTATGAGCGCTTCTGGATATTCAATTAGATAAGGCAGGTAGCGATAGTCGTCCTCCGTCAGACTTTCCTCTGGCGGGCTATTCCAGGCATGAAGATGCATGCCGATCTCAGCCGTATCTCGTTCAAGGCAGTCTTTTGCGAACTCAATATATTGGTCGGATATCGCCATTTCATAGTTGGTCAGGTAAGTCGGCTTGAGGGCAAAACGTTCGCACAACTCCTGAAATCTTAGGAGGAAACCTGCGTTTTTTGTTTCAATCTGGCGGGGGCTGGACCAGATATTATCGCCCTCTGTGTCAATAGTTATCAAAAAGGCGGGTTTAGTCTCGGCTGATTGCATTCTATTATTCCATGCTGCCGTTTACCGGGAGTAAACGTTTATATAAGTCGGTTAATTGTTGACCCATACGCTCCGGGCTATATGGTTCAATAGCGTTGCGTGCTGCAGCGCCAAGGCTAAGCCTGTGAGGCTGGTCGAGAAGTTTGAGGATTGCGCTCGCACAGCCGTCAGAGTCTAATGCGTCGACAACGTAGCCACTCTCACCTTGTTTAATCAATTCTGCGCCACCGCACTGCTTGGATGTGATCACGGGTAAGGCGCAAGCCATTGCTTCAAATATGACGTTAGGAAAGGGGTCGTATAGGGCAGGTAAAATAAGGGCGTCGGCGGCGGCGTAATAGGGAATGACCTCTTTTTTTACCCCTGCGAAATGTACACGCCCGTTCAGGCTCAGTTTATTTGCTTGTGATCGATATGCCCTCTCATGCTTATCTCCGCCGACTACGATCAAGTGTGCCTGAGGCGAAGTTTGAGCAAGAGCGGTAATAGCAGTAGCTAAGCCCTTCCTTTCAAACCCTGATCCAACGAATATTAAGGCCGTAGCCTCTGTTGGAATGCCCAACTGTTGGCGAATTTTGGCGCGGTGTGGCGCACAAGCTTGAGGCGAGAACTGTTCTGCGTTGACTCCGTTGTAGATAACATGGATGTTGGCTTCTGGAAAGTTGAAATAACGGATGATTTCCTCTTTCACCATATGAGAGTTACAAATGACCGCGCGTAACCGGGATGATGCGAACAGGCGCTTTTCACTTTCTAATACATAGCGATGGTAAGGGCTTAGCTCTAACCATCTTTGCTTAACCTTCGACAGTATCCGTTTGCGTTGTTCCAACCAGGATCGGTGTACGCCGTCGCCCGCGCGGTAGATGTCACAGCAGGGCATGCGCTCGTGGGACTGTACAAGGTCAAAGTCGTGCCCTGCAACTTGAGCGCAGACAGCATTAGCAAAGCGTCTTTCTCGGGATATGCGTCCCCACTTGGGAGGGTTGCAGGTGATGACTTTGACGTTGCTGGCTTGTCCTTCCCATTTTCGGGTAAGTACGGTCAGCTCCAGGTTTTGTGCGCCGAGAGCATCCAGCGCCCGGCTTATGAATCTTTCCGCTCCGCCGTCAGGCCGGTATTTCTGTCTGATTATCGCCAATTTGATCGTCATGACGTCAGGCGCTCCACGGCATTCAGAGCTTGCTCAACCTGTATCTGTGACAGACATTCACTTCGCCAGCCATCGCCGCATCCGGCAAGGTCGCATGGGCGGCAAGGGTGATTTGACGATAAAATTACGTGCTTGTTTAGCCAGGGAGACCACTCTCGCTCGTTGCTGGGACCAAATAGGGCTACACACGGAGTTTGAGTTGCTGAAGCAATGTGCATCGGAACGGAGTCTACGCCGATGAACAACTTTGCATGCTGTATCAGGGCGATCAACTCTTTGAGCGTCAGAGACCCGCTGAAGTTGATGACGGGATGAACCAGGCGCTCCAGAATATCCTCCATCATGCGCATTTCATCCCCGCTCGGGGCTGCACTAAGAACAATGGTATGTCCCTTCTCCTGTAAACGATTGATTAGGGCCGCCATTTTATCTACATCCCAACTTTTAAAAAGCCAGCGGGAAGTAGGGTGTATGTGGATGTACTCGCCTGCTGTCGCTCCCTGTTCCGCCAAGCGATCAAGGACTGCGTGTTCTGCTGAATCGCCTGCGACAGCGGTCAGGCGTCGTTCTTCATCACTTGGATACAGGCCTATTCTGCGTAGTGCGTCGAGGTGTTTCTCAACGGTATGGCGATGTTTTGCGTTTACTGGGTAGTGATGAGTGAATGTCTTTTTCCAAAGTTTTCCTGGACGTCGGGCGTAGATCTGACAGACGGAAAACCTGGGCTTGAGCAGTCGAGTCAACAACATGCCGCGCCAATGTTCAGTTAGGTGAATCACCAAGTCGTACTGACGTTGCTTGAGCTGACTAATCAGTCCCCACTCTGCTTCAAGTTGACGTCGAACGCCCAGCTTCTTCCACCCTCTGTCAATCAAGTGCAGTTGCGATATTGCTGGGTGAAGACTCAACATGTCCTGAGTATCTTTGTATACCAGACCGTCCACCTCAAGATGAGGATATTGTGCTTTTAACGCGGTAAAAACAGGAGAGCTCAGCAGGACGTCACCGTGGTGGCGAAGTTTGATGACAAGAACTCGCTTGATTTCGGAAAAGTCCACCGCATCCTTCAGTAGGAGGCTTGGAATGATATTACTTGCCGCCATAATGCGAATGATTCTCCCTGTTCTCCTCAGTCTTAAACCGCCGATGCATCCACAGGTATTGGGCTGGATAGCGGCGGATGGCGTTTTCTATCGCCAGATTAGTGGCGGTGGCGTCTGCAAGGTCGTCGCCGGATGGGTAGTCAGAAAGCGCTGGCTCGAAGTAGACGTCGTAGCCGCCGTTTTCGTTACGGAAGTGACTGAAGGGGACGACGGGCGCTCCGGTTTTTTGTGCGATGCGTGATGTTGTGGTGATCGTTGCCGCCGGAACATTAAAAAATGGCGCGAATACGCTGCCGCGACTGCCGTAATCCTGGTCTGTGGCATACCAGATTGTACCGCCGGATTTCAGGTGGCGGATGAGGCCGCGCAAGTCGTCTTTGCTCAATACGGGATGGCAAAATTTTCTACGGGCGCGGGTCATCACCATGTTGAACAGGGGATTATCGTGGTCCCGTTGCATGCTGGCTGCGCTGGAATAAATATCAAATAATGCGCCGCCAAGATCCAGCGTCGTGAAGTGGCCGCCTAATAGAATAACACCTTTGCCTTTCGCCTGCGCCGCTTGCAGGTTTTCCAGACCGTGCGCCTTGGTGATGGAGCGAAAGCGCTCTTTTCCAGTAAACCAGGCGGAAGCGGCTTCAAAATAGCCAATAGCGTTGTTGTCAAAGGCGGACTTTACCAGAGTCTGCTTCTGGGCTGAGGTAAGTTCTGGAAAACACAATTTAATATTAACCTCAGCGATTTTGCGTCGCTTGGGTAGTAAATAGTAGGCTGCGCGGCCCATCAGAGTTCCGAGGGCGCGCTGAAAGGCCAACGGCGTATGGGCGATCAGCCATAGTAAAGCGATCCCAAGCCAGGTTGGCCAATAACGGGGGTGAATAAAGTCTGAGTAGGTCAGATCGCGTTTCTCTTCGGACACTTAGCGGCGTTCCCAAAACAAAAGAAGCGCATTTTAGCCCGATCCCGCCCGGCTCTCCAGTTTGTCTAGCCAGTTGACGGAGCGGTAAGGTGCTGTGGGGGAGGGAGGCGTGCTAATATTGCGGCGCGATCCTTCCATCGCAAACAGATAAATGAAGGTTTCAGTTTTGAGGACGGGCATGCAGATACAGCTTCCAATGTTTCAGAATTCACGAGTCGTAGTGGTTGGCGACGTTATGCTGGACCGCTACTGGTACGGCGCGACATCAAGGATTTCTCCTGAAGCGCCGGTGCCCGTCGTCAAAGTGGAGCAGTTGGAAGACCGGCCTGGCGGCGCAGCTAACGTGGCCTTGAACATCGCTGCGCTGGGCAGTGCGGCGGTAATTTTGGGGGTAACGGGTAAAGATGAAGCTGCGCAGTCACTGGCGGCGCGAATGGAATCCGCTGGCATATTGGCGGATTTTCAGGAGCACGAGACTCTACCTACCATCACCAAGCTGCGGGTGGTCAGCCGTCATCAGCAGTTGATTCGCATGGATTTCGAAGAGAGCTTCGCTGGCGTTCCGCAGGAGCCGCTGGAAAAGAAAGTCGCAGGCCAGTTAGCCGGCGCAGGGGCTTTGATTTTGTCCGATTATGGCAAGGGCGCCTTACGCGATCCACAAGCTTTTATTCAATTGGCGCGAAGCAAACAAATCCCCGTGTTGGTCGACCCTAAGGGCAGTGACTTCGAGAAGTATCGCGGCGCAACCTTGATCACGCCTAACCTATCTGAATTTGAAGCAGTGGTAGGGCATTGTGCAAGCGAGGCGGAACTGGTTCAGCGAGGCTTAAAGCTGGTTGAAGAGCTGGAGCTTGAAGCGTTGCTGGTGACGCGCAGTGAACAGGGGATGACCCTGTTGAGAGCGGGACGACCCGAGCTGCATTTGCCTGCCCAGGCGAAAGAAGTCTTCGATGTTACTGGCGCAGGCGATACGGTTATCTCCGTGCTTGCGGCCGCCTTGGCGGCAGGCAGTGAAATGGGGCAAGCGGTGGCGCTGGCCAATATTGCCGCCGGCATTGTTGTGGGCAAACTAGGTACGGCGTCAGTTAGCGCGCCGGAATTGCGTCGAGCGGTGCAGCAGGAACAAGGCGCTGGGCGTGGCGCGATGACGGTTGAGCAATTAAAGGTGGCGTTGGACGACGCACGCGCCCATGGCGAGAAAATTGTCTTCACAAACGGGTGTTTCGATATTATTCACGCTGGCCATGTGGGATATCTGGATCAGGCGCGAAAGTTGGGGGACCGATTGGTCGTTGCCATTAACAGCGACGCCTCTGTGAGCCGTTTGAAAGGACCCGCGCGCCCGATTAACCCCCTCGAACGCAGAATGGCCGTGCTCGCTGGGCTGGAAGCAGTGGACTGGGTGACCTGGTATGAAGATGACACGCCAGAGCGTTTATTGGAGATTCTGAAGCCGGATATCCTGGTGAAAGGCGGCGACTACAGCAAAGAACAAGTTGTCGGTTGGGAGATCGTCGAAGGATATGGTGGAGAGGTTCGAGCGTTGGACTTTCTGGATAACTGTTCAACCACCGCCATCGTTGAAAAGATTCGCAAGGATCAGGACAAGTAGTCGCTCCGCATTGTGACGGCCTGCTTTAAGGAAGGGGAATGACTGGCGACGCAGAAGCGTCGCCGAGTCCGCATCAGTTAACCTTTGTAGGCCGCCGCTGCGTCTTGAATCGCCTTACGGGCTGCTTCGCGGTCCGCCCATCCAGCAATTTTCACCCACTTGCCTTCTTCAAGATCCTTGTAGTTCTCAAAGAAATGCTCGATCTGCTTGATCAGCAATTCAGGCAGGTCAGTCGGCTCGTTGACGTTTTTGTACAGCGGAGTCAGCTTGGAGTGAGGAACCGCCAGCAGCTTGGCGTCTTCGCCAGCTTCGTCAGTCATGTTCAACACACCGATTGGACGGCAGCGGATCACTGCGCCTGGCTGGATCGGGTAGGGCGCAACAACCAACACATCCAGCGGGTCGCCGTCGTCAGACAGCGTGTGAGGAATAAAGCCGTAGTTGCAGGGATAGAACATGGGCGTGGCCATGAAACGGTCGACAACGACCGCACCGGAGTCTTTGTCGATTTCGTATTTAATCGGGCTGCTTTGCGCAGGAATTTCGATTACGACGTTAATGTCGTCTGGCAGTTCTTTACCTGCGGAAATATTGTCAAAGTTCATAATCTGTACTTTCCATTCTATTAAAAAGCTGGGCAGCAAATTATAGGAGCTTTGCCCCGCTAAAACCAATAAGGCGTCTGTCCGAGCTTAGAGACCGAGTTGCTTGGCGATAATCTCGTTCATGATTTCGGTGGAGCCGCCGCCAATGCTGAGTATGCGGGCGTCTCTGTACAGCCGCTCCACTACGGACTCGCGCATGTAGCCCATGCCGCCATGAATCTGTACGGCGGCGTCTGTTACCTCTTGGGCGGCCTGAGAACAAAAGTTCTTCGCCATGGCGACTTCTTTGATCGGGTTGTCGCCGTTTTGTATGCGTTGAGCAATATTCAATGTGTAGTTGCGAGCGATCTCGACCTGTGTCGCCATTTCGACCAGGCGATGCTTGATAACCTGAAACTTGGCGATTTTTCTACCAAATGCGTCGCGCTGACGGGCGTAGCTCAATGCCTGCTCATAAGCGATTTGCGCGGTCATATAGCCCATAATGGAAAGCGCCAGACGCTCCATCAAGAAGTTACTCATGATGGCGATGAAGCCGCTGTTCTCCGGACCGATGAGATTTTCAGCCGGAACAAGGCAGTCATTAAAAAACAGCTCTGCTGTATCGCTCGCCCACCAGCCCATCTTTTTCAGGGGTTGGCCCGTGCTAAATCCCTCTCGCTCTCGCTCCACCAAAATCAGGCTGATGCCCGCGTGGCCTTCGCCGCCGGTGCGTACGGCCACCGTGTAGAAGTCCGCCCGATGGCCGCTGGTGATGAATGTTTTGGAGCCATTTATACGATAGGCGTCACCCTCTCGTACGGCGCGAGTTTGCAGATTGGCGACATCGGAACCTCCGCCAGGCTCTGTAATGGCGAGCGCGGCGATTTTTTCGCCCTGGAGCACAGGTGGAATCACTTTATCCTGCAGTATAGAGCTGCCCCAACGGGCAATGGGCGGCAAGGCGATATCCAATGACCCCAGGCTGGCGACAAATCCGCCAGAAGTGCTGCGCATGAGCTCTTCGCTGACAGCGACCTTCATCAATATATCGCTTTCGCCGGAGCCCCCCCACTTTTCATTGAAGCCAACGCCCAGTACGCCGGCCTCTCCCGCCAGACGATAGATCTCCCGAGGAAACGAGCCAGCTTCTTCCCACTCCTGAATATAAGGCGCGACATGTTGTTTGATGAATGCGGCGGTTGTGCGCCGCGCCATTTGATGAGTCTCGTTGAACATGCGCCAATCCCTTATCTAGTTGTTATCAGGGCTCAGATTATCGATCAATTAAAAGCCAAGCAAGCGCTTGTTTTTTGATTGAGGGAGAGAGGAGAGAATAGGGGGGATTCTGAAAAATGGGTAAACACCGAATCCTGAGAGGATTTTGAAAGATGCTTTGGTCGACTGGAGGCGGGAGAGATAAATGGCGCGATCCTGGGAGCGCGCCAGATTCTCAATCAGTCGTTGGCTTTGATGGTCTTTACGCCTTCCTGCGATCCCAGCAGGAGTACGTCAGCAGGGCGCATGGCGAACAGGCCGTTGGTGACCACGCCAGTGATTTGATTGATCTGCTGCTCCAGTTTTACTGGCTCCAGAATGCGCAGATTGAACACGTCGAGGATAATATTGCCATTGTCCGTCACACAGCCTTCTCGATAGACCGGGTCGCCGCCCAGCTTCACCAGCTCCCTGGCCACATAGCTGCGCGCCATGGGGATGACTTCTATCGGCAGTGGGAAGTCGCCGAGCACGTCGACCCATTTGGATTCGTCGGCGATACAGATAAAGGTTTTAGCGTTGGCGGCGACGATTTTCTCGCGAGTCAATGCCGCTCCGCCGCCCTTGATCAGCTCCAGGCGCGGGTTGGTTTCGTCAGCGCCGTCAATGTAGAACTCCAGGCCGGAAACGGCGTTAAGTTCATAGACGGGAATGTTGTACTTCTTCAAACGTTCGGCGGAAGCCTCTGAGCTGGCGACCGCGCCCTCGAACTGCGTTCTTACTTCCGCCAAGGCGTCGATAAAATAGTTGGCCGTGGAGCCTGTCCCGATACCAAGAATGGTATCTGTCTGCAGATGGGGTTTGATGTATTCCAGCGCCGCTTTTGCGACTGCCTGCTTTAATTCGTCCTGGTTCATAAGCCCGCCCTCAAAAATTTGGGAATTATAGACCTCGCATTCCATCAATAGTAGACGTTGGGTCCGTAATGCCGATATTATTTGGCGCTTAATTCCGCTAGCGATTTAGTAAGTTCCCATCATGCCCCACCGATATATAAAAAAGATCCTGGACGCCAAAGTCTATGATGTTGCGATAGAGTCTCCTTTGGAGTCGGCCCACCTGCTGAGCCACAGGTTCAATAATCATATTTTATTGAAGCGTGAGGACCTGCAGCCTGTTTTTTCTTTTAAGTTACGCGGCGCTTATAACAAGCTGGCGCAACTTTCCGCGATTGCTAAAGAAAAAGGCGTGATTGCGGCGTCTGCGGGCAACCACGCCCAAGGGCTGGCGCTGGCTGCGCAAAAGTTGGGCGTCAAAGCGACTATCGTGATGCCGCAAACCACGCCGGAAATCAAAGTGAATTCCGTGCGGGCCAAGGGCGCGAAAGTGGTGCTGAAAGGGGACGCCTTTGACGAAGCAGCGGCGCATGCGCAAACGCTGGTCAAAGAAAAAGGCTACATCTATATACCTCCTTACGACGACGAAGAGGTGATTGCGGGTCAGGGCACGGTGGGCATGGAGATTATGTGGCAACACACGTCTCCTATTCATGCAGTGTTCGTTCCTGTTGGCGGCGGTGGTTTGATCGCGGGCGTCGCCGCCTACATCAAGTACTTGCGTCCGGATGTCAAAGTCATAGGCGTAGAGCCGGAAGACTCCAACTGTCTCCATGCTGCATTGAAGGCGGGCAAACGGGTGACATTGCCGGAAGTCGGCATCTTCGCCGATGGCGTCGCCGTCAAACAGATCGGCAAGGCGCCATGGGAAGTGTGTCGTCAGTATGTGGATGAAGTCGTTCTGGTCTCCACAGACGAAATCTGCGCAGGCATTAAAGATGTCTTCGAGGATACCCGCTCTATCGCTGAGCCAGCTGGCGCATTGGCGATTGCCGGTCTGAAGAAGTACGTGGCGAGAGAAAAAATTCAGGACCAAAACCTGATAGCCATTGTAAGCGGCGCGAACATGAACTTCGACCGCCTGGGTTATATCACTGAGCGCACTGAAGTCGGTGAGGAGCGCGAGGCGATTCTTGCGGTGAGAATTCCAGAGCGCCCAGGTAGTTATAAGCGTTTCATCCAGGCGTTAAGTCGCCGTAATATCACCGAGTTTAACTACCGTTACTGTGATGCGACGGAAGCGCAGATCTTTGTTGGCGTTCAGATCAGCTCTGGTCTGGAAGAGCGCAAAGAGTTGGTTGGCGCACTGGAGGAAAAAGGTTACTCGGTGCTTGATCTCACTGATAACGAAGTCGCCAAAATGCACATCCGCCACATGGTGGGAGGGCATTCGCCAGCGTTAACCAACGAGAAGGTTTTCCGTTTTGAATTTCCGGAGCGTCCCGGGGCGTTGATGAAGTTCCTCATGGCTTTTGGCGCTCGCTGGAATATCACCATGTTTCATTATCGTAATCATGGCGCCGCTTATAGTCGTGTTTTAATGGGCGCGCAGGTGAACGATGACGAAATGGCGGAGTTCCGGAAAATGCTGGATACCGTTGGTTTCCGGTATTGGGAGGAGACCAATAATCCTGCCTATAAACTGTTTCTAGGCGCCTGATAATTAAGAGGTTTTAATATAAAGGCAGAAACGGTCACACTATTGCGTTTTAAAGCTTTGATTTAAATCAGGCAGGAGTTACAATACTTTTCTATAATTTCAAGTTAAGACAATTACCTATTTGTCTGATTTATAAAATTAAAAAAACGCCAATGAAAATTAGGGGGATGCATGAAGCGCAAGCCTGACGTCATGCTTACGCTTGTGATCGTATTTTGCCTTGGGTTGGTCGTCAGCGGCTTCACAACCTTTGGCCACAAGGAAGCACGTACGTCGCCCACATATGTTTCCGTCGCTGGCGAGGACGTTAATTAGTCCCTGTCTTCCTGACGATTCGAAAAAAGCCCTGTTAACGCAGGGCTTTTTTGTTTCTGAAGCGGTGCAACTGCTGATCCGTAGCGACGGCAGACAGTGGAATATCCCAGGGTTCGTGGGGCAACTCTGGAAGTTGCTGGAAGTGATGAGCGAACCCAATCAATTTCGGCCTTTTGATAATGACTCGGCGGTCAGCAAAGGTGCGATCGTAATAACCCCCGCCCATTCCCAATCGGTTCCCCTGCTTATCAAACGCGACTAATGGAAAGCACACCACATCCAATGACCAGGGTGGAACTCTTTTCGCTCCCCGCAGCACAGGTTCAGGAATGCCGTACTTATTGGGCTTGAGCCTGGCGCCGGGCTGATACCGAACGAACCATAACCGGTTGTGGTAGAGCGGGTGTAACACGGGAAGATAACAGGCTTTCTTTCTACGCCACAGGCGCTGAATCGTTGGAAGCGGATTAATTTCCCCGTCGTTGGCGAGATATAGACCCCAACGGGCGCTGCGACTGAGATGGATGGCTGAGTTGAGTGACTTTCGCAAGCCGGAGGCGGCGGTGCGTTGTTGGGCGGGTGTCAGCGCTCTGCGTTTTTTGCGCATGGCGCGACGAATAGACGCTTTATTCATAGCAGAAAAAGTAAACTCCCCGAGACAGCCGCTGTCTGACGTGGCCCTTGAACCCTTTGGTTCAAGGAGGTAACCGCTGGAATGAATTAGGCTTTCCCTTCAAGAGGGACTTGCACACATCACTCGCAGGAGGTAACCAATAATAAAATTCATCGGCTCGAGGACGTATCTGACTGGCGAGCAGTTCAGGGAGCTTGGGTCCTATTATAACGAAAAATGTAAAAAAAGCAGTGGGGTGAACCAGGAATATTCAATATTTTTTTCTTGTTTGATTGCGTAATTGTATGTTTTGTAAAGTTATTTATTTCTCAATGCGGCATCCAGCTTTTCATGAAGCGTGCTCAGGGTGGTAGAGACCTGCTCGGTCTTCTGTCCTTGCTGCATTAGATCATACGTCAGGTTCAGGGCGGCCATGACCGCAATTCTCTCGGTGCCGTAGACTTTTCCCGACGCACGGATTTCCTTCATTTTCTGATCCAGCGCCCGCGCAGCGTCTTCCAGTTGACGTTGCGCTTCCGGAGGACAGGCGACCAAGTACTCCTTGTCCAGAATAGTGACGGTGGCGGTATTGTTGGTGCGACTCATTAACGTTGCTCCAAAGCTTTCAAACGACTGATCATGGCCTCGATTTTGGAGCGGGCCAGATCGTTCTTCTGTAATAGTTGCATGCGTTCCTTTTGCCAGTCTTCCTGCAGCTGGCGTAGCGCCTGATTATCTGCTTCGAGCTGTTTGCACTTCTGTATCAGGCGGTCAATTTTATCGCTTAACTGCTGCAACTGAGAAACATCCATAAGTTTTTCCAGTGGTATTGCTAGGGTTCTTCAGGAAGAGTTTTCTAACATGCCTCGACTTATGACGGACGCAAATCAAAGCGGAAAAATGTTAGAAAACCAAACTGTAGGCGCATGGGCGTCCAATTAAATATAAGTCGCCGATGTAAGGGGGTCAACGTGCGCACCCGCGTGGCGATATAAGTGGGCGTCATGTTAGCATACACAGCATTATTCTGGCGTGAGTCGATCCTGATAAAGTTGACGTCAGAACCGTAAAAAACATGATGGCGAAAGCTTGAGCCGTCGCATATATATTCAATTGCGCCCGATGCGCTTTATTAAAGCAGAGCGGGCGTTTTTGCCAAATGAATTCTATTTAATAAGGTTACGCCATTCGCCGTTGCAAGCGACATTGGCGAAACCTTTGGAAGCGGGCGGTTTCCGCCCGATTGGAGAGTTAAACGAATGTCCCAACCCTACCATGCCCTGCAACAACTATTAAACCGCATCGACGCAGACGCCACTCCAGCAGGGGTTCACGGTCTCTGGTGCGGAAGAATGGCGGCGGGAGATCGGGCGCAGGATAACGACTGGTGGAGCTATACGCAGCGTTTCGCCGGCAGCGTCAATGCGATTGAAGAAAACCTGCAAGCGGCTTTCAAAGCCGTATACGGCTACGCGGAAGCGGCGCTGATGCAGGATAATATGAGCTTTCAGCCCTGGTTGCCTGAAGACGCCGTGGAATGTTCGTTGCGCGTTGCGGCGCTGGCGGACTGGTGCAGAGGGTTCGTCGAGGGGCTGACGTCTGTCTTGGGCAGCGGATTATCCTCCTGCTCGGCGGATGTTCAGGAAATTCTTCAGGATCTGGTGGATATCGGCGAAGTGGACCCGGAAGTAGATGGCGATGAGCAGGATGAAAGAGAACTGCTGGAGCTGACTGAGTTTGTGAAAGTAGCGGCATTGAATGTGCTGCAGGAACTTACCGCTGCTAAAAAGAACGCCGCCCCGGAAAAGAAAACGCTACATTAACGGTCCAAGGACAAGGCCCGCCGGCAGTTTGTACGGATGTGCGCCATATTACGGATAACTAAAAGTTTAAGAGAGATAGACGTGCAAGCATTATCGATTCGTGAATATCAGAAACGTCGGCGCCACCTGCTTGATGTGATGACGCCCAACAGCATCGCCATTCTGCCCGCTGCGCCAATTCGCATACGCAATCGTGACTCGGAATATCCCTACCGTCAGAGCAGCGATTTCCATTACCTCAGCGGGTTTGCGGAACCGGACGCAGTGATGGTGCTGATCCCGGAGCGCGAGCACGGCGAATCCATTTTGTTTTGCAAAGAAAAGAATCCGGACTACGAGCGCTGGAATGGCAAGTTGGCGGGACAGGAAGGGGCGATCGAACACTATCTCTTTGATGACGCCTTCCCCATCGACGATGTTGATGAAATTCTACCGGGCTTGCTGGAAGGTAAGCAGCGGGTTTACTACTCCATGGGACTGGATGAAAAGTTTGATCGCAGGGTCATGGAATGGATCAATGTCATTCGCAGCAAGATCAAGAATGGCGCGCACCCCCCCGGAGAGTTCGTGGCGCTGGAGCATACGTTGCACGACATGCGCCTGTTCAAGTCTTCCGCTGAAGTCAAAATCATGAAGCAGGCGGCGCGCATCAGCGCCGAGGCGCATAACGAAGCCATGCGCATCTGCAAGCCTGGAATGTATGAGTATCAGCTTGAAGCCGCCATTCAGCACGTATTTCTGCGTGAAGGCTCACGGGCGCAGGCGTACAACTGTATTGTCGGCGGCGGCGAGAATGCTTGTATTCTTCATTACGTCACCAATAACGACAAACTGAAGAGCGGAGATCTGGTATTGATCGACGCAGGCTGTGAGCTGGATTGCTATGCGTCCGATATCACGCGGACCTTCCCGGTCTCCGGACAATTCAGCGCCGAGCAACGCACTATTTATGAAATCGTGCTCGCGTCCCAGGAAGCGGCCATCAAAGAAGTTCGTCCCGGTCGCCATTGGAACCAGCCGCACGAAGCGGCTTTGAAAGTGATTACCGAGGGGCTGCGTGAGATCGGTCTGCTCAAAGGCGAGCTGAATGAACTGATTGAAACCGAGGCCTACAAGAAATTCTTTATGCACCGCACGGGTCATTGGCTGGGGCTGGATGTCCATGATGTCGGCGACTACAAAGTCGGCGGCGAATGGCGAGTGTTGGAGCCTGGTATGGCGTTGACGGTCGAGCCAGGTATTTATATCGCGCCGGAACTGGAAGATGTCGATCCACGCTGGAAAGGCATTGGCGTTCGTATCGAAGACGATGTAATCGTAACCAAGCAGGGCGGTGAGGTCATTACCTCGGGTACGCCGAAGAAAGTCGATGAAATTGAGGCCTTGATGCGGGGTAAATGATGACCCGTCACTACGATATCGTTATCGTCGGCGGAGGTCTGGTCGGCGCAACTCTGGCTTTGGCCTTGCAGCAGTCTTCCCGGCGTCGCTTTCAAGTGGCGCTGGTAGAGGCGCACTCCTTGCAGACCTCGTCTGAGGGGCCCTTTACACCCAGTTTCGATGTGCGCTCCACGGCGTTGTCTCACGGCTCTCGCCTCCTTTATGAGCGTATGGGGGTATGGCCCGCCATGGCTCCCTACGCCGGAGGCATCAGCACTATCCATGTGTCCGAACAGGGCAAATGGGGCGCGACTCGTCTGCAGGCTAAGGAACAGGGTCTCGATGCTTTTGGCTATGTGGTTCCCAATGCGGCCATCGGACGCAGTCTCGTTGCCTCGTTAGAGGGATGGGCGGACTTAACCGTACTGGCGCCCGCAGAGGCTGTGTCTGCGCAGAGCTGTCCTGAGGGAATGACGGTGCGTCTGCGGGAAGGGGAGCATGAGAGGGATATCGTCGGAAGATTGCTTGTGCTTGCTGACGGAGGACGCTCCAGTCTGGCGGAGGACTTTGGCGTCGCCAGCCATCGCGTGGACTATGGCCAACATGCGCTGGTGGTCAACGTGGGCCTTTCCCGTTCACATGACAATATCGCGTATGAGCGCTTCATTGATGGCGGCGCCGTCGCCTTTTTGCCGCTGGCGTCTGCGCGTAATGATCGCATGGCGGTGGTCTGGACTGTGCCGAGTAATCGCTTGCAGGGGCTGCTATCTCTGGAAAAGGCCAGTTTCGCCGAGGCGCTGCAGTCTCAGATCGGCTATCGCATAGGACGTATTGTCCAGGTCGGCGATATCAATCATTACCCGCTTACGCTGCAAACCGCTCAGGAGCAGGTTCGAGAAGGACTGGTGCTGCTGGGGAATTCGGCGCATACGCTGCACCCTGTGGCGGGGCAGGGATATAACCTGTCTTTGAGGGATGCGCTGCATTTGGCGGAAGTGCTGAATGAGGCGGTCACCAGTGAAGAATTGGGTGGGCTGCCGATACTCAACAAGTACCTGGCGCGCCAGCAGGCGGACCAGAAACGCACTGTGACGGCCAGTGATGGGCTGATCAAATTATTTGGCGAAAAGTCCGCCTGGCTGGAAAGCGTCAGGCAGTTTGGCTTGATTAGTCTGAATCTGGCGCCTGCGGCGAAGCGTCGGTTCGCTGAGTACGCCATGGGCGTCGCTGAGCGCGCGCCGCAATGGCGTTGATTATTCGGAGTCTGCAAAGTAGAGGCTGCCTATTGTGAAGACACAATTTCCTGTCGCCGTCGTTGGCGGCGGCATGGTTGGCGCGGCGATCGCATTGGGGTTGTCTGCGCTGGATATAGAAGTGGCCCTGATCGATCCAGGTGGGCTAAACACGGCGACGCCTCCTAAGTGCAATGACGCGCATAGCTTCGATCCACGTGTCAGCGCTCTGACGCTGGCAAGTGAGAAACTGTTGCGCGAGCAGAATGTCTGGGCGGAGATAGAGCCATATTGCCTGCGCTACACCGATATGGACGTTTGGGATAGCGGAGGAAGCGGTCGGATAGTGTTTTCCTCGGCTGAAGTGTACGAAAGCAGCTTGGGGTTGATCGTCGAAAACCGTGTGGTGACCTCGGCTTTGCATCGACGTATTGCTGAACGCTCTAACATCCACGTCATTAAAGATCAGGTGCGGGCGTTGAAGCCGGAGGCTTCGGGTTACTCCCTCGACACCGGGAGCGGCGAGACGGTTTCTTGCCGAATGCTGGTTGGCGCGGATGGCGCTCTGTCACGTATTCGTCAGTGGTTGAGCATCCCGACTCGGGAATGGGATTACGGCCAGCAGGCGATTGTTGCGACGATAACAACCGCCCGCCCTCATCAGTTCACAGCCCGGCAGCGTTTTCTGCCTACAGGCCCGTTGGCTTTGCTGCCTTTACTGGATCAGGATCAGAACTACCGTTGTTCGTCTATTGTCTGGTCGGCGGATTCTGTGGAAGCGGACAGATTAATGGAGCTGGACGACGCCAGCTTCAAAGCGGCTCTATTCGACGCCTCCGAGCAGGCGTTGGGGGAAGTGGCCGATATCAGTCGACGCTTTGCTTTCCCGCTCAGGCAGAGACACGCTAAGCGTTACTTTGATGGTGGCGCGGTGCTTATCGGCGATGCGGCGCATACTATTCACCCCTTGGCGGGGCAAGGCGTCAATCTAGGATTTGAAGATGTCGCCGCCTTGCTTGATGAGGCGCGGCGCGCCTTGGGGCGGGGCATTCCTCTGGGACACGAGGAAATGTTGCGACGCTACCAGCGGCGGCGGCAGGCTGGGAATCTCTCCATGATGACGTTGATGGAAGCCTTCAAGCGCGGCTTCGGACATCCCTCTCCCATGATTGCCGGAGTACGGAACGCTGGATTGACGCTGGTGAATAAAACGCCACTCATCAAAAAAGAACTGATTCGTCAGGCGATGGGGGTCTAACGTTAGAGATGGCGGCGAGTCCGTGGCGGCGACGGTTTTCTGATAGCGCTCGCCGCCGTGCGATTTAAAGGTATAGCTTGCCGA
Source organism: Hahella sp. CR1 (assembly GCF_029813005.1). Lineage (NCBI taxonomy): Bacteria > Pseudomonadati > Pseudomonadota > Gammaproteobacteria > Oceanospirillales > Hahellaceae > Hahella > Hahella sp. CR1. The sequence continues at coordinate 18,306 of NZ_JAPELK010000008.1, forward strand.
TCAGCGCGGGAATAACCGTTTCTACGCGAAGTATGCGCTTACCCAGGGTGAAGCCCTTAAAGCCGATTTCCTCCAGCTTTTTCACTTCATAAGGCGTAAAACCGCCTTCTGGACCTACCGCCAAAGTCAGTGGCCCGTTGACGTGTGGCGACTGCGCCTCGGAGGTGGGGTGCGCCACCCAGGCGTCGCTTCCAGCGATGATTTGCGGCAGCTCGTCTTCCACAAAGGGTTTGAACAGTTTGCGCATATGGATTTCTGGAAGCACAGTGTCCACTCCCTGCTCCAGACCCAAGAGGCTGTTTTCTCTCAGTGAGGCGGCCTCCAGCCAAGGGGTTTGCCAGTAGCTTTTTTCCACCTTGTAGGAGTTGATCAAGTAGATGCGTTTCACTCCCAGTGATACTGTGCTCTGAATCACTCTGCGCATCATCTTGGGGCGGGGTAACGCCAGGATCAGGGTCAGGTCCAATGGCGGCGGCGCTTCGGCGTTTAGAGTCACTTCCAGGCGCGCGCGCTCCTCGTTGATATCAAGTAAGCGAGCGGTTCCCATCTCTCCATTGATCTGGCCGACGCGGATATCGTCACCGGCCTGGGCTTTCAATACTTTGCGCAAATGCTCTGCGCGTCTGTCGGTGAGCGAGAGCTGACCGGACGCGGAAAGCTCTTCTGCGGAGAACAACAGGATATTCATAAAGTCAGAACTAAGTCGGGAATCAGGTATTGATGGATTCTGAGTTGGAATCCGCAGTTGGCTCCACCCAGCGGCTACATAAGACGCCGACTTCAAACAGCAGCCACATTGGCACCGCCAGTAAGGTCTGCGAAATAACGTCAGGGGGCGTCAACAACATGCCGATAATAAAGCAGATAACCACAATGTAAGGGCGTTTCTCCCGCAGGCTGGCCACGTTGGTAATGCCGACCTTGACCATCAACACGGTGGCGATAGGGATTTCGAAGGCGAAACCAAACGCGAAAAACAGCTTGAGAATGAAGTCCAAATATTTGTTGATGTCCGTCATCACCGTTACGCCTTCAGGGCTGGCGCTGGCGAAAAAGTTGAACGCCAGCGGAAACACCACGTAGTAGGCGAAGGCGACGCCCAGATAAAACAAGAGCACGCTGCTTACCAGAAGCGGGATCGCCAGCTTTTTCTCGTGCTTATACAGCGCGGGAGCGATGAAGGACCAGATCTGATAGAGAATGAACGGAATCATGAGAAAGATCGCCAACACCATGGTCAGCTTGAAGGGCGCCAGAAACGGCGACGCCACTTCGGTTGCGATCATGGTGGCCCCTTCCGGCATCGCCGCGCGCAGCGGTTTGGCCATATAGGCGTAGATTTCATTGCGAAACGCGTATAAGGGTAAGAACGCCACCAGCACAGCCAAAACGGAATGCAGCAAGCGGTTGCGCAGTTCAACCAGGTGATCAAATAACGGCAGTTCTTTATCTACGTTGTCGTCGCGCGGAGTCATTTCAGGAGCGGTCATGCTGCTTGGGGGCGTCGTCGGAATGGGAGTGGGATTCTACCGGTTGTGAGTCATGCCCGGAAGATGGCGTTTGGGGCGGGCTGGCTTTGGAGGACATCGGCGTAGCCGGGTTCTTCTCAACCATGTCCTCGTATTTCTTCGCTTCAGCCAGCGCATCGTTGACGGTTTGCTGGATTTTCTCCAAGCCAAGCGTATCGCCTTCTTTGCGCAGCCGTTCCCGCATTTCCTCGGCCTTTAACTGCCGGTCTATCTCAGAAGACATCTGACTGACCATACGGCGGATGCGACCTACCCACAAGCCGGTTTTGCGCGCGGCGTAAGGGAGGCGCTCCGGGCCCAGCACCAGAAGGCCAATGACCGCAACCAGCACGAGCTCTGGGAATCCGATATCGAACATAAGCTATGGGTCGTCCGATGTGGATCAGCTGTGTTTGGATTCAGTCTTCGCGTCGTTGCGCTCTACGGAACCTTCGATGGTGCGGCTCTCATTTTGCGACAGCTTCTTGGGCTCTTTGTCTTCCTCGGACTCGCCATCGCTCATGGCTTTTTTAAAGCCTTTCACCGCTCCGCCTAGATCGCCGCCAATGTTCTTCAGCTTTTTCGTACCGAATAGCAGCACGATGATTACCAGAACGATGAGTAGTTGCCACATGGATATGCCCATGATTGTGCTCCTTTGAAGTATTACTGCCTGATTACCAAATCCTACAAGTCCAGCGATAGCGCCGGTGCGGGCTGTCCGCGGTTATTTCTTGCCCCGTGAAGCTTTTTCCTCAAGACCCGAAATGTCAAAGCGCCGGGCCAGCTCCTGCATGATTTCCTGTGGACCGATGTTCAGGTGACTCAACATCACCAGGCTGTGAAACCACAGGTCCGCCGTTTCATAAATTACATTATGCGTTGAACCGTCCAGTTCCGCATCTTTGGCGGCGAGGATGGTTTCGGTGCATTCTTCGCCGACTTTCTCCAGAATTTTATTCAATCCCTTCGCATGTAGACTGGCGACGTAGGATGAATCCGGATCGGCCAGCTTGCGCTCTTCTAGCACTTTGCCGAGCTGGGTCAATATGTCGTTCATGTTGCGCTTTTCCAAGCCTCTGAAAACAAATTGTCTAAATCTTTATATCGCCTGCCGAGCCGTCACTTCACCAATCAATGAGAGAGTGAGGGACGCTGAGGGCGGGCGTTTATCCGTAGATATCTTTCGGATCTTTCTTAACCGGCGCGTTGACCTTCCACTCTTGTGCGTCAAGAGAACGGAAAAAACAGTTCTCACGCCCGGTATGACAAGCAATTCCACCAATTTGTTCAACTTTCAGTAGCAATGTGTCGCCGTCACAGTCCAGTAGAATATCTTTTACCTTCTGTACGTGCCCGGAGGTCTCGCCCTTATGCCAGAGTTTTTCCCGGGAGCGGGACCAATACACCGCTTCCTGTTTGGCTATCGTTGCAGACAACGCGTCTTCGTTCATCCACGCCATCATCAGCACGGTTCCAGTATCGTTGTCCTGGGCGATGACGGGGATAAGTCCGTCGTTATTCCACTTTATCGCGAGGCGCCAATTTTGCTCTGTCATTGTTACCGTTTTATTTCTTAAGTCGGAGGTTGTCACAAATTTGTAAACTGCACCCTTACTATCGCGCTATTTGGGGCGCATAAGCAAGTAAAGACCGGCGACGGCGAGTGTCACGGAGGGCCATGGCAGCTCCGTCAGGCGTAAGGGCTGATCGCCAATCGCCATGGCCGCAGCGGACGCCAGCACCAAACCCGCGAGCCAGAAGTCGCGCCGTTGCTGCTTATCCTTTTCAAACGCGCGACTCAAACTCGCCAGGCTATCCTGGTTAGCTTGGTTGTAGCGGTCCAGATGACGCAGCTGATCAAAGGCTTCGTACAGAATCTGCGGCAACTCAGGCGTCTGCTCAATCCAGTCCGGCGCATGTTGCTTAATGGCCTTTAGGAGCCCTGGCGGCGCGATGCGCTGTTTCATCCAGTTTTCTAGGAAAGGTTGCGCGGTGGACCACAGGTCCAGATCTGGATAAAGCTGGCGTCCCAGCCCTTCAATATTTAATAAGGTCTTCTGCAACAACACCAATTGCGGCTGCACTTCCATATCGAAACGGCGCGCTGTTTGAAATAACCGCACCAGGAACTGCCCGAAAGAAATGTCTTTTAGCGGACGCTCGAAGATCGGCTCGCAGACCGTGCGAATAGCGGCTTCGAATTCATTGACGCGAGTATGTCCCGGAACCCAGCCGGAGGAAATATGCAGCACCGCCACCTGACGATAATCGCGGCGGAAAAAGGCCAGCAGGTTTCTGGCTAAATAAGACTGGTCTTCCGGCGTCAATGTGCCGACGATACCGCAGTCGATTGCGATATAGCGGGGATTGGCGGGATTACTGACATCCACGAAAATGTTGCCGGGATGCATGTCGGCGTGGAAGAAACTGTCTCGGAACACCTGGGTGAAGAAAATTTCCACCCCACGCTCCGCTAACAACTTCATATTAACGTTGGCTTTGCGCAACTGCTCCACGTCCGCGATGGGAACGCCATAGATACGCTCCATGACCAGGACGCGGGAGTGAGTCATCTCCCAGTAGACTTCGGGGATATAGATCAGCTCGGAGCCGGCGAAATTGCGCTTGAGCTGGGACGTATTGGCGGCCTCCCGCTGCAGGTCCAGCTCGTCCAGAATCGTGTGCTCGTAATCGCGCACGACCTCGATTGGGTGTAGGCGCTTACCGTCTTCCCAGTAGTTTTCGACCAGTCGCGCCACCAACAGCATCAACGCTATATCGAGGCGAATGGTCTTTTCTATGTTGGGGCGGATAACTTTCACCACCACTTCCTTGCCGTTTTTCAAAGTGGCGGCGTGCACTTGTGCGATGGAGGCGGACGCCATCGGGTAAGTCTGGAAGTCGGCGAAGAGCTCTGAAATCGGGGACTTCAGCGACTCCTCGATGATCCGTACGGCTGAGTCGCTGGCGAAGGGGGGGACTTTGTCCTGCAAACGCTTGAGCTCGTCCGCCAGATCTTCCGGCAGCAAGTCTTTACGGGTGGAGAGTATCTGGCCGAATTTGACGAATATGGGGCCCAATTCTTCCAGCGCGCGTCTCAGGCGCTCGCCGCGGGGTATTTGCGGCTTGGGAAACAGACGCCAGGGCGCCAGCAAAAACAACAGGCGCAATGGCAGCGGCAATAAGGTCAACGGGGCGAACTCATCAAGCCGATAGCGGCAGATCACCCAGACGATTTGAATAAGGCGGTTAATTCTTCTCACTTATCAGTGTCTTTTACTGCGGGATTAAGTGCTTGTTGCAGGCGTTGCAGACGGGCTTCCAGACGATCGTAATCCATTCGGACGCGGTCGACCTCATCCGCCCAGTAGTTCATTTCATCTTTGCTTGGCGCGGTGCGGGCTTCATGGTGTACATACTCTTCCGCGTCACGGCGGAAGCTGTCGCCCACATGTTTCACCCAGCGACCGAAGCCTCGCAATCGTGTACCCAAAAAGTGGGCGGGCATATCGCCAAGATGCTCGGCCAGTTTGGCTTCCCAGTCCACTTCCAGATTGTTGGCGATGGCGGCGATGCGCTGCGCCAGGCCCATATCGCCCTGGATGTGGATGTTTTGCGCGCCTCCTTTGTTCTGTAAATAACTCAGGAAGTCGCCAGGGGAGCCCTGAATGATGAGATCGACGTCGCCGCCGGCTTCATCTGCAAAACGAGGGCGTTCGCCCAACCTGACGTATAGGGACAAGTTGAAAGGCGTTAACGATAACTGGGCCCACTTGCCGTCCAGCTCCGCCAGACGTGCTGCGGAACCGGCGTCGTAGCGAAGTATCTCCGCCGCGATGCGTTCCGCCGTCGCATTGAGGGCGGTGAGGAGAAGCGGGTCGAAGGCGCTCATATCAGGCTTTGACGCCGGTATGCAGCGCGACTACGCCGCTGGTGAGGTTGTAGTACTTGCACAAGCAGAGTCCGGCCTGCTCCATCATCGACTTGAGAGTTTCCTGGTCCGGGTGCATGCGGATGGACTCGGCGAGGTAGCGATAGCTTTCGCTGTCCTGCGCGACAAGACTGCCCATCAGTGGCAACGCGGAGAAGGAGTAAGCGTCGTAAGCTTTGGAGACAATGGGGTTGGTGGGCTTGGAGAACTCCAGCACCAGCAGGCGCCCGCCAGGACGCAGTACACGCTGCATTTCCCGCAGCGCTTGATCTTTGTCCGTCACATTGCGCAGACCGAAGGCGATGCTGACGCAATCAAAACTATTGTCGGGGAAGGGCAGCGCCTCGGCGTTGGCCTGCACAAATTCGATGTTGTCGCCGTAGCCGTGATCCAGCAGCTGGTTGCGGCCGACCTGCAGCATGGAGGCGTTAATGTCTGCAAGAACCACTTTGCCGGAAGGGCCGACCAGACGTGAGAACTTTTTGGTCAGGTCTCCGGTGCCGCCGGCGATGTCCAGTACCGATGCGCCGGTGCGGACTCCGCTTTTATCGATAGTGAAGCGTTTCCAGAGGCGGTGAATGCCCATCGACATGAGGTCGTTCATCAAGTCGTACTTGGCGGCGACCGAGTCGAACACTTTGGCCACATGGCTTTCTTTATCTGTGACCGGCACCTGTTTGTAACCGAAGTGGGTGGTGTCCCGCTCTGTCATTAGGTTGCTCCCGTAAAAATAATTGTGCGGTATTCTACCTGTGTCCCGGGGAAAGTCCTACCCGCGATTCACAGCCCAAGGCGGGATTTTTTTGCTTGATTTACATGACGAAAACCCATAAACAATAGCCTCCGCAATTAACCAAAGAGTTTTATAGATGTCAGTGATCGAACTCACCCGTGAACATAATCTTGATATGGATCATGCCGTGCAGGCGGCGGACGAACTGGCGCAGAGCCTGTCCGAGCGGTTCAGCGTCGACTATGAGTGGGAGGATAAAGTTCTGCGCTTTCATCGCAGCGGAGTTAAGGGGCAGCTGGAAGTGGCGGAAAGCCAGATTCATCTGCACATGGAATTGGGCTTCTTATTCCGTCCTTTCAAAGACCGCATTGAGCAGGAAATTCACAGCCACTTGGACGGGCTGCTGAAGAAAGCCTGATCATTCCGGCTTACGTCTCGTTATAGTCAGGCGTAAGCGCGCAGATTATCCGGCAGGGTGAAGGGAGAGTCCGCGTTAACCTGGATTTGTTCCAGGATGTGGCTTTCCCTCTGCATGATCACGCGCAATAACTGACTGACCCCGCCCATTTCCTTAAACGCCTTGAAGCCTCTGGACAGGAAGTTGTGCAACTGTCCCAGGCCCGCCATTTCCGCTGGACCTTCGGTAATTTTGAGGCTGAAGCTCACGAAGCGGCTTTTCACATACTTTTCCAGCTCATGGCCGGTTTTGTCGATGAGCGTGATCTGGCGACGCCGGGAGGCGAAATTATCGCAACGCCGGAAGGCCTCCGCATAGTTGTCCTCGGTGATACGTTCGACGCGCATTTCCCGCAATACGGTGGCGATATGCTCATCCAATTGTTGCGTGAGCAGGTTCAACTCAACCAGGTCGGCGATTGTATGCAGCGCGGAATCGGGAAGCAGTTTCACTATCACCGGAAACACCCTTTCCAGATCGGCGTCGCGGCGAGTGAATTCCTTGGGGGAGTATAGATCTTTCAGCAGGAAGTCTAACGCTTCGTGGTAGCGCTGATTGCTGTACAGGTCATTATGGGTTCTTTTGAGGCGATCCGCCTGCCAGTCGCATAGCCGATCAATGTCCTGCGCCAGGGGATGCTCGTCTCTCTGCAGGCGATAGTTGTGGTAGTCCAGCAGTAACTGTTGCAGGCGTCGGGCGTTGGCGGTTCTTGCGTTGACGCTTAACAGTTTCTCTTTGGACATGAGTGATCCCCGCCATTTGGCTTCAGAAAACAGTCTTTCGGCGTAAATGCGATGGCTCATCGCAACTTATGAATGATTGGCGGCAAGTTTACTAAAGATAGATTAGAAAAGCCTACCTAACTTTTTGTCGCGTTTCCGTGGTTTGTGATTGGTTACTCAGTTGTGAGGGCTTGGAGGAGGTCAAACCGGCGCGTCCCTGGCCGGAAGTGAGCGGTCAGCAGAGTGTCAGGCGCCGGCGACGGCCGCATTGGGGAGCAGCGATAGCGGCGGCACCCATTCCTGGCTGTCCAGAGTGATAAAGTGGCTGGTGGCGCCGGTTTCAATGATGCGTATGGCGTTGGGAGAGTTTTCGGCGCTTTGCAGCATGGCGTCCCGGTCCAGAATGCGATCGATCTTGGGAATCAGGATGGTGCCATGACGCATGTGCTCGTAAGCCGTCATGTCGCCTTTTTCCATCCAGGCCAGAATATTCTCGATATTGCGCACAATGGTGAGATGGTCTCGCGTGGATGAAAACAGACGATCCAACAATACCCGTTTGCGGGGATTCATTCTGCCGAAGAAAGTTTGCCCGTAAGTGGTGGAAGGGGCGCTGTTGACCAGGCGGATCACCCAGGGCCACATACCGTGACTGACCGGGTCGAGCAATGCGCGGGCCAGTACGTGCAGCTTGCCTTGTGGCAATACTGGCGCTTCCAGCACGACATCCACATTGGCGTAGAGTTCGGGCCACTGCTTGATGGCTTCCAGAATGACGGCGCCGCCCCGAGAGTGACCATGCACCCGCACCCGATTGGTGCTGGGCATATTCTGCAGCACCTGATTAAGAACGGCGGCGTCGTACTCAATGGTCGCTTCAAGATATTTGATGGGCGTTTGCCAGGGCGCGGACTCCAAGGTCGGTCCGCTGACGGGAATATGGTAATTGCTGCAGGTGAGCAGGATCAGCTCAGTGTCGGGAGCCTGATAGGTCTGGGTGAAGTAACAGTGATTTTCCAGAAATCCGTGGACGCCGATGACGGTATTTTCCGCCGGAGCGCTATGATTGCGGAGGGATACCGCACCTTTTCCCACGGAGTAGACCTTACCGGAAAACATCTCGGTATAGGCCGGATCAATTGGTCGTAACAACTTACGGGCATGGACTGCTTTCATGGTAGTAACTCCCACCGTCGCGCCGCCCCGTTTTCCGCACGCTTGGAGATGCTCGCCTCCTGTGGCTGAAACTACAACGGGTTTATTATATTTGTATGAGCTCGCAACTGGACGACACTTTGGTTGATTGCGCCTATAGGTTAATTATGGCGCCTATTTCGTAAGCGTGGAGGCTAATCTTAAGTCTTATATATAAAGTGTCGCCTGATGCTCTATGGTTTCCCCATGGACACATCAGTTAAACTGCCTGGGCGCATTCCGCAAACTCGCCGGTTTCTGCTCGAAAAATCCGGCAAAATCCAACCAGGCAGTCAGGTTGTCGCACTTTGATTATAGGATTGCCGCTTTTGAGCCAGTGTTAAAATTTGTAATCGCTCTGTAAAGAAGTTTGCGATTTTCAGCCATTATGGCTAATGACCGAATTGTAGGGGGAGGTGCGGCGAAAGCTCATGTCAGATAATCACTTTGAGCCGGTAAGCGGCGTTGATTCAGCCTGGTTACGGTTGGATCGTCCGACAAACCTGATGGTGATCACCGCGATGGCGGTGGTGGAGCCGATTCCCTTCAACAAGCTGAAAGAACTCATCAACTCCCGGTTTCTGGCCTTTCCCCGCTTTCGGCAAAAGCCGGTTAATCACTCCGGATTCTATTTCTGGGAAGAAGATCCCTACTTTTCTCTGGATTACCATGTTCGCAAAGTCGCTCTGCCGCAGCCGGCGGATAAAGGCGCTCTGGAAAAATTCATTGGCGACCTGATGAGCACGCCTTTAGACCCGGGTAAGCCGTTGTGGCAGGTCTATCTCATTGAAAATTATGGCGATCATCATGTCTGTGTGATGCGGGTGCATCATTGCTATGCGGACGGCCTGGCGCTGGTGGCGGTGTTTGGTTCGCTGTCCGACCAGTCTCCCAACATCAATCCATTTCCTCTGGACCCTGGCAAGCAGCGAGACGCCGGCGTGCGTGCGCGGCAGTCTTTCGTCATGGGCATGGAGACGCTGTCCCGGGCGGTGGAAAAGTGCACCAAGCTGCGCTATCGCATTGCGGAAGAGGGGAAAAGTATCCTGCGCGAACCCGGTTATGCCGTGGAAGGCGTCAGGCAGGGGCTGAACGGGGCTGCGGAGATTGCGCGTCTGGCGGCGCTGGAGGCGGACGATCCCACGCCTTTGCGGGGCGAGTTGGGCGTCATGAAATGCTGCACCTGGTCCGAATTGATTCCCCTGCATAAGTTCAAAGAGGTCGCTCAGGCGTTTGGCTGCAGCATCAACGACGTGTTGCTAAGTTGCGTGAGCGGCGGCTTAAGACGCTTGTTGCAGGATCGAATGGATCAGGTGGACGGGGTGCGTTTGCACGCCACTTTGCCCGTCAACCTGCGGCCATTGGAGACGCGGTTGGGCAGAGAGCAGTTGCAGGAGTTGGGCAATCAGTTCGGAACGGTCTTCGTTCCGCTGGCGGCGGGCATCGGCAACCCCATTGAGCGCCTGTACAAGATCAAGCACGATATGGCGGCGCTGAAAGAGTCAATGCAACCCAGCCTTTCTCATGCATTGCTTACCGCAATGGGGCTGTTTCCCCAAGGCGTGCAACAGCCGCTGCTGGAGCTTTTCAGTAATAAGACGTCGATGGTGCTCTCTAATGTGCCTGGCGCGCGTCGCGCTCGTTATCTGGCGGGCAGCAAAGTAAAAGAGTTAATGTTCTGGGTGCCGCAGACGGGCGATATCGGGCTCGGCGTCAGCCTGTTGAGTTACAACCAGTCCGTGCAGATCGGCATCAACGCGGATCGGGCGCTGTTGCCGGAGCCTGCTGAACTGACTCGCGCGATGATCGACTCTCTGGAAGAATACTGCTCACTCACCGGCATGATCTGGCAGGCGGCGGAAGCCCGCTCCCATCGCAAAGCTTGAGCACAGGCGGCGCGCAATGCGCCGCTTTTGCCAATTGCATCAATGAATTTATCTTTGTGTAACCTAAGATTGCAGTTGGTAACTCCCCACTGAGCTCTTTGATTGCAATGAATAACAATAAATACAACCAGGGGCCTGTGCATTGGTCCCGAAGTGCGCTTATCGTCGTAGCGGTTGCAGTGACTCTGCAGGGCTGCGAAAAGCTGGAAACTAAACCTAAAGATCCTACCGTACCAAGCCCGGACTTTGTTCTCAGCGGCTTGCAATATGCGTCGGAAATTTCGTTGCAGCGGGATCAGGGGCGCGTAATGCGTTCAATCATCAGCGGCAACTCCCGCGCAGGGCTGGGCGACCTGTTGGATAAAGGCGGCAATGGCGGTTACGCCAAGATCAATACGCCTAAATACAAATTTGACGACGCGGGCTTCATGAATGCCTCCGGCTCGCGATACGGCGGCATCAGCGCCGCTGGCGATCTTTTCTTCCTGACGGATGTCGCCGCCATCAGCACCACTTTCTACGCCGGCGTGAAGGTCGATAAAACTGCTACCGCCGAAAACCCGGATGGCGATATCGTCTATCAGAAACCAGACCTCACCCAGGGCGATTATCTCTGCATTGAGGAAACCTATTTCCCCAGCGGCGCGGACAACAAGCTCACCGTGCAGATTCACAAAGCTACTCTAGACGCAGACGGAAACGGCGTCTTACAGCGTATTGGCAGCACCGGCGTGGGCGCAGGCTCTGAAAGCCGGTCGATTGCTTACTCTTTTGACGACGAGGCGGTTCTAAGCTGGTCCGATCCGGCTTTGGACGAGGCGTTTGATGAGGTTGTCCAGAACGCTGGCTACACGTTGGATTGTCCAGTGGATAACGACGGCAACCCGGTCTATGACCCCTGTCGCTGGAGCGTACGCACTTTGGGAGGAGCGTCCCCTGATGGTCGGGTGTTCCATTTTTCCCGGGTGGCCTGGAAAGAGCAGGTTCCCGTCACTCCACCTGAAGACGATAGTCCCGGCAACGCGGAAGTCGGCGGCTGGCGACCGGTGGCAAGCTCGGCGATATGTCTGCGCACCGCCACGGATATGGCGAATAACGTTCTGCAGGGAGAATACTGGCTGGGCGTCGTGATCGAAGATCAGGACATCCCTCAGGCGACGTTCAGTCGTTTGACGCTGGATGGCGCGGGGGCAGGCGTTGACAGTCAGATACGCGCTTCGGCGGGGATTGCGACGCGTAATCTAAGCGTCACCTATAACGTGGAGCCGAACGGCGAGCTGACTTACAGCGGCCGGATGGGAATCGCATCCGCCGATGGCGAGTTGCTGGTGTTTGACGCCAGTGATCCTGCAAACGGTAAGATCGGCTTCGGCGTCGCCATGAAAAATCAGAAACCGGCGGGGCAAGAAGAGTAACTGGAACGGTAAGATCGGGACGTATAAAAACAATAAAGGCCATCTTGCCGATATATCTGCAATTTTCACGCAAGATTTCCGTCTGCAGGGATGTGTGGACGCGCAAAATACGCTAGCATTTTGCGCGTTTATATTCAGATTACCTGATGCCCGGAAAGCGCTCCTGCTTTTCGGGTCTTGCCGGAGATATCCTATGCCTACCCATGAAATCCGCCATCCCTTGGTCCGTCATAAAATCGGCCTGATGCGGCGGGCTGAAATCAGCACCAAAAGCTTTCGCGAACTTGCTCAGGAAGTGGGAGCGTTGCTGACTTATGAAGCGAGTAAAGATTTCAATCTGGGCACGGAGGTTGTGCAAGGCTGGGCCGGGCCGGTGGAAGTGGAAAAGCTGAAAGGCAAGAAAGTGACCGTCGTGCCGATTCTGCGCGCAGGACTGGGTATGCTGGACGGCGTTTTATCTCTGATTCCTGCGGCCAAAGTCAGCGTAGTGGGGCAGGTTCGCAACGAAGAAACCCTGGAAGCGAAAACCTATCTGGAAAAGCTGGTGGGTGAACTGGATCAGCGTCTGGCGTTGATCATCGATCCCATGCTGGCGACCGGCGGCTCTATGATTTCCACAATCGATCTGCTTAAGAAAGCAGGCTGCTCCGAAATCCGCGCATTAGTGCTGGTGGCGGCGCCGGAGGGCATCGCCGCAGTAGAAAAAGCCCATCCTGACGTGCACATCTACACCGCCGCCGTTGATGAAAGGCTCAATGAGAAAGGTTATATCCTGCCTGGTCTGGGCGACGCCGGCGACCGCATTTTCGGCACCAAGCAGAAGAGCTAACCTTCGCGCTTTCTGCCTGGGAGAGGCCGGCTCTTAGAGCCGGTCCACCAGTGGAGTTGAGTAGTTCAGCTCCATATCCCAGGGAAAGCGCATCCAGGTTTCCTGAGACACTTCTTTGATGCACAGGTCCACAAAAGGCCGCCCCAGTGGTTTTGCGTAAAGCGTGGCGAAAAATGCATTGGGAATCAGGTTACGCACCACTTTGGCGGTTTTACCCGTATCCACCAGATCATCCACCAGCAGATAGCCTTCACCGTCGCCAATGACGGAAGCGTCAAAGCTTTTGATGACGTTGACGTCATCGGACTGCTTTTGTTCTTCATAGCTGACGGCGCAAACGGTGTCGATGTAGCGAATGCCCAATTCGCGAGCGATGATGCCGGCGGGGATCAAGCCTCCGCGGGTGATGGCGATAATGCCTTTCCAGCGGCCCATATCGATCAGCTTGCGGCATAACATCCGCGTGTCCCGATGAAGTTCTTCCCACGAAATAAAGATGGTTTGATGGTATCTACTGTCGCTCATAGTCTGCTTAGGTCACTTTCAGGCTGGCCTGCGACCCCGCCCGGGATCGCTGAGGCATATAAAAGGTTGCATATGCTAACCGCGTTTTTTACCCAGGAACATTCTCCTTTGGATAAAAACGCGGCTCGACTTATTCGGTTCCGCCGCCCTGTTTGATCCAGGCTCCCAGTTGTTGGCGCTCTTCATCCGTCATTCCGGTCAGGTTGCCCAGAGGCATGTAGTTGGAATCTACCGCAACCTGTTGAATCTGCTGGAGATGACGCATAACGCCACTGGTGGTGTCCAGAAGTACGCCGGCAGGGGCCTCCGCAAATCCGGCCTGGGTTGGGTTGGCCGCATGACAGCTGGCGCAGCGGTTGTGAATGATCGCCGCTGCCTGCATGAAACCGACCTTATTCGCCGATTCTGCGGTTTGCTGGGTATCTGCGTTGTCCGCTTCCCCCGTGTTTTTGACGATCACCGCCAAGCCGATGAACATCACCATCGCTATCACCAGAATAGCAGGTTGTTTTACGCCTCTGTGCTTGAGGTTGAAATAATGGCGCGCAAAGGCGGTGATGATGACCAGCGCCGATAGAATGGCCCAGTTCCACTCATGGCCGTAGGTCATGGGATAGTGGTTGCTGATCATGATGAAGATCAGCGGCAGCGTCATGTAGTTGTTATGGGTGGAGCGCAGCTTGGCGTTTTCACCCAGTTTGGGATCGGGGGCGGCGCCGGCCTTGACGGCGTTCACCAGCGCTTTTTGGGAAGGAATGATGATCATCAATACGTTCCCCGCCATCAGCGTTCCCATCAGGGCGCCCACATGAATATAGGCGCCGCGGGCGCTGAATACCTGAGTCAGGCCCCAGCTGGCCAGAATGGCGAGACCCAATAACAGACCGCCGAAGACGTAGCCATTGCGAGACAGGGGCGAGCGGCATAAGCCGTCGTACAGCGCCCAGCCCGCTACCAGCAGGCCGACGCCGATGCCGATAGCCTGCCATTGGCTAAGCTCCATCACGGACTTATCGATCAGGTAGGTCTCCGCCCCGAAGTAGTACATCAGGGACAACAGCATGAAACCGGTCAACCAGGTGGTGTACGCCTCCCATTTGAACCAGTGCAGCGTGGCCGGCATTTTCTCCGGCGCCAGCCGGTACTTGGCGACTTCATAAAAGCCGCCGCCATGAATGGCCCATAAATCGCCTTTGATTCCCTTTTCTTTTTTCCAGTCCGGCGGGTCCTGCAGGGAGTTGTCCAGCCAGACAAAGTAAAAGGAAGCGCCAATCCACGCCACGCCTGCGATAACGTGAAACCAGCGAATGAAAAGATTAATCCAGTCGATGTAATACGGGTCCATTCTGACCTCAAAGCCGAGTCTAATTGTTATTGGTCAACGAAGCCGCATCCGCGGCTTCCTGCGTTTTTGTTCTTTATTCGACAGACAAATAGCGTCCAGCTATGCGTCTGTAAGCGACAGAACCTGCACAGGTCAGGTTCTGTCTAGCGCGTCTTGTCGCCGCGCAGGCGCATTCACGCGCCGGGTTATTAACCTGTCAGCATCATCGCCACGTTAATCCTTTTTATGCACGCAGCGTCCAGCCGCGTAGGTTGCGCGTATGGCGCGGTCGTCTCCCAGGATGCTGAAGGCGAAAAGCTGCTCCGCCAGACTGCGGCAGTTTTCCATGCGCAGTTGCAGCAACGGCGTGGCGCGTTTATCCAGCACCACGAAGTCCGCTTCCTTACCGGCAGAGAAGCCGCCCAGGAGGTGATCCAGCTCCAGCGCTTTGGCGCCGCCCAGCGTGGCCAGATAGAAACTCTTGAACGGTGTTAGCGCATGTCCGCGCAGCTGCATGACTTTGTAAGCCTCGTTCAAGGTTTGCAGCAGGGAGAAGCTGGTGCCGCCGCCTACATCTGTGCCCAAGCCCACTTTGACTTTATGCCTTTCGGCTTCTTCCAATGCGAACAGGCCGCTGCCGAGGAACAGGTTGGAGGTCGGACAGAACGCCACTGCGGAATCTGAGCTGTGCAGCCGTTTCCACTCGTCTTCGCATAAGTGAACGCCATGGGCCAGGACGGCGCGTTTGCCGAGCAGACCGTAATGGTCATAAACATCCAGATAGTTGGCGCACTGCGGGAACAGTTCTTTCACCCAGCCGCACTCAGCGGGGTTTTCCGACAAGTGCGTGTGCATGTAGGCGTCAGGATATTCCTCACGCAAACGGCCCGCCGCCGCCAACTGCTCCGGCGTGCTGGTAGGGGCGAAGCGCGGCGTCACGGCGTAGAGCAGGCGACCTTTGCCGTGCCACTTTTCCAATAAAGCTTTACTGTCCTGATAGCTGCTTTCCGCAGTATCGCAAAGATAATCCGGCGCATTGCGGTCCATCATGACCTTGCCGCAGATCATGCGCAGGTTACGCTCCAGCGCTTCTTCGAAAAACATATCCACCGATTCCGGGTGCACGGTGCCGAACACCAGTGCGGTGGTGGTGCCGTTCTTCAGAAGCTCGTCCAGAAACACCCGCGCCACTCTGCGCGCATGTTTTGGATCCTGAAAGTCGCGCTCGGTGGGGAAGGTGTAAGTGTTCAGCCACTCCAGCAACTGTTTGCCAAAGGCGCCGATCATCTCGGTTTGCGGATAGTGAATATGGGTGTCGATGAATCCCGGAACGATCAGGCTGTCGGGATGGTTCTCGATGACTGCGCCTTCGGGAAGCGTCGGGAGCAGGTCGCTGTAGGCTCCGGCGGCGGTTATTTTGCCGTCTGCGACGACAAGCAGGCCGTCTTCCCAGTACTGATAACTGGCTTCTTCACCCACTTCCGCTGGATCGGCGATCATATGGAAAAGCGGGCCGCGATGGGCGCTGATGGAGCTGGTCATGGCGTGTCAGGGTTCCTCATTTTATATCAAAATCAACGGATTATAAGTCAATTGTCCAAGGCGCGTCGGGCAATTCGATTTCATCGCAGTTATTGCCCGGTCCTTTACGATCCACGACCAGAAAGTCGCTGACGTCTTCCAGCGCCAGACAATAGTGATGCCAGACGCCTTTGTGGTAATTCACGCCTTGCCCCGGTTGCGCCAGGAAGGCTTCTACTTTGTCCGCGTCGAAGTCTCCGGGCGGCGCCACCACCACCAGATAAGGGCGGGTGCTCAATGGGTAGAACGCCTGACTGCCCAGCGGGTGGCGCTCCATGATGCGGATGGCGACCGGCAGCGCTAAGGGCGTTGAGCGAAACAGGCTGATAATGGGCGCGCCATCGGATTCAGCCACATCTACTGTCGCCAATTGGTGGTAGCGCTCCGTCTGCCCGTAGTTAATGGTGAAATGCTCGCTGCCAGCGTCGGCGACGATAACGTCGCCGTAGGGCGCGAAGGCTTCACGGGTGAGCGTTTGGGGACGCAAGCGACGCGCGGGCATCTCAGCTGCCCCGGTAGGTGGAGTAGCCATAGGGTGAGAGCAACAGAGGAATGTGGTAGTGCTCGCCGTCGCCGCTGATTTCAAACACGACGTCCACATAGGGGTAGAAGCAGGTCTCTGCTCCGCGATACCCGGGCGTGTGCATGAGTTTCTTGAAATACGCGGCGGTGTCGAAGGCCATCAGATAACGGCCCGCGGGCAGCACCACGCTTTCTTCCAATAGAGTGGGCAGACGGCCGTCGGCGTTGGTTTCGCCGCCGCCGATCTGCTCCCAATCGTCGTCGACAAAAGCGAAGAAGCGAATCGGAACGCCAGCGGCGGGCTTGCCCTGGGCGGTGTCCAGAACATGAGTGGTGATTTGGCTCATAGCAGTTTCTCCAAGCGGATGCGGGTGATTTTGCGTTGCTCTTCCGCAGCGTTTATTACTTCCTCGCTACGCGCGTTGGGGAGTCTCGCCTCCAGCAGCGACAGCATTTCCGCCGCACTTTTACCGGTGGCGCAGACAATGAAAATAAAGCCGAATTTTTCTTCGTAAGCCTGATTTCCTGTGGCCAGACGTTGCAGGGTATCCTCGTCGGCGCTGTTGACGCCGGACTGCTCTCCGGCGGCCAGGGCTTTGGTGTGAGCGTACTTGGCGCGCAGAGAATTCACGTCGCCGATCTTGGGATGGCCGGCGAAGGCTTCCAGGTAATCCTGCTCCGTCAATCCCGCCCAGATGCGGTCGGCGGTGTCGTATACAGCCGTCGGGTCGGCGAATGGACGCGCCGCCGTCATGCCCCGCGCCCAGGCTTCGCTGCTGCAACAGGTCTGGAAAGTCGCTTGCGCAGCCTGTTCCGGCATAGCGTTGAGTTGTTCTAGGGTGAGCTGGCTCATTTGGGATACCCCAGCACGCGCAGACGGCTGACGCCGCCGTCAGGGTAAATATTCAAGCGCAGATGGGTGAACGCGGTGGCTTTGTCCTGAATTTCGTCCATGAACAGATGTTCGCGATGCGCATGCAGCTTGGTTTCTGGAATGATGGCTTGCCAGTCCAGGGCTTTCAGGCTGTCTGCGTCTGTCGTGTTCGGGTCCGCCGCCACGGCGCCTTCCAGAGAAAAGCGATCAGGATAGTTGCCTTTGAAGTGGCAGGTGTCGACGATCACTTTCTGCAAGGCGCCGGGTGCGGCCAGACGCATGATCAGCCAGTCGTAGCCTGGGCCGCGACGCCGTTTGGTTTCCCAGCCGTCGCCCATATTGACGCCGCGTCCGGGCATCAGCAGGTTTTGCATGTCGCTGAAGAACATATCGCTGCACAACAGCGCGCGACCGCCGTTGGCGATAGCAGCCAGATCCACCAGCTCGCCGGGCAGGGTGCGTGACCAGTCCACCTGGGGAGAGCCGTAAACTCGCAGCCGCGCGACGCCGCCGTCGGGATAAATGTTCAAGCGCACGTGGGTCCAGTTGTCGGCGTTGTCCACCTTGATCAGGTTTTGGCTGTGAGCGTTAACGCTGGTTTTTGGCAGGATCTCCGTCCACTGTGTGCTGGCGTCTGGTTCGCCCAGGCAGTAACAGGCGTCCAGAGACACTGACGCCGGCGCATTGCCGCGAAAATGATTGGTGTCGGCGTCGATAAAATCAATGCGACCGGGCGCGCCGAGGCGCAGGGTGCACCAGTCGTAACCGCCGTCGCGGCGACGCCGTGATTCCCAGCCATCCATCCATTTGCCGTTATCCGTGTACTTATCGGCGATGAAAATGCCGCGTCCGGACTTGATCAGGTTGTCCTTGGAGGCGAAGAAGTCGTCGCTGCAAGACAACACCTGGGTTCCCAGGCGCTCGGCCGCCAAGTTAAGGGCGCCTGGATAGGGCAGTTCAAAATCGATGGCGTGACTCATACAGAGAATTCCAAAATAAGTGTGGAGGTTAATCGTTGTTGTGTGTCGTTCATGATGTCCGCGCTCAGCCTGCTTTGCTCTCTCTCAGCAGCGGCTGGCCTTTGGCGGCGCCGATAAACTGGTCGTCCTTGTAAATACATTGTCCGCGCAACCAGGTCTGGCGAATGGCGCCGGTGGCCTGCATGCCTTCATAAGGCGTAATCTTGTGGCGGTGCTTGATCATGTCCTTGCTGATGGTGACCGCTTGATGGTCGTCAAACACCAGCACGTCGGCGTCATATCCCGGCGCCAGACGGCCTTTGCGATGGGACAGCCCGGCGAAGCGGGCGGTTTCCCAACTCATCAGGCGGGAAATAAAGGGCAGCGACAGGCCCCGTTGGTGAGCTTCATGCCATACCAGCGGCAGACTGAACTGGAGGGCGGAAATACCGCCCCAGGCTTTTTCGATATCGCCGCTGTCGATCTCTTTCAGTTGCGGCGTGCAGGGAGAGTGGTCGGACACGACGAAGTCGATCAGTCGCTGTTCCAGGGCTCGCCATAAATGCTCGCGGTTGTCGTTTTCACGAATGGGCGGGCAGCACTTGAACAGTGTTTTGCCATCCGGGATGGCTTCGGCGAACAGGGTCAGGTAGTGGGGACAGGTTTCCACGGTGAAAGACAGTCCCGACTCCTTGGCGGCGCCGATGGCGGCCAGCGCCTCGGCGGAAGACAGGTGCACGATATGCACTTTGCAGTCCACACCTTGCGCCTTGAAATCGCGGGCGGCGTTGATCATCAGGTCGATAGCGTCGTTTTCCCAGGCTTTGGGGCGCGAAGCGAGGAAACTCTGATAACTGTTGCCGATTGCCGGCGGCGGGCTGTGCTCCTTATCCAGCTCTGCGTGAATCAGATAGGGAACGCCGTAGCGCGCCAATATTGGCATGGCCCGTTTGACGTCGCTGTCCGTCACTGGCGGAAATTCATCGATTCCAGAGTCGATCAGAAATGATTTTACGCCTAGCACGCCTGCGTCCAGCAGCGCAGGCAGCTCATCGATATTTTCCGGCACGACCCCGCCCCAGAAGCCGCAGTCGACCCAGAGCTTGTCGGACACTGCATCGAGCTTGATGCGAAAGGCGTCGGCGGTGGTGGTGACCGGGATACAGTTCAGCGGCATATCCACCAGTGTGGTGATGCCTCCAGCGGCGGCGGCCTGGGTGGCGGTATTGAAGCCTTCCCATTCCGTGCGGCCGGGTTCGTTAATATGCACGTGAGTGTCCACCAGACCGGGCATCACCACGTCATTGCCGACATCCACCATCTCGTAGTCGGCGTCTATCGACATATCGTAAGGCTGCACTTCCACGATTTTGCCGCCGGCGATCAGCACCGTTGCGGGCTGCATGCCCTGATCGGTGATCACTCTGCGGCTGCGAATGGCGACGCCACTCATAAAGTCTCTCCTGAGGATGTTTGCGTTGACGTTGAAGAGTCCGTGTCGCTGGCGTCCCGAGGCTCTGCCTGATCGGCGGCCCAGCTTTTGATGTCCTTCCAGGCCACGCCCTGTTGTGTGGGCTGCGTGGAGGTGTGATACAAACCGATCAGCTCGGCGGCGATAGACACCGCCACTTCCATCGGCTGCTTGCCGGGGACGGCGGACAGGCCCACCGGACAGCTCACGCGTTCGACCTGACTGGAGTCCACGCCGCGATAGTCAAAGCGCTGGCGGAAACGCGCCCACTTGGTGGCTGAGCCGATCAGCCCCAGATACGCGAAGCGGTCCTGGCGCAGGATCTTTTCAGCCAGTTCGTAATCCAGCTGATGATTATGGGTCAGAATCAGGTAATAGAGGTTATCCGGCAGATCGTCGATCACATCGCAGGGATAGGCGTCCACCCGTTTATGGGTGTTGGCGGGAAGCGTTTCAGGAAACAGCTCTTCCCGGGAGTCGATCCAGGTGACTTGCACCGGCAGTTCCGCCAGGACTGTCACCAGTGCTTTGGCGACATGGCCGGCGCCGAACAAAGCGATCTGTGTGGGGCAGGGTGCAAAGGCTTCGAAAAGAACAGTGGCGCTGCCGCCGCAACACTGGCCCAGGCTGGCGCCCAAAGGGAAGTGTTCCATGCGTTGACTGTAATCCTGTCTGGCCAACATCTCCCGCGCCATAGCGGTGGCCTTGAACTCCAGATGGCCGCCGCCAATGGTGTCAAAGGTGGCGTCGGCGGACACCACCATTTTGGTTCCGCTGTCCCGGGGCGTAGAGCCGCGCGCGCCGATCAGCGTGATCAACACGAAAGGCCGCCCAGCGCGGCTGAGCCGCTGGGTGACTTCGAACCATTGCTCCCTATACATGCTTATTCTCCCTTGGCGGCGCTCAAGGTCGCTTCCACTGCCGCCAACACCTTCTCAGGTGTGGATGGCGTGTGCAACGGCGGATCAATACGGTAATCCGTCAAGCTGGAAATGGCGTCTTTCAAGGCGCACCAAACGGAGATCGCCAGCATGAACGGCGGCTCGCCCACAGCTTTGGAATGATAGATGGTTTCCTCGCGGTTGGGTTCGTTCGGCAATAACTCCACATTCAGCACTTCCGGCAGATCGCCCAGCGTGGGAATTTTGTAATTCGCCGGACTGTTGCTGAGCAGGCGGCCATTGGCGTCCCAGCAGACTTCTTCGGTGGTGAGCCAGCCCATGCCCTGGATAAAACCGCCCTCGATCTGGCCAATGTCGATGGCGGGATTCAGCGATTTGCCCACGTCATGCAGAATATCCGCCCGCAACACTTTGTACTCACCGGTCAAGGTGTCGACGACCACTTCCGAAGCGGCGACGCCATTGGCGAAGTAAAAGAAGGGGCGGCCGGATGCGGTGTCGCGGTCATAATGGATTTTCGGCGTTTTATAGAAACCGGTGGCGGACAGGGACACACGGCCCATGTAAGCCTGCTGGATGAACTCGGCGAACGGAAACGCCTTTTCACCTACATGGACATTATTGTCCGCGAAGTAAACCTGCTCCGGCGTCACCTGATATTGCTCACAGGCGAACTCGATCAATCGGCCCTTGATTGTCTGTGCGGCGTTTTGCGCCGCCTTGCCGTTCAGGTCGGTGCCCGAAGACGCCGCCGTTGGCGAAGTATTGGGCACTTTATCCGTGCGCGCCGCGGAGACGACGATGTTGTCTACATCAACCTGAAACTCCTGGGCGACGATCTGCGCCACTTTGGTGTACAGGCCCTGACCCATTTCCGTACCGCCGTGGTTCAAGTGAATGCTGCCGTCGGTGTAGATATGAATCAGCGCGCCAGCCTGGTTAAGGTGCTGTACGGTGAAGGAGATGCCGAATTTCACCGGCGTCAGCGCCAGGCCTTTTTTCAAGACCGGGCTGGACGCGTTGAACGCGCGAATAGCCGCTTTACGAGCGTGGTAGTCCGCATCCGCCATCAGCTTACGAGTCATCAGCGGAATGAGGTTCTGCTCTACTTTCTGATGGTAGGGCGTGACGTCATAGCCGCTTTGCTTGAAGTCATAGCGCTCATGATCTTCCCGATAATAGTTCAACAGACGTATTTCCACCGGATCTTTGCCGACGCGTCGGGCGATCGCCTCTATCATGGCTTCCGCCGCCATCATGCCTTGTGGACCGCCGAAGCCGCGAAACGCGGTATTGGAAACTGTATGAGTCTTGCAGCGATTGCCGGTGATGTTGGCGTTAGCGAGGAAGTAGGCGTTGTCGGAGTGGAACATGGCGCGATCGACGATGGCGTCGGACAGGTCCGGTGAATAGCCGCACAGGCCGTTGACGGTAATGTCGGCGCCCAATATACGGCCTTCGTCGTCAAAACCTACGTCAAAGTGGTTATGGAAGTGATGACGCTTGCCAGTCATTTCCATATCGTCGCTGCGACTGAGGCGGAATTTAACCGGTCGGCCGCTTTTGCGCGCCAGTACCGCAGCAAGACAGGCCCAGGGCGCAGCCTGAGTCTCTTTGCCGCCGAAACCGCCGCCCATACGACGCACGTCGACAGTAATGCGGTTGAAGGGAACATCGAGTACTTCCGCCACCAGCTTCTGCACTTCCGAAGGGTGCTGGCTGGAGGCGAAGATGTGCATGCCGCCGTCTTCCTCTGGAATCGCCAGGGATATCTGTCCCTCCAGATAGAAATGCTCCTGACCGCCGACTTCTATATCGCCGCGCAGGCGATTGGGGGCGTTGGCGAGGGCTGTTTCCGGCTCGCCCAGGCGCATCTGATGAGGAGGACGCACAAACAGTTGTTGTTGCAGCGCATCTTCGATAGTGAGGGTCGCCGGCAATACTTCATATTCAACTTCCGCCAGTTTCACGGCGCGGCGCGCAGCGGCGTGACTCTCCGCCGCGACGGCGAATAGAGGTTGGCCGACGAATTCCACTTTATCCTTAACCAGCAACATATCGCCGGGGAATACCGGACCGATATCCAGATGTCCGGGGATGTCGTCGGCGGTAATCACGCACAGCACGCCCGGCGCAGCGCGGACTTTGTCCAGATTCATGGAGATGACGCGGGCGTGAGCGTGTGGGCTTTTGCCTACGCAGCCATACAATTGTCCCGCGTGAGGAAAACGGTCGTCGATATATTGAGCGGCGCCGGCCACATGCTTGTGGGCGCTGTCATGTTTGGCGTCGCGACCGGCTTTGGGGGAGCCTTGGGTGGTCGGAGCCTGGGATTGCGCTAAGACGGCGCTATCCAGCTTGACCTCAAGTGGTTTGCCGAGTTTGTTCAACAGATCACGCATAGTGAAATACCCTCGTCGCCACCGCCCCATCGGCGCTTTCAATATACAATCGCTGCAATAGATTAGCAGCCACTTTGCGCCGGTAATCGGCGCTGGCGCGGACATCGCTCAAAGGTGAAAACTCCTGCATGATCGCCGTCTGGGCTGCTTGGATAGTGTCTGGCGTCCAGAGTTGTTGCAACATCGCCTGTTCGGTAAGCGTGGCGCGTTTGGGTATCGCCGCCATACCGCCGACGCCAAGTCGGATCTCCGCCACTGAGCCGTTCTCGATCTTGAGATAACAGGCCAGACACACGGCGGAAATGTCATCCTCCAAACGCTTGCTGACTTTATAGAGATGCAGGCTGGCGTCCGGGCGGGCGCGGGGAATGCTGATGGAAGCGATGAGCTCGCCGGGCTGCAAGGCGGTTTTCTTGTAATCCAGGAAAAACTGATCCAGCGGGAGGCGGCGGCTTTGTTCGCCCTTACGCAAGGTCAATACGGCGTTCAACGCCAACAGAACCGGCGGCATGTCGCCGATAGGAGAAGCGTTGCCGATATTGCCGCCGAGGGTGCCCTGATTGCGCACCTGCATCGAGCCCAGACGTTCGAGGAAGGGCTCCATGTCAGGGTATTCCTGGGACAGCGCAGACATAGCGCGCTCGTAGGTGACGGCCGCGCCGATTTCCAGCGTGTCCTCAGTCACCGTCAACGCGTCCATTTCATCGACTGCGCCGACATAAATAATGTTGTCGAGCTGCTTCAATTGCTGGGTGACCTCCAACGCCAGGTCGGTGCCGCCGGCCAGCAGGCGGGCGCTTGGGGCCGCGTCGTAAAACTGGGCGAGCTGATCCAGATTCGTTGGCAGGTGAAAGTGCTTAGTGACGCCTTGGTCTTCACGAGTCACGGAACCGGGGCCCTGTGCTTTGATAGCGGCCAGTCTGGCGCAGATGGCGGCTTCATCCTCTTTGATTTGCGCCAGTTGCTCAGATGAGGTGGCCTGACGGGCGGCATCCAGAATAGGGCGATAGCCGGTGCAGCGGCATAGATTGCCGGCCAGATAGGCCTCTCCTTCCTGACGTGAGCAGGCGCGTGTATCCGCTTTCTGCTGTTTATGCTGATATAAGGCGTACAGGGACATAACGAAGCCCGGCGTGCAGAAACCGCACTGAGAACCGTGCTGGTCCACCATGGCCTGTTGCACCGGGTGCAAGGCGCCGCGCCGGTTAAGATATTCAACGGTAATGAGCTGTTTGCCGTGCAACCCGCCCAGGAAGGTAATGCAGGTATTAATGGAGCGGTAGGCTAATGCGCCGTTTTCCTCTGTGGCGATCACCGCGGTGCAGGCGCCGCAGTCGCCGGAGGCGCAGCCCTCTTTGGTTCCGGTCAGCCCCTTATTGGTGCGCAAGAACTCTAAAATGGTCAAATCCGGGTCAAAATTATCGAGCTCTAAGGCGTCGTCGTTCAGTAAAAATCGAATCACCGTGGCGTACCTTGGTCTTTTTATTACAGCTTACTAAAAATTTTTTGTTATAACGTCCGCATGTCGCCGCTTAGTTTCATGCGCAGACAGCCGCTCGTTTTCCACGCCTGTCCTTATAGCTTACGCCCTTTAAAAAACTTGTCTACATGGTCAGGTTATTATTTACATACAAATCCGGTCAACCTATAGTTCAAGTCAGATCTGATCGAACATTAGGCGGAATTTAACGTCGATGTAAGGTTAGCAAATGTTTTGCCAAAGTTGATCAACTGGTCAATAAATAAAAAACTGACCAGTTGGCCAAAAATTTGCATTCGGAATGAACGCAAACCGGCATAAGGCGGTCTGAACCCACTGAAATAGCGGGTTCGGGCGGTTGAAATTGCCGGGGTTTATGTTGATGATGCGGCCCCTGTTTGACCTGGCCGGCGTCAAACCCCGGAGCCGGACAGAATAAAAACAGCAAAAATGTTCCAAAGAGGCTTGGCAGCGCATGACTATCGATATTGATCTTCCTCCGCCGAGTAAGGACTACCGGCTGCAGTTACAGGGAATCACCAAGCAGTATCCTGGCTGCCTGGCTAATGATCGCGCACATCTCAATATCCGTCCTGGCGAAGTGCACGCCCTTCTCGGCGAGAACGGGGCCGGCAAAAGCACTTTGATGAAAATTATCTACGGGGTTACCTGGCCTGACGCCGGCGTCATTTACTGGGAAGGAGAGCCAGTGGAGATCGCTGATCCGGCCGCGGCGCGCAGACTGGGCATCGGTATGGTGTTCCAGCACTTCTCTTTATTCGAAACGCTTACGGTCGCTGAGAACATTTCTCTCAGTCTGCCCAAAGAGCAGGTGCGCGACCGCGCGGCTTTGTCCCGTCGCATCAGTGAGGTCTCCGACAAATACGGTATGGCGCTGAACCCGGATCGTCTGGTGCATACCTTATCTATCGGCGAACGTCAGCGGGTCGAGATCGTGCGCTGTCTGCTACAGGATATCAAGCTGCTGATCCTGGATGAACCGACCTCAGTATTAACGCCTCAAGAAGTCGACCAGTTATTCGCCACTCTGCGGCAACTGTCCCAGGAAGGCTGCAGCATTCTATTTATAAGCCACAAACTGAATGAAGTGCGCGCCCTGTGCGACAGCGCCACTATTTTACGGGCGGGCAGAGTCAGCGGTCATTGCGTTCCGGCGGAAGAGACCAATCACAGCATTGCCCGCCTGATGGTGGGCGACGATACGCCGGTGCATGCGGAGCATGAGAAGACGACCGGCGGCGAAGACTATCTAATTGTAGAGAATCTGTCGGTGAAGACGGACGATCCTTTCGGCGTCAACCTGGAGTCCCTCAGCTTCACCGTGAAAGCCGGTGAAATTCTTGGTGTGGCGGGTGTGGCCGGCAACGGACAGGAAGAGCTGTTGGCGGCGCTGAGCGGGGAAACGGTGGTTCTGGATTCCCCCGCAGCGATTCGCCTGCTGACGCAACCGGTGGCGGCGATGACGTCTGGACAGCGCCGTAAACTGGGAGTGGGCTTTGTGCCGGAAGAGCGGCTTGGCCGCGGCGCCGTGCCGGATATGAGCCTGAAAGAGAACGGACTGTTGACCGGCTATTTTCAGGGACTGACCAAGGCCGGCCTGATCAGCATGCCGGCGGTGCGCAAATTCGCTGAAACCGTGCGCACCCGTTTCAATGTCAAAGCGCCCAACACAGAAACCCATGCTAAGTGCCTCTCCGGGGGCAACCTGCAAAAATTCATCATTGGCCGCGAAATCCTGCAGAATCCTAAGCTTCTGATCGCCGCGCACCCGACCTGGGGCGTGGATGTGGGCGCCGCACTGGCGATTCACAAAGCGTTGATCGAACTGCGCGACCGTGGCGCTGCTATTCTGGTGGTGTCGGAAGACCTGGACGAGTTGTTCGCCATCAGCGACCGCATATGCGCTCTGTACGTGGGCAAGATCTCGCCGATTAAAGAGACCAGGGAGACAACCATCGCTGAAGTCGGGGGTTGGATGGGCGGCGACTTTCTGGAGTCGTCGCAGCCCGCGCCGCAACAAGCAGTGGGAGCCTGAAGGATGAGAGAGCATAACGAAGCAGACGTGTTAGCGAAGGGGGCCGGGCAATGATTTTTAAACTGGAGCGTCGCGTAGACGACTCCCGCTGGATGGCGTATCTCTCTCCCATACTGGCGGGAACATTGACGCTGATTGCCGGCTCCATCTTGTTTTGGGCGTTGGGTAAAGACCCGCTGCAAACTTTATATACCTTCTTTATAGCGCCGGTATCGGACTTGTACGGCTGGACCGAGCTGGGGGTGAAAGCTGCGCCGATTATGCTGTGCGCACTGGGTTTGGCGGTATGTTACCGGGGTAAAGTCTGGAATATCGGGGCGGAAGGACAACTCTTGTTCGGCGCGCTGGTCGGCGGCGGCGTAGCGCTGCAGTTTCTGGAAAGTGACTCTGCATTCGCTCTGCCGCTGGTGTTGGTGGCGGGCGCGCTGGCGGGCATGGCGTGGGCGGCGATTCCCGCCCTGTTGAAAACCCATTTCAACACCAATGAAATACTCACCACCATCATGCTGAACTATATCGCCCTGAATTTGCTTCTGTTTAGCGTGCATGGACCTCTCAAAGATCCTGGCGGTTTCAATTTTCCTGAGTCCGCCCTCTTCACTGAAGCCGTGACTTTGCCGTTGTTGCTGGAAGACAGCCGCATGCATATCGGCATCCTGTTCGCGTTGTTCGCTCTGGTGGCGGTGTGGGTGTTGCTGAGCAAGACCTTCGTTGGATTTCAGATCAAAGTGCTGGGGCTGGATACCCGCGCGGCTCACTTTGCCGGGTTTAAAGAGCGTCGTCTGGTGTGGCTGGCGCTGTTATTGAGCGGCGCTTTGGCCGGGCTGGCAGGCGTATGCGAAGTGACGGGGCCCATTGGGCAACTGGTGCCGCAGGTGTCGCCGGGCTACGGCTACGCGGCGATTATCGTCGCCTTTCTGGGACGTTTGCATCCAGTAGGCATTCTGCTGTCGAGCATGTTGATGGCGTTGATCTACATCGGCGGCGAGCTGGTGCAGATTGAGCTGAACCTGCCATTGGCGCTGACAGGCCTGTTCCAGGGCATGTTGCTGTTTTTCCTGCTGGCCTGTGACGTGCTGATCGCCTATCGCATCCGCCTGAGTCCGCGTTTTAGCGTCCTGCGCAAGCCATCGTCCGCGGCCCTGGTGAATGGCGCAGACGCAAACCTTTCCACGCATTCACAATAACGGGGCGTCGTCATGGATTATGATCTGATAGTCAACATTCTGTACGCCACCGTGCGCACGGGCACGCCGCTGATACTTGTCGCGCTGGGCGAGCTGGTGTGTGAGAAGTCCGGCGTGCTCAACCTGGGGCAGGAAGGCATGATGCTGATGGGAGCGGTGATTGGCTTCATCGCTGCATTGGAGACCGGCAATTTGTGGCTGGGCGTCACCTTCGCCATGGCGGCGGGGCTGATGATGTCTCTGTTATTCGGCTTTATTGCGCTTAACTTAAGCGCCAATCAGGTCGCCACGGGTCTGGCATTGACCATTTTCGGAACCGGGCTCAGCGCATTTGTCGGCAGCGACTATGTCGGCACGCCGCTGGTTGGCATCGAGCCCTGGCATATTCCTTTACTTTCCGACATTCCTTTCGTTGGTCGCATTCTGTTCAGCCATGATCCGCTGGTCTATCTTTCATTCGGGCTGTTTGTCGGCGTTTACCTGTTTTTGAACCGGTCCCATGCCGGACTGGCGCTGAAAGCAGTAGGTGAATCGCCACAATCCGCCAAGGCGACGGGTCTGCCGGTGTTCAAGATTCGCTATCTGGCGGTGATGTTCGGCGGGGCTATGGCGGGACTGGCGGGCGCCTATTTATCGCTGGCCTACACCCCGTTGTGGGCGGAGAACATGACCGCCGGACGCGGCTGGATTGCGCTGGCGCTGGTGGTGTTCGCCAGTTGGAAAGCCGAGCGGGTATTGCTGGGGGCCTATTTGTTTGGCGCTTTCAGCATCATGCATCTGGTCGCGCAGGGGCTGGGCTTTTCGGTGTCGCCGAATTTGTTGGCGATCATGCCGTACCTGGCGACTATTGTGGTGCTGGTAATGCTGTCCTCGGATAAAGCCAGGGTGAAACTCTACGCTCCGGTATCGCTGGGCAAACCGTTTCATCCGGCGGACTAACGATCGATTGATTACGCGCCAGGCCCGGACGGCCTGGGTCAGGCGGTGCGCAAGGAGCTGCGGATAACTCAAAAACTATCCTGCTGAAGGGGTTACATTGTATGAAGCAAGAAAAGAAATCGTTGGCGCAGCGCTTCGCCAAAGCCGCAGGCGTCGCACTGGCGCTGTTTATGTCGGCGCAGTCGGTGACCGCGGCGGAGCCGGTCAAGGTCGGTTTTGTCTATGTCGGTCCCACCGGCGACGCGGGCTGGACGTATTCTCACGACAAAGCGCGCAAGTACGTTGAAGAGCAGCTCGGCGATAAAGTGAAAACCACCTATGTTGAGAGCGTGGCGGAAGGCGCGGACGCAGAGCGCGTAATTCGTCAGTTGGCCAAGTCCGGCAACGATCTGATTTTCACCACTTCTTTCGGCTACATGAACCCGACCCTGAAAGTGGCCAAACAGTTTCCCAAAGTGAAATTCGAACACGCCAGCGGTTACAAGCGTGCGAAGAATGTAGGGACTTACTTCGACCGTATTTATGAAGGCCGTTACCTGACCGGCGTTATCGCCGGCAAAATGACCAAGTCCAATATCATCGGCTATGTCGGTTCCTTCCCGATTCCTGAAGTGGTGCGCGGCATCGACGCTTTCACCCAAGGCCTGCGCAGCGTCAACCCGAAAGCGGTGGTGAAAGTGGTTTGGGTCAGCTCCTGGTACGATCCGGCGAAAGAACGGGAAGCGGCGGAAACTCTGATTCTGCAAGGCGCGGACATCATTAACCAGCACACGGATTCCCCTGGGCCTATCCAGGCGGCGCAAGCTAAAGGCGTGTACGCGTTTGGTTATCACTCCGACATGTCTCTGTACGGCAAAGACGCGCATCTGACTGCGGCGACCCACAATTGGGGGCCGGTCTATCTGGAGAAAGTGAAATCTGTGATGGACGGCTCCTGGACCTCCACAGACTTCTGGGGCGGTCTGGCGAGCGGCGCGACGGCGCTGGCGCCTTTGAATCCGGCGATTCCAGAAGACGTCGTCAAACTGGTGGAAGAGCGTAAGCAGGCGATCATCGACGGCAAACTGCACCCCTTCCAGGGACCGGTCAAAGATCAAAGCGGCGCAGTCAAAGTGCCTGCCGGCGATGTGATGAGCGATGAGGATCTGCTCTCCCTGAACTGGTATGTGGAAGGCGTGGAAGGAGAGCTTCCCAAGTAGGCGCCCGTCCTGCTTTAACTTATGATGGCCCCGGCGCCGGTATTTCCGGCGTCTGGTAATTAGGGCGATCAAAATACGGGTGATCTGATGACGACTCTCTGGATAAAGAATCCGCTGGCGATATACGGTCAGGAAGCGAACTGCGACGCTGGCGGAGGCGTGGTGACGCGCGGCTCGCAAATCGTTGAGCTGGTGGCCGCTGGCGGCGCGCCTTCTACTCCTTATGACGAAACCTTCGACGCGTCGCAGCATTTATTGCTGCCGGGCTTGATCAACACCCATCATCATTTCTATCAGACCTTGACGAGGGCGTTGCCTGACGCCTTGAACAAGCCCTTGTTCCCCTGGCTGCAGAGCCTGTACAAAGTGTGGGCGCACCTGGATGCGGACATGGTGCGTCTGGCCACGGAGATGGCGTCAGCGGAACTCCTGTTGTCAGGCTGCTCCACGGCGGCGGATCATCACTATCTGTTTCCCATGCAGATCGACAACGCCATTGATATTCAGGCGGAAGCGGTGCGCAAGATGGGCATCCGTGCGGTATTGACGCGGGGCTCCATGAGTCTTGGCGAAAAAGACGGCGGCCTGCCGCCCCAGTCAGTGGTGCAGGACGAGCAGTCGATCCTGGATGACAGCCTGCGCCTTATCCGCGCCTATCATGACGCCAATGACGGCTCCATGCTGCAGATCGCCCTGGCGCCTTGCTCGCCATTCTCCGTAACTCGTGAACTCATGCAGGAAACCAATCATCTGGCCTCCCGGGAAGGCGTTTTGCTGCACACCCATCTGGCGGAAACCGAGGATGAAAATGACTTCTGCATACGGGTATATGGGGTGCGGCCGGTAGAGTATCTGGCGGAAGTGGGCTGGATGCACGAAGGCGTCTGGCTGGCCCACGGCATTCACTTCACCGACGAAGAAATGGACGAACTCGGGCGGCGCGGCGTGGGCGTGGCGCATTGTCCCAGCTCCAATATGCTGCTTGGCTCCGGCGTATGTCAGACGCTGGACCTGCAACAACGAGGAGCGCCCGTGGGGTTGGCGGTGGACGGCTCCGCCTCCAATGATTGCTCCAACATGATTCAGGAAGTGCGTCAGGCGCTGTTAATACAGCGCTTACGTTATGCGCCGGGCCAGATTACCCATCAATGGGCGCTGGACCTGGCCACCAAGGGCTCGGCGAAGCTGCTCAAGCGTCCTGAACTGGGCGTGCTGGGCGTTGGGAAGCAGGCGGACCTGGCGCTATTCAAGCTGGACGAGAACCGCTTTTCCGGCTCCGGCGACCCCTTGGCGGCGTTGGTGCTGTGTGGCGCCCATCAAGCGGATGCAGTGATGGTGGCCGGGCGTTGGCGCGTCAAAAACAGTGAACTTATGGATGTGGATATGGCTCGATTGCGTGCGGAACATACCGCTGCGGCGCTGCGTTTGCGCCAAGCCGCTTGCAGTTGACGCCATAACATGAACAATACGTTAATTCAGTGAGTTAACCGTGGGCGTCGTCGCCGTTGTCGCGGCGGCCCGCGAACTGTTCACCCATTAAGCAGCAGGGGATGGTTAGGGCGACTATGGTATTGAAAACAAACCGTGTGGAGAATCCGGGCCGTATCAGGCAAAAGAATGAAATGCTTATCCTGCGGGCGGCGGAAATTGAATTCGCCCGCCACGGTTTCAAGGGCGCGACAGTTCAGCAGATTGCCGACACAGCGGGGCTGCCCAAAGCCAATGTTCATTATTACTTCAAGAGCAAGCACGACCTTTATCTGGCGGTGTTGAGCGACATTGTCGAACTCTGGAACTCCGCCTTTGACGCCATCCGCCCGGAAGACAGTCCGGCGGACGCCCTGGGACGTTATATCCGCTCCAAGGTGATGCTGGCGAAAACCCACCCACTGGCCTCCAAGATCTTCGCAACGGAGATAATCAGCGGGGCGCCCACGCTGGGCAAATACCTGAAATCCAATAACCGCCAATGGGTCAGGGAAAAATCGGCGGTGATTCAGTCCTGGATTGATCAGGGCAAAATTGATCCCATTTCCCCCGAGCACCTGATTTTCCTGATTTGGAGCGCCACCCAGCATTACGCGGACTTCAGCACCCAGATTGAAGCGGTGTTGGGACGTAAAAAGCTGACCTCCAAGGATTTCGATTTCGCGGCGGACAATCTCATTCGCATCATCTTGAAAGGCTGCGGCGTCCAAACTCCCTGACAGGACGTCAACGCGATAAATTATCCGCTTTCCAGGAACTTTCTTCTTTCACCGGAGTCTAACCACGGCAGACGTGGTTAAGGCTCTGGGCCTTGCGTCCGGGCCGGTTTCCTCAGTTGATCATCGTAATCCCCGGGGAGAACCTGTATGAAGATACTGCTGTCCTTAATGCTGGCGCTGTTTCCTGCGCTGGCTTCTGCGCAATTGGGCCCTCAGTCGGACTGGGGTGATATCTATCGGAACCGTTTCTATTCGCCGGATATGCCGGTAGTGACCTTTCACGCCAAATCTTCGAATGGCGTGGGCTCAAAGTTAATATTCGCCAAAGTGAACGAAGTCAGCCGTTTTGTCGGGGCGGACGGCGTCGAGTATCTGTATGGCGGGACCGCCGAAATCTGCAATAGCTATGCAGTGACCGGCAGCCTGAGCGACAGCGACCGGGTTTGTCTGTCGACGGAGACAGTAGAGCTGGTGCGGCCGCGCGCCTACCAGTTTGAGTTTTGCATTTTTCGCACCGATGGCGATTGCGCCAGCTATGCGACATCCGACAAGCAATACCCACTGACCTATGATGTAGCCGTCTACCGGAGGCTGAGTGAAAGCGACGCCTTTCACAGCGGCGCGCCGCCGGCATTCACCAAGCGCGTGCAGGTGCTGGAGTGCGCGGATTGCGCCGGTCGACTACGCTAAGGCTCGATTCCAGAGCGATGTGCGGCCGCCTCGTTCAGGCGGCCCGCCAGTCGGGAAAGTCCAAAGGCAAGCCGTGCTTCGCCCTGGCTTTCAGGCAGCCCTCTGAGCCGGCTTCGAACTCTCGGCAGGGAGAAGGCCTTTGATCATAGATAGAGCAAGTCGTATAGCCGCCGATATCACCGCATAACGCGCGACAACGGGGCTGCGGCTGATTGGTGCCAGCCATCACACTACGCCAGGGATTCAGCTTCTCGGTAAATTCCAGCGGTACTACGCCGCCGGACTCAGCATCTGCCTCAGCCCAATAAAAAGACACGCGAAAACTGGCGCAACAGGCGCCACAGGACAAACAGGGGTTGTCCACACTCATTGCCACACACTCCGTGCACAACAACCAGCGCTAACTCTGGATGGTTTGATAGATGAATCTGCTTGGGCGACGACCGGGAAATCGGCATGGAAACCGTTTGGTCGCCGTAAATCGGAGGCCATTATCTGTTCAATTCCGCATTTTGGCAATATAGTCAGTAGATAGCGGTATAAACTGAAGGAGGAGGCACGCGACTCCAGCTCGGGCATTCGGCCTAAGTGCAAGGCGGGATTACTATTTTTTTAGGATTATGCACAATCACACACCGGCTGAAGCCCGCCGTTAAGAGATCGCTGTTCGCTTGACGGTTAGGGGAAGACCGAGCAAATGGAAGTAAAGTGTAAATCGGGTCATCAACAGGAATGGCAATGAGAGTTTTTCATGGTTGGCGCTTTGAATAATCATTGGTGGTCGGCGCTTATCCTTTTCATGTTCACTTCGCCCCTGGCGGCGGCGCCTTCTGTTTCTCCCTATGGCCACAAAGGCGAGATCTCTGGGGAACATCAAGACAAAGACGGCTTGCGTCCCATGGCGTATTCTCTGCGCTGGGAGCTGTATCCATTGTTGAGCGGCCCCGCCGTGAGCGGCTCCATCAAGTGGAAGGCGCAACCCGGGCTCGTTGACACAGAGTTGGGCGCCGGTATTCAGGGCGACAGCATTCCGCCAGAGGTCGCCGCCACTATCCTGCCTTACGACATGACCGTCTACCTGTGCGGACCCAGCAATGCTTTCAAACAGCCGGTGTGTATTGATGTGGACCCTGGCATGGCGAAACCGGGCGGCGGCGACTGGTCGCTTTCGTTGCCTCGCCAGCTTGACTGGAGCAATCTGTTTTGGACGCCCGACGAAGACGGCCGCCTCTGGCTGACGGAGGAGCAGGCCAAAGGCGTGGTGCGCAAAGGCTTCAAGCCGACCCGTGTGCGTATCGCCAAGATGAGTTGGGATTTGTCCGGTTTGCGCCGCTGGGCGGCGGAATTTTATCCATTTGAAGAAATTCGCACTCTGGAGACGCGCGTATTCAGCCAGCTCGACGTCATCGCGAGAGCACATCACTTATCTCTGTCTCCTATCCGCGCAAAGCTGGATGTCTATAAAAGCGCGCATACGCCGATTGTTTACCGGGATAAGCTGAAGGCGATTCTCGCCAGCTTTGACGCTGGTCTGTTGGACCCCATGCTGGAGCCGTCACACCGTGACGCGCTGACCCAACAGGCGCTGCGAGTGCGCTCTGACATGGCGCGAGAAGATGTCGCCCGCAGCAGAAGGGTGGCGGAGCTGGACAAACAGGCGCGCGCCCAGAAACTGGCGTGGGAGCAGGCGCTGTATCGGCGCGTATGGCGGGATGAAACTAATGAAGCGCTGCGACTACAGGCGCAGTATGACTATCTGCTGCAGCAAACGGAGCGCTTCGGCGTGAAGTCGCCGGATGCTTTCGGCTGTGAAGAATACCTGTTGGCGTTCGCGGAATCAGGTGAAGAAGAGCTGCGCGAGCGACTGGAATGTGTACAAGAATATGATGCCTACCTGCTCAACAAGCTGGCGCAAACGGAAGCATTGCTGGACCTGCACGACGCTACGGCGGCGAAAGGAAAATTGCGGGGTAAAATTGAAGAGGCGCACGGGCAAGTCGAGAAAGAAATCGCCGATAACTTACTGGCGATGGAGCAATATTATGACCGCCTGAGCCGGGATAAAGGCCAAAAAGACGCTTTCTCCGCACAGCGTAAAGCGGAGCAGGAGCGTTTGTTCCGTCATTGGCTGGAGAAATACGCGAAAGGAGCCCTGGCGCAGGCGGAGCAGTCATTGAATAACCTGCGCCGGGTGCTGATGGCGGGGGGGATGACCCCAGACGCCGCCCCGGACGATGCCGCCAAACGCGCCGATAAGAAACCCCCGCCCCCGACACTGTCCGGCGGAACCCTGTAATTCATGCGTCCTGCTTGGGACGCAACTACGATCAACGAGACCTTGTGCCGAACAAACAATAGGTGACGGCGGATTACGACGGAATGGAAAAAGCGCAGATCGAAGAATTTATAAAGTCCCGTGGGACGGTGGATGACATCCTGTCGCCGTCGGCCTGGCGGGCGTTTTGGACGCGCTTGCAGAATGAGCTGATCGGCAGGGCGATGAGCAACAACCGGGCGGCGGACTCGGAAGAGTTGCAGACGGCGATGGCGCAGGTGGAGACGGTCTGGCGCAAATTGGGCGAACAGCTGCAGGAGCGCCTGGGTGTCGTACTGCTTGATGCGCCAGGCGGACCGGACAAAGACAGCGGGATTCACGACGCCATTAACCAGGGAATAGTCGATAGCCTGTGCAGACAGGGGCTGGAGCTTAAGTTCTGGAACCTGCAGCTGAAAAAGTCTTCCCCCAAACCAAAGCCGCAACCGCAGCCATCGCCTTTTAAAACCGGCAATGGCGTCGTCGCTGAACCCAAAGCGATGAACCGGGCGGTGCGGGTCGTGCGCCCGGACGTTAAAAAAACGCTTACCTCTCACCTGCGCTCCCGGCGCTTTGTCTTCGCCGGCGTCGCTATCCTGGCGGCGATTGGCGTATTGGCGTTGCCATTCGGCTGGGTGACGCCGACGGCAATTTTATGGTGGCTGGCGTTCGCTGTATTTTGCGTGGCCGGCGTCATCCTTCCCAACCTGTACGGTCGTCGCACCACGCAGTTTTTCATCGTATTCGCGGTGATCCTGGGCCTGATCGGATTGCTCGGCAAGGCGGCGGAAACGCCCCGCTGGCGGGGCCTCAAAACTGCTATCGTCACCGTCACCTATCCTGCTTATAACCTGTTGGGACTGCACAAAGTCATCGATATCAGCTCCGTGCGTCAGTTGATGGTGGACGGGCGCACGCATATCAGCGTCGATAAGCGTCTTTATGATGAAGTCGTCGGCCAGGGCGAGCTGGTGGTGGAAGTGGATAATCAAAGTCCCTGGCGGCTGTCTCCGAGGGGGCTGCGCGTCTTTGCGCCGGAGCAAGGCTGGCTGCGCCTGAGGGCGTTCGGCCTGGACGCGCCAGGATTGTGGCGGGGAGAACCGGTAGCGCCATACAGTCGTGGTGAATGGCGCCTGCTTATCCCTTCGTCGGGAGAAAGCGCCGCTGCGCTGACGCAGGCCGGTTTGCAGGATAACGCCTCTCTTACAGAGGCGCAGAATGCCTTGGAGTCACTACGCGGTCTGGCTCGTTATGGCGAGGACTTGTCGCTTGCTCTGGAGCCTCAATATCAGATTTCCTATTATGATCGGCAGGCGGAACTGGAAAAAATGTTTGACCGCCTGCTCGCCAATTGACGGAACGCTGCGCAGCGCTTGATCAGAGCAGGTCCGTCAACAACACGCCGATGCCGATGCGCTCCACCGATGCGTTATAGTCCATCAGGTTTTCGCCATAGCCGTTGAAGTACTGCACGTAACCGCGCAGCCGCTTCCATAATGGGAAGGTGAACCCCAATTCCACTGCGCCTTTGTTATCTTCGCGCAGGTTGTTGCGCAGCATGAGACTGGCTTCATAGTTATCCCAACGGTAGGCGGTGGTGAACTCGAAGTGTCCCATGTAGTCGTCGATATCGGGATTGTCGTCGCCTTTGGGATCGAGCTTGTCCTTTTTCTGGTCTTCCGGAATTCTCCACCAGGGCTTCAGACTGAAAACGAAGCGGCTATGCTCCCAGATGAAGTTGGCGTAGATGCGGTTCCAGCTCCGCGACAGGGGCTGCGAGCGACCGTTGGACTGGTGGCTGAAGCCCACCGCCAGCAGACTGAAATCCGCGGTGGAAAAGGTCCAGTCCACTGGCGCGATCCAGAACACTTCCGGCTCATAGTTGGTCTCCCTAAATGGCGCGGAATAATCGTGGTTATACACCTGCCAGAAGGACTTGAGGGTTACGCCGAAAAATATGGCGTCTGAGTCGATGAAGGTTTCCTGCGCCAGCGGCACTTTCAGGCTGATCTGAAACTTGGCCTCCAGGTTGTCCAGTTCCGCCTCCTCCCCAAGGTCGTAAGCCTCGCGTAACGGTTCGCTGTTGGGGTTTTTCAGGTAAGACACCGGCATCAGGTAGTTGCGCAGGTGCGGCGTGATCACGCTGCGGCTGTTGCTGGAAAGCTGCTCCCGCATAATGCGCTCGGCGATAACGCTTTCTCCATTTTTCACCGCGGGGCTTGCGTTTTCAGGAATTTTGGGGATTTCTATGCCGCAATGGCTCTTCAGCTCGTCGATAGTCATATCGCCTGGGCCCTGGGTCAGCGCTTTGAACACGCAGGTTTCGGTCTCATCCTGATCTTTTTCTTGCAACTGAGCCTGCGCGGGCAGGGCGTTGACGCCCAGCGCCAAGGCGCAGCAAAAGGTAATAGTGTTCAGTCCATTAGGCGCTGATTTAGAAAATTTCATACTCTGGTAATATCCGCGTTGGGCAGGTTATGGAAGCATACGTGACAGAGAGCCGCGATTGTAAATCTAACCTGGATTTATGACAAAACCGCTCCCATCTCATAGGACGTTATAACTAAGGAAATTTTCAAACGCGCTGTCAGGTCGTGAAGCATGCGTTCGTCGTCGGCCCGTCTGCGCCCAGCGGAGGAATGATACATGTTGATGGGTAAAACCCTGAGTGGATTGAGATTATGTGTACTGGCCGTCAGTGTCGGCTGGGCGGCCTCCAGCGCCGCCGCGCTGCCTTTGGCCGACTCACAGGGGCAGCCCTTGCCCACCTTGGCGCCC
This sequence comes from Hahella sp. CR1, assembly GCF_029813005.1. Lineage (NCBI taxonomy): Bacteria > Pseudomonadati > Pseudomonadota > Gammaproteobacteria > Oceanospirillales > Hahellaceae > Hahella > Hahella sp. CR1. Next base: position 56,394 of record NZ_JAPELK010000008.1, read on the forward strand.
ATGCTCAAGGAAGTGAACCCCGCTGTCGTCAACATTGCGACCTACGCCAAGCAGGAATCCTACAGCCCTTTAATGCAGGACCCTTTCTTTCGTCACTTCTTCAATATTCCAGACAACCGTCGGCCTCGTGAGCAGCGGCGTCAGCAAAGCGCCGGCTCCGGAGTGATCGTCGACAAAGATAACGGCACGGTGGTGACCAACTACCACGTCATCAAAGGCGCGGACGAGGTGCATGTGTCGTTGACGGACGGCCGCACCCTGAAGGCGGAAGTGCTGGGCGGCGATCCTGACGCCGATATCGCCGTTCTGAAAATTGCAGCGGACGACCTGAGCGAAGTGAAAATGGCGGACTCAGACAGACTGGAGGTCGGTGATTTCGTGGTTGCAATCGGCAACCCTTTCGCACTGGGCCAGACCGTCACCACCGGCGTTGTCAGCGCATTGGGACGTACAGGACTTGGCATCGAAGGCTATGAAGACTTTATTCAGACCGACGCCTCCATCAACCCCGGCAACTCTGGCGGCGCCCTGGTCAACCTGCGCGGCGAGCTGATCGGCATCAACACCGCTATTCTGGCTCCTACCGGCGGCAATGTCGGCATCGGATTCGCGATTCCTGTCAATATGGCCAAGGCCAGTATCGATCAGATCGTAGAGCACGGTGAAGTAAAACGCGGGCAATTGGGCGTGGGGATTCAGGACATCACCCCGGATCTGCGCCAGGCCTTTAAACTGCGTAACGGCCAGCGCGGCGTTCTGATCACCAGCGTCGCCAAGGATTCTGAGGCGGAGAAGGGCGGTTTGAAGACGGGAGATATCATTATCGCCGTTGACGACAAGCCCACCCGTAGCGCAGGCCATCTGCGCAGCCAGATCGGGCAACGCAAAATCGGCGATAAGCTGCGTGTGACTATTTTGCGCGAAGGCGATGAAGAGATCGTGAAAGTGACCTTGCAGGAGCCGCCCAATAGCATCGCTGGCGACACCCGTATCCACAAGCTGCTGGAAGGCGCTTCGTTTGAAGATAATCCAGACGGCTCCGGCGTGGTGGTGACCGGGTTGGCGCCCAACTCAAACGCCGCCTATAGCGGTCTGCGTCCGGGCGATGTCATCATCGGCGCTAATAATCGCCGGGTAAATTCTGTTGGCGACCTGCAAAAAGTAGTGGATGTTGGGGAGACCAAATTGCTCCTGCTGGTGCAGCGGGGCGGCGGCGCCTTTTATCTGGTGATTCGTTGATTTGATCATTAACAAGACGATGGTCGATACAAGTCGGCCGTCGTCTGCATGAGTCAGAGAATACGAGGTTCAGTATACTTTCATACTGTGAATGTGAAGTTTATAACCCCGATCATAACCCGATTCACTGACTTTCTTTTCCAACTCTGCGGATGCCTGTATGGCTACAGGCTCCTCTCTACCATCAATTGCGATTCGCCCGGAAATATTAAAGGTGCAGGCGTCGCCAGTGAACTTGGCGGCATGGGTAAGCGTATACACCTTACCGTCAGCGCCATAGGTCTCCGTCTTTCTATCAACGTTAGGCTCACTACCTTCTCTCCATTCCGTCGATACGGTGAAAGGCTTTTTACATACCGGCGCTGAGGCGTTCAACGATTCGGATTCCAGCACCAACCTCTCACCAACAGACTCTTTTTTGAGTAGGTCTAAATGCAGCGCCAGCCTGGGTTGTATTGCTGTGATTTTTTTATCCTCCACGTTGGTGCTGGATAAAGTCGTTGCATAATTAAACCCCTCAAAGAATAGATCTACTTCGAGTTCTCTCTGTAGGCTCTGGCTGGGTTGAAGGAATTTGCCTAGCAGTTTCGTCGCCACCGCCTGACAAACTTCTGACGTCTGCTCGCTCGTGTTGAGGCCATGCCCGAACGTAGTGGATTCTTCTGCAATGTTGAGTTGCAGAGGGTACCAGTCGAAGTCCCCATTCGACCAAGACTTTTGCGAGTAAGAGTGGCCGGAGAAATAATTAGCTGGGTATCCATTGCCCGACAGTGTTTTATAACCTGAAAGATCGCAATCTTGATAGGCGCTGGCGGGTGGCGTGGAGTCATTCGATCCACCGCCCCCGCAGGCCGTCAACAAGGCTAAAGGAAACAACAAACACAAAGATGAGTACTTCATTCAACAACTCCCTGGTTGAAAATCAATCGAGATAGGAAATGCGCCGCCAATCGAAATCGATTGACGATATATCTCAGCAATAAAAAGCATGTGTTTCAGATTATATAACTGGCGTAAAAAGGCAGGTCAGACTCCTTTCTGTACAAATAAAAATGGTCCTTGCGCTTGTATATAAAGCAATGCGGAGAGTGAGGCGAAAGTATAGGAATTCAGGACGACTAACAATCCTGATTTGTCGTTTTGGCGATTATTATTCTCGTCTCAGGTAATTGATTAGTATGAAAAATATCTAATAGTAGGTATGATCCGCCTTCACCTGGACAGGTGAGGAGTACTTATTAAAAAGGAGAAGTCAGTATGACCAAAACACTAGCAGGGCTACTTTTAGCAATATCCACTACTGCATCCGCACAGTTCCAAGTCGAAAATAATGTTGAGTATAGCTTTATACATCTGGATAGGGTTTCTCTGTTTCCAGAACTGAAACTTGGCGAGTCTGTCTACGTTAAAGATATTGATTTTTGTATGGATGAAAAAGGCGCACTATATGCTGGCGCTAATGGCTATCACTTCTATCCCACTATAGATGCGCCCTTTGTGATAACGTCGGTAGGAGAGGGTAAAGTGGCGATAACTCATATATCCGAGAAAAACGGTTTTCTGCTAAATGGTCCGGCCGTCCAGATATTGCACAAATTAAAGCAGGAAGACTTGAGCAACCCATGGAAGTGTGGCTTGGAGGGCGCGGAAAATATTCGAGTAGAGTCTCGTTCGCCGTATAAAGTGGAATCTTTGTTTGGCCATATCAGCTATGAAGGTTTGGCTGAGGCCGTTAATAAAGAGTTTGAATCACGTTATGGCTCTGATGTTACATACTCGACCGTAATTCGCATATACGAACCCCGTGAGACAGAATAAGCCATTGTCTTAATTTCTTATCCACGCCCGGCGCCCCTGCCGCACCGGGCGTTCCCTCTAATTCGTGACATTTAGTCTTACCCGGATAACTGCGGATTTTTCCTTGACCGGATACTGCGGTATCATGGCCGCCATTTCCATCAGTTTCAGCGGCGGACTCCCGTTGCTGTGAGTAACGAAGATCTTCCTATGAATCTGCAACAATTGCTTGAACAGAAAATCAGCGCAGCGCTGCATGCGGCGGGCGCTCCAGAAGGCTCTCCGGCGATCGTGAAGCCGTCCGGCAAGCCTCAATTCGGCGACTATCAGGCCAATGGCGTGATGGGCGTCGCCAAAGCGCTGAAAATGAACCCGCGCGAATTGGCGACCAAAGTCCTGGACGTTCTGGATCTGGGCGACATGGCCGAGAAAGTTGAAATCGCCGGCCCTGGCTTTATCAATATTTTCCTGAGTAAAGACTGGATGAGTCAGAGCCTGCGTCAGGTGCTGGCCGATCCGCGCCTGACCATTCCTCTGGACAGCCCCAAACAGACCGTCGTAGTGGATTACTCCGCGCCTAACCTCGCGAAAGAAATGCACGTAGGCCATCTGCGCTCCACCATCATCGGCGACGCTGTCGTCAGAACCCTGGAGTTCCTGGGGCACCGGGTGATTCGTCAGAACCATGTGGGCGACTGGGGCACCCAGTTCGGCATGTTGTTGGCCTACATGAACAAGTTGAAGGCGGAGAACCAGCAGACTTTGTCTATGGAGCTGGCTGACCTGGAAAACTTCTATCGTCAGGCCAAGAAGTGTTTTGACGAAGATCCTGAATTCAAGGATAGCGCGCGTCAGTATGTCGTGAAGCTGCAATCTGGCGATCAAGAGTGTCTATCGCTGTGGAAAACGTTCATTGATATTTCCCTGCAGCATTGTGAAGAAGTATATGAGCGCCTGAATGTCAGCCTGACGCGGGCGGACGTAATGCCTGAAAGCGCCTATAACGAAGATCTGCCGAATGTTATCGATGATCTGCGCGAGAAAGGTCTGCTGACCAACAGCGATGGCGCTGAGTGTGTCTTCATGGACGAATTCAAAGGCAAAGACGATGAGACGTTACCGCTGATCGTGAAGAAGTCTGACGGCGGTTACCTGTACGCCACCACGGACCTGGCGGCTTTGCGCTACAGAGAGCGGGTTCTGAAGGCGAATCGGGTGCTTTATTTCGTCGATGCGCGGCAGTCATTGCACTTGAATCAGGTCTATGCGGCTGGCCGCAAGGCAGGCTTCGTCAGCCCGGATATGTCCCTGGAGCATATGGCGTTCGGCATGGTTCTGGGTACGGACGGCAAGCCTTTCAAGACTCGGGATGGCGGCACTGTCAAATTGGCGGATCTGCTCACCGAAGCGCAAGGCCGGGCTTATGCGGTCGTGAAAGAAAAGAATCCGGAAATGCCGGAAGAAGAGCTTAATCGCATCGCTCACGTCGTCGGCATGGCGGCGGTTAAGTATGCGGATCTGTCCAAGAACCGCTCCAGCGATTACATTTTCAGCTTCGACGCCATGCTCAGCCTGGAAGGCAACACCGCGCCATACGTGCAGTACGCATACAGCCGGGTAGTGAATGTCTTCAAGAGAGGCGAAGTCGGTAATCTGACCTTTGAGGGCGATCTGCAACTGGTGGAGCCTATCGAGCGCGCGCTGGCGGTCAGGTTATTGCAGTTCAATGAAATACTGCACTCTGTGGCGTCTGAAGGCTGCCCGCACATTCTGTGTGGCTATCTCTATGAACTGTCCAAAGAGTTCGCAAGCTTTTATGAAGCTTGTCCGATTCTAACGGCTGAAGAATCCGTGCGCAGCTCGCGTTTGATGCTGTCATTGCTCATTGCCAAGACCCTGAAACAAGGTCTGGATTTGCTGGGCATCGAAACCCTAGAGCGGATGTAATTCTCATCCTGCTTCTCATAAACCCGGCGGGGCTCTCCGCTCCGCCGGCTTAATCTTTTTCTCCTTTCCCTTGCTGTGATTTCCCAGGCTTGCTTTTTAAGCGACCTTCACTGTGTCGCTTACGCGCCGCCGATCTGATTAACGTTTGAAAGCGGGGACATTCAAGCTGATTGGGCTCAGGGCAATTAGCGACATGGATGATGCTGTCCCGCATCGTCTCCATTCGCTGAATGAGCTGGTCCAGCTCGCTGGCTTTTTCGATAAGTTGCGCCCGGTCTATTTTGGGCTTTCCATCGTGGGAGAACATCGCCCCGATCTCATCCAGACTGAAGCCCGCATATTGGCCCAGGGAAATTAAGCCCAGCTGGTCAATGACGGTGGAGCGGAAAATCCTCTTTAACCCTTCTCGCCCAATGGACTTTATCAGCCCCTTCTCTTCGTAGTAGCGAAGGGTGGAAGCGGGCAAGCCGGACAGCTTCGCCACTTCGGCGATATCCAGCTCATTACAGTTTTTCATAAAGGTGTTGACCTAAAGCTGACTTTAACTTGCATAGTAACTTCCTCAATACGGTAGTTAAAGAGGAAGTGGAGTCGTTATGGTCAACAGTGTGGAGCCTCTCGCTGAATATCGTGGCGCGCTGGCCGCGTTGCTGCTGTCTACTTTTCTCACCGCCCTGGCGATCAGTAGCGTCAACATTCTATTGCCCGAACTGGTGTCCAGCCTCGACGCCAGCTACGCCCAGGTCCAGTGGGTGGTTGTCGCCTACTTGATCGCGCTGTCTTCTTTTCTGGTGATTGCCGGGAGTCTGGGGGACACCTTCGGTCGTCGTCCGTTGTTTATCGCTGGCCTGGGTATTTTCATGGCGGGCTCCGCTCTATGTGGAATGACGGAAAACATAGGAATGCTCTCTGCGTACCGTGGCGTCCAGGGCATCGGCGCTGCGATTGTGGTGTCCCTGAATCTGGCTTTGGTGAGAGATATCGCGCCATCGGAGCACACCGGACGGGTCATGGGCTGGATAGGAGGAATGTCCGCCGTGGGCACCGCTGCGGGGCCTGTTTTGGGGGGACTGATAACCGGCTTTGCAGACTGGCGATGGGTGTTCTGGCTCAACCTCCCGTTGGGGGCGCTTACTCTGTTGCTTACCGTGCGTTATCTTCCTCGCGCCATGCAAGGGGCGGGGCAGGCGCCGAAACCATTTGACCTGATGGGCGCATCCCTGTTGGCGATAATCGTGCTCCTCTATTCGCTCGGGATTAAGCTCAAACTTGAGGAGGAGTTGCTACGCTTTTTCCTGGCGGGGCTTGCTCTTGTCCTGCTGGTCGTTTTTGTCCTGGTTGAACGGGCGAAGCCCTCTCCTTTGCTTCATCTTTCATTGTTGCGCGACTATCGCTATGGCCTGAGTTATCTGATCCAGTTCATCGTGGCTTCGGCGGTAATGACCGCTTTGGTGATTGGGCCGTTTTATCTGATTTCCCTCGGCTTGAATCTGCCCATGACCGGGCTGGTAATGGGCTGCAGTCCTGTGTGCGTGATGATTACCTCAAGCTTTATCGGTCGTCGCGTAAAGCCGGAAGCATGCAGCAACATGACGTCAACCGGCGTGCTGTTTCTATTCATCGGCTCTCTGTGCCTCACTCAGTTAAGCGCCGCGACGGGCGCCATCGGTTATGTCGCCTGTCTTATGGTGACCGCCATCGGCTATGCGATCTTCACCGTAGCGAACAACACCCAACTAATGGCTCGGGCTGCTCCAGAACAGCGAGGACAGATATCCGGCCTGCTGAATCTCGCGCGCAATCTGGGAATGCTGACCGGCGCCGCCTTGATGAGCGCTTTGTTCGATAGCGTCACCAACGCGTCGGCGCTTGGTGCGCTGACCCCGCAGCTGGCTGAAACCGGCTTACATCGTGTGTACGCCTGCGTCTCCCTAGTACTGTGCGTTGGTCTTGCTGTGCGCGGGTACTGGCATTTCAGGGAATACGGAGAAAAGGATGGAATAAGAACACTAACCTAAAGTTAGCTTTAACTATTAAGGCGCATCAATAAGACTTGTTTAACCCATTGGAGGACTTATGCAACCTACCGCACTTGATCACTTTATCGAATCGGCTCGCGAGGGCTGGGATGGCTTGACCACAAGTAATGTAATAAGGCTCCGCCGCTTGCTGCAGGATCTGGCGAAAACCTCCGCTGAGGAGCCTTGGCTGGCGCAGATTCACGCTGATCGGCCCGACATGGTCGAGTTGTATACCGACCCAGAGCACGGATTCAGACTGCTGGCCCATACCGAACCCCGTGGGCTGTATCGTGCGCCTCATGACCATGGCTTCGGCTGGGTGCTTTACGCCTTACAGCATGGCGCCCTGGAAATGTCCACTTATCAGTCCATTACGGATAAGCGTGGCGAAACCCGGCTGGTGAGCAGAGGTTGCGACACTCTGAACCCCGGCGACTGCAGGGTATTTCTACCTGGCGACATACACGACACCAAGTGTGTTTCTGACTATATCGTGCAGTTTCGTCTTACCAGCAGCGACTTCAAACTGGAGAAGAAAGAAGGACGGATGATTCAGTACCTGGATCAGGGGAACATGGCGTGAAGGGCTTGGTCTGGTAAGGGCTTTTGCGTCAGATCGCCGCATGTGTCAGATGGCGGGTTTTATTGACTCCGTTTTTTGCCCCTGAAATAATCGCGCGATGATTTATATTGATATTCATATTGTTTCGCGAATTGAGGGCGTTCCTGGTGGGGCGTCCGTAATTCGTGAGCAAGTCTAAGTTCGCGTAATTGCGAAATCAGCCCCGCCGTATCAACGGACGGGGCTTCGTCACGCCTGTAGGAAGTTGTATCCCGTTCGTTGCCGGCATATTCAAACGGAGTACACACTCATGACACAAAATATTTACGACACCGATTCATTCTTTGAAGGCTACAGCCAGCTGCCACGGTCCCTGAAGGGACTGGAAGGCGCGCCGGAATGGGCTTCCATCAGAGCGCTGATGCCGCCGTTGGCGAACGCCAATGTGGCGGATTTAGGCTGCGGATTTGGCTGGTTCTGCCGTTGGGCGCGGGAGCAGTCCGCGGCCAGCGTGCTGGGCGTCGACGTTTCTCAAAACATGCTGTCCAAGGCGGAAGAGATGACTTCTGACGCCCATATTCAGTACGCGCGCGAGGATCTGGAGACGCTGACCCTGCCCGAGAACAGCTACGATCTGGTCTACAGTTCGCTGACGCTGCATTACATCGCCAATCTGCAAGGTTTGTTCGAGCAGGCGTACAAGAGCCTGAAACCCGGCGGTTGGCTGATCTTCTCCGCGGAGCATCCGATCTATACCGCGCCCAAGCGACCTGGCTGGGCGGAAGACCAGCACAAGAACACGCTTTGGCCTATCAATCAGTATCTGGTGGAAGGACCACGAACCACTGATTGGCTGGCGGACGGCGTGGTCAAACAACACCGCACTCTGGGCACGTATCTGACGATGCTGATTAATGCTGGCTTCACCCTGAAGCATCTGGAGGAATGGCGTCCCAGCGCAGAGCAAATCGAGGAGTGCCCGGAACTGAAAGTCGAATTGGAGCGACCGATGTTCTTTATCGCTGCGGCGCAACGCGTTGAATAACGTCTGATTAAAACGCGGCTCATCTAAATGAAAATCAAGGCGGCGATCTCTGTTTATGAGGCGCCGCCTTTTCTTTGCTTTTTTGCTCCGACGCATGGCGTCAGCCTGGCGGGTTGACATCTTTCTGTTCGGACGCATAATGTCCGGCATGATTACTTTCAACCTTCATCCAACGCATCTGCATTCACTGTCGCATCGTCGGCTGGGAGAGCTATTGCTTGGTTGAAAGTTAAGCCCGTTCACTGAGAAAGCCCTCCCAGCGTTGCTGCGAGGGCTTTTTTATTGTTTTTAAATCAGTGAATGGGAATCCGTTATGGAATACAAAATTGAAGGTATGGCCAAAGGCGTACGCATTATCAGCGGCGAGACGGCGAAGAAGCGCAGAGCGTTGCTGAATCAGATGATTGTGCTGGCGGAAGCGAGTGGTTTTGAAGAGGTGATTCTGCCTTCCATTGAGCCGTCACAAGTCTATGTGGACAAAGCCGGCGAGGAAGTATTGGGGCAGATGTATGTGTTTCCGGATAAGAAAGGACGCTCTTTGTGTCTGCGTCCAGAAGGGACGGCGACTGTACAAATGGTGGCGGATAAACACTTCAAACGCAGAAAGAACGTGCGGCTCTGGTATTTCGAGCGCTGCTGGCGCTATGAACGGCCGCAGGAAGGTCGCTACCGGGAGTTCTTTCAGTTCGGCGTCGAGGTTATTAATCCCACTACGCCAACCGTTCGGCAAGAGTTGATCGATCTGGCGGAGAAGATGGTGTCGCTGCAAACCTCGGAATATGAAGTGTTCAGCGCCGTGAAGCGCGGGCTGAGTTACTACATGGAGGATGGCTTCGAAATCTCCGTACCCAAGTTGGGCGCGCAGAAACAGGTCGTGGGCGGCGGCGCTTACAAGCAAGGAATTGGTTTCGCGATTGGCTTTGATCGCCTGATGCTTTGTTAAGTAGCCCCTGATCGATTATCCGCCGTGCACTATGGATGGGGAAATCCACCTGATTTATCAGGCATTCTGAATTTCCCTGTCCTCATCTCCCCGTTGGCCCAGAGCTTGCCCTCATTTCCCCCGTTCACCCAGAGCCTGTCCTCATCTCCCCCATTCACCCAGAGCCTGTCCTTATTTCCCCGTTCACCCTGAACCTGTCCTCATCTTTCCCGTTCGCCCTGAGCCTGTCCTTATTTCCCCATTCGCCCTGAACTTGCCCGCATCTCCCTCGTTTACCCAGAGCCTGTGCTTATTTCCCCATTCGCTCTGAACTTGCCCTCATCTCCCTCGTTCACCCTGAACCTGTCCTCATCTTTCCCGTTCGCCCTGAGCCTGTCGAAGGGCCTTCCAGGGCGACTCAGGAAAAAAGCCGATTACCCGGATGTTGATTAAAGATCGTTGTCTATGGATTAGCTCTCTGGGAAGCCCTTCGACAGGCTCAGGGCGAACGGAGTAGAGATAGACTGGTGAGAAGAAAAGGTCGTGTTTGGCGATGCCAAAGTCCGCTATTGAGCGGCTGCCAAGACGACCAGTTCAGACTATCTTTTCACCAATTCAACCCGGCGGTTCTTGGCTTTGCCTGCTTCGTTTTCGTTGGAGGCGACAGGGGCCGCCATACCCACGCCTAAGGCGGTCATACGTTCAGCGCCGATCTTGTACTGGCTTACCAGCGCATCCATCACGGCTTTGGCGCGGCGTTCGGAAAGGCTGCGGTTGTAATCAAGCGCGCCCACATTATCGGTGTGGCCGACGATCAGCACTTTTAGTGAAGGCTGGGACTTCATCAGTTTGGCGATTTCCGCCAGGGTTTCCCCTGATTCCGGTTTGATATCCGCTTTGTCAGTGTCGAAATAGACGCCATACAACGCGATGTGCCCTTCTGCATCCAGGCCTTTCGCCATGGCTTCGGCGTCCACTTTCACCATGCCTGACTGCATGGGGGCGGACTCCACTACCTGAGTATTCACGAACACCCTGTTTTTATCCTGTCCGCCGATGGAGTAGGCCTTGGTGATATACACCGCCACATGTACGGTTTGATCTTCCCGGGTCAGGCGCGCCAGCAGGTAGCGTTGATCCTTCTCGTGAAACATCATTTTTACGGTGAGGTCCTTCGGCGTCACGATTTCGTTGAAAGGACGCCCAGCGGGCTTTCCGCCGCAGTCTTCATTCTTGCAGCTGAACAGGATTTCGAAACCCGCGCCGCGCAGGGCTTCCTCGTAATTGCGATAGACCTCCAGGGTGCTGCGTCCCTCGGGAATACGGTAAGCCACGCGGGTTAGTTTTCCTTCCAGCTCCAGAAACGCGCCGGGATTCTTGTCCTTGCCGCCCCGCTGTTGGATTGGCGTCTGCGCCAGGGATATTTCAGTGAAAGCCTGTTTTTCGTATTTGATGATTTCCGCGCCGGCGTAACGGGACACCATGGGATGGTCCTCGGCGCCGGGTATGTCGCCTGCCGTCGCCAAGGGCGTAATGAGGATGCAGAGCAGTGTCGCCAAGCGCCAGAATAAGCGAGCCGTCATAACGATAAGCCTCCACTATGAATAGAAGAAAGATAGCTCACATCGCCAAAGTACTGCATAGGCGTTTCAAGATTACTGCGTATTTCGGGTTGCTGACCAGCTATTATTCAGGGATAACGAGTGCAATATTTCATTGACTTGCGGACGATATACAGTGACGGCTGAACCATCCGGTACTCTCACTTTACTTCTCCTTGGCGGCGGGCATACCCACGCTTTGTTATTGCTGGCGTTGGCGAGGGACCCTTTGCCGAACGTGCGGGTGGTTTTGGTTTCCGAGCGGCCGCTGAGTCCTTACTCAGGCATGTTGCCGGGGCTGGTGGCGGGACACTATGACTATGCGCAGGCGCATATTGATTTGCTGGCCTTGTGCCGTCAGTCGGGGGCGGAGTTTCTCGAGGGACGGGTGAAAGGGCTGGACTGCGCGGGGCGTATGGCGTTTCTGGAAAGTGGAGAAGCGCTGCGCTACGACTACCTGTCTCTCAATATTGGCGCCGTTCCGGATTTGAGCACGCCGGGAGCGGCTGACTATGCGATTCCCGTTAAACCCATCGCCGACTTTTGGCCCCGCTGGCGTGAGGCTTATGAAAGCCTGCGCGTCGATCCGGCAGTGCGGAATATTGTTGTGGTGGGCGGCGGCGCAGGCGGAGTGGAACTGGCGTTCGCTGTTGCTCATGCGTTGCAGTCGGCTCCTGTCGCCCATCGTGTGACGCTGGCGGCGCGCAGCGAACCGGTGGCGGATTACCCCAGACGTATGCGGCGCTGGCTGCAACGCCGTCTTGATCGCTATGGCGTGAAGACGCAAGCCGACTTTGAGGTTGCGGAAGTGACCTCAGAGAGCCTGATTGATCAGGCTGGGCGAACACTGCCTGCGGATCATGTGTTCTGGTGTACGCAAGGCAAAGCGGCGCCTTGGCTAACCCAGACGGAGTTGCCTTTAACCCCCGAGGGTTTTATTCGCGTCGCTCCCAGCCTGCAAAGCATCGCTTTTCCTGAGGTGTTCGCCGTCGGCGATTGCGCCTGGATTGACGCGTCCCCCACGCCCAGGGCGGGCGTGTACGCCGTGCGTCAGGCTCCTTTCTTGCTCGATAACCTGCATCGCTTGTTGCGCGGCCTGCCGATGCGTACGTATCGACCCCAGCGGCGTTTTTTGAGTTTGCTGGCTTGCGGCGGACGCGATGCCGTGGGCGCGCGAGGAGGGATCAGTCTGGCGGGTGAGTGGGTATGGCGTTGGAAAGACGCTATCGACAGGCGCTTTATGCGACGTTTCCCTCGCGCCTGATCTGTTGGACTGGGCTATTCATTCATCATCGTTTTGCACTGCGGAGTCAGGCGCGTCATAGTCGCCGCGATAATAGGCCTCTTCCATTTCCTGATACCGGCCGCTTTCGCGCAGGCGGCGTAACCCCTCGTTGAACTGCAGGATGAGTCTGGCGTTCATGGGCCGTTTGCGGGATAGCATAAGCCGATATTCATGGCGGTCGAACACGGTGGCTGAGTGAGTGATGAGCGCTTGCTCCTGAGGTGAAAAGTGCGCACGCAGTGCGCTGTAGCCGACAGCTCTGGCGAGTGGGAAGGCGTCTACCCGCCGGCGCAGCAACATATTCATTCCCACTTCGATGTCCCGTACTCCGACCAGCATCACTTGTCCAGACTCCACCACCTCTTTCCAAACGCCGAGTTTGGAGCCCAGGGGCACGGCGATAGATTCGCCGCGCAGGTCTGCGGGCGACTTTGGCTCTAAGGGTAGTGCGCGCAGGTGAAACAGCACTTCATCCTGGGTGGCCACTACGTCGCTGAAATAAGCGAACTCATTCCTCTGCGGCGTTTGCGTCCAAAGCAGAGAACCGTCGATTTGCCCGCCTTCCACCATCGCTTCGGCGCGCGCCCAGGGGTAGAACTGGTACTCCACCTGCACGCCCACGGCGGAGAACGCTTCCGTGACCAGATGTGAGGCGAAGCCATAGTGAGGCAGGCGTTCAGAAAGAAAGGGCTCCCACTCCCCGTTGGCCAGAATCACCTGCTGGTCTTCTTCCGCCCTGACCGTGGCGGCGCAAGCCAGCAATAAAAAGAGACGAAGCCAATAGAGCATGGGACCTAATAGGGTTTGTGCGACGTACTTTTAACTATAGCTGAATCGTGGGCGGGGCTTATTGCAGGCATGTGACGACAGGGAAATAGAGGGGATAGGAAGCGTTAGCAAAGGCCCGCGCCACACTTGGGCCTTTGCACTCAATATGAACGAGTCAGGTTATTCCTGTGTTGGGGCGCCGACCTCTCTCACCAGCTTTGAACTCCAGGGGCACCAGATATTGCCGGGGAGAAAAGCGCCGCCGACTTCGTTCAGGTGTTCTTGCACGTATTGCATGGAGGCGTCGCACACCTCGATTGAAAATTCGAAGAAGCTGATGGTGTCTGTGTCCAAATGGTATTGCCATCTGGGGTTATAAGGCGTGGGAGAGGGCGTGACATAGCCCATGACGTGATAAAAGTCTTCCTGGCCGTTAGCCAGAATGTCCCGCGCCTGTTGAATTTTCGCTTTGTCCGTTAACTGGATGACAAACGTCTGCTCTGGTTTGACGTCGGTGAATTCGAAGTAGGCGACCTCCGCGGAGGCGGTGGCGGCGCAGAACGCCAGAGGGGCGGCCAACATTTTGGTCACATGCTTTTTGATGGACATAAGATACTTCCTTTTAATGTAAGACTTTCCAGTGATAACGCTCGTGATTGGTTCACGGGGCGGATTCTACTGTGTTTTATGCGCCTTCAGTACCGTGCTTTTCCCAATATTTATCCCAGTTTCGCACCGATAATGGGCGTCGTTAGCAGCGGCGCCCCACGAAGGCGCACAGCCTTATCGCATAAGCAGATGAAAGTTTTATGACGACCTATTGAATCGGCGACCGGGGAGTGGCTTTGGAGGGGGATGTTTTATCTGTAATTGCAGTGATGAATACAAAAATGAGTCAAAAAATGATTAATCATTTTGATGCTTTTTTCGGATGAAAATATAAATAAAAGTCAAAATATGTTGTCACCATTTTTTTGATAAAAATGGATCGCTGATAACACCCGTTAGATAAATCTTTTAAAACATAAAAGTAAGCCGTTTAAAATTTATAAAATACGTATAAATACTTATTCTTTTTGGTCTATCTTGTGAGTGATTAAAAAACGCCCAAACTGCTGAATTAATAAAAGTTCTCTGGCATAGGAATTGCCATCCGTCTTCGTCATCACTCAGGACAACATTCAACTTGGAGAAGAAGTAAAATGACGGAGAAGTCGTCCATAGCATCCTTTAAGGCTATATCACTTAATTTATCTCGCGGGGCGCTGGTTTCTGTATTAACCATGAGCGCGGCCGCCAATCTTTATGCGGAAGAACCTGTCGATGCGGATGCGTCCGCCGAGGCGGAAACTGAAAGCGCGCCGGTGGAAAAACTGGAAAAGATTCGCGTCACCGGTTCACGCATCATGCGGGCGGATATGGAAGGCGCCCAGTCGGTGCAGGTCATCACGCGTGAGGATATCGACCGCACGGGCGAGCTGAGCATTGCGGACGTGCTGCGCTCCGCCGCCGGCAACAGCTTTGGCTCGATCTCGGAGTCCTCAGGCTCTACGGCGCAGTCGCAGTCGACCATCAGCCTGCGCGGCCTGGGCGAGGGCAGAACCCTGGTGCTGATTAACGGCATTCGCGTTCCGGTTTCTCCCAGCGGCTCAGACACCGGGCCCGCCGGCGCCGTCAACTTGAATGCGATTCCCGCCGCTATTGTCGAGCGTGTTGAAATCACCGCCGATGGCGCATCTGCGATTTATGGTTCCGACGCCATCGCGGGCGTCGTTAACATCATCCTGAAGGAAGATCTGGACGGCGGCATCATCTCTTATGGCAAAGGCCTGCCGAAACATGAGGGTGGGGAAGAGGAATCCTATAACCTGGCGTTGGGAACGACCACAGAGAAAGGCAACCTGCTGTTCTCCTACGAGCATGACTCCAAAGGCATCGTCAATCTGCGTGACCGTGGCTATCTGAAAGCGACTGGCTTTGGCTCCGAATTCTTCTCCGACACCAGCGGACAAAGCTACTACGGACGCAATGTACTCGACCCCGCCAACGGCTACGCCATCAAGCCGTTGGCCGGCTCCCTGGATGGAGACGGCAACTGTAAAGGCCCTTTCCATGGTCCGTATCGGGATAGCAAAACCGATCCCAGTCAGTTGGTCTGCGCCTACGACTACACTGGCGAAGCGGCTAAAACCGCCTCCTTGAGCCGTGACTCGGTGATGCTGACCGGACGTCAGGAGCTGAAGGATAATCTGGACTTTGTGGCGCGGGTGATTTTCAACCAGAACAAAAGCTTCAGCCGCTTCGCGCCGGTTGCGGACCAGTTTGAGATCGACCAGAACACCTCCGGCGGCGCTGCGTTCTTTGCGGAAAACGGGCTGGACCCGGACACTAACGGCGATGGCGTGGTGAACGGCGATGACGATCCTGCCGTTGTGTTATATCGCTTCTCACCCATCGGACCTCGTGACGATAAAGTCTCCGACACGCAGTTGGATCTGGTTTTCGGTCTGGAAGGCGAAGTGGAGACGCAATTGGTGGGCGATCTGAGCTGGAACGCCAACTACCACCACAACTACGCCAACAACACCAAGACATCCACCGGTTACGTGCTCAAGCCTCTGATTCAGCCCTTGCTGGATTCCGGTAAGTTCACCGGCGGCGAGTTTGACGCGGAAAGCATCCAGAGCCTGAAATACTCGCCGTTCTCGCAAGATCAGATGACGTTTGAGCAGGCGACCGCCGGCGTGTCTTTTGATCTTGGCGAAATCGGCGGCAGATCGGTTTCCTGGGCCCTGGGTACGGAATACGCGAGCTGGGATTTCTCCTCCAAAGTGGATGACCAGTCGGAAGCCGGCAACGTGCTTGGCAGCTCCGGCAACTCTTCCGCTGGTAAAAGAAACATGCGCGCGTTCTACATCGAAACCGTAGCGCCGATCACCGATCAGGTGGAACTGAACCTGGCCGGACGTTATGACCGTTACAGCGACTTCGGCTCCGCCTCCACCGGTAAAGCCACGGTCCGTTATCAGCCGCTGGACAACCTGACGCTGCGCGCTACCTACGGCACCGGATTCCGGGCGCCGACCTTGAGCGATCTGTACGCGGCGGATTCTTTCTCTGCCGATTACGCGGTCGACTACGTCACCTGCGGCGGCGATTGCGATGAGCGCCAGTACAACGTAACCCGTTCCTCCAACGAAGATCTGAAGGCGGAGGAGTCCACCTCCTTCACCGCAGGAGCCGTGTGGAACATCACTGACTCCATGGACGTTTCCGTGGATTACTACTCCATCGAAATCGAAAACGTCATCCAGTTGCTGGAGCTGCAAAACTCCATCAACCAGGAAGTCGCCACTGGCGAATCCTCCCCCTACATCACCCGCTCCGATTCTGGACGCATCCTGTCCGCCGTCGCGCCTATGGTTAACTTTGGCGTGAACAAAACCGAAGGTCTCGACGTCAAGTTCAACTGGGGTGAAGACTATGGTTTCGGCGCGCTGCGTTACGACTTCTCCGGCACCTATATCCTGAGCTTCGAGAAAGACGAGTTCCCCGGCGGACCCGTGAATGACTACGTGGGCCGTTGGGAATATCCCAGCTTCCGCTTCAACACTGGCGTTGGCTACACCACGCCTAACGACGCCCATGATGTTTACCTGAACGCCGAAGTCATCGGACCGCAGTCGGATTCCGCTATAAATGAGCGCGACGGGCACGTCGACTCCAATACCGTGTGGAACGTTCACTACAGCTACAACACGCCCTGGGACGCCACCATCGCTCTGGGCGTACGTAACCTCTTCGACGAAGAGCCTTCGTTCCGCGCCGATGGCGTCACCTACTCAGAAGAGCTGTACAGCATTCAGGGACGGGTCTCCTACTTCAAGTACACCCAGGCCTTCTAGTAATGGATGAGCCGGCGCAGCCGTTCGCAAGGCGGCCTGGCCGGACTACAACGGTCGTTTTCCTGTAGTCGCCCCGCTTTCGGGCGGGGCTTTTTTCAGGAACCGACGATGATAGTTTTTGCAAGATTATTGAAACTTATGAAGATCAGATCGATTTCCAAACTGCTAATTGCAGCGCCCCTGGCGGGACTGACGCTGTCCCTGCCAGTCTATGCCGATACTCTGGGCGAGTCCGTCGCCGCGCAAACCGCCATGGTGCAGTCCTCGCAGCAATCTCAGGCGCGGGTGGACAAACTGGCGGACCAGTCCGACGAATTACTGTCCGAGTACAAAAACGTCATCCGCCAGATCGAAGGCCTGAAAGCCTATAACGATCAGAATGAGCGTATCGTCAGCTCGCAACAGGCGGAGTTGAGCTCTCTGAATACGCAGATTTCCGCTCTGGAGCAGACACGTACGGAAGTGGTTCCGCTCATGCTGCGCATGGTGTCGGCGCTGGAGCAGTTCGTGGAAGCGGATGTGCCTTTCCAGATGGACGAGCGGCGCAAGCGGGTGGCGGATCTGCGCGCCTTGATGGATCGCGCCGATGTGTCCACGTCAGAGAAGTTCCGCAAAATTCTGGAAGCTTACGAGGTGGAGAACGAGTACGGTCGCACCATCGAAGCCTACAAGGCCAGCCTCGGCGAAGGCGAGCAACTGAGAACCTACGAATTCCTGCGCATCGGCCGTATCGCGTTGATGTATCAAACGCCGGATGGCGCGGAAACCGGCCACTGGAACAAAGATAAAAAACAATGGGAAGCGCTGCCGGAAACCTACCGCTCCGCCGTGTCGCAAGGGCTGAAGATCGCCAAGAAACAGGCTCCGCCCGCGTTGATTAAATTACCTGTGCTGGCTGCGAGGGCGAAGTGATGAGAACACTCAAACGTTTAACTGTCTTCAGTTGCATTCTGGCGGCGGCGTTGGCGACTACGACGGTCAAAGCCGGCACCAATGAAGACCTGCAGGCGCTGTTAAAGCAGATCAAGGAAGACCGGGTCACCGAGTCTAAAGAAAACAAAAGTCGCGAAGCGAAGTTCAAGGCGGAGAAAGACCAGCGCCAGGCGCTGCTGGCCAAGGCTCAGGCGGAGTTGAAGGCGGAGCAGGCCCGTATGGACAACCTGAAAACCGCTTACGATGAAAACGAAAAGCAGCTGACGGAACTGAAGGAAACCCTGGAGCAACGTAAAGGCTCCCTGGGCGAGATGTTCGGTCTGGTGCGACAGACCGCCAACGACACCAAGGGCGTGTTTCAGGCGTCCATGGTCACGGCGCAATACCCTGAGCGCATGGCGCTAATGAGTTCATTGGCGGAGAGCACCGCGTTGCCGTCCATCGATGAGCTGGAGAAGTTCTGGATTGAGCTGTATCAGGCCATGACCGCCTCGGGAGAAGTCAGCCGTTTCGACGCCACGGTGGTTTACGGCGAGGGCGATCAGGCGGTGAAAAACGTCACCCGGATCGGCACATTCAATGCCATCGCGGACGGCAAATACCTTAACTATTCCGCCCAGACCGGTAAATTCGAACAGCTCTCACGACAGCCGGAAAGCGCCATGCTGGAGCTGGCCGCGGGCCTGGAAAACGCCAATGACGGTTATCAGCCGTTCTTCATCGACCCTTCACGGGGCGTGATCCTGTCGCTGCTGGTGCAGAGTCCCAGCCTGGAAGAGCGAGTGCAGCAGGGCGGCGCCGTAGGTTATGTGATTCTGGCGCTGGGCGCAGTGGGACTGCTGCTGGCGTTGTTCGGTTATCTGCGCCTCAGTTACATCCAGTCCGGCGTGAAGAAACAGCTGAAGTCCAAGGACGTGATTCGCGGCAACCCCATGGGCGACATCATGCAAACCTATCAGGACAACAAAGACGCGGATGTCGAGACCCTGGAGCTGAAACTGGACGAAGTGATCATGAAAAACGCTCCCAAACTGGAGAAGGGCGTTGGTTTCATCAAGCTGTTCGCCTCCGTGGCTCCGCTGTTGGGACTGCTGGGAACGGTCATCGGCATGATCGCCACTTTCCAGGCTATCACTCTGTTCGGCACCGGCGACCCCAAACTGA
This sequence comes from Hahella sp. CR1, assembly GCF_029813005.1. Lineage (NCBI taxonomy): Bacteria > Pseudomonadati > Pseudomonadota > Gammaproteobacteria > Oceanospirillales > Hahellaceae > Hahella > Hahella sp. CR1. The sequence continues at coordinate 75,583 of NZ_JAPELK010000008.1, forward strand.
TGGCGGGCGGTATTTCCGAAGCGCTGGTCACCACCATGTTGGGGCTGATCGTGGCGGTGCCACTGGTTTTCGCCCACACCCTCGTCAACGGTAAGAGTCGCCGTCTGATTCAGACCCTGGAAGAACAGAGCGCAGGCTTTATCGCCTTGCATAAAGAAGCGGAAGCGGCGCGCTAGCCGGAGCTGACATTATGGTTTGGTTCATTCTTGACGAAATCGAGTCCATCAAGCGCTTTCTGGGCCTGGGCGGCGACGTGCTGGTCGCCATCTTCGCCCTGACCGTGCTGTTGTGGACGCTGATTCTGGAGCGTTACTTCTTCTTCGCCATGAGCTTTCCGGCTCAGGCGAAGAGCATTTTGCTGCAATGGAGCGAACGCGTTGAGGCCGCGGCCTGGAACAATCAGCAAGTGCGCCGCGCGTTGATCTCGCAGGCGTCCATCAGCGCGCATCAATCGCTGCCGTTGATCAAGACGCTGATCGCGCTCTGTCCCTTGTTGGGACTGTTGGGAACGGTGGTGGGCATGGTGCAGGTGTTCGATGTGCTCGCCGTCACCGGCACTGGCAGTCCCAGGGCGATGGCGTCGGGTATTTCCAAAGCGACGATTCCCACCATGGCGGGAATGATGGCGGCGCTGTCCGGCATTTACTTCGCTGTGCAGTTGGAAAAGCGCGCCCAGAAAGTGACCCGGGAGCTGACCGACAAATTACAGCATCACTAACGCCTGCGACGAATTGACGCAGCAAACAGACGCAGACGCGGATATAGACTAGAGGCGGCCCGGCGGCGAGTCGGGCCAGGGGATAGAACAATGAGAAGAAGATATGCTTCCGCGGAGTCGGAAGACACCGCCATCGACATGACGCCGATGCTCGACATCGTATTCATCATGCTGATTTTCTTTATCGTCACCACTTCGTTCATCAAGGAAGCGGGCATTGACGTCAATCGTCCCAGCGCCAATACCGCGCAGACGGTGAAAAAGGGCAACATCATGATCGCCGTAGCTGATGATGGCGCGGTGTGGATCGACAAGCGCAAGGTGGAAGTGGCCCAGGTGCGTCCCAATGTGGAGCGTCTGCGCGCGGAAAACCCGGAAGGCGCGGTGGTGATTCAGGCGGATACGGAGTCCCGTTCCGGCATCGTGGTGGAAGTGATGGATCAGGTGCGGATGGCGGGGGTGCAGAACATCTCCATCGCTGCAGTGAAAAAGTAGGCCTCGTTGAAATCGTTATGAAATTCAGATTCGCAGCAGCATTAGGCCTGGCCTTGATCACCGTACTGGGGTTGTTTCGGCTGATGGATCAGCTCATCCACAACGACGGCAAGGAACTGGCGGACAAGGACGACATCGGCATGATCGATTTCGTGCGGGTGCAGAAGGAAGACCCGGTCAAGGAACGCAAGCGGGAGCTGCCGAAACCGCCGCCTCCCAAGCGTCCGCCGCCTCCGCCGGAAATGAAGACCACCCAGAGCGCCGTACGTCCGCAGACGCCGCAACTCAAAGTGGACATGCCCCGGGTTGACGCCAACCTGGGACTGGCCCTGGGACAGATGGGGCAGGTCGGGATGGCCGCCAGCTCCGCCGGCGACAGCGGCGTCATCGGTAAAGCGACCTTCCCGCCGGACTTTCCCCGGGAAGCGGCGCGCGCCGGGATAGAAGGCTGGGTGGAAGTGGAATTCACCGTCAACGCGCAAGGTCGGGTGGAAGACATCAAGGTGGTGGCGTCGGAGCCGCGCAAGATATTCGACAAAGCCGCCAAACAATGTATTTCCAAATGGACCTTCAAGCCCGCCATGGTGGACGGCAAAGCCGTCGCCACACGGGCTCGACAACGCATTGACTTTACTCTTTAGGAACGGTGATGAAGATGACGAGCAAACCCCGTTCATATTCGGCGCGACAACGGCTGCGCACGGGCGTACTGACCTGCCTGTCCGCATGGCTGTTGGCCGCCGCCGCGCTGTGCGGCGCCGAAGGCATGGAAATCTCCCCGCAAACCTACAAAAAAGTGGTGAAGGCCAGGGAGTACATTTCCGAGGAAAAATACGGCGATGCGGAAACGTTGCTGTTGGAGCAAAAAGAACGCAGCAAGCGCAAGAAGTTCGACCACATCGAAGTCCTGCGCACCCTGGGCTATCTCTATGCCGCCCGCAGCCAGTATGCGAAAGCTATGCAGGTATTCGAGGAAGCGATCAAGGTGGAGGGATTACCGCCTGAGCTGACCCGGGAGCTGCGTTATAACCTGGCGCAGATGTATATGGCGGAGGACTTGTTCGCGAAAGCTGCGCCGCAACTGGAGACCTATCTGCAGGAGAGCGAGCAGGCCAAGCAGAAGCCTGGCTCCGCTGTCTATCTGGCGCTGGCCAACTGCTACTCCCAACAGAAGCAATACGCCAAGGTGATACCCGTGGTGCGCAAGGCCATTGCAACGGAAGGCAAGGCGCAGGAATCCTGGCTGCAACTGCTGCTGGCGGCCCATTACGAACTCAAGGAATATGATCAGGCCGTCAACGTGCTCAAGGAGTTGCTGCTTGCATATCCGGAGAAAAAGCAGTATTGGAAGCAGTTGTCCGGCGTGTATATGCAACTCAAAAAGGACGCCGCGGCGGTCGCCGTTCTCGAAATGGCCTACCGACGCGATATGCTGGAGGAGGAAAAAGAGTTCGTGAATCTCGCCAACTATCTCGCCTACCAGAATGCGCCCTTACGCGCCGGCAAAATCATGGAGGACGGCATGCAACGCGGCGTGGTCGCCAGCAACGGCGACAACCTGCGCAAGCTGGCCGGCTTCTGGCGTCAGGCGCGGGAACGCAAGCGCGCCATCGACGCTTATAAAACCGCCCTGCAACAACAAGTCACCGGGGACACCCAACTGGACCTCGCTTATCAGCTGTATGAAGACGAAGACTATCGCGCGCTGGTTGATTTGCTCAACGCGCCTGCGACAGACATGAGCGAGGACCAGAAAGGCCGGGCGTTGTTATTGAAAGGGCAGGCCTACTACAACCTGGAGCAGTCCCAGGAGGCGTTGGCGACGATGCGAGAAGCATCGCGCTTTGACGCCAGCGCCCCTACCGCGAAACGCTGGATCAGCTTTCTGTCCGCGGGAGCGGAGCAGTAAAGACGGCGCGGACTCCCGGGCGATTTAAGCAACGAGCGCCCCGTCCAGGCGGTAAAGGGGCGGGGTCTGTAAGAGTGAATGGAAACCAACGGATGTATAAAGCGAAGTTAAAACTGTATTCCTGCGTGCTGCTGTCCTCCTTGAGTCTGGGCGGCGGCATTGTCACTAATGCGGCCTGGGCCGCGGAGACAGGGAGCGTACCCGCGATGGCGCAGACAGAAGCGTCGAATCAACAGGCGGAAGCCTTGTTCGACCGTATTTTTAAAGGCTGGGTGTCGCGCAGTCCCACCTTTCAGTCTTATCTGGGCATCAAAACCGACTACGACAAATGGGACGATATGAGCGAAGCGTTCGCTGAGGAATCGCTGCGCATCGCCAAGGCGGATCTGCAGGACCTGCAGGCGCTGGACCCTTCGCGTCTCAATTCGTCCAACCAGTTGAGTTATCAGTTGATGCAACAGCAACTGGAAGCTCAGATTGCAGACTACCGCTGGCGTCACTACGACTACCCGGTAAACCAGATGTTCGGAACTCATTCCGACACGCCCTCTCTGCTGATCAATCAGCACAGCATCGAGGACATCAAGGATGCGGAGGCCTACATCAGCCGTCTCAATCGCATTCCTGCGCTATTCGATCAGCTCATTGAGCAGTTGGCGCTACGGGCTGACGAAGGCGTGATCCCGCCGCGTTTTGTATTTCCCAAAGTGATTCAGTCCAGCCGTAACATCATTACCGGCAAGCCGTTCGGCGGCGAGGAAGACAGCGCGTTGTTGGCGGACTTCTCTGCGAAAGTCGCCGCGACCGACATTCCCGATGCACGCAAGGCGGCTCTGGTTGCGGAAGCCAATAAAGCGTTGCTGACGTCAGTGAAACCGGCGTACGAAAAACTGATCGCGTATCTGGCTGATCTGGAAAAACGCGCGGACGACAAAGCCGGGGTCTGGAAATTCCCCGACGGCGATGCGTTCTACGCCAACGCGCTGCGCCGCATCACCACGACGGATATGAGCGCGGAAGAGATTCATCAGTTGGGCCTCAAGGAAGTCGCCCGCATTCACGATGAAATGCGCGCGATCATGCAGCAGGTGAAATTCAAAGGCGACCTGCAGGCGTTTTTCGCCTTCATGCGTGAGGACAAGCAGTTCTATTATCCGGAAACGGAAGAGGGCAAGCAGGCGTATCTGCAAAAGGCCACGGCGCTAATCGATGATATGAAAGCCAACCTGCCCAAGCTGTTCCTGACGCTGCCTAAAGCGGACCTGAAGGTCAAAGCGGTGGAGCCGTTCCGGGAGCAGGAAGCGGGCAAGGCGTTTTATGAAGCGCCGGCTCTGGAAGGGGATCGTCCGGGTCTGTATTACGCCAACCTCTACAAGATGAGCGAAATGCCCATTTATGAAATGGATGCGCTGGCCTACCACGAAGGCATTCCCGGTCACCACATGCAGATCTCCATCTCCCAGGAGCTGGACAAGCTGCCCACCTTCCGCAAGTTTGGCGACTACACCGCCTACATCGAAGGCTGGGGTCTGTATTCCGAACTGCTGCCTAAAGAAATGGGTTTCTATAAAGACCCTTATGCGGATTTTGGACGTTTGTCCATGGAACTGTGGCGGGCCTGCCGTCTGGTGGTCGACACGGGTATTCACGCCAAGCACTGGACCCGGGAGCAGGCGATCGACTATCTGGCGGAGAACACGCCTAACGCCCGCGGCGACGTGGTCCGGTCCATTGAGCGTTACATCGTCATGCCCGGGCAGGCCACCGCGTACAAGATCGGCATGCTCAAATTCCAGGCGCTGAGAGAAAAAGCAAAGCAGGAATTAGGTGAGAAATTCGACATTCGCGAGTACCATGATATTGTATTGCGTGACGGAGCCGTTCCGTTAAATGTTTTGGATGGACTGGTGACCGATTGGATCGATCACAAAAAAAGGGATGTTCTCGCCAAAGAAAAAGATGCGCTTCAGGACGGGAAGTCATGAAGTCTCTAAATCTGCTTTTCTTCTTGTTGAAAACATTCGCCCGATATTTCTGAGTCATCGTCCGTTCAGGAGCGGTTATACCTACGCCTTCAGGCCATTCGCCGTTGGTTCCCCCTGTGTGAGCAGAGGGCCGACGGCGTGTTGCGTGGCGAAGCGCGATACAGTCAACCGTTCAGGAACAAAATAAATAGCTAAGGAGTTTGCGAGTATCTATGAAAACATTACACCTGTTTGCCGGCGCGACCATGTTGGCCGCTGCCTTTACCTTGTCAGGATGCGGCGGTTCCGGTGATGAGCCGGTTTCCGTCGCGCCAAAAGCGGAAGCCGCCCAAGTCAGTCAGATGGACGCCAAGTCGGGGGCGAAGCAACCTGGGAGCGCGACGACGCGAATGCACCCGGTCACGGGAGAGCCGTTGTCCGCGGAGCAGGTGCTGGTAAGGGGTAATGGTTCGGAGCCCGGCTCCATAGATCCTCAGTTGGTGGATGACAGCGTTGGCGGCGCCGTCGTTAACGATCTGTTTGAAGGTTTGACCAGCAGTGGCGCCGACGGTCAGTTGATGCCCGGCGTGGCGGAGAGCTGGAGCTCCAGCGAAGACTTCAAAACCTGGACTTTCAAATTACGTCACAACGCCAAGTGGAGTGACGGCGAGCCCGTCACCGCCAATGATTTCGTTTATTCCTGGAGACGCGCAGTTAATCCTGAAGTCGGCTCCAACTACGCTTACTACATGGAAGTCGCGGGTGTCGCCAACAGCACCGCCATCGTCAACGGCGAAAAACCGATTACCGAACTGGGCGTGAAAGCGCTGGACGATTACACCCTGCAGGTGTCTCTGGAAGTGCCGGTGACCTATCTGCCCATCATGGTGTCCCACTACACCACCTATCCCTCGCCACAGAGAGCCGTGGAAAAATACAAAGGCGACTGGACCAAGCCCGGCAACATCGTCTCCAACGGCGCTTACAAGCTGAAAGAATGGAGCGTCGGCGAAAAAATGGTCGCCGTACGCAATGAACACTACTGGGGCAATGCGAACACCATCATCAACGAAGTGGTGTACCTGCCCATCGACGACACCGTCGCCGAAATGCAGCGCTTTGAAGCCGGTGAAATGCACCACACCAACACGGTGCCGGTTTCCCAGATGGAGCGCATCAAGCAAGACATGAACGATGAGCTGATCTCCGTGCCAAAACTGGCGACTTACATGTATCAGTTCAATCTGCAGGAAAAACCCTTCGACGACGTGCGCGTACGTAAAGCGCTGAGCTATGCGATCGACCGCGATATCATCGTCAAATACATCACCAAAGGCGGCCAGACTCCCGCGTACAGCATCACCCCTCCAGAAGTGAACGGCTTCCATTATGTCGCGCCTGAAATCAGCAAAATGACCCAGGCGGAAAGAGACGCTGAAGCGGTTCGTCTGCTCAACGAAGCCGGCTATAACAAAGACAACCCACTGGTGTTCGATCTGGTGTACAACACCAGCGAAGGCCACAAATCCATCGCTGTCGCCATCAGCCAGATGTGGAAAGAAAAACTGGGCGCCATCGTGACGCCGACCAACATGGAATGGAAAACCTTCCTGACTGAAAAAGCCGCCGGTAACTTCAAAGTGGCCCGCTACGGCTGGAACGGCGACTATAACGAAGCCTCCACCTTCCTGACCTTGATGTTGTCCAACAGCGGCAACAACGACGGCAAGTGGAGCAATGCAGAATTCGACAAACTGCTCGCAGACGCGCGCAATTCCACAGATCCGGCGCCTTTCTATGAGAAAGCGGAGCAGATCCTCAGCGAAGAAATGCCTGTGGCGCCCATCTACTTCTACCGCGGCCTGCGTATGGTCAGCCCTCAGCTCGGCGGATACGCCACTAATAATCCTCTGGACATCGCTTACGCCAAAGATATGTACATCAAGGCGCAATAAGTCAGTTTTAGCCGCCTGCGCACGCAGGCGGCTCTACTCTAGTGGGAAAATAAAAACATGCTGAGCTTCATCATCAGAAGATTGTTGGTGGCGATTCCTACGCTGCTGATACTCGTCACTATTTCATTTACATTGATGCACGCCGCGCCCGGCGGACCTTTCACCAATGAACGCAAGGTCCCGGAAGCGGTGATGAAAAACATCGAAGCCAAATACCATTTAGACCAGCCTTTGTGGAAACAGTACCTCTATTATCTTGGCGATCTGGTTCAGGGGGATTTGGGGCCTTCTTTCAAATACAAAGACCATACGGTCAATGAACTGATTTCATCGAGCTTTCCCAGATCCGCCTATATCGGGGTGCTCTCTTTCGTGATTGTGGTGCTGCTGGGCGTCGGCATTGGCGTGGTGGCGGCGCTCAATCAGAATCGATGGCCCGATTACGCGGGCATGACTTTCGCCATGTCCGGGGTCATGCTGCCCAACTTCGTGCTGGCGCCGTTGTGCGTCATGATCTTTGCGGTGTACCTGAAATGGCTGCCCGCAGGCGGCTGGGAGGGAGGGCGCATCGAGTATCTGATTCTGCCCATCGTCGCCATGGCCACGTCCTATGTGGCGCAAGTCGCCAGGATCACCCGCGGCAGCATGATCGAAACCCTCAACAGTACTTTCATCCAGCGCGCCCGCGCCAAAGGTCTGCCGCGCACGCATATTATTCTGCGCCACGCCCTCAAGCCCGCGATGATTCCGGTCATTTCCTATTTAGGGCCGGCGTTCGTTGGGATCGTGACCGGTTCCGTGGTGGTGGATAAAGTGTTCTCCACTGGCGGTATCGGCCAGCACTTCGTCAACGGCGCAATCAATCGCGACTATTCCCTGATTCTCGGCGTCACCATTCTGGTGGGCGCGTTGACTATTTTCTTCAACGCGTTAGTGGACATCCTCTACACCGTGCTCGACCCGCGCATCCGCTACTGATAGCGGCGAACCTAGCGAATCGGATAACAAGGAATACGAATCATGCTGTTGATGGGCAAAGACAAAGGCGTGGCGGCGATGGCCGCCAATATGGGCAAATACAAAGGCCGCAGCCTGTGGGCGGACGCCGCCAGACGCTTCGCGCGCAACAAGGCGGCGTTGATCAGCCTGGGCGTGCTGGCGCTGCTGCTGGCGTTCTCTCTTTTGGGGCACTATGCCTCAGATTGGAGCAACGAAACCATTGATTGGGGGCGCCTGAGCAATATCTACGAACAAGGGCAGCCCAATTTGGAAAGCGGGCACTACTTCGGCCTCGATCATGTGGGACGCGATCTGTATCAGAGAGCGGTGCAGGGCAGTCGCATCTCATTGATGATCGGCGTGCTCGGCGCGTTTGTCGCGGTGGTCATTGGGGCTCTGTACGGTGCGGTATCCGGGTTTGTCGGCGGTAAAGTCGACAGCCTGATGATGCGGCTGGTGGACGTGCTCAGCGCGTTTCCGTTTATGTTCCTGGTCATCGTGCTGATGGCGATTTTCGGACGTAATGTGCTGCTGATGTTCGTCGCCATCGGGGCGGTGAGCTGGCTGAACATGGCCCGTATCGTGCGCGGTCAGACTCTGAGTTTAAAGCGTAAGGAATTTATTGAGGCGGCCTTCACCGTTGGCGTGCATCCCATGGTGATTATCCTGCGACATGTCATTCCCAATCTGCTGGGCGTCGTTATCGTTTACGCCGCGCTGCTGGTGCCGGAAATGATCATGTTCGAATCATTCATTTCCTTCCTCGGCCTGGGCGTCTCCGAGCCGCAGACCTCCTGGGGCGCGTTGATTTCTGAAGGCGCCGACAACATGCGCAGCACCCCCTGGATGCTGGCGTTTCCCATGACGCTGCTGATCGCCACGCTGTTCTGCTTTAACTTCATCGGCGATGGGTTACGCGACGCATTAGATCCCAAGGGTAATTGAGGCGAAGGTTATGACATTGTTGCAAGTAGAAAATCTAAGCGTGTCCTTCAGCACTCCCGAAGGATCGGTCAAGGCGGTCAGCGGACTGAGTTACAGCGTCGAAAAAGGCGCCACCCTGGGCATTGTGGGTGAGTCCGGTTCCGGCAAAAGCCAGAGCGTGTTCGCCATTCTCGGGCTGCTGGCCAGCAACGCCCATGTGTCGGGCAGCATCAAGTTCAACGGACGTGAGCTGATCGGCCTGAGCGAGCAGGAGCTGAATCGCATCCGCTCGAAAGAAATCGGCATTATTTTTCAGGACCCGATGACCTCGCTGAACCCTTTCATGCGGGTCAGCGATCAGTTATCTGAAGTGCTGATGCACCATAAAGGGATGTCGAAAAAAGACGCGCTCAATGAAGCCATCCGTATGCTCGACGCGGTGCGCATTCCTCAAGCGCGGGAGCGGGTGAACATGTATCCCCATGAATTCTCCGGGGGGATGCGGCAACGGGTGATGATCGCCATGTCGCTGCTGTGCAATCCGCAGATGCTGATCGCGGACGAACCGACCACGGCGTTGGACGTGACGGTTCAGGCCCAGATTATGCATCTATTGAGAGAGCTGCAGCGGGAACTCAGTATTTCGATTGTACTGATTACCCACGACCTGGGCATTGTCGCCGGCGCCTGTGATCACACCATGATCATGTACGGCGGGCGCATGATGGAATACGGCTCTACTTTGGATATTTTCAAAACGCCGTCCCACCCTTATACCCAGGGACTGTTGAAAGCGATTCCTAGACCGGATGACGAAAGCGACGAGCTTTATTCCATTCCCGGCAATCCACCGAATCTGCTGAATCCGCCCACGGGATGCCCGTTTGCGGAGCGTTGCTGCGAGGCGGGAGAGCAGTGCGAGGCGCGCGTGCCTGCGCTGGAGGCGTTGTCCGGATCGCGTTTGCGGGCCTGCCACAAGCCCTGGACGCCGCCGCACAGAAAAGAGCCGCCCGCCGCCGGCGCGCGTCTGGAGCTGGAGGCCGGCGTGCGCGGAGATGTGTTATGAAGATGTTGCAATATAAGAACAAAGGTAATGCCGACATGATGAGAGGAGCCGCCCAATGAGCAGCGCCAACCCGATATTGAGAGTTCAGGATCTCTGCGTCCGCTTCGATCTGCCGCGGGGCGGCGTCTGGCCGTGGCGGGGAGATGCGTTGCAGCTGAAAGCGGTGAACCACATCAGTTTCGACCTGTATCCAGGGGAAATTCTCGGCATTGTAGGGGAGTCCGGCTGCGGCAAGTCCACCCTGGCGCGCGCGATTCTTGGCATGCTGCAGAACGTGCAGGGCAAAGTCGTGTGGCAGGGAGAAGACATGCTCGGACTCTCGCCCTCGCAGTTGCGCAAGCGACGCCAGAAACTGCAAATGGTGTTTCAGGACCCCATCGCCTCGCTGTCTCCACGGATGACCGTGGGGGAGATCATCGCCGAGCCGTTGAGGACCCATTATCCGGAGATGTCTTCCGCGGAGCGGGAGGCAAAAGTGGTCAGCATCATGGAGACGGTGGGACTGCACGCCAATCAGGTTAATCGTTATCCCCATGAGTTCTCTGGCGGACAATGTCAGCGTGTGGGCATCGCCCGCGCCCTGGTGCTGGAGCCGGACCTGATCATCTGCGACGAGCCGGTGTCCGCCCTGGACGTTTCCATTCAGGCGCAGATCGTCAATCTGCTGAAAAAACTGCAGCGGGAACTGGGTCTGTCGCTGATTTTCATCGCCCATGACCTTAACCTGGTGAAGTACATCAGCGACAGGGTCATGGTGTTGTATCTGGGGCATGTGATGGAGGTGGCGAACAGTCGCGATCTGTATCGGGAGCCGCTGCATCCCTACAGCAAAGCGCTGATCTCCGCGGTGCCGATTCCAGATCCGGAACTGGAGCGCGGCAAGGACGTATTGTTGTTGGAAGGGGATTTGCCGTCGCCGATCAATCCCCCGCTGGGATGCCCCTTCGTCACCCGTTGCCCTATGGCGACGCAGGTCTGCGAAGAGACCAAGCCGGAACTGCGTGAGGTAGCGGACGGTCAACGCCGCGTCGCCTGCCATCACGCGTGATCATAAGGACGTAATCGAGTTTTAGTTGTTGTAAGGAAGTGTCTATGTCGTTCGTAAAACAGGGTGTTGAGCCATCTATTCACTGTAGCTTCGTATTTTCATATCTCGCATATCTACGCGAGAGCCGGCTTGATGAGCAGGCGCTGGTGGGTGCGGTGAAGGGGTTAAGGGAGTTGTTGGACGAACGTTGCTGGGTTCCCGCGCGCATGCTCAACGAGCTGACCGCACGGGCGCTGTCGGAAACCCGCGATCCCTACATGGGGTTGAGGTTCGGGGCGGAAATCGACGCCTCGACCTATTCCATTCTGGGCTATATCGTCAGCTCTGCGCCTTCCGTGGAGGAGGCGCTGTCCGTGCTGCGCAAGGCGCAACGGGCGGTCAGCTCCATCGGAGAATTACAACTGGTGGTGGAAGAAGACGCCGTCACCTGCGTTTTCAAAGACAACTGGCCGCGCAAACTCATGCTGGACCATCTGGTGGAAGCGTTCATCAGTTGCTGGAAAGCGCTGGGCAGCCGCATCTCCGGCATCAAGGCGCGAGCTACGCTGGTCACTTTCAAGCATGCGCCGGTCGGCGATCCAGTGCAGTATGAAAAAGAGCTGGGTTGCCGGGTGAGCTTTCACAGTCCGGTAGACTCGGTGCGCTTTTCGCTGGAAGGCGTTAATCGCGAGACCCTCTGCGTGGGCGACACGCTGGTCTTCGAAGCGCTGAAAGAGCGTCTGCTGAAAATGCTTGGACCGGGCTCCCGCAACGTCTCCGCTCAGGTCAACCGGGTGCTGGCGAATCTACCGGGGGAATTGTTTCCCAGTATGGAAATGGTGGCGTCCCAATTGGGCATGGAGCCTATTGAACTGGGCAAACAACTGAAAAGCGAGCACGCCAGTTTCCGCATGTTGTTGGACCGTCGCAAGTTCATGCAGACCCTGGCGCTGATGCAAACCACTAAACTCGACCTCGCCGCGATCGCCGTGCAAGTCGGCTTCTCCGAGCAAAGCGCCCTGAGTCGCGCATTCCAGCGCTGGACCGGCATGCCCCCGGCGCAATATCGGGAAATGCTGCAACGGCAGGAACGCTGGTTGCGGCGTCAGCGCGGAGATTCCTCTCTGGGTTCGCTATCGCCGGAGCTTTCCTGGGCGCCTGCGTTGAACAACCGTAATCTGCCCACGCCGCGATCGTTTGTTCCGGAAGAAGCGTTTTCCCGCTGATCCAGACCGCGTAATCTCGCTGCGCAGAATATTCTGCGCGTTTCGTCTCTGGGGCAAATTGAGCGGATAGTCTATTGTTAAAGACGTTGCGGATGTTTTAAGCGTCCGTGCGTCAGACTATTGCTCTTGATGGATATCCCCCCAGCAGACGGAGTGGCTTATGAAGCTCAATTTCTTTCAGAAGCTTGTTTTACTGGTGGCGCCTGCCGCCGCCTGTCTCTTGATACTGGCTTATGTGATTATTTCCGAGTCTCTGCGCGAGTACCAACAAGCGGATGACCTCACCTACATGGTGGCGCTGGCGGGGAAAAGCAGCTATCTGACCCACGAACTGCAAAAAGAACGCGGCGCCAGCGCCGGGTATCTGGGGTCGGGAGGCAAGGCCTTCGGCGACACCCTCAAGGAACAGCGCACCCTGACTGATCAACGACGCTCTGAACTATCCGCCTTTCTGACCAAACACCGCGACATGATCGTCAGACCGCAACTGTTGGAGCTGATGAAAACCGTCGATGACCTGATAGCGCAAATGCCGCAGATCCGACAACGGGTCGACAGCCTGAATATTCCCGCCGCCGAAGCCATCGGCTATTACACCAAGCTTAACGCACTGCTGCTTTCCTCCGCAGCGACCGTCGCCGATGACGCGGTGACGCCTCAAATTAGTTCGGCGCTGATGGCTTATTACAACTTTCTGCAGGGCAAGGAGCGGGCGGGAATCGAGCGGGCGGTGCTCAGCAATACTTTCGCCGCCGGGAAGTTTGCGCCCGGAAATTATGAAAAATTTATCCGGTTGGTCAGCGAACAGAATGTTTACCTGGATACCTTCGACCAGTTCGCCCAGCCTGAGCAGGTTGAATATCGCAAGCGCACCTTGCAGGGCGATGCGGTGGAAAAGGTGGAAAAATACCGCAGCTTCGCCTTGAGCGGCGAGTTGCAGCAGGATGCGGCGGACTGGTTCAAGCAGTCTACTGGACGCATTAACCTGCTGAAAAACATCGAGGACAAATTGACGAGTGATGTGCTGGCGCTGGCTGAGCAGGTTAAGAGTGATGATCTGAGTTTGTTATGGTGGCATTGTGCACTGGCTCTGATTTCTCTGGTCATCGTCGGGGGTATGGCGACATTTCTGACCCATGGCGTGCACAAGCAGGTGAGCAGCCTGATGGAGACCATGCGCGCGGTGTCCATTCGTAAAGACCTGCGCAGTCGGGCGAAAGTCCTGGCGGGAGATGAACTGGGGGAAATCGCAAGCCTGCTGAACGATATGCTGGATAACTTCCGCGACGCGGTACACCGGATTTCCGCCTGCAGCGGACAATTGGCGTCCGTGGCGGAAGAAAGCGCCGTGACGGTGGCCACCACAGCGGACAGCCTGGGGACGCAGAAGCAGGATACGCTCATGGTCGCCTCCGCCATCGAGGAAATGAGCGCCTCCATCAAAGAGGTTGCGGAGAACACGTCCAGCGCCTCCAGCGCCGCCGGTTCCGCAGACTCGCTGGTGAACAAAGCCAATCAACTGATCTCGGATGCGGCGACAACCATTGATACTGTTGCGGCGCAGGTCGGCGAAGCGTCGGCCTCCATTCGCAGTCTGCGCGATAGCAGCGAGCGCATTTTCCAGGTGGTGGACGTCATCAAAAGCATTGCGGAACAAACCAACCTGTTGGCGCTCAACGCCGCCATTGAAGCGGCGCGCGCAGGCGAACAAGGGCGGGGATTCGCCGTGGTGGCGGACGAAGTACGCTCGCTGGCGCAACGCACCCAGAGTTCAACCACGGAAATTGAAGACATGATCAAGTCCTTCCAGGACGAAAGCGGCCGGGCGGTGTTGAAAGTGGAGGCGAGCAAGGATTCCGTCAACAAGAGCGTAGTGGGCGCAGGCGAGGTGCGCGAAGTGTTGACCGACGTGCTGGCGGCGATCCACGACATCAACCAGCGCGCGTTGCAGATTGCGGCGGCGGTGGAGCAGCAGGCGCAGGCCAGCGGCGATATCGCCTCAAAGATGCAGTCGATTGGCGAAAAATCTCAGGTTGCTGCGGAAGCCGGGGACCAAATCTCCGCCGCCGCTGGCGAACAAAGTCGCCTGGCGGACGAACTCAAAACCCTTTCCACCGCGTTTCAGGTGTAATTACTCAGAATAAAAAAGCATAAGAGGCTGTGCCTCTTATGCCTGTCGCTTTGTTTTTCCTGCTAACTCGCCTCAAATAAATAACGCTTATCCTAAGTTAAAATCAAATAAAACAAACTGTTGCGTATTGCCTTTCGGCCTCGGCGGCCACTCACTTCATCCGCCAAATTGCATAGAAAAAATACCTTTCTGGATGATACCAATTCGTGTACTAATATATACCATTGAGATACCAATAATAAGTAATCTCATGTGGTAGGTAGGTCCATTGATATAAGTGGTACGGTATAGGCGGTCCAATATAGCCCTAACGAGGCGTGCAAGGCGCAGCCCAGTAAACCGGCCTGGGCCGCTTATTACAAAAATCCAATAAGGAGTCCCGTAAACGCCGGGACGTTTTGCCTCAAGGAAATAACTATGCGTACTCAATTTAGATTCGGAATGGGGATATTAGCCTCTGTTTTCTGTCTATCCAGCGCAGTTGTCATGGCTGCTGTGCCGGAGTGGAAAAGCAACGCCGTTTATCAGGGCGGCGATCAAGCGCACACCGCCAATACGATTTTTCAGGCCCGCTACTGGACGCAGGGAGATGATCCCACCGCCTCGGGAGAGTGGGGCCCCTGGAAGCAAGTAGGACCTTGCGACGCCTCCTGCAGCGGTGGCGACAGCCCCGGCGATGGCGGCGATAATCCGGGAGATGGCGGCGACAGCGCCAGCGATCTGCCGCAACCTCTACCGGGCGGCGGCTACAGCATGAAAGCCTCTGCGCTGGACGCAGCGGAAGCCAGTCTTACCGATACGCCTCTCTTCAATAAAGTCAAAGACTCCGTCAAAACCCTGGATAACGCTCAAGTCGAAGCCATCGTTCCCGGCGCCGCCTCTAACCCGGCGAACGTCAAACGGGTGGAGAACATCATGTCTTCCGCTCAGTTCGAGCAGACCTTTCCGCAGCGTCATGAGTCCTACACCTACACCCGCTTTTTGAGAGCCGTCGGCAAGTTCAAAGGGTTCTGTTCCACCTATGACGACGGCCGCGACAGCGACGCCATCTGCCGTAAATCCCTGGCGACCATGTTCGCTCACTTCACGCAGGAAACTGGCGGTCATGATGGCAACTCCTCCATTCCACAGTGGCGTCAGGGCTTGGTGTTCGTCAGAGAAGCCGGGTGCGACGCGAATAACTCGGGATGCGGCTACAACGCCGAATGCAGTCCGGACACCTGGCAGGGCAAAACCTGGCCTTGCGGGAAGGACGCCAGCGGCGACTACCTGAAATATTTCGGCCGTGGCGCCAAGCAGCTCAGTTACAACTACAACTACGGCCCCTTTTCCCAGGCCATGTACGGCGATGTGAGGGTGTTGTTGAACGATCCTGAAAAAGTCGCCGACACCTGGCTGAACTTGGCTTCCGCCGTGTTTTTCTTCGTGTATCCGGCGTCTCCGAAACCCAGCATGCTGCACGTAGTGGATGGGACCTGGACGCCTAACGCTCACGATGCGCAACTGGGCATCAAACCTGGTTTTGGCGCCACCACCAATATCATCAATGGCGGCATCGAATGCGGTCACGGTTATGAGAAGCCACAGTCAGTCAATCGCATCGACTATTACCGCAACCACGCTCAGGCGCTCAATGTCGCCATTGGCGCCAACGAAGAGTTGGGATGCAAGGATCAGAAAAGCTTCGACACCCAAGGCTCCGGCGCATTGCAGGTGTACTGGGATCAGGATTGGGGTTATTACCCGGACATGCCCGAAGGCAAATCTTTCGCCTGCAAGCTGGTCGGCTATCAGACCCCCTACTTCGCGCTGGCGCAAGGCGACTATCGCAGCTGCGTGGAGAACTTTTTCAACGTCACCGTCGTGACTGATGAAAAACAACAAACAGCGGGACAATGAAGCCCGCGACCGCAAAAGGACTATAAATTATGAAAATGAAATTGCTGACCGCCACCTTGATTGCTGCGGGAGCCCTCAGCCAATCGGCGTTCGCCTATGATTGCGCGGGACTTTCCGACTGGGACAGCGGCGCCGTTTACACCGGCGGCGCGAAAGTGAAGCACAAAAACAGCGCCTATGAGGCGGCCTATTGGTCGCAGGGCGCTGATCCTGAAACTCATTCCGGCGACTGGCAGGAATGGAAGCCCCTGGGGCAATGTGACGACGGCGGTCCTGTCGATAACAAACCGCCCAGCGTGACGTTGACTGCGCCTAAGTCCGGCTCTGAATACGCCGTTGGCGACAATGTCGTGCTATCCGCTGACGCGTCCGATGAGGACGGTTCTATCGCCAAAGTAACCTTTATGGTGGATGACAAAGTGGTCGGCGAAGACGACAGCGCGCCTTATTCCGTAGAGTGGAAGGCGGAGCTGGGCGACCACACTGTCAGCGCTACCGCAGTGGATGACGACGATGCGGACGCCACGTCCGGCAAGGCCAGCATTAAAGTTTCCGATGACGATACGCCGCCGGATAATCAGGCGCCTACGGCCAGCGTGACGTCTCCCAAAGCGGGCGAAGAATTCAATGTGGACGACAACGTTAATATCAGCGTTGACGCCGCGGATGCGGACGGCTCTGTCAGCAAGGTGGAGTTCTATGTGGACAACGCCCTGATCGGCGAAGACGACGCTGCGCCCTATGAAATGGACTGGAAAGCCAAGGCTGGCGGCCATCGCATCGCCGCCAAGGCGATTGACGATAAAGGTCTGAGCGGCATGGCTCCAGCGGTCGCCATCAAAGTGAATGGCGGAACCGATCCCGGCGGCGAAGACTGTCGTCCGGAAGGTCTCTATCAGACGCCAGGCGTCGATGTGCCCTACTGCAGCATCTACGATGAAAACGGCCGCGAAAAAATGGGCGCGGATCATCCCCGTCGCATCATCGGCTACTTCACTTCTTGGCGCACTGGCAAGAATGGCGCGCCGTCCTATCTGGCCAGCGATATTCCCTGGGAGAAGCTGACCCACATTAACTACGCCTTTGCTCATGTAGACGGAAACAACAAGATCTCCGTGGGCAATGTGAATAATCCGGAAAACGCCGCCACCGGTCTCACTTGGGATGGCGTGGAAGGCGCGGAAATGGACCCAAGCTATTCCTATAAGGGCCATTTCAACCTGCTGAACAAGTTCAAGAAGCAGTATCCCAACGTGAAGACCCTGATCTCCGTTGGCGGTTGGGCGGAAACCGGCGGCTATTTCGACGATGACGGCAAGCGCGTCGACAGCGGCGGCTTCTACACCATGACCACCAACGCGGATAACAGCATCAACCAGCAGGGCATCAACACCTTCGCCGATTCAGTGGTGGCGTTCCTGCGCTCATACGGCTTTGATGGGGTGGATATCGATTACGAATACCCCACCAGCATGAATGACGCCGGCAACCCGGATGATTTCTCCATCGCCAATGCTCGTCGAGCCGGTTTGATGGCCTCTTACGTGGAACTGATGAAAACCCTGCGTGAGAAGCTGGACGCCGCGTCGGCGGAAGACGGCAAGCACTACATGCTGACCATCGCTTCGCCATCTTCAGGCTATCTGCTGCGGGGCATGGAGGTGATGCAGATCACGCCGTATCTGGACTACGTCAACATCATGTCTTACGACCTGCACGGCGCCTGGAACCAGTTCGTTGGTCCCAACGCGGCCTTGTATGACACCGGCGAAGACGTGGAGTTGAAAGCCTGGAATTACTACAACACCTCTCAGTATCAGCGCATTGGTTATCTGAATACCGACTGGGCCTACAAGTATTTCCGTGGAACCATGCAGGCGGGGCGCATCAATATCGGCGTGCCTTATTACACCCGCGGCTGGCAGGGCGTGAACGGCGGCGACAACGGTCTGTGGGGCACGGCTTCCGCGCCGGATCAGAACAACTGTCCTCCCGGCACCGGTTCCGGCGATAAGAATGACTGCGGCAACGGCGCCGTCGGCATCGACAACATCTGGCATGACCTGGATAAACAGGGCAATGAGATGGGCGCCGGCTCCAACCCGTTGTGGCACGCCAAGAATCTGGCGGAAGGCGTAGCGGGCAGCTACATCGCGGACTACGGTCTTGATCCAGCCAACGATCCTACCGATGTGCTGACCGGCTCTTACAGTCGCCACTATGACTCGACTGCGGTGGCGCCCTGGTTGTGGAATGCGGAAAAACGCGTGTTCCTGTCCATCGAAGATGAAGAGTCCATTGGCGTAAAAGCCAAGTATGTCGCGGATAACGGCATTGGCGGCGTCATGTTCTGGGAACTGGCCGGCGACTATGACTGGAATGCGGACAAGGGCGAGTACTTCATGGGAGACACCCTGACTACGCAGTTCTATGACGCGTTCAAAAACGCAACGCCATACGGTGATCAGGTCGGCTCCGATGTGCCAGCGACCAGTCTGGACATCAAGTACAGCATCAGCGGCTTCAAATTGGGCGATCAGAACTATCCGATCAACCCCAAACTGAAGATCACCAACAACTCAGGGCAGACCATCCCAGGTGGAGCCACCTTTGAGTTCAATGTGCCCACGGCGATTCCCGACACCATCAGCGATCAGAGCGGCGTAGGCCTGAAAGTTATCGCCAGCGGCGCTAACAGCTCCGGCAACAACATCGGCGGTCTGGAGAACGATCACCACAAGGTGGCGTTCACCCTGAAAAACTATCAGGCCCTGGCGGACGGTGAGAGCATGGACATCACGCTCAACTACCATCTGCCAATGTCGACGCCTTCCAGCTGGAGAGTGAAAATCGGCGGCGCCACCTTCGCCCTGAAACAAGAGCATCCGGAACTGCCCGCCGGCTCTTTGGACGGCGGCGATAATGGCGATGGCGGAGACGACGGTGGCGATGATGGCGGTAACGACGGCGGCTCCTGCGCCGACGCTAACGTCGATCCCAGCAAAGTGAACGTCTATCCCAACTGGACCCAGAGCGACTGGCAGGGCAACCCCAATCACGCCGGCACAGGCGACCTGATGTCCCACAACAAGGTCGTCTACCGCGCAGGCTGGTGGACCCAATCCACCCCAGGCAGCGACGGCAGCTGGACCCTGGTGTGCCGCTTCTAAACTAAACCCACCCGTCCGCCCCTTTTACCGGGGGGCGGACTCAGTACCATCCCGCTTTGTAGCTTAACGGCTTTTCCTTTTGAACCTGTTATTGACGCTAATGGCTGGTGCGATTCCAAGTCAATATTCTGAGACTTGTGGTTATCTTTTTCTGACAATTTGGTAGCTTTAGTGATCAGCAAGTTTCTTTGCTATATCCTTTTTTGGTACCTATAATTATCAAATTACCGTCTTTTGATAACTATAGTGATCACTATATGTCTGGTGAAAAAAGAAGCGCTGTTGTTTTTCCCAAGAACCAAAAGGTTCTCTCGCAGTTAGGTGAGAACATAAAGTTGGCCAGAAAGCGTAGAAACTATACTCAAACCCTGATTTCTGAGCGGACTGGGCTCAGTCGGTTAACCATTCGCAGAATCGAGCAAGGAGACGCCAAAGTGTCTATGGGACATTATGTGGCGGTATTAGGCGTACTAGGATTAGTAGAGGACTTGGCGAAAGTGGCTAGTGACGATGAATTGGGACGCAAGCTACAGGATATTAAGCTTCTGAGTAAGCAAAAATGAACACTGAAGTCTTTGTATTTGCTGACTGGGAGGAATTCGATGAACCGGTTTTGGTTGGGAGACTTCGCTCTACTGTCACCAAGAATAGAGAGCATTTCAGCTTTCATTATGATGAGGGGTGGCTGAAGCTTCCCAGCGCACAGCAAATAGACCCTGACCTCCATTTGTTCTCCGGCGAGCAACATAGCTCAAACTCAAATAACTTTCGCGCATTTCTGGACTCTTGTCCTGATCGTTGGGGACGCTTGCTGATGAACCGTCGCGAAGCGATCTTAGCGCGTCAGCAGGAAAGGCGCCCCAAGGTGCTTCATGAGATGGACTATCTCCTCGGCGTCCATGATCTTTATCGCCAAGGCGCCTTGAGATTTAAACAGTCAATAGAGGGCGCCTTTCTTGATAACGACGAGCGACTGGCGGCCCCGCCCATATCATCGTTAAGGGAGCTGGAGTACGCCGCCCAGCAAGTAGAAGACAGCAACAGTGATGATCCCGAGTATCTAAGATGGCTCTACATGTTGATGTCGCCAGGCTCATCTCTAGGGGGCGCTCGCCCCAAGGCAAGCGTGGTGGATGAGGCGAATCACTTGTGGATCGCCAAATTTCCGAGTCGCCATGACGACCATGACATCGCTGCGTGGGAGTTTACGGCTTATCAATTGGCGTTGGAGGCGGGGATAGTGATGGCTCCGTGCAGAATTGAGAGATTCAATAGCCATCACCACACGTTTTTAACCCAGCGTTTTGATCGCACTGCTACGAGTCGTCTGCATTTCACCTCAGCATTAACGCAGCTTGGTTACTATGATGGCGACTACGACGCCAGCTACATCGAATTGGCGCAGTTTCTTACGGAGAGAGGCTCCAACACCAGAGATGATTTGGCGCAACTATGGCGTCGTATCATTTTTAACATTGCGATTTCCAATACGGATGATCACTTGCGTAACCATGGGTTTATCTATCAAAAGGGGGGATGGGTTTTATCTCCGGCTTACGATATTAACCCTGTTACACCCTCTAATGGGCTGCATTTGAATATTACTGATAATGACAATAGCCTGGACTACGACTTAGCGATGGATGTAATCGAGTTTTTTCAACTAGGCGTCAGTGAAGCGAATGCGATAAAGGATGAAGTGCTGCACAGTGTTAGTCAGTGGGAATCGGTGGCCAAAAACATCGGTATCAGCCGAGCTGATCGACAACTAATGGCTTCAGCGTTCAATGTTGGATAAATGAATCGCGATTCTCCATCCTGATTCAAGCCCGCCTGCGCAGGCTTTTTCTGCTTCTCTCTTGCAAGAACGCCCAAACGCTCACATCACCCACAAGTACACGCATAACGCCATCACTGGCCAGCCTACGTAGGGGCCTAGCGTCCAGCGCCAGATCGTCAGGCGCGGTACGTAGCCGACGCCGTGGACGAAGCCGGCGCTGACGCCCCACAGGCAGAGCGTCAGCAGGCCGTGTTTGAGTTCCGCGGAGCTGGCGGCGATGAGCTGCGGCGCGGCGAACGCCATGGCGGCCAGCGCCAGGGCGCTCAGCAATGACAGGCCCCGCGCCCAGCCGGCGTAAAGCGGCCCGTAAGCCACATAGTCAACGGGATGGCTCATGGGTTAATCCTTGACGTCGGGTTCGCGGTCTAAGTTCTCGGTGACTTCCAGCCACAGGGCGTTGACCAGTCCGAATGAACACGCCAACAACACGCCCAGAATCCAGGTGAAATACCACATATCCGGTTCTCCTCTAATCGTAAAAGCTGTTTCAGTTCGCCATTGCGGGTTCAATAAACGCCGTGTTTGTTGTTCTCGATAAAATCCGTGGTCAGTCGTCCCCACATCTTGTAGTAACCCCAGAGGGTGTAGGACAGCACGATCGGCACGAAAATCATCGCCACCCAGAACATGATGTTCAGGGTTTTCTCACTGGATGTGACGTCCCACAGCGTGAGGCTGTGTCCCGGCATGAGGTTGGAGGGCATCACAAAGGGAAACAGACTGAAGCCGGCGGTGCAGATAATGCCGGTCAGCGCCAGGGAACTGCCGACAAAAGCCAGCCCGCTGCGCTGGGCGGCGGTCATGACCAGCGTCAGGAGCAAGCCTGCGTAAGCCAGAATCGGCGCCGCCAGAGTGATTGGATATTTGCCGTAATTGGCCAGCCAGGCGCCCTCTTTCAGTTCGACGGATTTCTGCAGAGGCGTCATGGCGGCGCCGACATCAGCGCTGGCGGTGATGACATAACCTTCAATGCCGAAGTACAACCAGACTCCCGCCAGGGTGAAGCAGGCCGCCACCACCAAAGCCAGCAGACGTGTGTAACCGCTGGCGCGTTGACGCAACTCCCCGTCAGTGCGCATTTGCAGATACGCGGCGCCGTGCATGGCCAGCATACTCAGACTGACGACCCCGCACAGAAGCGCGAACGGATTCAGCAACGCCCAGAACGAGCCGGTGTATTCGGAGCGCATCAACTCGTCCAGTTTGAATGGCGTGCCCAGAAACAGGTTGCCAAAGGCGACGCCGAACACCAGCGCAGGCACGGCGCCGCCGGCGGTCAGTCCCCAGTCCCAGGCGTTGCGCCAGCGCGGATCTTCCATTTTGGAGCGGTACTCGAAGCCCACCGGGCGGAAGAACATGGCGAACAACACCAGCAGCAACGCCCAATACAGACCGGAAAAGGCGACCGCGTAAACTACCGGCCAGGCCGCGAAAATGGCGCCGCCAGCGGTGATGAACCAGACTTGGTTGCCATCCCAGTGCGGGCCGA
The DNA here is from genome assembly GCF_029813005.1 of Hahella sp. CR1. NCBI lineage: Bacteria > Pseudomonadati > Pseudomonadota > Gammaproteobacteria > Oceanospirillales > Hahellaceae > Hahella > Hahella sp. CR1. The sequence goes on from NZ_JAPELK010000008.1 coordinate 98,395, forward strand.
CGGTATTCAGCAGCACCCGCCGCTCGTTGTCGTTTTTGCCGATGATGCGTAACAGCGCGCCCACGCCCATATCAAAGCCATCGGTGACCGCGAAGCCAATCAGCAACACGCCGACCAGCACCCACCAGATCATTTTCAGCGTTTCATAATCAAACATACTTTGACTCCTGATATCTGTAGGGGCTTAGGCGTTGGCGGCTGCGGAGGCGGCCGATTGTTCGAGGTCGTAACGCCCGGTGTGCAGACTGGAGGGACCCAGGCGCGCATAGCGAAACATCAGGTACATTTCCGCCACCAGCAGCAGGGTGTAGAACCCGATAAAACCGGCCAGACTCATGTACAAATCCGTTGCTGAACGCGTGGAGGCGGACAAGTAGGTCGGCAGCACCTCACCGATGGACCAGGGCTGACGCCCGAACTCGGCGACGAACCAGCCCATCTCGGATGAGATCCATGGCAGGGGAATGGCGAACAGCAGCGCCTTCAGCAGCCAGCGTTGACGCTCCACGCTATGACGGGAGCTGTGATAGAACGCCAGTCCGATCAGAATAAGCATGGCGAACCCCAGGCCGACCATGATGCGGAATGTCCAGAACATGGGGCCCACGGAGGGAATGGTGCCGTGCGCCGCCTGCTTGATCTGCGCTTCACTCGCATCCACCACATTGTCCGTGTATTTCTTTAGCAGCAGCCCGTAGCCCAGGTCTTTTTTCAGGGCGTCGAAGGCTGACAGCGTTTGCGCAGACTGGTCGCCGCCTTTGAGTTTTTGCAGCAGCGCATAGGCCTGCATGCCGCGGCGAATGCGTTCTTCATGCTCGACGATCAGATCCTTGATGCCAGTGACTTCTTCGTCAATGGAACGGGTCGCGATCAGGCCCAGGGCGCCGGGTACTTTGAGCGCGTAATCCGTTTTCATGTTTTCGCTGTCGGGAATGCCGAAAAGCGTAAAAGCCGCCGGCGGTTCCACCGTTTCCCACTCCGCTTCAATGGCCGCGAGCTTGGTGCGTTGCACATCGCCCAACTCGTAGCCTGACTCGTCGCCAAGCACGATGACGGAGAGTATGGATGCGAAGCCAAAACTGGCGGCGATGGCGAAGGAGCGCCGTGCGAAGGGAAGGTCGCGCTTTTTCAACAGATAGTAGGAAGAAATCCCCAGCACGAACATGGCGCCCGTGACATAACCGGCGGACACAGTGTGAACGAATTTCACCTGCGCTACGGGGTTGAAAATCAGTTCGCTGAAACTGACCATTTCCATGCGCATGGTTTGATAATTGAATTCGGCGCCGACCGGGTTCTGCATCCAGCCGTTGGCGATGAGAATCCATAGCGCGGACAGGTTGGAGCCGATCGCCACCAGCCAGGTGACCGCCAGATGCTGGACTTTACTGAGGCGGTCCCAGCCGAAGAAGAACAGGCCGATGAAAGTGGACTCCAGGAAGAACGCCATCAGCCCCTCAATGGCTAGCGGCGCGCCAAAGATATCGCCGACATAATGAGAGTAATAGGCCCAGTTGGTGCCGAACTGAAACTCCATCGTCAGGCCGGTGGTGACGCCGAGCGCGAAGTTGATGCCGAACAGCTTGCCCCAGAACTTGACCATGTCCTGATAGACCTGCTTGCCGGTCATCACATAAGCCGACTCCATGATGGCGAGAAGAAACGCCAGTCCCAGGGTTAAAGGCACGAACAGAAAATGGTAGAAGGCGGTGATCGCGAACTGGAGCCGCGACAGGTCCACCACGTTTTCACTGATCATAGTGATCCTCCGATTGAGTAGGAATAACGCCGAACTGCTTGGAAATGCTTTCCTCTGGATGGGATAAATCCACAGGATCAGAGAAGTAGGCCGCCTTGATGGCGAATATCAGAATCAGTTTGAGCAGCAGAAACAGACTGAGCTCGCGCACCAGAGGAATGGAAAAGATGGACTTGCGCTCAGGCATTGCGGGATCTCCCTGACGTCTCCCGCGCCGCAATCGCCTTTTCCTGACCAAGGCTGGTGATGCGTTGTCCGCTGACGATGCGACCGGGGTAGATTATGGTGTCGTCCGCCAACTCCAGCAGGGACTGCAACAACGCAGGAGAAGGTTCCTTTACTGTTGTTAAGTAAAGCAGGGCTCCGGGAGAAAACCACTGGCCGGTGAAGGCGAATCCCTCGCAACGAAATCCGCAACACTCACCGGCTGCGTCAGGCAAGGTCCATAAAATGGTTTCCCCCAAAGGCAGACTCTGAGGCAATCGCTCCCCTGACGTCGGCGCAATGCGTAGTCCTGCAATATCAGAAACGTCGGATGTTTCCGCTGCGGTATACAGCAGATATTGATTACTGAGTCCCTTGCTGGTCAGAAAGCTCCGGTAGCTGTCCGAAAGGACGGGAAGGGCGTCGATCAGAGCGCTGCGCCGTGAGATGGGCTCGAACAGCAGGTAGCTGAGTCGGTCGCCGTAAATCCATTGTTTCACTCTGGCCATGGTTAGTCGTCGAATTTGGGGTAAAGGTTTTTGTGGTCTGCGATGAGGATTGAGCAAGCGGCGGGCCAGAGGCGGGAATGTCTTGTATTCCGCGGAGATAGAAGCAAAAACAGGGGTTGCGCCGCTTTACTTTATGGTGATGTCGCGCCATATTTGTCATGAGTTATGACATAAATGGCGGTCTGTTATGACAGAGTCCTCTTATCCCACACTCCCCGCTATCAGCTCTATGCTGGAAGCGATTCCTGCGCCCGCCGTGTTGCTGGATCGCGAATACCGTATCCGCGCCGCCAACGACGCCTATCGCCGCACCTTTCAACAGGACGGCGCGTTGCTCAATCGCCATTGTTATGAAGTGTCCCACGGCTATTCCGTGCCTTGCGATCAGGCGGGGGAGACCTGCCCCTTGCGTCAGTGCCAGGAGAGCGGCCGACGGCAGCGCATGCTGCATATTCACAACACGCCGAAGGGGCGCGAGCATGTGGATGTGGAGCTCAGTCCGATTCGCGATGAAGAAGGCGAAATTCGCTTCTATGTCGAGATCATGCAGCCGGCGCATCCTGGCCGCAGGGAGCGTAGCGAACGGCGCATGATCGGATTCAGTAACGCGTACACGCACATGCTGGAGTTGCTCAGTCGCGCTGCGCCTGCCGATATCAGCGTGCTGCTGTTGGGGGAGTCGGGAACCGGCAAGGAACTGGCGGCGGAATACCTGCATGAACGCAGCCCTCGCGCAAGTAAACCCTTCGTCACCGTGGAGTGCTCCGGGTTGACCGACAGTCTGTTTGAAAGTGAGTTGTTCGGCCATGAGAAGGGCGCTTTCACCGGCGCGACGCACCGCAAGATGGGGCTGGTGGAAGCTGCAGCGGGCGGTACGCTGTTTCTGGATGAAGTGGGCGATATTCCTCTGAGCATGCAGGTTAAGCTGCTGCGTCTGCTGGAATCCGGCGCCTATCGTCCGGTCGGTGGGGTGACGCCGAAACAAGCGGACTTTCGCCTGGTCTGCGCCACGCATCAGCCGTTACAGGAACTGGTGCGGGAAGGGCGTTTTCGTCAGGATCTGTACTATCGCATCAGTCCTTTTCCTGTGCGCTTGCCGGCGCTGCGCGAACGCGGCGACGATGTGCTTCATCTGGCTCGGCATCTTCTCGACAGTCTCAGCAAACAACGTATTCTTAACTTCGCAGAAAATGCGGAGCATTGGCTGCGACGACAATCCTTTCCCGGTAACATCCGGGAGTTGCGCAACCGGATTGAAAGGGCGATTCTGCTCTGTGACGGCGCGGAAATCGAAGCCTCTCACCTGCAGCTTGATGACGAGGCGATGACGGATAACCGCCCGCTTATCGCGGCTGCGGAAGAGAAGCTTCTGACCTTGGAAGAAGCTGAGCTTTGCTACTTGCAACAGTCGCTTGAGCGACATCAGGGCGATAATGCGTCCCTGGCCAAAGCGCTGGGCGTTAGCGAAAGAACGTTATATCGGAAAATCAGGACGTTGAAATAGGGGCCGGCCACGCCCCGCCGATAGCCTGCCGACACACCAGGGCCTGCGTGCGTCGATGAAAAAGGGAGTATGAAAATGGGCGTTATTCTTCGAAGACTGTTTGCTTTCTCCATGATTGTTCTGGGTGGAATCCTTTTCATGTGGGGGGCGTCCGACCTGTTTACGGTGAAGAGCATCATGGGCGATAAGTTCGTCGCCGGTGGGAAAGATAGCGCAAGAGACGTCGTTATCATGCTTTCGGGGCTGGCGCTGATTGGTTATGGCGTTTTCGACATCAAGCTAACCGGTAATTAAACGTCTGCGTAACCATTGATTGCCCTTTTTTCCATACTTGCCGTTCTGCTCTCAGCTGTTCAGTAATGAGAGTCGGCGCCTCTCAATCCGCCGAAAAACCACGTCGTTAAATTGCGTAAAAACTTTCCAGTCGTTTATAGGGGGAATTAATCCTCCTGTGCTAAGATGCCCCGGATTTTTCGGACGTTATACACGCGTTCGCTGCATTTTTTGATATCTAGACGCTCAAGCCGAACTTTTATGAGCGTCGTCGCTGGCGCTAAGCCGGTCACTCTTCATCCAAAATACAAGGAGGTAACCCGACAAGACGGATATTTGTAACCCCTCATTTTTCTTGCATAAAAAATATACTTACGACATTGGCTAACGTACAAAGAAATTAAAATGAAAAAGTTGAAATTGACTCTGGTCATGCTGGCGACCTTGATGCTGGCTCCATCTCTTTCCTACGCAAAAGGCATCCCCATGTTCTTCAACACGGGCGACGAGATTTTTGAAATCGAAGGCGCTCCGCAATATGAAGAAGGCTACTCGCTAGGTTACGCCTGTAAGCGTTTCGGCCTGTTCGGCGCGGATATCTGGACGTGGGACTGCAAGATGATGGCGGTGAACCTGAACTTGTTCTCCGTCGCGGATATCGACGAGTCTGATCTGACGGAGTTTTCCGCCAAGTACTCTCTGAGCGACCGCAAGCGTAACCTGTGGAATCACTATGGCATTGCGCTGCTGCTAGTGGTGATTGTCGCCTTCGGTCTGCTTAAGCGCAGAGCCTGATGGGCAATAGGGCGAAGGGAGGCGTGACCGAGTGTGGCGCTTCCCTTCGCCGCTCATATTGGGCGTTCTAAAACCCTCTCTATCGTTTCTCTGATTTTACTGAACTCCATTTTCCCGCAAATAGCCGCAGCGCCTGCTTCCTGAATTTTTGCGTTACCCTGCGCATGGGATGAAACCGCGATGATTTTTAACTGGGGAAAGCGCACACGAATCTCCCGCGTCACTTCATCGCCTTTGCAGTCATCCAGATCGAAATCAATCAACGCCAAATCAAAGCTGTTTGACTCCAACGCGGTCATGGCGGATGTCTTGTCAGGCGTCACGGTAATCTCACAATCCGACAAAAAAACATCCTGCGCCGTGGCGGCGAAGACGGGGTGATTTTCGATATAAAGTATGCGGGTTTTCATGGCGTGTATTGTGTCGATGATGGTTTGGACGATGGGCTGTCAGACTCGCTATTCAGCCTCTTTCTCATTTCTTCCAATAACAAGTTTCTTTTGCTCAATGCGGATATCAATAGAAGCGCCAGTAAGCTCAATAAAAGCATGCTGATGATTGCGCTGACGTGATTACTTACCGGGAAAAATAGATTGATCAGCAACCACATAAACGCAGAGCCAAGTATAAAACCTTTTATCCCTCCCGAAGGAGATCCCGCAACCTTCCGTATGAGTTCGTCATTGCTCAGTGTATCGAGTGGCTTGCTGAGTCGCTCTATCCAGCGATCAATGAGAGTGCGGGGAAGAAGTCTGGCTGGTTTGTTCTGCTGATTTGGGTGCTTGAATATGCGGGCGCAGAAAATAATAGTGACCAGATATATCAGATAGGCGACTAGCCCGTAGGCGATCAGCCGTTCGGAGTTCAATGTTTGCTCTGACGCCTGAAAGACAAAATAAGCGCAGGCTTCCAATAACAGGCAATAACCAGCGCCAAGCGTTGCGAAGGCGCCGAGTTCCGCCTTGGCGAGAGGCTTTCCACTGACTTTGCAGTAATAATGCGCGCTCAATACCGCGCTAACCATCGCGCAGGAAAGCAGGCCCAACTCCACAAAGGCGTAGGAGAGCAGGGCAATGATCGGAGCTAACGCCAAAATAGAGAGTGCGAATAAAGCCAATGCACGAAGTAAGGGATAAGATTTCATTTTGACTACGCCTCAAAACAGAGCCTATGAAGAAACAGGGTAGTCATAGTTTTCTATCACGCCCACTTCAACGCACCGTACAATCTTTGTGACATCGCATGCCGCCTGACTAACACTTTCAGACGCTGCATGACGATCATGCGATATTAACTACGCAAATGCTCCGCCAAGTAATCAATAACAGCTTTGACGCGTTTTATCTTCGCTTTGTCTTTTGAGTAAACCAGATACATGCCGTTTTCAAATCGGTTGGGCGTGATGGCGTAGTTGGGCATCAGGCGTATCAACTCGCCGCGTTTCACTGCATTCAAAACACCATGATCCGCCAGCAGGCCGATGCCGCCGTGGTTCAATGCGCAATGCAGGATGCTTTCGGTATTGTTGGTGAGCAGATAAGGGCTTTGCATGGCGATGCGTTGTTGCGACGCGCCGTCATCAAATATCCAGCTACTGTGAGGCGATGAAAACCGGTATGCGAGCAGCCGGTGATCATGCAGATCTTTGGGGTGTTTGGGTTCGCCGTATTTCTCAATATATTGGGGTGAGGCTATCAGCCAGAATTCGTAGGCTCCGAACTTTTTCGCCAACAGGCGGGAGTCGTTCAGTCTGCCGAAACGAACGTAGATATCATGCAATCCCTCGTTGGGATCGATGACGCGATCATCGCAATCCAGAATCACCGTCAGATCAGGGTAGTGGTCCCTCAAGCCCGCCAGAGCGGGAGCGATAAAATAAGAGGCGAACCACCAGGGAGCGGACAGACTTACTCTGCCTCCCACTTCCTCTTTTTGCTGGCGCAGACAATCACTGACTTCATCCAGCGAGATGACCAGCGGCGCCGCCTCTTCATACAAACGCTGACCCTGTTGGGTTAACGCCACCATGCGTGTACTGCGGGTGAACAGCGCCACATTCAGCTCTTTCTCCAGCTCAGTTATCTGTCGGGACACGGACGATGCGGATAAATGCAACTCGGCGGAAGCCTGGGCGAAGTTCAAATGTTTGGCGACGGACAGAAAAACGCGGAGAGCATGCAGGGATCGTATCATTGTTGCGAATATTCAAAGTATGAAAAAGATAATTCGAGATTAAACAATAATGCCCGCCTCGCTAATCTACAACCCGTTTATATAGCCAAGGCGCTGCGAGCTATGAGTGGCGGCGCCGAATAACAGGAGCATGACGGATGAATAAGGTATTAATCGTAAACGGCGCGGAGCCCAAATCAGGGGTGGCGGACGGAAGCTTTAATGAGGGATTGATCAGCGTGGCGAAACAGGCGCTGCAGCCGTTTGCAGAGGTGCGAACCAGCCGGATTATGGACGGCTACGATATCGCCGAGGAGCAGCATAAATATCAGTGGGCGGATTTGGTTATTCTTCAGTTTCCCGTGTATTGGTTTTCCGCCCCGGCGGCGTTGAAGCGCTACATCGACGATGTGTATGCCCACGGCGTTTTCTTCTCCGGCGCAGAGCGATACGGCGAAGGCGGATTACTCAAAGGTCGACGCTACCTTCTTTCCACTACCTGGAACGCCGCTGAAAAAGCCTTCCATCCTGACGGCGGCGTGCTGGCCGGACTGGCGGCGGATCAAGTGCTGACCTCCATGCATATCACCCAGCGATACGTTGGCCTCACCCCATTGGAGAGCTTCGCTGCGTTCAATGTTATCAACGAACCGCGTTTCGATTACTGGGCGGAAAGATGGCGGGCGCACCTGAACTCTTTGGTGAGACCAGTCAGCGCAGTTAAGACGTTGGAGGCGGCGATCTAGTCAGTAGCGTTTTGCTCACAGCAAAAGAGGGGGGCGTCGATGTTGGGATAGGTCGCTATAATGTTTATCGCGTTACGCAAATATAACAACGAAGGTAAACAAATGACCCTGACCGGCGCTACCCGCAGTAAATTGTCCCGCAACTATTCTCTGATGTGTCCCGACTCTCACGTGCCGTTGAATTTGCCGCAGTGGAAAAACTGTCAGGTGATTTATACGGCGTCTCCCGAAATGGGAGCGAAGTTTTGTCAGTTTCTGGTGAATATGAAAGCCGGCGGTAGTTTTTGTTCGGAGAGCCCGTCAGATGAGTTTTTGTTGCTGGTGCTGGAAGGAGAAATAGCGCTGAGTTTTAGTGGCGAGACCCATCGTTTACAGCAGGACGGTTTTGCGCACTTGAAGGCGGGAGAGCGCTTTGAGTTGGTGAACCAGGGCGACTCGGCGCGGCTACTGGCGTTTCAGAAAAAATATGCGCCGATGCCGGAGACGACGGATGCGGTCACGTCCTTTGCCAGCTCCCTGACGCAAGTCCCTGCGAAACCCTTTCTTGGCGATGATGGCGCGTTGCTGCAAGCGCTGTTGCCAGATGCGCCGGCATGGGATTGGGGCGTCAATGTATTTGAGTTTCAACCTGGCGCCACGCTCCCAATAGTGGAAATGCATTTCATGGAGCATGGTCTGTACTTTCTGCAGGGGCAGGGCGTTTACCGTCTGGGAAGCGACTGGCATCTGGTGGAGCAGGGCGATGCGATCTGGATGGGGCCTTATCTGGAGCAGTGGTTCGCCGCAACGGGGAAAGTCTCCAGCAAGTATATTTATTACAAGGAAATGAATCGGGCGCCGGGGCTTTAATAAACGGCGTTCGCCGGAGATTTTGTGTTTAAATCTCCTCGCGCATAAGCCATTATGACGCCAAGTCTTTCTACTGTTTTCGAGAACCTTTGATGTTAAAAAAACTGCTGTTTCTTGTCGGATGCGTACTGGTTATCGTCGTCGCCTGGTGGGCGTTCAAACTGATCGGCAAGCTGGTGTTCTTCGCCGTACTGGCCATCGGCGCTTATCTCTTGTGGACCAAGGTTATCAAGCCCAGTTCAGGTGGGTGAGGTCTTCAAGGACGTGGCAGTCTAATCCAACTACTAACGACGCGATGCTTATTTGCCCGCGTCGGAATTTTCCTCGTTGTTCGCTCCTACATTCGCATCAAACGCATAAAATAACTGCCAATAGCAATAAAGCGCTGCGCCGCTGGCGAGCATGCCCCACAGAGGTTCGCCGGTGGCCCATTCAAGCGTCGCCCAGAACAAGCAGAACACCGTGATGGCGACACGTCTCCATACGGGGCGGAAGAATTCCAAATCTCGTTGCTGCATGGGCGTTGTCTCTGTATTCCGGGTGGTGAGTTGACGCGATGTTTCGGGTAAACATCGACGGGACGGTTAGTTTGCAGTATCCCGGAATGGTTGGCCAGCCCGGGATACTTAAAACTTATAACCGCCAGGAAGCGTCTACTTCATCGTTGGCATGGAAAACTCGGCGCCGGCGCGGAGGCCTGTTGGCCAGCGGCTGGTGATGGTTTTCATGCGTGTGTAGAAGCGTACGCCGTCCGGGCCGTGCATGTGCAGGGGGCCGAACAGGGAGCGTTTCCAGCCGCCGAAGCTGTGGAAGGCCATGGGGACGGGGATGGGGACGTTGACGCCGACCATGCCGACCTGGATTTCTTCACAAAACTGACGGGCGGTGTCGCCGTCGCGGGTGAAGATCGCCGTGCCGTTGCCGTATTCGTGCTCATTGATCAGGCGAATGGCTTCCGCGTAGCTGTCGACGCGCACTACGCACAATACCGGTCCGAAGATTTCCTCTTTGTAGATGCGCATGTTCGGCTTCACATGATCGAACAGTGTGGGGCCGACGAAATATCCTTTCTCATTGCCGGCGCAGACGAAGTCGCGGCCGTCGCGAATCAGCGTGGCGCCTTCTTCGATGCCCGAACCAATATAACTGCGCACCTTGGCGGCGTGCTCTTTCGACACCAATGGCCCCATGTGGGCTTCTTCCGGCAGGCCCAGACCGGGACCGACGCGCATGCTATCGATTTCGCTTTGCAGGCGGCTGACCAGGGTGTCCGCCACCTCATCGCCCACGCAGACTGCGACGGAGATCGCCATGCAGCGCTCTCCCGCGGAGCCGTAAGCGGCGCCTACTAATGAGCCGACGACCTGCTCAGGATCGGCGTCCGGCATGACCACCATGTGGTTTTTAGCGCCGCCGAGAGCCTGCACCCGCTTGCCATGCGCAGAGGCGGTGGCGTAGATGTATTCGGCGATAGGCGTGGAGCCGACGAAGCTGACTGCCTGCACGCGCTCGTCGGTCAGCAGGACATCGACGGCTTCTTTGTCGCCGTTCACTACGTTAAAAACACCGTCGGGCAGACCGGCTTCTTTCAGCAGTTCAGCCAGACGCAATGGAACGGACGGATCTTTTTCCGATGGCTTCATCACAAAGGTATTGCCGCAGGCGATCGCTACCGGGAACATCCACATGGGCACCATGGCCGGGAAATTGAATGGAGAGATGCCGGCGCAAACCCCTAAAGGCTGCATCAGGCTGTAGCTGTCAACGCCACGGCCCACATTGAGGCTGTGCTCGCCTTTTTGCAGGTGCGGAATGCCGCAGGCGAATTCGACGACTTCCAGGCCCCGCACCAGTTCGCCCTGGGCGTCGGAGAACACTTTACCATGCTCCAGCGTAATTAACTCCGCCAGCTCGTCAGCGTGCTTCTCCATCAGCTCCTTGAATTTGAACATGACGCGGGCGCGGCGCAGCGGCGTGACTTCCTTCCAACTGGCGAACGCGGTTTCCGCCGCTGTAATGGCTGCGCGGGTCTCGTCAGCGCTGGACAGGGCGACGTTCAGGCGTTGCTCGCCGGTGGCGGGATTGAAAACCGGACCGACGCGGCCCGAGGCGCTGTCGCAACGAACGCCGTTGATGAAGTTACCAAGAGTTTGCATGTCGAATACCTTTTTCATTTGCTGCGGCGCGCCTGCGCAGAGGCGCGCATCATCGGAGATGCAGGGCCCAAGCCGGGCCGGATTTTGCTATTTGTCTGCCTGATTAATAGGGTGGATGCTGGCGCTTATTCCGATAGCGTAATGCCCGCCTCGGCGCATAGCCGCTTCAGGTTGTTGGCGCCCAGTGTGGCGTAGGTCAGCGGATGGGCGACGGCGGGGTCCTGTTCCGCTTCCACCACCAGCCAGCCTTTGTAGCCGCTGGCTTGCAGGCCTTTGAACAGGGTCGCATAGTCAACGCCGCCATCGCCGGGAACCGTGAACACGCCGTTGAGCACCGCATCCAGAAAACTCAGATCCCGGTTTTTGGCGTCCGCCAGCACTTGCATGCGAATGTCTTTGCAGTGCACATGGTTGATGCGATCCGCGTGGCGTTGCTGCACCGCAATGGGATCGCCGCCTGCGTAGGTAAGATGCCCGGTGTCGAGCAGCAGGCCCACGGAGTCGCCAGTGTTGGCCATCAGCGCGTCGATCTCCTCTTCAGTTTCCACCACGGTGCCCATGTGATGGTGATAGGCGATCTTCACGCCTTGCTCCAGGCAGTAATCCGCCACTTGCGTCAGCTTGGCGCCGAAGGTTTCCCACTGGTCTTCCGCCAGACGTGGACGGTGAGACACCGGCGTGTTTTGATCGCCATGCACGCAGCCTGTGACCTCGCAATACACCATCGCCGTAGCGCCAAGGGATTTCAGGAGATGCAGGTGATCCTGAATGGCGGCGATTTCCGCTTCCACGCTGCGCTCCAGGAGTTGGCCGCTAAACCAGCCGGACACCAGACGCAGTCCGTGATGGTCCAGAATCGGTCCCAGCGCTTCCGGCGTGCGCGGGAACTTGTGCCCTAGCTCAAAGCCGGCGAAGCCCGCCTGTTTGCCTTCGCTGAGGCACACTTCCAGCGGCGTGTCGCCGCCCAGGGAGGGCAGGTCGTCGTTAGTCCAGGTCAGAGGGTTGATGCCGATACGTACGCTCATGAGAAATCTCCAGATATTCCGCCAAAAGTGATTACAGATTTTTGAACTGACGAGCTTTGAAGCTCTCGTAACGGCGGCGGGCCTCTTCGACCTGCGGACGTTCGGATACTTCCGCGACCGCCACGTCCCACCAGGCCCCGCCGTCTTCAGTGACTTTCAGGGGATCGGTGTCGATAGCGATCAGATAACTGATGTCGGACGCCTTGGCGCGCTCCAGGGCGGCCTCCAGCTCCTTGATATTGCGCACGCTTTCCGATTTGGCGCCCAGCGCGGCGCCGTGGGCGGCGAAGTCGATTTTGGGCGCGCCGCCGTCAGTGGTGAGGCAATCGTCCAGCAGGTTATTGAAACCGGGACCGCCGCAGGCTTGTTGCAGACGATGAATACATCCAAAGCCACGGTTATCCAGCACCACAATGATGATTTTCTGCCCCAACATGACGGAGGTGGCGATTTCGGAATTGAGCATCAGATAAGAGCCGTCGCCGACCATGACGAACACTTCCGAATCCGGCTTCGCCATTTTGGCGCCGACGCCTCCCGCCAGCTCATAACCCATGCAGGAGTAGCCGTACTCCAGGTGATAGCCTCTGTCATAGCGGGTGCGCCAGAGCTTTTGCAGATCTCCCGGCAGACCGCCGGCGGCGCAAACCACAATGTCTTTTTCCCCCGCAGCGCGATTGACCGCGCCGACCACTTCTGCGTCCGTAGGCAGGTCCGCCTGATGGTCGGCGGTGGCGTTGTCCACGGACTTATGCCACTGCGCGCGTAAGCGTTCTGCCTTTTCAATCCACTCTCCATCGGGGCGCCAGTCACCCAGCGCGTCCTGCAACTGCGCCAGCGTCAGTCTGGCGTCGCCCACCAGGGGCTGCCCCTTGTGTTTGACGGCGTCAAAAGAGGCGACATTGATGCTTAGCAATCTGGCGTCGGGGTCAATGATGGCGCGGGAACCGGAAGCGAAATCCCCCAGACGCGTGCCGACGGCGATGATCAGATCCGCCTCCGCAGCGAGTGCATTGGTGGAGGCGGCGCCGGTGACGCCCAGCGAACCGATGTTTTGACGATGATCCCAGGGCAGGGCGCCTTTGCCCGCCTGGGTTTCCCCTACAGGTAATGCATAAGTGGAGGCCAGGTTGTCCAGCTCCGCCAGGGCGCCGGAGTAATGCACGCCGCCGCCAGCAACCAGCAACGGTTTTTTCGAGGCTTTGATCATGGCGATGGCGTCAGCCAGTTCTGTGGCGTCTGGCGCCTGACGGCGCAGCCGATGGACTTTCTCCGCAAAGAAGCTTTCCGGGTAATCGAACGCCATGGTCTGCACATCCTGCGGCAGCGCCAATGTCACCGGTCCGCACTCGACGGGGTCCGTTAAGACACGCAAGGCCTGCGGCAACGACGCCAGTAATTGTTCAGGGCGAGTGATGCGATCAAAAAAACGGCTCACCGGTTTGAAGCAATCGTTGGAGGTCAGGGTGTAGTCGTGAAAATTCTCCACCTGCTGCAGCACCGGGTCGGGAATGCGGGTGGCGAAGGTGTCGCCGGGCAGGAACAGCACAGGAATGCGATTGACATGCGCCACGGCGGCGGCGGTCACCATATTCACCGAGCCGGGGCCGGCGGATGCGGTGCAGGCCATCATCTGACGGCGATTCTGCGTCTTGGCGTAGGCGATCGCGGCGTGAGCCATGCCCTGTTCATTGTGGGCGCGATAGGTGGGAAGCGCGTCGCGCACATGATGCAGCGCTTCGCCCAAGCCAGCGACGTTGCCATGGCCGAAGATCGCCCACATCCCTGCGAATAAAGGTTTGATTTCGCCATCCACGTCGACCTTTTGCGCGATCATGTATTTGATCACCGCCTGCGCCATGGTCAGTCTTATTGTTTTCATTCGGCTTAGCCTCTCGTCTTTGCTGATCCGGACGTTGGTCCGTTCGCCATCTCTGTCTGTTTCACGGGAGACAGGACCTGACCTGTACAGTGCCTGTCGTTGCAGACAAATAGAAAGCTATTTGTCTGCCTGATTAATAAGGTAATCGTCTAGGGCTGCAGGCTGTTGCGTTGCTTCCAGCAAGCGACCAGCTCCAGATAATTGGCGGCGACCGCGTCGATCAGCTCCTGGTCGTTGAATTCACCGCGCAGCCACTTGCGGCTGGGGACGCTGAAAATTGTGCGGCCCACGGCGAAGCCTTTGCAGATATCGAAACCGGCGCTGTCCATAAAGCCTTTTTTCAGTTCTTCCGCCGGCGCGTCCAGACCCAGCATCACCACGCCGCGGCAATGGGGCGAGCGTTGTGCGATCAGGTCGCTGATGCGGCGCCAGTTGGCGGGCGATTGTGGCGGCAGTTTCCACCAGTCCGGCTTGACGCCCAGGTTGTAGAATCTGGCCATGGCGTCGATATACACATTGTCGGTAACGTCCTGGTCACGGGGCGGAATCAGCTCCAGCAGCATTTCATGACCGGAGTCGCAGCAGGCTTTGTACAGTTCGCGCACCTGACGCTCCTGCGCCATGCGCAGGTCGATGCAGTCTTCCGGGTGGTAGAACACCAGGCATTTGACGATATGCTCTCTGGGCCAGGTTTTCAGGCGCGCGCTGACGCTGCGGCCGCCTTCCAATTCCAAGGGGCGTGAGCTGGGAAACTCCACCGGGCGACCAATCCACCAGCCGCGCCCGCTGACGTCATTGAGCGCGTCCTGTCCATAGGTGTCGTCAACCAGGACGCCGATTTGGCTGTCGCCGATGCCTTTGGCGCCCAACTCCGTCGCTTTTACCAGCAAGCGTTTTAGCTGCTTGATGCGGGACAGGTCTGCGCCTTCTTCCCGCGCCATGTCGAACAGTTGCTTGCGATGATCGAAAGCCAGAATGCACAGGTCGCTCCACTGGGCGCTGTTGCGCTGGGTGGTGACCCGATGCAGATAGTTCAGTCGCTCGTCCAGATCCGGACGGGGAATGGATTGCGCCCGGGCCATATAGTCGTCCAGCTCTTCCGCGCTGGGAATGGCTGGCGCGCAGCCGTGCCGGGACACCACCAGGGCGCCGCAGGCGTTGGCGTAGGCGCAGCAGCGCTCATAGGATTCGCCGCGCAGCCAGCCGCGCAGAAAACCGCTCATAAAGGCGTCGCCGGCGCCGAGTACATTGAGCACGTCCACGCGCACGCCGGAATGCACTTCGAAGGCCTCCGCGCTGGCGGGAATTTCGCCGTCAAGCACGGTGCAGCCCTGGGCGCCCAGTTTCAGGACGATGGTGGCGCCGGTCAGCGCGCGAATCGCCTGCAGGGCGGTGATAGTGTCCGTGCTGCCGCCAGCGATGTGCACTTCTTCCTCGGTGCCCACAATCAGGTCAAAGTGGGGCAGGATACTTTGCAAATGTCGGGTGACGCCTTCGCTGGAAATAAAGCGGGTTTCGCCGTCGCCGAGACTGGTCAGGCCCCACAGCACCGGGCGGTAATCGATATCGAGAATCCGCCTGGCGCCGGCGGCTTTCGCATATTCCAGCGCTGTCATGCTGGCGCGGTAAGTCTTGTCCGTTGAGAAGTGGGTGCCGGTGATCAACAGGGCTTTGGAGGAAGCGATAAATTCGGGGGTGAAGTCACCGCTGTCCACCGCCATGTCGGCGCAGTCGTTGCGATAGAAAATCAGTGGAAACGTGTCTTTATCTTTGATGCCGAGAAGCACCAGACCGGTCAGACGTTCTTTGTCGGTGACCACATGGCTGACATCGACGCCGGCCCGCGCCAGTTCTTCGCGTACGAAACGACCCATGTGTTCGTCGCCGACGCGGGTCAGCATGGCGGATTTCAGGCCCAGGCGGGCGGTTCCATATGCGATGTTGCCGGAGGAGCCGCCGAGGTATTTGGCGAAGCTGCTCATGTCTTCCAGTCGGCTGCCGATTTGTTCGCCGTAAATGTCGACGGCGGCTCTGCCGAGGCAGATCAGGTCCAGAGTTTTGTCTGTACTCATTTTATTGTTTATCTCCCGTGGCCGGGAACTGCGGCTCCCATAACCATACATCGAATTCCCCCGGCCTGTCTCCGTGCTGACGCAGACATCGCCGACATTTCATTTTTTCAAAAGAATAGAATAAAAATTCCATAATGACAATAGATGGAAAATACTTTCTTTTTTACGAGGAGAATGGGCCGTAAGCCCTGGCGCAAGCGGCGTAAAACTTAAGTAAGGCGATCTCCCACAGCATCGTGGAGATGAACTTTTATCGGTGAAGTAGGTGGAACAGGGAGGATTTCTAACGCTCTGTGGAATAAATATTCCAATAGGTCGAGACCTTGAGCCCAACCGGGCCCAAGGCGCTATGCCAGGGAAGATCGGCGTCAGGCGTAGAAAGCGGGACGAGTAGGCATTTCAATGGTTTCAATGCGTCCACTGTCCTGAGCCTTGACGCAGGCGTCTGCGGCGATGGCGGCGGCGAATCCATCCCAGGCGGAAGGGCCGCTGAGCGCGCCGTTCTGGATATCCTTGATAAAGGCTTGCAGCTCGCTGTCATAGGCATCGATGAAGCGCTGCTTCCAGTCTGTCAGCACCCGGGCGTAATGCATGGCGTCTTTACGCATCAGCAGGCTCTGCGGCTCTGGCAGATTGGCGATGCCTTCTTCACCGACCACCGCGCATTGAATGTCATAGCCATAACGGCAATTTACGAAAATCTCCACATCAATGCGCACGCCTTTGCGAGTCTCCAGCAGCACGATCTGGGGATCGGCCACTTTGCTGTGAGCGTGCCGGGTTTTGCGGGGAAATACGACCTGCGCGCTGACGTAGTCGTCATCCAGCAGCCAGCGCAGCACATCCAGCTCGTGAATGAGGGTGTCATGTATCGCCATGGGCGTAACGTAAGATTCCGGGACGGAGGGATTGCGATGAGCGCAGTGAACCATCAAAGGCGCGCCGATTTCGCCAGCGTCGATGGCCTGTTTCAACTGTCGATAGCCGCTGTCATAGGGACGCATAAAGCCAACCTGAACCAGCCGTTTGCCGGCGTTGATTTCTGCGTCCACGATATGACGGCATCCGTCTGCGGTGGTGGCCAGCGGCTTTTCGCAGAAGACGTATTTTCCTGCGGCGATTGCTGCGAGCACGAACTCCTCATGAGTGGGTCCCCAAGAGGTGACGAGGATCGCGTCGACAGACTCGGCGTGAATCAACTCATGGCCGTCGCGATATACCTGAGCCTTTAACTGGAGCCCGTCTATAAGGGTGTGCGCCTGCTCAGGATTGACGTCGGTGACGGCGACGACTTGCGCGCCGCTTAATGTATTTGTGATGCGGCGGGCGTGATCCGTTCCTATGGCGCCGGCGCCGATAATTCCGATTCTAAGAGACATGATTGCATTATCCTCTTTGTAGCTTTGTAGCTTTGTAGCTTTGTAGCTTTGTAGCTTTGTAGCAGCCGTTAATGCCAGTATTTATCGACATAGCGTTGGATCTCCTCCCGCATGAAGCCTGAGGACGACTCCGCCCGTTCTTCCCACGCGAAGACGCAGCTCGACAGCACGCCATCGAAATCAATGTCACGCAGGGTCTGGAAGAAAGTGTCCCAGTCGATTTCGCCCTGGCCTATATCCAGATGCTGATGCACGCGGGCTGTGGAGCCGGGCGGGTTAACGATGTAGCGCAATTGCGATGAGGCTTTATGGTTGAAGGTGTCGGCGACCCGGACATGCGTCAGCACATCTTTGGTCGCCCGGATCGACTGCGCCAGATCGTCCCCGTAATAGAAAGAGTGTGGAGCGATGTAGGAGCATCTCACGGCTTTGGAGTTAATCGTCCTGATGATGTCCACGGCTGGATCGATCTGTTCCACCCAGTCTTCAGGGTGGGGTTCGATGCTTAAGGTCAGGCCTTCTCGTTCCAGCAGTGGAACCAGCGTGTCCATGGCGCGCCAGAAGGCGTTCTCGCAGGCTTCCGGCGTGTGCAGGCCGCTGTGATCGGCGGCGGAGCGTTCCGGAGAGCCGCCGCGGCCGAATTCGGAAATGAGCAGATCGCAGTCCATCTCCACCGCTATCTGAATGGTTCGCTTCCAGTTGTCTATGGCGACTTCCCATTCATCCGGATAAGGACTGGACCAGCGGTACATGGGCTGCAGGGAGGCCAACGCGACGCCGTGGTCGCGCATGGCTTTTTTGAATGATTGCGCTCGCTCTGGGTAAACCCGGGGGCGCGTCCACCATTGCAGGAAATCCGCCCGCGGTGATAGCTCGATATAGTCGTATCCCAACTCCCGCGTCAGACGACATATGTCAGGCAGCGATAAATGACGATGCATGTAGGGATCAAGGGCTATTTTCATCAGGACGCCTCTTGTATTCGGTGATGTGAAAATCCTGTCGGAAGCGTTATTGGGCGAGCGCCTGACGTATGTACGCCATGCTCTCTTTCACGGCGTTGAGCGGGTCCGCAAGACTCCACACGGTTTCGGAAAAGGGCTCGAAGGAGATGGGGCCGCGATAACCTGCGACCAGCATTTGTTGAAGTTGCTCGATGTTGCCCAGCCTGTCTTTGGGGCCGACCAGTACGCGGTCGCCGTCCAGCATGTCGGTGAAACTGAGAGCCGGATCTTCAACGCCGGATACGTGGATCAGTCCGGTGCGTTGGGGATACAGGCGCTGCTCGCCCGCGCCGCGATGATGGAAAGTGTCATGGAGCAGCTGAAAGCAATCCGCCCCATCTATGGCGTCAATGGCCGCCAATGCTTCCTGCTTAAAACGCAGAGATGAAACGGGGAACCCAAGCGGCTCTACGTAGCCCTGAAGCCCATGCGGCTCCAGGATTTCCTTTAACGCTTGCAGAGCCTGGTGAAGTTCTTTGTCTTTGCTGGCGCTGGGGTCCACCTGGGTTCCATCATTTAAGGGGCACAATACCAGCGCTTTGGCCCCGCAGGCGGCGGCCAGGTGCGCCAGCTCCTTCGCCTGTGCGACGCGTTCGTCATTCCAGATATTGAAAGGGTAGAGGGCGTTGACGCTAAGGACCTCGATGCCCATTGCCGCGGCCTTGGCGTTAACGGCTTTAGCCTGTTCAAGGTTGGTGAGGCTGTTGTCGCCTATGTCGTTGCGCAGCTCAACGGCGTCGACATTTAGGGACGCCGCAGCGTCCAATAGCGCAAGCGGCGTGAGGGACGGGCATACCATGTGATTCAACGCGAAACGAAGCAAATCGGGAGAGGGATGGGACATAGTCGGTTTACCTTGTTGTTGTTATCTGTGTGCGTCGGGGACGTCACTATTGTCGTTACTGTGCTCCTTAACTTGCGCGTGACCCTGGAGGTCGGCGGCGTTCAGGACTTGTGCGAAAAAAATTAAATCGTCCCTTGTCTGGGCGTCAATCAATCCCATCACTGAGACGTCAAATCGCCTCAAAAAACATCATTTTTGAAAGAAAGGCAGGGCGAATCCTGAGGTGATTACATCAATGGGAGAGTGTTGCAGGTTGTGAACGCTCGGTGGCAGGCCGTTTTAGAGGAAAGTCAGTCCATATGAAACTGCGATGAAATAAATATTCCGTTTATAGCGAGCCGTCGCCGCGGCCGTTATACGGCGGGGGCTGAGGGAAAACGCTCAGGGGTGCGGAAAAAGGGTTGACAAATTGGGGCGGCAGGTGCAAATTGGAATATATGTTCCATCATATAAATATCTGGAATAAAAATCTCGATATCAAGGAGTCGGAACTGCACTGAGGCGAAACGGCGGCGGTTGGATCTGCGGCCTATGCGGACGCACAGAAATTGACCACAATACGCGTTGCGCCGATGTGATTCAAACCGGAACCAACAATAAAAAAGTGAGTGCAACGGGTACTCGAAATCAAAGAGGATAATTATAAGATGAAAAAGTTAGCCTTGAGTGTCTTGGCGTCAGCCATGTTTGCCGGCTCCGTTGCGGCCGCTGATCTTAAAATTGGCGTATCCATGGCCGTATTCGATGATAACTTCCTGACCGCTTTGCGTAACGGCATTGAAACCGCCGCTAAGGATAAAAGCGTAGATGTGCAGATTGAGGACGGTAAGAACGAAGTCGGCACGCAACTCAATCAGATTCAGAACTTTATTGCGTCGGGCGTGGACGCCATCATCGTCAACCCTGTCGATACCGACGCCACCGTGTCCATGAGCAGTGACGCGGAAGCCGCCGGCATTCCCCTCATTTATGTCAACCGTCAACCTATCAACGTTAACCAGCTTCCGGACAATCAGGCGTTTGTCGCTTCCAATGAGGAAGTGTCCGGCACCCTGCAGGCGGAAGAAGTGTGTCGTCTGCTGGGAGGCAAAGGCAACGTGGTGGTCATGATGGGCGAACTCTCCAATCAGGCGGCTATTCAGCGTACCAAGGACGTGCATGACGTCATCAAGCGTAAAGAATGCTCCGGTATGAAAATCGTTGCGGAGCAGACCGCGGAATGGTCGCGTCTGAAAGGCAACGACCTGATGACCAACTGGCTGTCCGCAGGCCTGGAGTTTGACGCCGTCATCTCCAATAACGACGAAATGGCCATCGGCGCCCTGCAGGCTTTGAAAGCGGCGGGCCGTAAGATGGATTCCGTTGTCGTCGCAGGCATTGACGCCACCCCTGATGCGCTGGCTGCGATGAAATCCGGCGACCTGGATGTGACCGTATTCCAGAGCGCCAAAGGTCAGGGCGCGGGTGCGGTAGACACCGCCGTTCGTCTCGCCAAAGGTGAAAATGTGGATCAGAAAGTTTGGGTGCCCTTTGAGCTGGTAACGCCGGCCAACCTGGATAAGTACCTGAGCAAGTAAGTCGATTTTCCACCTTAGGCAATGCGGAGGGATTGCGTTATGAGTAGCGCATCAGTAGTGGAGGCGGTGTCTGTGAACAGCGCAATTCCCCAAAATCGCAATTACGAATACGTGCTCGAAGTGGCCAATGTCCGTAAGGAGTTCCCAGGTGTGGTGGCTCTGGACAACGTCTCCCTCAGGATTCGCCCCGGGACGGTGCATGCGTTGATGGGGGAGAACGGCGCGGGCAAGTCGACGTTGATGAAAATCATCGCCGGCATTTATCAGCCCGACAAAGGACAGGTATTGCTACGGGGCGAACCGGTGCGCCTGGAAAAGCCGCTGGACGCACAGGAAGCCGGCATCGCCATGATTCATCAAGAGTTGTTGCTGATGAACCCCATGACCGTGGCGGAAAACATCTGGATTCGCCGCGAACCCAAAGGCCGCTTTGGCCTGATCGATCACGACGAGATGCGGCGGCGGACTCAGGACCTGTTCGACCGTCTCAATATCAGCCTTGATCCGGATGCAGAAATCAGCGAACTGTCGGTCGCCAACCGGCAGATGGTAGAGATCGCCAAAGCGGTGTCTTTCAATTCCGATGTGCTGATCATGGACGAACCGACGTCGGCGATCACCGAGACCGAAGTCGCCCATCTTTTTGAGATTATTCGCGACCTGCGCGCCAAGGGAATCGGCATTGTCTACATCACCCACAAAATGAATGAGCTGTTCGAAATCGCCGATGAGTTTTCGGTGTTTCGCGACGGCCAGTACATCGGCACGCATCTGTCCTCCAACGTCACTCGCGACGACATCATCCGCATGATGGTGGGACGGGAAGTATCGCAGATGTTCCCGAAGGAAGAGGTGGCGTTGGGCGATGTGGTGCTGTCCGTGAAAAACCTGAGCCGCGAAGGCGTGTTCCGTAACGTGTCCTTTGACGTACGCGCGGGGGAGATAGTCGGGTTTGCAGGGCTGGTCGGCTCCGGCCGTTCCAACGTCGCCGAAGCCTTATTTGGCGTCGCCCCCGCTGACGGCGGGGCGATTCAGATCAACGGCGAATTCGTACAGATCAAATCTCCTAATGAAGCGATTCAGCATGGCATGGCGTTTCTCACGGAAGACCGTAAGGAGACGGGCTGCTTTCTTCCCTTGACCATCCAGGAAAACATCCAGTCGGCGGTGCTGCATCAGAAATTCGTCAACAAGGGATTCGTGGCGGAAGCGGAGCTGGCGAAAGAAGCGGTGGAAATCTGCAACAAGTTGCGGGTGAAAACGCCGGGGATGGATGAAGTGATCGAGAACCTGTCAGGAGGCAATCAGCAGAAAGTGCTGATCGGCCGCTGGCTGCTGACCCATCCGAAAATTCTGATTCTGGATGAGCCCACACGAGGCATCGACGTCGGCGCCAAAGCCGAGATACACAGCCTGATCACCCAACTGGCTCACAAAGGCGTGGCGGTGGTGATGATCTCCTCCGAACTGCCGGAAATACTCGGCATGAGCGATCGGGTCGTGGTTATGCATGAAGGGCGCGTCACCGGCATTCTGGACCGGGCGGAAGCGGATCAAGTGAAGATTATGGATCTGGCGGCGCAGTAAACCGCTGGTGACTAATATTGAGAGAGGTTGAAATGGCAACGACAACAACGAGTGGTCCCATGACGACGGATAACGGACGCCTGACTCCCACGTCAAAGAAGCGCATGCCTCCCGAGCTGAGCATCCTGATGGTGCTGTTCGGCATTGCGGCATTGTTCGAGGTGCTGGGCTGGTTCATCGTCGGGCAGAGCTTCCTGGCCAATGTGAGCCGTCTGCAGATTATTATTCTTCAGGTGTCGGTGATCGGCATCATCGCCGTCGGCGTCACTCAGGTCATTATCACAGGCGGCATTGATTTGTCCTCCGGCTCAGTGGTGGCGATGACCGCCATGATCGCCGCGACCTTCGCCCAGGACAGCAACTGGCCCAAGATCATTTACCCTGCGTTGGTGGACATGCCCTTTGTCGTGCCGCTGGTGGTGGGATTGGCCATTGGCGCCCTGGCCGGCTTCATCAACGGCTGGTTGATCACGAAAACCAAAATTCCTCCTTTCATCGCCACCCTGGGCATGATGGTTTCCGCTCGCGGCATCGCCCGCTGGTTCACGGACGGCAGCCCTGTCTCCGGTTTCACGGAGAGCTTCACGATGCTCGGTAGCGGTTTGGGACGCTGGGCGCCGGTAGTGGTGTTTCTGCTTGTCGCGGCGTTCTTCCATGTCGTCATGCGTTACACCCGCTTCGGCAAGTTCACCTATGCAATCGGCGCCAACCCACAGGCGGCGCGGGTATCCGGCATCAATATCGACGCCCATCTGATCAAGGTCTACATGATCGCAGGTCTGCTGGCGGGACTGGCGGCGATGGTGGCGATCGCCCGCATCAAAACTGCGCAGGCGGGCATGGGGTTGATGTACGAATTGGACGCTATCGCGGCGGCGGTAATCGGCGGGGTGTCGTTGTCCGGCGGACGCGGACGCATCACCGGGACGGTTATCGGCGCCTTGATACTGGGCGTTATGTTGTCCGGCTTTACTTTCCTGAGAGTGGACGCCTATTATCAGGACATCATCAAAGGCGCCATTATCGTGTGCGCGGTGGTGGTGGATCAGCACCGGCAGAACAAACGCAAGAAGACCAGCTGACCCGTCGCAACGATTGCGATACCGCCATGAAAAAGCCCGACGCGAAAAGCGTGCGGGCTTTTTCTTTTGATTCTGCTTTTGATTCTGGCGGCGCTAAATGTTTTCCAGAATATGGAGCTCCGGGGCCAGCAGGACCGGCGCAAAGCGTTGTTCGTCTTTGGCGTTGAAAGCGCGCACGAACAAAGCGAGGGTTTCAGCGGCCAGACGTTCCACTGGCGTGGCGATCACCATGTCCACCAACCCTTCGTTAAGGGCCTCTCGGGTGCTGGGCGTCAGCTCATTGCAGACCACCACCAAATCGCGGTCAGGAGCTTCGCTGCGTAGTGCGGAGATCATCCCCGCCATGCCGCCGCCGGCGCTGTACAGCGCCACCAGATCAGGATGCGACGCCAGCAGATTAGCGGTGGCCTCGGCGGCGAGGCGATCGTCGTCGAGATTGAGGATTGGATCCAGCAGACGGAAATTGCGGCCCAGCTCGCGAAAATAGCTGATAAAGCTGATTTCAGATATTTCCTGATTCAGGTAGCGATGGCTGCCCAGCAGTATCCCAACCTCTCCCTCTTTCTTCGCCAGTCGTGAAATTGCCCAGGCGGCGCTGCGTCCCGCTTTGCGGCTATCCAGGCCGAGATGCCCGGCGCAGGCCTGAGTGGAGAGTTGCGACAGCAGGGTGATGACGGGCTTGCCCTGTGCGGCCAGTTGCTCGATGACCTGGTTGATCGAGTGATGGTCTAACGCCACCAGCGCCACTGCGTCCGATGCTTCCGCTACCTGCTGCAGCTGCCCCGCGATATAGGCGGGGGCGACTTCGTCCATGAAAATCAAATGGGTCTGGATCTGATAATCCCGCTGTCGCGCGGCGGCGTTGACCAGCGCGGTTCCCAGCGTCTGATAAAAGGCTTCGGCGCTGCGTTGCAGCAACAGTGTGATGGTCTTGCGGGGTTTGGATTCCTGAAAGCGTTTTTTCAGTAATCCGGAGGCGTGATAGCCAATATCCTCCGCCGCCAGCAGCACTCGTTGCGCTGTCGCTTCTCGCACTTTGGAGCGGTTATTCAGCACCCGGTCCACGGTGGCCGGGCTGACCCTCGCGGCTTGGGCGAGATCGGTGATCGTTGGGCGTTTGGACATGGCGCCGCGCCGCCTCAATCCGCCTTTAGCGCCACATAGCGTCCGGTGAAGCGCACTGCTGTTTCGCCGTCCGCAAGAATCTCCGCCACCAGCTCCCGACGGGCTTTGCCCCGTTGCTGGTAAACGCTGACGAACTCATCCACCTGCTGCGGTTCCGCGAAGGCGCAGCGCACGGCTAAACGCTCTGATCGCAGCGGCTTGAGAAATTGAATCTGGCTGTCCTGAATCACGATATCGCCCTTGAGGTCATGAGACTTCAGGGTCAGAGTCAGCAGACCCCAACCGGACAAGACGCACATGGAATACAGACTGCCGCCGAACGCCGTCGCCTTATCGTTAATGTTGTTCTCCAGCGGCGCTGACAGCGCCAGCGCCTGTCCGTCATACTGATCGACGCGTAACGCCATCGCACGGGTAAGGGGAATCTCATCATCAAAAATACGTTGCAATTGCGCAGCTAAAGACGCGTCACTCATAGCGTTTCCTTGGCGTAGTTGGATGTAGGCTAGGGGGTATTATAATCAGAGCGAGCGCGCAGTGACTTATCCATTCGTCGCGTAACGCGGATAAAGCCGACTTCAGATAAAGCAAATAGCGTTTACCCACAACTGGCGATACGACTGGGTGTAGATAATGATTGCCATTTTCGGATTTGAATTGAGTGCGCTCATCAATTGACAGTGATGGTGAATAGCAATGGTTGATGTAGAGTTTTATTTCAATACTTGGCTGGATGTCGATGAAAAGGTGTTGCTCACGCAGATTGAGAGCCTATTGGGAGTCGTATTTAAAAGAGCTGAGGCTGGCTATGCGGAATCAAATGTCCTGGGCGCTCGTCTATATTTTGGAACAACCTCGGACCTGGAAAACTGTCCTGATTTGCCTTTCTCCAGTTATCGCTTCGTTATAGGCACAGACTCAAAATCTATTCTAACCAGAACAATGATCATCGGCGTGATCGCCTATATTTCTACACTCATGTTCAAGTCTGGTGTATCTCAAAGCGGTATGATGGTTTTTGATGGGCAGGTGTTGATAGAAAGTTGGTCATTCGGTAGTAAGATTGAAGCGTTTGATAAGCTTGATCTGACCACGAAGCACTTCGATCAGTACATTGGCGCGCTTATTCAAAAATGTGGAGATTCGTTGTAATCAACAATCGAGGCGCCCCCTTACAACCCTTCTTCCCGCACTTCCTCGCTGACTAAACGATATTGTCCCTCTCGGGATTCGCGCAGGTATTGCTCGATTTTGCCCTCTGCGTGCAGTTGTTGCAGGCCGGCGTTGAAGCGTTTGAGGCGTTCGACGCTTTCCGGTTTTTCCATGGAGAACAGGAGGTGCATGGTGGTCAACGGTTTTAGCGGATGAGGGTGGTGCGTCACGCGGTTGGCCTGTTCCGCCGGAAACAGGTCGCGAAGTTCGGCGTAGCCTGCTTCTACGTCCGAGGGAAAGATGTCGAGGCGCCCCGCCAGCAGTTTGCGCCAGTTCAGCTCGTCGGAGTGCACCCACTCAATCTCAAACAGCCCGTCCTTTGAGGCGCTCACGAAGTCTTCGCCGTAGTTATAGCTGTTGGTGCCGCCGACTTTCAGGCTGCGCAGGTCGCTGAGTTCACGCCATTCAAACGATGTGGTTTTGAGGTGGAAAAACACATATCCATATCTGCCGATGGAATCGCTGTAGTAATGATGGGCTTCCCGTTCCGGTTTGTGGCTCCAGGGAAAAGAGGCGTCCGCCAGCCCTTCTTCCGACATCAGCAGCGTGCGCTTCCAGGGAAAGAACTGAAACACGACTTTATCCCCCGCCGCCTCAAAGGCTTCTTTGACGATGCGCGCAGTGACGCCATAGTGCTTTAACTGCGGCGACACATAGGGAGGCCAGTCGCCGGTGGCCACGGTCAGGGTTTCCGAGGCGACCGGGGCGGCGATCAGAAACAGACTGTATAAAGCGGCGAGAGCAGTGAGGCCTGGGCGACCGGTCGTGACGGGCGAGGACATGGGATGCACCTGCGACGTTAAAGCTGTCTTAGTAATTATAGGCGCTTCGGGCGGGATTACATTTCTTAACGGAAGGATGTAGGACGTTACCCGGATTCGTGAAGCAGAGACCGTTTCCCGCCCCCGCGTTAGCTATAGTCATCATGGAGCTATTTGTCTGCCTGGTTAATACTGTTGCAAGCGCAAAGGAATCGCCATGAAAACCTTAATATCTCTCCTTCTCGCGGCGACGCTGTTCCTGACGTCCGCCGTCTACGCGGCGCTGACGCCCATCAACGGCAAAATGGAAACCCCGCAAACCCTGAATGGTTTCATACACCTCCCTGCTGATTACGACCCTCAGCGCGAGGAGGGTTATCCTCTGCTGATTTCCTTGCATGGACTGGGCGAATGCGGCGACGCCACCGTGAATAACGGTGATGGAACTTACTCCCTGAACATGCAAATCCTCAACAAAGTGTCAGGCGCCGGCGTTCCCAGGATGATTCGGGATGGCCTATGGGAAGCGTCATCTCCGTTGATTGTGCTGGCGCCGCAGTTGCCGGCGGGCGGATCGGGAATATGCGGCATGCATAAAAGCCGCTATGAACAAATCTATAACCACGCGGTGGCCAACTACAACGTGGACCTGAATCGCGTCTACGTCACCGGCTATAGCCAGGGCGGCAACGGAACCTACAACGTGCTGCGGGACCGGCCGGACACCCTCGCCGCAGCCGCCCCCATCGCCGCTTGGTATCCACAGGAGTTCGACTGTGAGGCTATTCATCACATCGCAGTCTGGGCGTTTCATGGCGATGAAGACGCGGTTATCGGTCATAACTCCGGTAAAAACGCCGTGGATAAAAAGCTGAACGGCTGCGGCGATCCGGATTACCCGCCGATGTATCCCGCCAAGCTGACCAGCTTCGCGGGCGTTGCACACAATTCCTGGGATGGCGCCTATGGTCTGAAGCTGAATCACACGTTCAAAAACAGCGATGGCCAGGTTGTGGATAGCAAAAATTACTATCTGGAATTAGCCTACGACCACAATGATCCCAATGTCGACGCCGCCGGCGCTTATGGCGGCGACGGTTATTACTATCACTACAACGAATTTGGCCGCCATGTTCTGTTTCACTGGTTGTTGAGCTTCGCCAGGGACGCTGGTACGCCTCCCGATCCAGACCCTCAACCGGGAGAGGGAGATGGCCTGTATCTGCGCCTGCACGGAGACGATGTGCAGTGGGATCAATTTCGCCTGTTTGAAAGCGCCCTGTGGAGCGGAGAGTTCGACCTGCCCGCCATGGGGCTGGATAAACTGTCGTTGTCCTTCAAGACGCTGAACGGCGCCGCGCCGTCGCAATGGTATGTGCAGTTATGGGATACGCAGGTGAGGAAAGACCTGGGCGTATCGTTGAACGACTACCTCAGCGTCGGCCCGGATTGGAGTACGGTGGAAATTCCGCTTGCTGATTTCGCCGCTCAGGGCGTGGACCTGCGTCATGTGCAATGCGTGCGTGTGTTCTTTGGCGCCTCGGCGCAGTTGGATCTGGGGCTGGACGAAGTCAAGTTCACTGGCGCTGGGGAGGCGTTGGTATTTTTCGGCGCGCAGCATCAATCCACCGCTTATCGCGCCAATGGCGCGCTCTCAGTGGAACTGGTCTCCGGCGACGATAGCGATGGCTGATGCGTATTGACGTCGATAACGGGGCGGCGGATACGCAGAAAAGCGGAAAGACAAAGCAGTAACAACAAAAAAGAAGAGGACCGGGATGGCTCCGGTCCTCTGAACGCGCTTGCACGCGGGGGTGGTTAGGGAATATCAGGCTGCGGCGACGGTGTCGGCGCGTAGCTGTTTGGCGGCATTCACCATGTTCTGCAATGCCGGGCGTACTTCTTCCCAGTTGCGGGTCTTTAGGCCGCAATCCGGATTCACCCACAGTCGGTGTGCGGGAATGCGCTCGGCGGCTTTACGCATCAACTGGACGATGTGCGTTTCGCTTGGAATGTTCGGCGAATGGATGTCATACACGCCTGGGCCGATTTCATTCGGGTATTTGAAGTTATCGAAAGCGTCCAGCAGCTCCATGTCGGAACGGGAAGTCTCGATGGTGATGACGTCCGCGTCCATCCCGGCGATGGCCTCGATAATGTCGTTAAACTCGGAGTAGCACATGTGCGTGTGAATCTGAGTTTCGTCTCCGACGCCGTTGGCGGCGATGCGGAATGAGCTGACCGCCCATTGCAGGTATTCCCGCCACTGCGCGCGTCTTAACGGCAAGCCTTCCCGTAATGCCGCTTCATCGATCTGAATGACGCGAACGCCAGCGCGCTCCAGGTCCTGCACTTCGGCGCGAATGGCCAGCGCCAGTTGATAACAGGTGAGGGCGCGAGGCTGGTCGTCCCGCACGAAAGACCAGTTCAGAATGGTCACCGGACCGGTCAACATGCCTTTCATCGGGCGGTCAGTGAGTGATTGCGCATACTTGATCCATTCCACGGTCATCGCCTGCGGGCGGCTGATATCGCCGAAAATAATGGGCGGTTTGACGCAGCGGGAACCGTAGGACTGCACCCAGCCGAACTGACTGAACACATAGCCGTCCAACTGCTCGCCGAAATACTCCACCATGTCGTTGCGTTCCGCTTCGCCGTGCACCAGCACGTCCAGACCCAGGCTTTCCTGTTCTCTCACGCAACGCTCGATTTCCTGTTGCATCAGCACGCGGTATTCGTTGTCCTGCAGCTCGCCCTGACGATAACGGCGGCGCGCATTACGAATGTCCGCAGTTTGTGGAAACGAGCCGATAGTGGTGGTCGGGAACGCGGGTAACTGCAATCTTTGCGCTTGTCTGGCGGCCCGGGTTTGATAGTCGCTGCGACGATCGCCCATGTCGGCGGTGATCGACTCCACGGCCTCTTTCACGGCTGGATTATGCACGCGAGAAGACCCTTTGCGGCTGTCCACGCAAGACTGATTTTCCTGCAATGCCTCTGCGACCGTGTTGCGGCCCTCGCTCAATGCTGTCGCAAGAACCTTCACTTCATCCAGCTTTTGCAGAGCGAACGCCAGCCAGGACTTGATCTCCGCATCCATCTTCTCTTCGCTGTCCAGATCCACAGGGGAGTGCAGCAGAGAGCAGGACGGCGCCAGCCACAAACGGGATTGCAGTTTGTCGTAAACCGGTTGCAGCCAGTCCAGGGTTTGATTGAGGTCGGTCTTCCAGATATTACGTCCGTTCACTACGCCCAGAGACAGCACTTTATGGCTCGGCAGCCAGTCGATCAGTTTACCGATCTCCGCACGACCATTGATGGCGTCCACATGCAGGCCGCCCACAGGCAGTTCGCAGGCCAGTTGCAGGTTGTCCTGCAGTTGTCCGAAATAGGTCGCCAGCAGCAGTTTGGCTTTACTGGACTTGAGCGTGTGATAGGCGAGGTTGAGCGCGTATCGCCAGCTGGCGTCCAGCTCAGTGACCAAAATGGGCTCGTCGATCTGCACCCACTCCACGCCCTGGCTCGCCAGCACGTCCAGCAGCGCGGCGTAGACCGGCAATAGACGCTCCAGCAGGTCGAGTTTATTGGAGCCGTCTTTGCTCTTGCCCAGCCACAGATAGGTCACAGGGCCGATGATGACAGGCTTGATCTTGGCGCCGGTTTGTTTCGCCTCCGCAATTTCCGCCAGCAAACGGGACGGGTTGAGCGAAAATGCGGTGTCCGCGGTGAACTCCGGCACGATGTAGTGATAGTTGGTGTCGAACCACTTGGTCATTTCACCGGCGTGAACGCAATGGCAATCGCTGTCCTGCGCTGAACGACCGCGGGCGACCCGGAAGTAGTTGTCCAGCTCGTCGCCTTGCAGACGGCTGACCCGCTCGGGAATGACGCCGAGGGTGAAGCTCATATCCAAAACTTGATCGTAGAAGGAAAAGTCGCCCACCGGAATCAGGTCCAGTTGGGACTGATTACGCCAATGGCGCTGTCTCAGCTCCGCGCCTACTTTCAGCAGCTCTTCCTGGGGAATGCGTCCTTTCCAATAATCTTCCTGAGCGAATTTCAATTCCCGTTTTGCGCCAATGCGGGGGAACCCCAGGTTGTGAGTGGTAATCATGTCATGCCTCCTATGTCGATGACTTCATCATAGAGACTCAGAATCATGAAAAATAATGTTAAGATTTCATCTATCTATTAAATAAATTCATGAGTTGCTGACATGCTGGAACGTAATCATCTCGCCATCCTGCGGGAAGTGGACCGTTTAGGTTCGCTGACCGCCGCTGCGGAAAGCCTGTGTCTGACGCAATCCGCTCTCAGTCATGCGGTAAAGAAACTGGAGCAGCAATTAGGCGCGGCGGTCTGGACCAAGGAAGGCCGCAATCTGCGCTTTACCCAGGCTGGAGAGTACCTGTTGGCGTTGGCCAAACGACTGCTGCCGCAGTTCGAACACGCCGAACTGGTGATGAGTCAGTTCTCTCAGGGGCAGCGAGGCGCTTTGCGCATCGGTATGGAGTGCCATCCCTGTTATCAGTGGCTGCTGAAAGTGGTGGCGCCGTACCTGCAGCGCTGGCCGGATGTGGATGTGGACGTCAAACAGAAGTTTCAGTTTGGCGGCATCGGGGCGTTGATTGGGTATGAAATCGACGTGCTGGTGACGCCGGACCCGGTGCGCAAGGATGGATTGTCCTTTCAGCCGGTGTTCGATTACGAGCAGGTGTTGGTGGTGAGCAATAATCACCCGCTGGCGCAGACTGCCTTCGTTGAACCTGCTCACCTGTTGCAGGAGACCCTGATTTCTTATCCCGTGGATATCGATCGCCTGGATATCTACAACCAGTTCCTGTTGCCCGCCAACTGTTATCCCAGGCAACACAAGACGATCGAGACGACGGACATCATGCTGCAAATGGTGGCGGCGGGGCGCGGCGTGGCGGCTTTGCCGAAGTGGCTGGTGGCGGAGTACGCGCAGAAGATACCGGTGCGTCCGGTGCGACTGGGGCCGCAGGGCATCGCCAAACAGATTTTTCTGGGCGTGCGCGAGGAGGACGCGAGTACGGACTACCTGGCCTCCTTCGTCGCTATGGCGCGGGATGCGGAGTGGAAGGGCTAGCAGTCGTCTGTTTAAACGCTCTGCTGGAGCGTTCAGGTTTCCTCGCGCCCAAAGGGTCGTCGGGTGGGGAAGCTGGAGGTTTCTTTCTGCTCGGCGCCGGTGTCTGCGCTATTGCGCTGAATATAGCGGCTGTATCGTTGCGCCAGCGGTGCGGCGGTGACGCCATGCAGCAATACGCTGAGCAGGATGGTCAGCACGGCGACGCTGAAGAGCTGATCTTTCCCAGGCGCATGATCCTCCTGCATGACCAGCAGCACGTAGAGCAGGGAGGCCAGCCCTCGTGGCCCGAACCAGCCCAGAAACAGCTTGCTGGTGAACTGCAATTGGGTGCCGGTCAGGCTGATAATCACCGGAATAATGCGAATGACCGTCAGGCTCAACAGCGCATAGAAAAAGTGCGTCCAGGTGAGATCCGGCAGGGCGTGGGGAATCATGATGGCGCCGAACAACAGAAAGTTGATCAGGCTTAATAACTGGCCTTCGGTTTCCGCAAAGCGATGCAGAGGGGCGCAGAAAACGTGAGTACGCGTGCCTACCGCCGCGCCCGCGCAGAAGGCGGCGATAAAGCCATTGCCGCCACACAGTTCCGCCAGACCGTATGACGCCATGGCGATAGCCAGCAGTCCGAGGCGCTGATAGGTCGGGCTCACCCAGCGTCGCTGCACGCCGACGTCCAGCGCGCGTCCCGCCGCCAGACCCACGGCGACGCCATAGATCGGGCCCAGCAACAGTTGCATCGACGCCAGTTCCAGCCAGTGACTGGCGCTGTGGTTTTCGCCAATCAGCCAGGACAGGCCGATGATCAGCAAAGGCAGCGCCATGCCGTCATTGAGTCCGCTTTCCACATTGAACGCCTGCCGGATGCGCACGGGTACGCGTTCGTTATTGATGACCGCCTGTCCCAGCGCCGCGTCCGTCGGCGCGAGGATCACAGCCAGGGTGAAAGCGCCCGCCCAACCCAGCTCAGGAAACATGGGATAGGCGATCAACGCGCCGACGCCGATACACAACGGCAGCCCCAAACCGAGCAGACGCAGCGGAATATTGTGGCCTTCCCTGAGCTGGCGCAGATTGATGCGCGACGCATCGGTAAACAGCACCCACACCAGGGTGACCTCCGCCAGCCAGTGCGCCAGACCCCATTCAGGATCGGCGGCGAGCAGACCCAGACCACGATCGCTGAGCAGCAATCCGGCCAGTGTGAAAAACAGGGGCGCGGTCATGGGTCCCTGCTGGGACCAACGGGAAATAAGCGCGAAGGCGATCACCGCAGCGCCGAACAGCAGGAGCGTCAATTCAAAGTTCATGGATGATTTGTCATATCCGCCAGAGCGGAGCAAAGATGAAAGTTTGCGGCTTCATGTCTTTTATTTTGTACCGACGTCAGCGACTTAGCGCAACCCAACGCGCCACTCCCGTCCCCTATTCGCTTAATTCATGCAACAAAGTTGTGCGGATATGGCCATTTTTCTGCGCTTATCTGGAAATTATAGTGCTCCCATCAATTATTCATATGAGGAGTCACTGATCATGTTTCGCAAACTACTTTTAGCCGCATCCGTCGCTGTTTCATTCACTGCCGCCGTTGAAGCGAAAGAACCGCTGCAATTGAAGGTCTACAACGCTGACGACAACAGTTTCAACGTCACCTCTACCGTCATCAGCGGAGAAACGGAAGCGGTTGTGGTGGACGCTGGATTCACCCGCGCCGACGCCTATCGCATCGCCGCCAATGTGCTGGACTCCGGTAAAACGCTGAAAACCATCTTGGTCAGCAACGCCGACCCTGACTACTACTTTGGCGTGGAAGTGCTGAAGGAAATCTTTCCGCAAGCCGACGTCGTGGCGCCGCCTGCGGTGCTGGAGCACATCAAGGCCAAACTGCCGTTCAAAGTGGAGTTCTGGGGCCCGAAAATGGGCGCTAACGCACCGCGCAACCCGGTTGTCCCGGCGGCGTTGAAAGGTAACTTCATCACCGTGGATGGAGAGAAACTGGAAGTGCGCGGCATGCAAGGCGAGTTGGCGCACCGTCCCTACGTGTGGGTGCCTTCTTTGCAGGCGATTGTCGGTAACGTTGCTGTGCTGGCGGACATGCATGTGTGGATGGCGGATACGCAGAAGCAAAGCGAGCGCGACGCCTGGGTTGCGCAACTGGACGAAATGAAAGCGCTGCACCCGGCTATCGTGGTGCCCGGACACATGCTGCCGGATTCCGATATGGACGTGAGCGCCATCGATTTTACCCGCACTTACCTGAAGCGCTTTGAAGAAGAAGCCAAGGACGCTAAAAACGCAGACGCACTGATGCAGGCGATGGAGCAGGCCTATCCGAAACTGGAAACAGGCATTGCTCTGGAAATCAGCGCGAAAGTAGAGAAAGGGGAGATGAAGTGGTAGAACTCGACTACTTTTACGATCCGATCTGCGGGTGGTGCTACGCCGCCGCCCCGCTGATCAGCAAGGCGCGGGAAATGATGCCGGTGAATCTGCGCGCCGGCGGACTGATGATCGGAGCCAACCGGCAGCCGGTGAATGAGTCGCTGCGCCGTTATGTCATGCCGCATGACCAACGGATTCAGGCGCTGACAGGTCAGCCTTTTGGAGACGCCTACTTCAATGGCCTGTTGCGGGATCAGGATGCCGTATTCGATTCCGAGCCGCCGATCCGCGCGGTGCTGGCGGCGGAAAGCCTGGGCGGTGACGCACTGGCGATGCTGCACCGCCTGCAGCGGGCGCATTATGTCGAAGGCGAGCGCATCGCTGATCTGGCGACCTTAACGCGACTGGCGCAAAGCATCGGCCTGGATGGCGAACGCTTCACTGCGCAGATGTCCGTCAACGCCAGCTCCGCCGCCGCCCATATTCAGGCGACGCGACGGGAGATGACGCGCCTGAGCCTGCGCGGCTATCCCTCACTGGCGCTGATTATCGACGGCTCAGTAGTTCCGGTCGCCGTCGGTCCCCATCTCGGCAAACCGGACGCCTTCGCGGCTCATCTGGAAGCGTTGATAGGAAGCAAGACGCAGAAAGACGATGCGGATGATGCGCCCTTCTGTACGCCTGACGGCTGTTCCTGAGACTTTTATCTATCCGGGCAAGGACGCCCGTTGCAACCATAACCGGACGTTTCGGTTCCTATGCTGAATAGCGCGTAACCGCTCTCAAGGGAGACGGGAAGCGATGGTTTGTATTGGTCTTATAAGGAAATTTCTGTGATGAAGAAGTTAATAGCTGCGGGTTTGTTGAGCTGTCCGGCCCTGGGGTTTGCAATGGAAATCAGTGCGCCGATAGTGGGCAATGCAACCTTTTCCGATAACGACGTCGATGGACGTTTTGAATCCATTTATTCCACCAGTTATCTCTATGCGCACTGGCGCAACGTTAACTATCTGAATCAACGCTATACGCGACGCGCAGTCATCGAGATAGATCTGAGCGCGTTTCCAGACGATCGTCAACTGGAGCATGCATGGCTTGAGTTTTATCTGACTGGATACAGCAATCAGCCGGATGTGGCGTTTTGGGGATACAGTGGCGACGGCGTGCTGGACTTATCTGATGCGGAAAGAGGGGAGGCGCTGCTTGCGACTCAGGCCATTGATAACTTGGGTAGCTGGCGGGTGGACTTGAGCCGTTATGCGCGCCAGTTGAAGGCTGAAGGGAAACGCTACCTTGGTTTGAATATTCGTTCTGTCAGTGAAGGCAAAAGAGATAACACCTACAACGATCGAATTATTTTTCCGGGATACCAGAGCAACAGCAATGTAGTCAAAGGCGTTCGCTTCTTTATGAACGATGAACCCGGCGCGCCCTACACTCCCGACAATGTATTGTTCCAGCGCCATTTTGATTGGGGAATGCCTTCCCAGGACGAGGGTTTTCAGTTCAGAAGCAGCAACCAGGGCGGTCGCATGAGTGTCGTCAATGGCCGTTTTCGGATGGACCAGACTAACTATTTCTCCACGCCAACGGCGAATGAAATGGACTGGTCGGTGGACCTCAGTAACGCCTCGCAAGTCACCCTGAGCTTTTATCAGTCCGAAACCACCGATTACGCCGGGATGCTTCCCGAGAGCTTTGCCGGCTCAGTGGAGGGAGATGGCGTCAGCATCAGCAACAATGGCGTGGATTGGTATCCGGTGGTCAATGCAGACCGGCTCGACCTTGGCGCCGTGGGCGGACGGATTGACGTCGATCTGGACGGCGAGATCGAGCGTATTCGCGCCACGCTGGATTCGACCTTTGAATACGGACCCGACTTCAAAATACGCTTCCAGCAATTTGGCGTCGGCAAGTTTGGCTACGACGGCAGAGACTGGGGAGATTTGTTATTGACGGGCATGCATGCCGGCGAGGCGACGGACCTGGAAGCGGCGTTCGCCGCTCCGGTGGAAACGGTAGTCAACGCCGACACCGAGGTTAAAATCAATATCACTAATCTGGGCTCTTCTAAGGCGGTGGGCGCTCGCGCCAAACTGACTTTACCAGTAAGCGCCCGCACCCTGTCCACGCCTGCAGGATGCGAACGCGCAGGCGGCCTGATCACTTGTTTCGCTGGAGAACTCGAACCGGGCGCGGAGAAAGAATTCGTATTGTCTTTCAGGCCCAGCCAGGCGGGGCGCTTGCCCATGTCGCTCACTGTGGGCGCGGCGACAAACGACCCTATAGAGCAGAATAACGTTTCGGACCATGATATTCCTGTCCTGGCTGGACCTGCTCTGGTACCGGCGGATGTTCAGTTGAATCCAAACTAAGCCCGCTTTTCAGGATAAACAGGCCGATGGCGGCCTGTTTATATCTCAACTTGCTGACTTAACCGTTTTTAAACCCACTTAGTTTCATGTTGCTTACGCGGCGCCGCTATAGGCGGGGTAGTCCGTATATCCCGCCGCATCGCCGCCAAACAAAGTAGAGGGATCGGTGATGGCGTTCAGCTCCAGGTTGTGCTGCAGGCGGTAGGGCAGGTCCGGATTCGCCAGGAACATGCGTCCGAAGGCGACATAGTCAGCGTGGCCCGCTTTTAGGATCGCGTTGGCTTTGTCGGCGTTGTAATTGCCCGCCACGATCACCGCGCCGCTAAAGGCTTCCCGTAATTGGCGGCGGAAACTGTCCGGCACGGGCGGGGCGTCGTCCCAGTCCGCTTCCGCCAGATGGATGTACGCGATGCCCAGCTCGTTGAAAGTTTTCGCCGCCGTCAGGATGGCCGCAGGCGCTTCCAGATCGTCCATGCCTCTCTGAGTGATGAACGGCGATAAACGGATGCCGACCCGATGCGCGCCGATGGCGTCGCACACAGTACGCGCCACCTCCTGCACGAAACGGATACGCTTGTCGAGGCTGCCGCCATAGTCATCGTCGCGCTGGTTGGCGGTGGCGCGCAGGAACTGGTCGATTAGATAACCATTGGCGCCGTGAATCTCCACGCCATCAAATCCCGCCTCCATGGCGTTAAGCGCCGCCTGTCGATAGTCCCGGATAATCGCCTGGATGTCCGCCTGAGTGAGGGCGCGGGGAGTGGGGCAATCCAGCATCTGACCTACACCGTCCTCGCCCACGATCCAGACTTTGGCGTCAGGGGCGATGGCGGAAGGCGCAACCGGCATGCCGTCCTCATGCAATGAGGCGTGCGACATTCTGCCGACATGCCAGAGCTGGCAAAAAATCCGTCCGCCGGCGGCGTGGACGGCATCGGTAACTATGCGCCAGCCTGCGATCTGCGCGTTGGTGTAGATCCCCGGCGTGAAGGAGTAGCCTTTGCCCTGTGCGGAAATCTGCGTGGCTTCGCTGACGATCAATCCGGCTTGCGCCCGCTGGGCGTAATAGATCGCCATGAGATCGCGAGGCGCGTCTTCAGGTTGAGCCGTGCGGGCGCGGGTCATCGGCGCCATGACAATGCGGTTGGCGATGTCCAATGCGCCAATAACGCCCGGGTTAAACAGTAATGGATAATGCATGGGAATACTCCGCTCAAGAGGGATAAGGGGTTTTGTCTTCGGCGAACAACAGTTCCAGCTTCAGTCCCTCCGGACCTTCCACAAAAACCTGATGTTCCCGTGAAGCAGGCACGGTGCGCTCGCTATACGTCGCGCCGTGATGCCGTAAACGGGTTAAGAGTTGCTCGTAATCGGCGCCCGCCAGCGCCACATGATCAACAGCGCCGCGTCCTTCCAATGTGTTATCGCCAAGATAGGCGGCCTGCTCTTCGTCCGACGCATCCGCGCCGACCAAATGAACGATGGGACGGTCGTCGCTGTACAGCCAGACGCCGGGAAAGCGGAAGCCGGGACGGTCGCCGTTCCTGAGCCCGATAACCTCTACGAGAAACGTCGTCATGGCCATCAGGTCTTTGCTGCGAATCAGAACATGATTGATATACATGGGAGTCACTCTGTTGACGGATGCTGATGTAATGCAGCCTAATGCTTATAGAAAAAGTTGATAATCGCCGCGTATATGTAATCTGTTTTCGTAAAAACTGAATAATATGAGCAAGATTGACGACATTGAGCTGTTTGTCAGAGTGGTGCGCGCAGGCGGACTGGCGGCGGCCGGACGGGAAGTGGGCCTGTCGCCGGCGAGTATGACGGCGCGCATGAATGCGCTGGAGGCTCGTTATCAGACCCGGTTATTGCAGCGCAGCACCCGCAGCATCGCATTGACCGAGGCGGGCGCGCGTTTTTACGAGGCGGGTCAGCGGGTTGTGGCGGAAATGGCGCAGGCGGAAGCGGCTCTGTTGGAGAAAGAAGGGGAGCTGCGCGGCTCACTGCGCGTCACCGCCGCCTCGGATTTTGGCCGGCAGTATGTGGCCCCGGCGCTGGCGCAGTTTGTCAGCCTGCATCCCCAGGTGCGACCCGCTTTGCATTTGCATGACGGGGTGGTGAATCTGATTGAAGAAGGTTTTGATCTCGCCATTCGTTACGGCAACCTGCCGGACAGCAATCTCATTGTGCGCCCTCTGGTGGCTGACAATCGTCGCGTGCTCTGCGCGTCGCCTGCGTATGTGGCGTCATTTGGCCTGCCGCAAACGCCGGAAGATCTGCTGGGGCATCGTTGTCTGGCGATGACGCGCTTTGGGGAAATGTTGGCGGAGTGGCGTTTTCAATCCGACTCAGACTGGCGAACGCTGACCGTGGAGGCGTTTCTGGCGAGCAACGATGGCGCGCTGATCCGCCAATGGGCGTTGGCGGGGCTGGGTATCGCGCTGAAATCCTGGTGCGATGTGAGTCGGGATATAACGGAAGGACGGCTGCTCCAACTGTTGCCGGATCAGATCGTTGGTTTGCATGGCGCAGACACGGGCGCAGTGGGGCTGCAGATGATCTACCCCAGCCGCAAATACACGCCAGCCTGCGTAAAGGCGTTTATGGATTATCTGGGCGAGTTCGTAAACAGCGAAGCCGGCCTGTGAGGCCGGCGTATCGGCTAGCCGCGGGAGACAGGGCCTGATTAATACATCAGACTGCAATCAACTTGCGGTCATTTTGCCCCGGCAGCGTTTTATAACTGACGGAACGCGCGGCGGCCAGTTGGTAGGTCGGGCTCTTCACGGTATCGACAAAACGCCAGTCCGCCCTGGCTTCGTCTGCGGTGAATGTCGTCAGCAGGTAGCCGCGCTGATTGACGTTCAGATACTGTAAATCGCTCACCAGCGTGGTCACGCCCAGTTCGGTCTGGGTAATCGTGGTCGCGTCATCGGGCAGGGAAAGGTAAGTTTCCAGACCGGGAGAGGA
Organism: Hahella sp. CR1; assembly: GCF_029813005.1. Taxonomy (NCBI): domain Bacteria; kingdom Pseudomonadati; phylum Pseudomonadota; class Gammaproteobacteria; order Oceanospirillales; family Hahellaceae; genus Hahella; species Hahella sp. CR1. The sequence goes on from NZ_JAPELK010000008.1 coordinate 137,755, forward strand.
CACCGATGCGGTGGCGAACTCCACGCCGACATGGTCGCCGGACAGGGTTTTCAGATCGCTGGCCCAGGCGTTGTGAGTGTCGCCGGCCAGCGCCACAAGGTTCTTGTTCATGGCTTTCGCCGTTTCGAACAAAACCTCCCGCTCTGCCGCGTAGCCGTCCCAGGCGTCCAGGTTGTAAGGCAGTACGGTTTCCACTCTTGCGCGTTCCGCATCCGTCACGCTGGGATCGCCCATCAGGATACGGCCCTTGATATTCGCCAGCTCAGCGAAAGCAGGCAGGATGGTGTTGGGATCTGGGTCCAGCAGCTGCGTCAGCAGTTCCGCGGGCAGCAGCATGCGCCCCATCAGTATTTGCTGGCCCAGCACCTGCCAGGTGGCGTTGGACGCGGCCATGGCGTTCTGCAGCCAGTTGCGTTGTTCCGCGCCCAGCAGCGTACGGTTGGCGTCGCTGACGTCTGCGCTGAACTGAGGCGCGTTGAAGTTCCCGCTGACCGGGTCCAGATAGTCGAGATAATCCAGCTGTTTGTCGCGGGCGAGCACCCGGGTGTCGAGCATGTAGAGGGACACTAGATCGCCGAACTGAAACTGGCGATAGATGATTTCCTGATTATCATCCACAACCGGTCGAATCGGCATCCATTCGAAGTAAGCCTGCAGCGCCGCTATTTTGCGATCCTCAAACTCGCCTTCGCCCTCATTGTGGTTTTTGGCGCCAGACTTCCAGGTGTCGTCGGCGACCTCATGATCGTCCCAGACGGTGATGAACGGCGTTTTGTGATGCAGCGCCTGCAGGTTGGCGTCGCTGCGGTATAGCGCATAGCGCTTACGGTAGTCTGCGAGGGTCAGGATTTCGTTGGCGTTGTCGTCCGGCAACGTGCGTCCGATGGCGGCGGCGTCTTCCGTCGCATAACCGCCAGCGCCGTATTCGTAAATGTAGTCTCCCAGGTGGATGACGGCGTCCAGGTCGTCATGCAACGCCGCCTCCGCGTATACGTTGAAGTGTCCGGCGGGATAGTTGGCGCAGGAGAATACGGCGAACTTCACCTGTTCCGGGCTGACCGTCGGTAAGGTTTTGGTGACGCCCGCCGGTGAAGTCGCGCCGTTTGCGGTGAAGCGGTAGTAGTAAGTCGCTCCGGGTTGCAGGTTCAACACGTCTACTTTGACGGTGAAGTCCTGAGCGGCGGAGGTCTGCGTGGTTCCAGTGTGGAGCAGGTTGGTGAAACCTGCGTCGTCCGCCACTTCCCAGGATACCGACACCTCGGCGCCGGCATCATCGGGGAGGGCGCGGGTCCAGATGATCACCCGGTCGCTGAGCGGGTCGCCGCTGGCGACGCCATGACTGAAGGTTACCTGATAGGGCGCATTGCCGTCGTCATCGGAGCTGCATCCCATCAGACCAGTGGATATGGCCAACGCCCCCATGCCGGCGGCGGTGACTTTGATAAAGTCGCGTCTGCTTATTCTTTTCATTATTCCTTTCTCTGTCCTGCCTGTGAAAGTTGCGCGGAAGATAGAGGGATAATGTTACATAAATATTTAATTTTGCTAGAAAATGCAGGCTTATTTCAGAAACTTGTGCGAATCGTCACGAAATCAGATCCCAATAGGGCGGATCGCCAAAACGATCCTGCATGAACTTGACGAAGACGCGAACCCGGGCCGCCAAATGCCGGTTAGGCGGGTATAACAGGCTCAGATAAACCGGCGGCGCCTGATACTCCGGCAGCACGCTCACCAGACGTCCCGTCTGCAATTCCGGGCCGGCGATAAACGTGGGCAACAAGGCGACGCCAAGCCCTGCCACGGCGGCGTCGCGCAGGGCTTCTGCGTTGTTGCAGCACAGCACCCCGTTCACTCGCACGCTGGTTTCCGGGGCGTCGCCGCGACGCAGCCGCCACGTGTAGCCGGAGGCGAGGTTGCCGTAATGCAGGCAAGGGCGACTGGCGAGTTCTTTGATGGTGCGAGGGCGACCATGCTGTTGCAGGTATCCCGGCGACGCGCACAACAGGCGTTTTGCTTCCACGATGGTATGTTCAATCAACGAAGGCGCTTCGCGGGTTTCCGCCACTCTCACCGTAATGTCGAAGCCTTCCGAGACCGGATCGACGAAACGGTCGTCCAACACCAGGTGCACGCGGATGTTGGGGTAGCGCGTCATGAAGTCCGCCAGGGCGGAACTCAAATGCAGGGTGCCGAAGGACATGGGCGCGTTGATTTTCAAATCGCCCTGCGGCTCCGCATGATCGGATTGAATAGCGGTTTCCGCTTCCTGCAGATCGTTAAGAATGGATTTGGCGCGCAGATAAAACGCCTGTCCGGTCGGGGTGAGAGAGACTTGTCGCGTCGTGCGGGCCAGCAGGGTGACGCCCAGTTCGTCCTCCAGCGCAATCACCTGTCGATTCACCTGCGAGCGCGACAGTCCCATTTCTCGCGCCGCCTTGGCGAAGCTCTCAGCTTCCGCCACCTTTACGAAGGCTGTAAGCCCCGCCAGTTTGTCCATGGCTTCCTCTCAATTGCCGTTGCCGTTGCCGTTTTCGGTTCAGCCTTTGTTTTGCGTGTACAAATACCGGTGTACGTGCACAAATATTGGCGTACGTGCTCAAGTATTTAAAAATTGTCGCATATATGGCGACACTATGGCTCATTTATGACTAATTGTTTACTAATATGAGAGGTTTAAACTGTCTCCATGCAACGAATACAGGAGGAGACAGTATGAATATTCGCAGATCACACGAGCGTGGCGTCGCCAATTTCGGTTGGCTGCACTCAAAGCATACGTTTTCGTTTGGACATTACTTCGACCCTGCGCATATGGGCTTTGGTCCTCTGCGTGTGATCAATCAGGATCAAGTGACGCCAGGCGCGGGTTTTGACACACATGGGCATAGCGATATGGAGATCATTTCCTATGTTGTGTCCGGCGCGTTGGAACACAAAGACAGCATCGGCAACGGCTCTGTTATCGTCCCGGGAGAGCTGCAACGGATGACTGCGGGAACCGGCATTCGTCATAGCGAATACAACCAGTCGCGGACAGAGGGCGTGGAGTTTCTGCAAATCTGGATTTATCCGGAGCAAAAAGGACTCAAACCCGGATACGAGCAAAAGGCGTTTGCGCCGGAATCCATGACCGGCGTTTTTCGTCTGATCGGCAGTCGCGATGGCGCGGAGGACTCGGTGACGATCCACCAGGACGTAAACCTGTACGCCGCCCGTCTTAATGGCGCAGAGTCTGTTTCTCTCGATATCGATCCGCAGCGAGGCGTGTGGGTGCAGGTCGTCAAAGGGAGTGTGGCGCTGAATGGGGAAGCGCTGACGGGAGGCGATGGCGCGGCGCTGGAAAACGTCAGTCAGCTCACCTTCGCCAACGCGGATAATGCGGAAGTGCTGGTATTTGATATGAAAATGCAGGCGTAGAAGAGCGAGAGTCTCGATCCTGCAGGGAGGAACCCGTTAATATCCATGGGGTTGTCAAAAGCGAGCAAGGATATGTGTCGATGCTGATTCCCTATGAATTGACCACGGTGAACGAGCGTCTGCTGTTACGATGGATCAATCCCGACCAGCTGGAGCTGCGGCCGGGATTTTTTCATGAGGCGGTGGAGGCGCTGCCGCAAGAGCAGCAATGCGCCGGGTTGACCCACTTTGAAGAACTGCTGAACGGGGAGGGCGTGGAGACGCCGCCAGCGGGCCTGATTTTTCATACCAGCCGATGTGGCTCCACCTTGGCGTGTCAGATGTTGAAGCAGCATCCGCAGGCGCTGGTGCTGGGTGAGCCGTTTCTGCTGAACCAGATTGTGCGTCATCAACGTCTATCCCCCTCGCGTAAAGTTGATGCGCTGCGCCGTTGCGTTGGCCTATGGGCGCAATGGGCGGCGGAGAGGGGGCGGCGCTTGGTGGTCAAGTTGTCTTCCTGGAACCTGATGCATATTGATCTCTATCAGCGCGCATTTGATTGTTCGTCGCTTTGTCTGTATCGCGATTATCTATTCGTGCTGGAGTCATTACTGCGGGGAACGCCCAAGTGGCTCACCGCAGACTGGCCGCCACCGCCATTTACCGGCGCCAACGCGGAGCTATTACCGGATGCAACCTTGCTGACGCCGCAACAATCAGAAGCCTCATCGGCAGATATAACATTGCTTGGCGCCGCAGCAGGAACATACTTGGGATTCGCCCAGGCGATGCTGGCGGCGTTGGCGTCTGATGCGTCAGCGCGGGTGATGGGGTATGAATCCATCGCGGACGCCTCCGCGGCGTTGGCGGAGCATTTCGGCTTGGAACCGTACCAAGGCTTAGAGCAGGATATGCTGAGCGCGACCCAGCGCTACTCGAAAGGTGAGTCTGCTTACGAAGCGCGTGACGCGAGAGATGAGTTAAAACGTCTGGATGCGCAGCTTGAGCAACACTATCCAGCCCTAAGGCTTGCCTTGCAGGCGGTTTATTCGCGCCTGCAATCACACCGACAATTACTCGGAGGATAAAAAGCGCGGCAGGTAGGTGGAAGCTTTCACATAGCTCTCGCTGTCGGCGCCACCAGTAATGATGGCGCCATCGACTCTGAGCCAGGCATGCGCTTTCAAGCCGCTGTCAGAACCGTTTTCTTTAAGAACGCCCAGATGGATAACGTAAGGCGTCTTGTAAAACCCCAGCAGCGTTCTGGCCATAATCGCCTGCGCCAGACACTTGCACTCCCACGGCGCATAGCGGGCGACCAAACGGCAAACGGCTCCGATGCGTCGTGCCAATAATTGTTGCTCTGTCGGCGTGGAAAACAGCGCTTCATGATTCGCAGACGCGCGCCCCAAAACCCAGGCGAAACGCCGAAACGGTAACCCCCAAATCATCACACGCACCATTGCGCTGTACGGAAGCAAAAACGCCAGCCACAACTTCTCCTGACGCGGAAGTCGCCAGGCGGTTTTGAGTTTGCGCCGTAAGGTCGTCATAGAGCTGGGCAGTTCACTGCGCTTTATGCATTAATGGATGTCGTCATAATGGTTTTAGTGTAGTTGAAGTCAGGTGGTATTAATTAGGCAGACAAATCGATTCTTTCTATTTGTCTTCTGCGGCTAGCCGCCGCGCAGGCGCATACATTCGCCTGATTATTAACATGCCAATATCATTGCCATATTAATAACGAGGGGAAGACCTTGATCGATAATGAACAAATCAGAAGTCAGTTGGCGGCGGAGTTAAATGAGGCGCGGCGGAACTTGGCGGCTCCTTCGGAATTTCTTGCGCCACTGGTGCAGTACTTCGATGCGCAGAAAAATGCGGACATCGCCGCGAAGCTCGCGCTAGACCTGTTGGAGGCTTTTGATTACTGGCGTAATCCAGAGCAGTGGAGTGAGCCCCTGGCCCCGATCAAAGCCGCGTGCATTGAGTGGTATTACGATGGAAGCGATCCACCGGAAGCGCTTGGTTATGTCTATGCCTCTGTGAAAAACGCCATGGACGAAGACCCTGACTTCGGTGTCCGACTGATTGACGGCTCCTGCGGGTTTGAGCTGCCGGAAGCCTGCTTCCCTCTATATGAGTTCTACGAAGCTCGCCGGGACGATGAGAATTTTCCTGAAGAAGAATATGAAGCGATTTACCAACTTTATGAACGCCGCGTGTTTTACTGCCTGCATATCGCGTTGGCGAATGTAACGGGATCAGAGAGTTTCAAGGAGCTGCCTGTTGATCGCCCCTTTTACTTTTACGCGAACGAACACTGTGACTCTCCTCACTTGCTTTTTATCCTGGATGCCGAGACGGCATTGAGCGAGGCCTATGAGCTGGGGCGCTCCGAGGCGATCTACATTGATGAACTATCTGATTGGGTCTCGTCGCTGACGTCATAGTCGACGCTGGCAAGCGCGCCAACTTGCCCCCAGGGGTGTCGCTGTTTATGCTTTTTAGACAGAAATAACCTCTGCAGAGTCTCAGTAGCTTATGGTGCGAACTCGTGGCGTAGTCCTGGCATTGGCGCTCATTTTCGCCGGGTATACCTCATCCGCCGCTGAGACGGCGCGCATCGCTATTGGCGAATGGCCGCCTTATCTTTCTGAAGAACTGCAGCATTACGGTATGGCGGCGCATATTGCGGAAGTCTGCTTCAAGGCGGCGAATGTTGATGTAGAGGTTGGCTTCTTCCCCTGGAATCGGGTCGCGTTGTTTGTGGAAAACGGACTTTGGGACACCTCTATTCTGTGGGTGAAAACGGAAGAACGGGAAAAGGTTTACCTGTTTTCCGATGTGATTTTTGAAGGCTCCGCTGTTTTCTTTTACGCCAAAGCGCGGCCTATGCAGTGGCGCGACTACAAGGATCTGGTAGGACTCAAATTCGGCGGCCTGATGAGCGCCAGCTACCCCTGGTTTGAAGCCGCCAAAGAACAGGGAATCAACCTGGAAATGGAAGTCGTATCCGACGAACGCCTCAACTTCGCCAAGCTACTCACCGGCCGCATAGACGCCTTCTCTCTGGATAAGTACGTCGGCCTGTATATCCTGCACAAAAACTTTCCCCAGGAATCCAACCTCATTACCTACAACCCCACCCCCATCGAATCCTGGCCCTACCGACTCATCTTCACCAAAAATCCACGGGGAGAAAAAATGCGCAACGCCTTCAATAAGGGACTCAAAATAGTCCAGGAAAACGGCCTGCTGGAACAACTGTTGGACGATGCGGCTAATGGGCGGTATGTTGCGCGTTAGGTGAGATAGAATGTCGACCTCATGTAGCAGCGGAGAATAGTGATTCTTTATCTTTTGGTGAGCCGGAAGTAATGAAAGATATTCGTGATAGGTATGATGGAAAAAATAAGCAACTTAAATGAATTTCCAGATTTCCTGCTGAAGAAAATAAGAAAAATTATGCTGGAAGACAGTTTTTTGGCGCGAAACTACTTGCGAGAGATTGTTGATGAAGGGCAGCAAAGGTATGTAAATGCATTTTTTCGTGATGTTGTTCAGGGGAAAGTAAAGGCTAGTGAGTGGAGGCGTAGAAACTGTAGATTAATATCTATTTCAGTTGAAAATATGATGCGTATTCCTGTTCAGGAGTGGCCGCTAATTAATAGAGGCCAGGGAAGGTTTATTCAAATCTGGCCTAACCCCTCATTTGACGATGCTGAAACCTTTTCTGGCACGCTAGCGTTATATGATGAAGGTTTAAATTATCTCTCGGGAAAAATCGAGTCTACAATTCCTTATCTTGAGAGATGTCCTGTCTTTGTTAATGATGTGGCAGTCTCGGCTAGGCGATATATAGCATATAGATTTTATAGGTGCTTTCTGGTGGAAAGTGATACCTTTTTAAAAAGCGCAACGGTTGAAGATATGGTTGAATTGGCCTATCCAGGCTTCTCTATGGATAGCCTTACAACAGATGCAAGAGTCGCTTTGGCTGGGCTCCTTGCTGAGGTTAATAGCTCAGAATATAAAATTAATTATACTCCAGGATTTTGGGGGAAAGATGAGATTTATCAGTGACTTTATGGACGAATAAATAAAGAGCAGTGAGGAGGTTGATGATGGGTGTGTTCTAGTGATAGAAGATGTTGGTGAGCGTATCGGAAAGGTTGTGATTGCAATTAAATGCCTGACCGGCATGTCTACGGTGGAAGTTAAGAACCTCTTGAAAGAGGAGCCTGTTGTAGTGTCGAAAGGTGGAAAGAGACCGCTTATATTAGACTCCATTATGCTTGAAAGTGCTGGCGCGGAGGTGGCGATAAGGCTTTCCGCTGGAGTAAATGGCGCGTAGGAGGCTGTTTTGAGAACTCATATCGTTTCATTAGGTGGGTAATGCTAAGAGTTTTAATCGATAGGCTAACTGAAAAAGATGGAGTCTTACTCTATAAAGACGAAGTGTTTTCGGGTGTTGCGTTTATCCGATTACCGGATGGAAGTGTTAAAGGGGATGTGGTAGTAAATGGAAGAATAGAAACAGGGTATAAGAATTTATATTGGTCTAATCTGGCGTCTTCAGATTTATACCTGGATATGAGTGTTTTAGAAACGGATGAAGAACCTGTTTGTTATAAGGGTAAGCCATTGTCAGGCACCGTTTTTGATTTTGAAAAAGGTTTCTGTGTTGAAGAGAAATATTATTGTGAAGGCGCTCTTCTTCATGAAGCTAACTGGACATTTTTTGGAAGTATAGAGTTTCTTATGCTTCAAGAAAATGATCTTTCACAAGAATATGAGTGGCGGAATGGTTTGCCTGTGTCATTGGAGTTGCATAGTAAAGATAATTTTAATTATCGAATTGGGCTTGGTGATACTGGGAGAGTATACGCTATCCTAGCGACAGGCAACTACTTCGAAAAAGCAAACTCTTTACAGGGGAGGGTTGGCTTTGATTTATGGAGGGGGCGGGAGTGGTTTGAAATGCAAAGCATACCTGATCGCTTGGCGATTATGGGAGATGCTTCTGATGATAAACTGCTGCGCTACATTAAAAAAACTACCGGGTACGAAAATATATCTAGTCTGGTGCTGGATGATAGCTCTATTTCAGCAGAGAGTATTTTAAGCTTTTCGGAGTTGAAGCTTCTTGATTATTTTGATGTTAGAGATGTTCGACCAGAAATTAGAGATGTGATGATCGCATTTAAAAGAATGAATAAAGAATGTCGGGTGGTGTGCAATAGAGAGGTTATTGTCGAGCCGACGTTGCACTAAGATTATAAAGTTAGGAAGCTTCTATAGTCGAAGTAATTTATGCATGAAAGAAAAGGAGCTTCACTGTCGATAAATGTAAACTCCGCTGAGCATCCGTCCAAGACGAGTATGCCCCATGAACCCTTAATAATTTTTTCCTTGGACGCGTCAAACTTGAAGTGCTCCAGCCCAATCAATATGCTGCCTGCAGGCCCTTCACAGGGTGGAATGACTTTGTGGTGGTGTCCAAAGATATGAATTTTAGGCTTTATCCTTTCCGTTAGTTCTGTCAAAAGAAGTGAACCTTCCGAAAGAGAAGCGCATTTAGGCCCTGCATGAGTTAATAGAATATCCAGCTTGTTTTCTTTATTGAAAGCTGTTCTAGCAAACTCTTCAGTGAAAAGCCTTGGATCATTCAACGACTTTAATTTTGACTTCTTATAGGTCTTCTTGCTCTTTTTTCCTCTTCGTTTTGTTTCAATAACAGGAGGGATTCCTCCAAATGCTCCAATTGTAGTGTGCGAAGCCAGATGTACCCAATGTCCATCAGGGATAAAGTTTATTTTTCCATATTTGTCTACATGTGCAGGAGACTTAAACTGTGATAGATAATCAAAGTCTTCGTGATTACCCCTGACAAAGTATGTTGGAGGAGAGTTAGCAGGCTTAAGGAACAGTTCGGCGTCTTGGCTGTGTGCACAGAACTGACTGAAGCCTAATTCATCTGGATCAACTTTTGCGTGCTGTCTGGTTGCGTCGTCGACATTAAGGGGATCTGGGAAAGCGCCCATATCGCCCACCTGCAGAATGCCTGTGAGCTGAATTCCCGTTTCTTTCTGCCATAATAGCGACGCGGCGTACATTAACGCGATCCTTCCATGGACATCCCCGAAGACGGCAAAGTATTGCTTTGTATTTTTGCTCATTTGGATCGAATAACTGTGAGAATTTATTTGAGGTAGCAAACTTAGGTTAGGCGTATTGAGCGTCAAGCTATTAATTTAATTGCCTACAAACGCCACCCATACAGCGCCAACACTCCATTACCCTCATTGCAAACAAATTCTCTACTTCCCGGCAGATAGTTAACAGGAAGGTCGCACGGGTATTCGTAAAGCAGTGCGCCGCTTTCCAGGTCCCAGATGGTGATGGCGTCGCCTTTTTCCGTGGTTGAGAACAGGTATTGGTCGTAGTAGAAGGCGTTCATGGTGGGGCCGGCGAACCATTTTATTTGGTCGCCGCTTTTGACGTCGAAGATGGCGGCGCTGGCGAGGGGTACGTCGTAGTCGGTATGCAGGTCCTGGCATCCCCAAATACAGATGCGGTCTTCGTCGATCCAGAAAAAGGGCGAGGACCAGAAGTAATCCCAGCTGGCGTACATGACTTTGGATTCGCCGATGTCCGGTTCCCAGGGGTTGTGGTTAAGCCAGTGCTGCAAGTCCCAGCTGTAGGCGACGCCAACAGGGTGCCATACCCAGCCGATAGTGGCGATGCGTTGGTTGTCAGGCGAGATAACGAGGGCGCCGCTCCATTCACTCATAAAAGTAGCGTCTTCATCATGTTCTGGCGGCGTGTCGGAATGGCGTTGGGTTAGACACTCTCCTGTTCTCGGGTCGAAGATATCCAGTTGATTCCAGTCGGTGGCGCAGACTAATAAGGTTTTCCCATCATGTTCGGAAAAAGCAACGGGGAAGTCCGCTTCTTCCATATGGTAGTCGCCAGCGTCAAGCTGCATGAGGATCTCGCCAGAGCTGAGGTCCAGCACTAAGCCTTTATTGGAAGAGCCTTCGTCTGCATGTCGGTATAGCAAAGAGGTGATGGCCAGAAACTGATTGTCAGGACTGATCTTCAGGGTAATTGCCCCAGCGGGATGGATCTGCTCAACAGGTAAGGTTGCGACCTGGACGGATTCGCCATTCTGGAGATTCACGCGCCACAATCCGCCATCATCGGTGAAAAGCATGGCGTCCGTGGGATGGTTCTTTAGCGGCTCAAGGTCAAGAAGGGTGCGTCCGTTTAGTAAGTCGAGATGAATTTCCCGCCGGGTAAAATGGAATTCTTTCGGTTCTCTTTTGATTTCCAGCATGCCCGCTATCGACCAATAACAATTGGCGTCCGCCGCCACAAAACAGTCATCGCACCAATAACAATGTTTAAAGTTTTCCGCATCGGCGCATTCCGTACAAAGATATTCCGCTTGCTCTCCAACTCCGATAAAGCGTTTAACGCCGTTTTTAACTGACATGTCGAAAACATGCGGGCAGACGCAAATGTGCGGGTTGGCGTGGGAACAGTGTTGAGTTGTCATTGTCATCCTTTGAGCAGACTGTATTAAGGCTGGAGTCGATTGCGCTATCAGGTTCTTGGCGAGCGCCTGAGGCGAATAGCGTTAGTTTGGCTAAGCTAGCGGCTTGATCGGCCGGAGTCAATCGCCCAGGGGAAGGGCGATTGAATTTACATCAGACGGCGCCATGAGCTTCCGGGTTATTCAGACGTATCGTTATCTCATGCAGGCGCGACCAACTCTGTAATGTCGTCGGCAGTGAGACTGCCGCGTCACCAAACTGCCAGGAATAGGTGACAATGGAGAACAGGGCGCCGGTTGTTATGCCGACATAGCTACTACAGAGCCAAAGATTGAGTACGGCGAAGGCGGTGATAAGCAAAAAAATCAGACCGTAGACGATGGACTCCGCATCGGACAGGCGCACCTGCCAATGACGTATGGCGTGCAGATGCTTCAGCAACTGTCCCGGCTGGCGGGCGCTCAGTATGCTGACTTGGCGCTCCATCTGCGAGTTAAGGCCGCCGTTGAGGCGGAAAAATCGATGATGGAAACACAGATACACCGTCAGCATGGCGACCAGTAGTCCGAGGGCGCTCATCGCCAGATCCATTGAGAAAGACGACAGAATCATGGCGGAAGCGACCAGTGTGATGACCGCCGCGAATAGTTCTGGCGTGTCCTTTTCAATAAAGTCGACCAGCTCCGTCGCCATATGTAAACGCGCATTGCGAATGGAGACGGACAACGCCTGCTGTCGTTGATCCAATTCTGAGCCCAGTTTGACGCGTATCTTGCTATAGGCGCGGGTGTCATAGAAACGACGCAGGACCGCGATGGCTGTGATCAAAACGAAGGCGCAAACCAGCCAGGCCAGTTGGGTCGAACCGCCGGACAGCATGTCGTCTATCGCCAGTCCGATCAGTAGAGGGATGGCCGCGTCCAGAGCATATTCGAGAAACACCAATAGCCAGGTGAGTCCAACGCGCCAGCGGAACTCTTTTAATATTCGGCGTAAGCCTATTTCAGGTGCGGCGTTCATTGCGCTGCCCTTTGTTGTTCATCTTGTTGCTCATCACGCAGGTGAGTCCGACGTGCAGATTTTTTATCGGTGTCATCGTTTCAGGTTGGTTAAATAAGTAAATTGTCATTGTTGACAATCTATGTGCGCAAGAATAAATTGTCAATACTGATAATTTATGTGAGGGGTTTTATGGCGCGGCCAAGTAAAAAGTCGGAAAGAACGGAAGAAATCATGCAGGCCTTTCGGCGCTGTGTGGCCCGATATGGTCTGGAAGGGAGCACGTTGGAGCGTATTGCGGAAGAGTCGGGGCTGCAACGCAGTCTGGTGCGCCATTATGTCGGCAACCGCGAGGATTTAACCCTGCAACTGATCGAGCAAATGGCGGCGCAGTATGACCGTGAGTGGAGAGAGATGCTGAGTGACCTGCCGGCGACGGAAGTCGCGCCAGCATTTCTGCGCATGCTGTTTGAATATGAAGACGATGACAGAGAACGCATGCAATTGGAGTCAGCCTTGATATTCGCCGCGAGCCGGGATGCGGCGATCAGCGAGGCCATGCGCTCATGGACAGAGCGGTTTTATGGCGATATCGCAGAGATTCTCAGACGGGATTATCCCGATACTGACGGCGATGCTCTGCAGTCCGTCGCTTTTGGCATCGCCTCTCTGTATTTCAACATAGACTCCATGCAGCCCTTACAGATGGCGGACCGCTACCGAGCCTCCGCGCTTGACGCCGCACGTCGTCTGGTGGCGACGTTAGCGTGATTTTTGCGCCAACTCTTCCAGCGTTGCGTAGATTTTCTCCTGTAGATATCCACACAACCTGTGGATATCTCTTTGGAAAACACCGCAATCCCTTTATTCCGTAGGGCTTGCGGGATTTTTTGTATTTTATGATCAGGGTGTTTTTTACACGGTGATGACAGCGGTAGAAAGGATTTACTCAAGGTAGGATTTCAACACTCTCTCATAGGTTGAAAGTCCATCATCGCCGGGGTCATTTTTCAATTGATCCAGGACATGCTGAAAGAGCTGGATCGTCTCATCGGGTGTGTCTTTGTGGAAGGCGAAATAAAGATCTCCCGCGGAGCCGAAACTCCAGACGGGCTCATAATCCTCCACCTTGGCGCCTTGCTGTTTGAGCAGCCATAGTGCGGTTCTTTGTCCATAGGACCACAGGTGGATGCGGCGAAAAATCAGCATACGGGCGGCGATATCCGGATGCGAGACAGTCTGGCGGATATCTTTCGGAATTTTGTAGGCGTCCAACACCTGCTCGCCCATATCGCTGGCGACCGCGACGACTGAGAGATCATCCAGATCTGACAACTGTTTTACCTCAAAATCACGACGCTTTCTCGCCATAAGCACCACCGGCGACGAGGCGACAGGACCAACCCAGCGGAACAAGTCTTCGCGATCAGGATTGCGACGGGTGCTGAACAGCATGGTATTCGGCTCGTTCAAGACCATACGATATCCCCGCGCCCAAGGATGCACCTGTATGTCTTTGCGTGTCTGTTTTGAGCCGATAATTTGCAGCACCGCTTCCAGCAAGTCCACGGAGCTTCCTTTCAGCTGGCCATTTTCGGTGTAGTTATAGGGAGGCGACTCTTCGGTGATAAACCGAAGCCCGGCGGCGGGGTCCGCAGCAATGGTCAGGCCGGACGGCAGCAAGAATGCGAATGTCAGGAGCAGGCTCCGCCACGTCAACGTCTTTGATATAAACATCAGAACGCCACCTGCTTAGAAGGCGAACGCCGACGCCAAGCCAGGATAACTGCAGCGCCGACAGTAGTTGCTTAAAGTATTGTATCGATATGCGAAAGCGTCAAACGGGCAGGGAAGTGGCGTGCAGCAGGGGGCTAGTATCGTAGGCGCTTAAAAACGTAGCCATGTCTTTGAGTGAGCGGTGCGAAAATTCGATCCTGATTGGGGCTAAAACGGATAAGATTGTCCCGCGATGCTTTGAGCTTTTGTTTTTAGTGGGTAACTGTGGTTTAAAGGCGCATGATTGCGTAATTTTGAAAGGATAATTCATGAAGAAAGTAGTTTTTCTGGCGTTGTTATCGGCGACGGCCAGCTCGTATCTTCAGGCGGAAACGCTAAGAGAATATGGCGCGATGGGCGACGGCGTGGCGGACGATACACAGGCGATATTCAACGCCATTGATAATCACCAGCCTGAAATGGGTTTTTTGGATGGCGAAAATCAGACCTATCTGATCAAGAAGAGAGTCGATGTCAATAAAAGCATGGCGATTAAGAACGCCAGATTCTTATTTGCTCCGGACGCCAGCTATCTCGCGAATCCCTCAAACTACAGAGCTTTTTTGATCCGCGGCGCGGCTGAAACGCCACTGCAGGTCGAGCTGGAAAATGTCGCGCTTGTGCGTGGTGGGAATAAGACCTCTGGCTCTATGTCCGACTCTGCTGGAATCTGGATAGACAATGCAGACAGGGTGACCCTGAGTAACGTAGAAGTCAGCGGCAATGGGCGTGGACCTGGCGTTCTGATTGCTGATTCTGACAACGTGACAATCAACGACCTGTACGTCCACGATATGTTTTGGAGCCCCTGCCGGGAAGATGAAAGCACGCTAACCAAGAATTCACTGCTATCGCGTAAGGACTGGAGTTCTCGCATGATTCATGATCCTGCGAACTGTGGGAGCGACAACCTGATTCGTATTGAGGAGCAAATAGCAGGCTTGCTCATCGTTCGCTCGAATAATATTCGGATCAACAATCCCAGCATTGAAAGAATCTATGCTCACTTAATTGATGGCGCTATGCCATATCAAACGGACGGGATTACTATCGGCTCAAACTTTGATGATCTGGATAAGCAGGCAAATTGCGAACAAAAAACGGATAGGGACGAATTCAATATAGAGATTCGTGGGGCGAAAATAACAGATGTGTGGGAGGGCATTGACTTCACTGGCAATCCGCTCGCGGACATCCTGGTCGATGTGGCATCCATTTCGCGCACCCATGCCTTCGGCGTAAAGTTCGCTAATGGCGCCTCATGCGCCCTGGTTAAAAACGTCACGGTTACAGACAGCGGGCTCTCAGGCTTTGTGTTGACGGGGAAGAACAACCCAGACCATTCGGCGCCTGCGCCTCACTCCGTAACCTTTGACAACACCGTTGCAATAAACCCAGGCTCTAATGGGTACTGGCGCGGCGTGGCGAGCATCGCCGGCTACAGAATCATGAACGGGGCGCTGCAGGACCCAACGGACATACGCATCATTAACTCTAAATCCGTTGACACTCAAACTGTGAAAACCATGGATTATGGCTTCTTCTCAGAAGCCTGTGACGCAGCGTTGACGGTCTCCAACCTGGACTCTCTTGGACACAGAATCGAAGGCTTAAAAGAGTCCAGCGGTCCTTGTCGTTGAGTCTAAAACTGGCGGTTTCGGCTTGATGAACGAAATGAAGCTCTGAGCGTTTTGCTCAGAGCTTTGCTTGCTGTGAGTGTGGCGCTGACAACCTTTTCATCCACCATATCTTCAAGCGTCTTTTTTAGCTGTGACTGGAGGCGTTCGCTGAGAGGCGAAACTTCCATCGTTACCCTCTTTAAGTTTGTTGGATAAATCTTTGGCCGGATAGATCGCAACTCGCCTCTCAATTGTTTCTTGCGCGGCATTCACCCTTAAACTTATTGACTCCAATCAATTTAAAACTGCGTCAACAGTATTCCATACCGATATTAATATAATGCGCGGGCATTAAAATGGCCCCGCCTTTTAGGGGATTGTAGCCATGAAAAGGTATTCATAAAAAATGGCTGTGATTTTTTGGAATGGAGTATTAAGTCCGTTGTATTGACTTAACTCAAAACAATGATGCTACAGCTCTTTTTTTGCACGAAGAAAATAGGTGGCTTTTAATTTTATTGATGTTTTTCAAGTGATTGCGTGAATTTTTGATGGCGTGAGAGGCCGTGTTTCAAACGCTTGACCAAATGGACTAATCCTGATAGATTGCCGCCCGGCTAACCTAGCCGGTAAAAGGATATGGAACGATCCGCATATAAGGAGATACGTTGTTTGGTCTGGCATAGGCTTATATTTATAAGTTGATGTATATGCCTGATCCCCGCCTTTTATACATATAAAACAATGGCTACGCATAATATCTGAACAGTTAAACGGAAAGATATAAATACTGATTTATTTAGGTTAAAAGGAGTTATAACCGTGAACAAAAACACGCTTAAACGGGCTATTACATTTTCTGTCTCCACTCTGGCGCTGAGCGTCTCCGCCGTCACCTTGGCCGACGTTTCTGGTCAGGACGCACAGTACGTTCGCGACTACCTGGAGCGTTTCCACGCCAACCCTGCCGCAGTCATGGACGAAGTGCCTGTCAAAGAAGCCGCCAACGGCGATCTGGCTATGCCGGTATTCAGCGACGAAGCAATTCTCTCCGGCGACTTCGTAGAAGATAAGGATGAACTGCGCAGAGACCTGTTGAATGGCTCCCGCAGCAACGGCTTCATGATGATGCGCTCTATGGAGCTCAGCAACGACAATGCTGCGCGCCTGGTGGACAACGGCGACCAACTGATTGGCAACGTTCACGAAATGGATACTGCGAATCTGACTAAAGCCTCCCTGGCCAGCCAGCCTTGGTCCGACGACTACTGGGGTCTTTACAAAGGCGCACTGGGCATTCGCTACGCCGATCCCAAGCTGAATGATTCCTGGCCGTCCAACTGGTACGACCACTGGATTTTCGCCACCAGCACTCACAAGCCGCAAGAATATATCGACGCAGGCGAAATCGATAACCTGTCTCCGTCTGAAAAGTACGACTTGCTGGTGGGCGACTCCAACTTCACTCTGACTCAGAAAATGTGGGAGTCCGGTAAAGGCTACTGGGATCGTTACGGTTCCGTTGAAGCCTGGATGGGTCTGTGCCACGGTTGGGCTCCTGCCGCTTACATGTTGCCGCGTCCATCTAGCTCCATCACTGTTAAGTCGCCAGAAGGCAAGGACATCAAGTTCTTCCCATCCGACATCAAAGCATTGGGTACATTGTTGTGGGCGGAAGCGTCCCCAGGCGTGCGCTTCATCGGCGGACGCTGTAACTCCAAAGATCCCGGTAAAGATGAAAACGGCCGTATCCTGGATCAAGCCTGTTTCGACAGCAATCCAGGCAGCTGGCACAAAGCGGTGGTCAACCAGATCGGCGTAAGCAAGCGCAGCTTCGTTATCGACGCGACATTCGATTATGAAGTATGGAACCAGCCAGTATTGAAGTACGAATACACTTACTTCAACCCGCAAACTGGCGCTTCCTACAACACGGCGCAAGAAGCGGTT
Organism: Hahella sp. CR1; assembly: GCF_029813005.1. NCBI lineage: Bacteria > Pseudomonadati > Pseudomonadota > Gammaproteobacteria > Oceanospirillales > Hahellaceae > Hahella > Hahella sp. CR1. The sequence continues at coordinate 155,060 of NZ_JAPELK010000008.1, forward strand.
ATCGCCATGAGCGATTACACCCAGGACAAGTTCTCCAAGTATCGCGCTCAGGAAGCGAAGCAAGTCGTCGGCGTTCAGATGAAGCTGACTTACATCGTGGAAACCAGCCCGACTCACAGAGACAAAGACTATCCGTCATACGACCGTACTTACACTGTTCGTTACGTGTATGACCTGGAGCTGGATTCCAACGGCGACATCATTGGCGGCGAGTGGTACAACAACCGTCATCCTGACTTCCTGTGGACTCCTGGACCTGGCGCACACGCTGTCTCTTACTACAACCCGACTGGTTCCACTAGCGAGACCAAGACAGAGCAAAAAGCGGGCGTAATCGAGCAGAACAAGTGGGCGTTCTACGGCCCGTTCACCACCACTGGCTCCTTCAAAGTCACCATGACTGGCGACAGCGATGCGGACCTGTATGTGAACAAAGGCGCTCAGCCAAGCGACACTACCTATCAGTGCCGTCCATATCAGGAAGGCTCTAACGAGGAGTGCTCTGCAAACGAAGCGGGAACTTACTACGTTGGCGTTAAAGGCTACAACAACAGCTCCAACTACAACCTGAACATTCAATACACCCAAGGCGGCTCTGGCTGGGCGAAAGGACAACCTATTCCTTCCAGCTGGAAAACCAACGCGAAAAATGCGGCAGGTTACAGCCAGCCTCTGACCACTATCGTTGAGCAACTGTTCAACTGGTCTGCGGAGTAATTCGACGTACCCGCTACGTTATTCATGAATGCATGAGAGGGTCCGGTATTTAAGTCCGGGCTATTTTCCGGGGCGCAATTTTGCGCCCCTTTTTTTGTTATTTTCACGGCGGTTTTGAGCTTTGATGACCGGCGCATTGCGGTTTCCATAAAGCTTGTCCATGTTTTGTGTTTTTGTTAGAAGTCCTAGGCAAAATTCGCTAGAGTGCTCTACTTTGGAGCAACCCCTCTGATTAACGTCGCCCCCTGGCGGATGCCGGGTTCACGGCGACTTCAACATATCTGTGTTCATTAATTAACTTCTTGTGTAATTCGCATGGCAAAGAAATCGCGTCGTCCTGCTGTGGTGGGAGTGGTCATTTTTGTTGTTTTGGCCGCTGTCGGCTGGAACGCTCAGAGTTGGTTCGAGCCTGAGCCCGTTGAATACGTTACCGCCCCTGTGGAAAAGCGGGATATAGAGCAAACGGTGCTGGCCACCGGCGTCCTGGAAGGCGCCAAGCAAGTGGCGGTGGGCGCTCAGGTTACCGGGCAGTTGAAGTCCATGAACGTCTCTGTCGGCGATAGAGTGGCAAAAGGCCAACTGCTGGCGGAAATCGATCCGGTGTTACAGCGCAATGAGTTGAACCGCGCCATGGCGGAATTGAAAAACGCCAAGGCGTCGCGGCGGTCCCGTGAGGCCATGCTGCGTTACTACGAGCTGGAGTTTAAACGCCAGCGTGAGATGAACGCCCAGGCGGCCGCGTCCGAGTCCGAGCTGGAAAACGCACGAGCCCAGCTGGAAAGCGCGAAGGCCGACATTGAAGCGCTGGAGGCCCAGATCAGTCAGGCGGAAATCCAGGTTGAAACCGCGAAGGCTAATCTCGGATTCACCAAGATCGTAGCGCCGATGGACGGCGTGGTGATCGCCACTAAATTCGAGCAGGGACAGACCCTGGTATCGACCCAGGAGGCGCCGACGCTGCTGATCCTCGCAAACCTGGATACGATGACGGTGAAGGCGCAAATATCCGAGGCGGACGTCACTAAAGTGAAGTCCGGCCAGGAGGCGAACTTCACGGTTCTGGGCGATCCGGATCGTCAATACAATGGCGTCCTGCGCACCATCAAGCTGGCCCCAGACAATATTTCCGATAACGGCTCCGTCAGTAACTCCACCACCGCCGTCTATTACAGCGGTGTGCTGGAAGCGCCGAATCCCGACTACTCCCTGCGAGTAGCTATGACGGCGCAAGTGTCCATCATTATTAATAGACAATCGCAAACGCTGAGCATTCCTATTTCAGCGTTAGATCCCGACCAGGAGATCAGCGGCGCAGAGCACAAAGTGCGTGTGCTGGTGAACGGCCAGCCGGAAGACAGAACCATTGAAACCGGCATCCGCGACAATGTTTACGTGCAGGTGCTGTCCGGTTTGAATGATGGAGACAATGTGATCCTCGGCGACAGCCTGTCAGTTCCGGCAGACGGTGAAACCTCTGTTGTTATCGGAGGCTAGCTCGCTGTATGAAGGAGCCTTTGATTGAAATAAGCGCCCTGAACAGGATTTTCCAGGCAGGGGAGCAGCAGGTCGCCGTGCTGAAAGACGTGGACCTGAAGATTTATCCGGGTGAAATAGTCGCCATAATGGGAACATCGGGGTCGGGAAAATCGACCTTGATGAATATCCTGGGATGCCTGGACCGCCCGAGTAGCGGCAGCTATAAAATCAGCGGGCGGGAAACCAGGGAGCTGGATGACGATGAGCTCGCCGCCCTGCGCCGCAATCACTTCGGCTTTATCTTTCAGCGCTACCATCTGCTGTCGCACTTGGATGCGTTAGGCAATGCGGAATTGGCGGCGGTTTACGCCGGCGTCTCCAAAAGTTCACGTCGGGAGCGGGCGCACATGTTGCTGTCGCGCCTGGGGTTGGAGGAGCGTTGTGAGCACAAGCCCAGCCAGCTTTCCGGAGGTCAGCAGCAGCGGGTGAGCATCGCCAGAGCCCTGATGAACGGCGGCGAAGTCATTCTGGCGGATGAGCCTACTGGCGCGCTGGATACGCGCAGTGGCCAGGAAGTCATGACGGTGTTGCGAGAGCTGCATCAGCAGGGGCATACGGTCATTATTGTGACCCATGATCCACAAGTGGCGGCGAAAGCAGAACGAATCATTGAGATTCAGGACGGCGAAATTATTGCTGACCGGGTGAATCCCGTTTCGGAATCGGAGGCGTCCGCGTCGTCGGCGACCGACGCTACTTCGGCGACGGGCGGTAAAGAGGCGCGAGGCGCCTGGCTGGGGCGTTTCACTGAGGCGTTTAAAATGGCCTGGATCGCCATGACCTCTCACCGGTTGCGAACACTGTTGACCATGCTCGGCATTATTATCGGCATCACCGCCGTGGTGAGTATTGTCGCCATCGGCGAAGGGGCCAAGCAGAAAGTCATCAGCGACATCAATTCCATTGGCGTCAACACTATCGAGATTTTTCCCGGTAAGGATTGGGGAGATGAGCGAGCCGCCGCCATTGATACCTTGGTGGCCGCCGATGTGGAGGCGTTGCAGGCGCAGCCTTTTGTCGACAGCGTGACGCCCAGCATTGTCAACAGTCAGCAACTGCGCTACCGCAATGTCGCCGCCAATGTGAACGTGAATGCAGTCGGCGAGCAGTACTTCCGCGTAAAAGGACTGGTCGTTGCGGAAGGCCGGCCGTTGTTGCGGGAAGATATTCGCACACAGGCGCAGGTGGTGGTGATCGACAATAATACCCGCAAGAAGCTGTTCGCGGGTGGCGATGACCCCATTGGCAAGGTGATTTTGATCGGCGCTTCGCCCTGGACCGTGATCGGTGTGGCGGAGGACAAAAACGATATGTTCGGAGGCGGCGGCAATCTCTCAGTGTGGATGCCCTACAGTTCCGCGACGACTCGTCTGATTGGCAGACAAAATTTCAGTTCCATTATTGTTCGCACGCCGGACGGGCTTTCCAGCGCCGTGGCGGAGCAAGGCATCATTCGTTTGCTGACCCTGCGCCATGGCGTGAAGGACTTTTTCACGTTCAGCACCGACAGTATTCTGAAGGCGGTCGAGAAAACCACCACCACTTTGACCCTGTTGGTGTCCTCCATCGCCGTCATATCTTTGATCGTCGGCGGCATAGGCGTCATGAATATCATGCTGGTGTCAGTCACTGAACGTACTCGTGAGATTGGCATCCGCATGGCGGTCGGCGCCCGGCAGAGCGATATATTGCAACAGTTCCTCATTGAAGCCGTGATGGTGTGCCTGATCGGCGGCGGCATTGGTATTTTGCTGTCTTTCGGCGTGGGTGGTCTGTTCTCGTTGCTGGTGCAGGATATGCAAATGTCATTTTCCGTCACTGCGATCGTCTCTGCGGTGGTTTGCTCCTCCCTGATCGGTGTGCTGTTCGGCTTTTTACCCGCGCGAAATGCGGCGCGGCTTGACCCGATTGAAGCCTTGGCGCGGGAGTGATTGATGTACGGTAATCGCATGAAGTTTGGAGTAAAGCGAGTGAGTTCCATAAACGCGGGCGGAAAAAAACACATAGCTCTTTTGTTGCTGTCCTCCATGTTGTTGACGGGGTGTGAAGGCTTGGCGCGCTCGCAATATACGCGGCCGCAATTGGAGCTGCCCGCCTCCTGGAGCTATGCGCCAGTGAATGGAGAGCAGACGTTGGCGTCCGAGCAATGGTGGCGGGCGTTTCAGGATCAGGAATTGAATGGCTTGATCGAACGGGCGCTACAGAGTAACAGCGACATGGCGTTGGCGGCGTTGAAAGTGCGTCAGGCCCGACTGCGCGCAGGCATCGCAGACGGCAATCTGACGCCGGATGTCACCGCGCAGTTCAGCGCTTCCCGGGAGCGCAATATTGACGCCCATACCAGCAGTAAGTCCTTTGGCGCTTCTCTTGGATTGAGCTATGAGATTGATCTGTGGGGGAAGCTGTCCAGCGCTCGCGACACGGCTCATTGGGAAGCGATGGCGACCGAGCAGGACAGGGCGGGCGCCGCATTGGCGTTGATCGGGACCACTGCGAATCTGTATTGGCGTCTGGCCTATCTGAATGAATCTATCGCCGCGAGCGAGGCGTCGCTGGCATACACGGCCAAAGCGTTGGAACTGGCTCAAGTGAAACATCGTAGCGGCGCGGTCTCCAATCTGGACTTGATTCAGGCTGAGCAGAATCTGGCGAGTCAGCGCGCTTCGTTGACCACACTGCTGCAGGACAAAGTGGAAGCGCAAAACGCCCTGGCGATTCTGTTTGATCAGGCGCCGGAAAACACCACGCCTGACCCCAAAACTCTGCCTGCAATGACGATGCCCACTTTGCCTTTGGCTACCCCTGCTGCATTGCTGGCGCGAAGGCCGGACATGCAGGCGGCGGAGATGCGTTTGCGCAGCGCTCTGGCTGATACGGACCATAGTCGCACCAGTTATTACCCCAGCTTCAGCCTGACCGGATCGCTGGCGACAGGCGGTTCGGAACTGGCGGATATCTTGCGCAATCCCGTTGCATCCTTGGGGGCGGGACTCAGTCTGCCATTCCTGCAGTGGCGGCAGACGCAATTGAATATTCAGGTCTCCGAAGCCGCCTATGAGCAGGCGGTGATTGAGTTCAGGCAGAAACTCTATTCGTCGTTGGCGGAGGTGGAAAATAAACTTTCCGCCAGAACACAATTGATGGCCCAGGAAGACGCATTGCGCACTTCGTTCAAGCTGGCTTCTGAAGCCGAGCGTCTGGCGGAGGTCCGTTATCGCTCCGGCGCCACAGGCGTGCAAGCCTGGCTGGACCAGCAGGAAACACGGCGCTCTGCGCAATTGCAGCTCACTGCGAACCGTCTGGCGCAATTGCAGAATATGATGGCGTTGTATCAGGCGCTGGGCGGTGGGTTCGCAGAGAAACTCGATTAACTGGCGGAGCGGGTTTTGGTCAGTGCTCGCAGTTCTGCAAATGCGTCGACAAAGTAGCCGGCCAGCTTGTCTGGATCGGGTATCAGCCCCTGATCTACCGCGACGCCGAACTGAATTGCTCCATCATAGCTGATAATGCTGAGGCTGATGCCGACCTCTCCAGATTGCGGCGCCCAAATCATGGGCGTCAGTAATTTACTGCCCGCCAGATATAGCGCTTGTTTGGGGCCAGGCACATTGGTGATCACTACAGACGCTTTTCTGCTTAGCATCTCCAATGCCGTTTGCTCCAGAAAGTCCGGGCCTTTGCCAAGCAACCCCAGTAATCCGTAAAACGCTTTCGCCTGTTGAGAATGCTTAAGCGCCAGCATATCGCGGCGCACTGCTTCAAAACGTTCCGCCACGTCATGAATGCCGATCGGCAATGGCGCAATCACCAGGCCGAACTGGTTGCCCAGAGCGTCGGCCGGCTCTTCCGATGGGCGCAGGTTGAAAGGCACGGCGGCGTGAATTGTTTCCACATCCAGCTCAATGCAGCGTTCCACCAGATAACGCCGCAAAGCGCCGGTAGCCGCGCACAACAACACATCATTGATGGTCGCTTTCAGAGCCTGCGCAGTCTGCTTTACTTGTGGGAAGTTTAATGGCTGCGCCCATGCGAGGCGCTTTCTCCCGCTTAGATCGCCTTTAAAACAGGTGGCTGGATCGGCCGGCAGCGCGGCGACGCGGGCGACCTCCGACCCCATTGCGACGCCTTGGCGCGCTATGGCCAGGAGTTGCTCTGGATGGCGCGCCAGAGACTTGCCTTCTTCTATTATTTCCTGCCCGATATGCATGGCGTTATGCAGGGCCTTGGCGGCGACGCCACTCCAAGAGGCGGGTTTTGATATCGGGTTAACCTGTTGAGGCGCTGAGCAGCCGTCTTTTTGATCCGCTAAGGACAGCAGGACTCGGGTCAACGCAATGCCGTCCGCGATACAGTGATGAACTCGAATAATCATCGCGGAGCCGCTCTGGTAACGGTCGACCAAATGTACTTGCCAGAGCGGTTTGCTGAAATCCAGCGGCGTGCTGCTGATATCGCTGGCCAGATCTTGCAGATCCTGCTGACTTCCCTCGCCGGGTAGTCCAACTAAATGCACATGATTGTCGATATTAAAGTTGGCGTCGTCGCGCCAGAAGCAGCCATGTTCGGTTTTATGCACTGTCTGTCGGAAGCGGGGCAGGGGCAGTAAACGCTGGGTGAATAATTGTTTGAGTTCGCTGGCGTGGACGGGATTTTCCATAACCAGCACAATGCAGATCATCATCAGGTTGGCGGGACGCTCCATGCGCAACCAGGCGGTGTCTACCGCCGACATCGGCTCTCCATGTGGTTTCATAGCCGCCTCGTCAAAGCTGTCCGTGATTAAATGAGGTTAGATTCGGCGTTATGCGTTGTCGACGGAATACGGTCGTGCGCAAACGCTTGCTTTGACGGGTAAGTATGGTAGGTGAGTGGCGTTAGCTCAACCCGATACGGCAATGAAGTGTGAGAAAGGAGAGAATCAGGATAAGAACGTCTTTCCTATCCTGACTGGGTCACTGCTTAACATGATCGCGAATAACGCGTTGTTTTTGACGATTCCAGTCGCGCTCTTTTTCGGTTTCGCGCTTGTCGAAATCCTTCTTGCCTTTCACCAGGGCAATTTCGCATTTCACTTTATTGCCTTTCCAGTAAAGGGCCAAAGGCACGCAAGTGTGGCCCGTCTGCGACACTGCGCCGATCAGCTTGTTGAGCTCACGACGATTCAGCAGCAGCTTACGAGTGCGGGTGGGATCTGCAATGACGTGAGTGGAGGCTTCCTTCAACGGTGTGATATGGGCGCCTAACAACCAGGCTTCACTGTCTTTCAGTAATACATAGGAATCCACTAACTGACACTTTCCGGCGCGCAGGCTTTTGACTTCCCAACCGGTCAGCACGAGGCCGGCCTCGAACTTTTCAACAATGTGATAGTCGAAGCGGGCCTTCTTATTCAGGGCGATGGTGGACCCGGTATTTTTGTTTTTGGCTTGACTCATATTTCCTTACGATTCTCGGACAAAGTCGGCTATTGTAAATTAACCTGATCCATATGGCTAAGGTCTCCTGACTTGGGTCAGCATAATCCGCTACAATGCGCCATCGTCGTCGACGTAGAATTCCGTCGAACCTCTCAATTGCTGTGAATTAACGGATGTCTGAGTGCCTTTGAATTCAAAAGTTGGAATGTTGTTGCAGGGCCGTGACCGCTGGGTCAGGCAGCGCACGTTCGTCATGGCGGGCGTGGGCGCCGTCGTGGGGTTCGCCAACATCTGGACATTTCCCTCCCTGATGGCGGAATACGGCGGACTGGCTTTTCTTATCGCCTATACGTTGGCGCTGCTGACCCTGACCCTGCCGCTGGCGGTATTGGAAATAGGACTTGGGCGCTACGTGCGTCGTAACCCTGTTGACGTGTTACAGAGCGTGGGCGGTCAAGGCACAGGCTTTTCTCTGTGGCGTTGGACCGGAGGCCTTATGGTCATCGCCGCGTTGCTGACGGTGGTGGTCTATTCATTAGTGGCGGGAATGGGGCTGTCTTACGCCCTGAAGTCCGCCTTCAGTGAGTTTCAAGGCATAGAGCCCGGCGCCATGCCGGCCGTCTTAAGCGCGCTACAACAAAACACCACCGTTATGATTATCTGGCTAAGTGTGTTTATTGGTCTGGTGTTTCTCATTTCAGTGAAAGGCGTTTATCACGGCCTGGAAAAGGCGATGTTGTACATCGTTCCTCTGATGTTCGCGATGCTTGCGGTGATGCTGATCTATAGCGCGCGTTATGGTGATTTGGGCGGGGCTCTTAGCTACCTGTTTTCATTTGAATCGGTTTCTCTTTCCTGGGCGGGCGTGCTGGCCGCCTACAAATACGCCTTTTTCTCTCTGTCCATTGGCGCAGGCGTCATGATGGTGTTGGGCGCTTACATGCCTAATCATGGCAAAGTCGGGCGCTCAGTATTGATCATCTCTTTTGCGGATCTATTAGTTGGCGCTGTCGCGGGGCTGGTGGTGTTGTCCTGGCTGTTAAAAGCGGAGCTGCCTCCAGACCAGGGATTCTCCTTGATCTTTCAATCGCTTCCACTGGCGCTGGGTCAATTGCCGATGGGATCAGTGTTCGGCGTTTTATTCTTTATCTTTTTCACGCTGGCCGCATGGAGTTCCGCGGTTTTCCTGATTGAGCCCGGCGTCGCCTGGTTACAGGAAAGATACTCGTTATCGCGGGTCAGCGCTGCGTCCATCACCCATGTTGCGTTATGGGGGCTGGGCGCATTGCTGGTTATGTCCATGGCGGGACATCGGCATTGGCAACTGGCGGGCATTCCGCTATTCAGTCTACTGCAGTTTGTGGTGTCCACGATCTTGCTGCCGGTGGCGGGATGTCTGCTGACAGTATTATGCGGCTATGTGCTCCCTTATGAGCGGCTTGCACAGGCTTTGCGCCTTAGCCCCGAACAGCGATTGTTTCGCTGGGGCTATCCGCTGCTGAGATACTTTTGTGTTCCTGTGTTGATTGTTATACAAATCTCCATGGTTTTTGACTTGCTGCTACATAGCTGTGAATTCACCGCTCCGAAAAACGGCGGGCTTTGCTCGGAAGAAGTCGTGAGTAGCAGTAAGGAAGTCCTGGAAGAGGCCGAACCGGAAGAGGTGGATTTGGTGAAATCCGCCCCGGTGAACCCGGAAGTGAATGTTGAAAACGTAGAAGAGGAGAACGAGGTTGCCCCAGATTAGTCGTAGTGCGCTGGTCACATACTCTGCTGAGCGCATGTATGATCTGGTGAATGACGTGCGCGCCTACCCTGAATTCCTGCCCTGGTGCGGAATGACGGAAGTGATTCAAGAGAGTTCTGATGAAATGCTTGCGCGCATCCAGGTCAGTAAGGGCTCAGTAAGACACGCTTTTACTACCCGTAATAGTTTGGTGCGTCCTTCGGAAATTATCCTCACATTGGTGGATGGACCTTTTCGCAAGCTTCAGGGCCGCTGGAGCTTCCTGGCTCTGGACGAAGCTGCCTGCAAAGTGGCGTTAGCGCTGGAGTATGAGCTGACTGGCGCATTAACCGGGATGGCGCTTGGGCCCGTGTTTTCCCAGGCCGCTGGAACTATGGTGGATGCGTTCTGCAAACGCGCGCAGGTGATCTATCGCTAGGCCGCGCCTATTTTGCGTTATGAATCGAATTCTCTGACGCATGGCGGAAATACTGATGCGTAGAAGTGAGCGTGAGCATGGATAAATTAAAAATTCAGGTGGAGGTAGCTTATGCCTTACCTGAGCAGCAGAAGATCATTCCTCTGGCTGTGGTGGAGGGAACTACCGCCTATGAGGCGGTCCAGATGTCTGGCGTCACTCACTTTTTTCCGCAAATAGAGCTGGAGTCGGCAAAGATGGGGATATTTGGTAAGGCCATTTCAGACCCCAAATCCCATGCTCTGAGAGAGGGCGACCGAGTGGAGATATATCGGCCACTCAAAATAGATCCGAAGCAGGCCCGACTGAATCGGGCCAAAAAGGGTTAGCTAAACTTGATCAAACCTGTTTTGCTGAACGCTTAGTTGGTCGTTTTATAAACGTCCGTCTCTTCCACTGTCTCAGAAGGCTCAGCTTGACCACGTAGTTTGTAAGCCTTGCCGGGGTTCGCCAAATCAGCTGGCAGCAGCTTTGCTTTGGCAATATTCACCAGAATGTCATTCTCATATTCCAGAGTGATGTTCTGACGATAAATCTTACCGCCCGACAGCTGGATAGAATAGAAATAGGTGTCGTAGCTGGGGTCGAGCGTGCTTTCCAATACTGGAGAGCCTAATAGATACTGAACCTGACGACGGTTCATGCCGACCTTGAGTTGGTCCACAGCTTCTTTCTCCACGATGTTTCCCTGTTGGACATCTATTTTGTAGACGCCTGGGAAGGTGCAGGCTGTGAGAGTGTGTATAATAAGGAGGATTACAAGGGATCGTAACTTTTGCATCATGGATATTTTTAAACTATCTTGGCGTGACGTGGAATGATAACTGATTGCCAACGATACTGGTATTGGGTTTCCCGGTAAAATGACGAACGAAAACGTAGAACTGAAGAAAGCAGGCCTGAAAGTAACCCTTCCGCGGGTAAAGATTCTCAGTATTCTGGAAAACGCCGATAACCGGCACATGAGTGCGGAAGATGTTTATAAGGCGCTGCTGGAGGCGGGAGACGACGTAGGTTTGGCCACGGTCTACCGGGTTCTGACGCAATTTGAATCCGCAGGACTGATTCTTCGCCACAACTTCGAAGGCGCTCATGCGGTGTTCGAGCTCAATCATGATGAACACCATGATCACATGGTTTGTGCGGAAACCGGCGATGTTATCGAGTTCTTCGATCCGGTTATCGAAAAGCGCCAAAAGGAAATTGCGGAAGAGCACGGCTATGAAATCGTTGACCATAGCCTCACGCTGTACGTGAAGCCAAAGAAGAAATAGCTTCCGGTTTGTTGGGATAGCGCTGAGTAAACCCTGGAGCGCTATCCTGTCCTCTCTTGCTCCATTTGCTCCATCGCATTCCTGCGTATCTCTCTAAACTTATCGAGCCTTCCTTTATATAGCCAATTTATAGCTAATAGAGATAGCCATCAGGCAGCTATACGGACGGTGCGGAAATAAAGCCACAAGCAAATCCTTTTGCTGTAGGGAATCTTACTGGAGTTGGCTGGAAGTCAGCATTTCATGTGCGTGCGCCAGGCTGTGCTCAGTAATATCCACACCTCCCAGCATTCTGGCGATTTCGTGTATACGGTCGCTGCCTTCCAATTTGAGTATGGCTGATTGCGTTTGGCCACTGCTTACATGCTTGGTCACGAAAAGGTGGTTGTGGGCTTGGGAAGCCACCTGAGCTAAGTGAGTGACGCAGAGAATTTGCGCTTTCGCCCCAAGCTCTCTCAGCATGCGTCCGACGATTTCCGCCGTGCCGCCGCCGATGCCGACATCCACTTCGTCAAATACTAATGTAGGCGTATCCGAGGATGCGGCAGCGACGACCTGTATCGCCAAACTGATTCGCGACAACTCGCCACCGGATGCGATCTTTTGTAAAGGCTTGGGTGGTTGGCCAGGGTTCATGCTGATTAACATTTCAGCTTCCTCGTCTCCCAGCGCAGACGGGGATTTCAGAGGCGAGAACTGGATGATGAACTCAGGATTCAGTCCTAGTTTCACCAATTGCTTTTTCACTGCGCTTTGTAGTTTCTCTCCTGCTTTCGTTCTCATGGAGGTGAGCTTTTGCGCCGCCTGATTGTATTTCTGCTCCAGCTCTTTGGACTGAGCTTCAAGCTTTTCCAGGTTCTCTTCACCATCAGTCAAACTGTTGAGTTCGCTCGCCAGCTCAACATGGCGCGTCATTAATTCTTCAGGGGCGACGCGGTGCTTACGCGCAAGATCGTAGATGGCGGTCAGTCTCGCTTCCACTTCTTGCAGGCGCTCAGGGTTGATCTCCACGCTGTCCAGTACATGGCGCAGCTCACCGTTGGCTTCATCAAGCTGGATCATGGCTTCGTTCAGCATCTGACGAGCAGTCTGCAGAGAGGCGTTGTTGAGATTAATTTCCTCCAGCAGATGAATGGCGCGCCTTAGTTGGTCGATGCAGCCGCCATCTGCTTCCAGGCAACCTTCGCCGACCTGCTGAACTTTCATGATGATATTTTCTGCGTTGGCGAGCTGCTCCTGCTCTTGCTCCAATTGCTCAATCTCGCCTTCCAGCAGCGCTAGAGCATCCAACTCCTCGACCTGATAAGTGAGTAATTGCACTCGCGCTTCCTGTTCTTCGCTGTGGCTGAGCTTTTCTTTCAGTTTGGCGGCTATGCGCCGCCAGGATTGAAAGTGGTCCCGTACCTGTTGAAGCTGCTGGGAGTGGCCTCCAAAGTCATCCACCATTTTCAGATGGGTTTCCTTTTTCAATAGAGACTGGTGCTCATGCTGACTATGGATATCCATGAGCGTTTCGCCGAGTTCGCGAAGGTCTTGCATGGTGACGGGCTGCCCATTCAGATAGCCGCGAGATCGACCTTCGTTGGTGACAGTTCGGCGTAAGATGCATTCCGCGCCATTATCCAGTTCTCTGGATTTCAGCCAGGCCAACGCCTCCGGCAGGCGCCTCAAATCAAAGACTGCGCTCACCTCCGCCCGTTCACAGCCGTGCCTCACTATGTCCGCAGAACTTCGGTCGCCAAGGGTCAGGCCGAGAGCGTCTAGAACAATAGATTTGCCTGCGCCGGTTTCCCCGCTGATAGCCGTCATGCCTTCAGCAAAGTCCAGTTCCAGGTGGCTGGCGATGGCTAGGTTCCGTATCGACAAATGAGTGAGCATAGGGCGTTGTCCTACAAGTGTGACTGTCTATATATACAGTTGTTTGTGTGTTTATACAGTGAAACTCATGACGCAACAAGAGGGCGCGAGGAGTATTTTTTTGTATGATTTGCGGTCATTTTGGATGCTGACTGAAGTCAATGTCGGGTGACCTGCGTCATTTCCTGACGATTGTCGATATTTGGCTGGTTGAAACCGGTTTGATCGACCCCATATTGAGGGCAATTCAAAAGTATCGGATGGATTTTGGGAGATTCGATCAAATGTCTGAAGATTCTAAGAGTCAAGTAGAAGAACAAGTCATCGCTGACGATCAGGCGCAAGCCGCAATGGCTGAGCAAGCTGAAACGGCTCAGGCGAGTGGCGAGCCCGCTGACCGTGACGAGTTGATTGAGAGATTGCAGCAGGAGCTCGGTGAGCAAAAAGAGCAAATGTTGCGCGTACATGCTGAGATGCAGAATGTACGCCGTCGTGCTGAAAACGATGTTGAGAAAGCGCGTAAGTTTGCTCTGGAGCGCTTTGTGAAAGAGCTCTTGCCGGTAGTGGATAGCTTGGAAAAGGCGGTGGAAGCCTGTGGCGCCACAGAGTCCGCCGAACCCCAGGTCACGACTTTGAAAGACGGCGTGGAAATGACGCTGTCTCTGTTCAACTCCGGCCTGAAAAAATTCGAAGTGGAGGTGGTTGATCCCATGGGGCAGCCCTTCAACCCGGAATTTCATGAGGCCATGTCCATGGTGCCGCAAGCCGATGTAGAGCCGAATACCGTTATTGCGGTATTGCAGAAAGGCTATCTACTGAGCGGACGTTTGGTCCGGCCAGCCATGGTTATGGTGTCGAAAGGCGTCTGATCGCGCTTTATACGCGTTCAGCGCTGGTTGAAAACGTACAAAATCCCGCCAGCTTCGGGTTGAAAAATTGAGATCAACTCCAATATTAGCTGGTAATCAATTAGCGAGATTTTTTCAGGAGTAGAAATTATGGGTAAAATTATCGGGATCGACTTGGGGACTACAAACTCCTGTGTAGCGATTCTTGAAGGCGACAAGCCGCGCGTTATTGAAAACTCTGAAGGCGGACGCACTACGCCTTCTATCGTTGCATACACCGACGATGAGACGCTGGTAGGTCAATCCGCCAAGCGTCAGGCGGTAACTAACCCCACGAATACTCTTTTCGCCATCAAGCGTCTGATTGGTAGACGTTTTGAAGACGATGTAGTGCAAAAAGACATCAAAATGGTGCCTTACACTATCGCCAAGGCTGACAATGGCGACGCTTGGGTCGACGTGAAAGGCAAGAAAATGGCGCCTCCCCAGATTTCCGCCGAAGTTCTGAAAAAGATGAAGAAAACGGCGGAAGACTTCCTGGGCGAGAAGGTGACGGAAGCGGTTATCACCGTACCGGCCTACTTCAACGACGCGCAGCGTCAGGCTACCAAAGACGCAGGCAGAATCGCCGGTCTGGAAGTTAAGCGTATTATCAACGAGCCGACTGCGGCGGCGTTGGCGTACGGTATGGACAAGAAGGGCGGCGACCGTAAAGTGGCCGTTTATGACCTGGGCGGCGGAACCTTCGATATCTCCATTATCGAAATCGCTGATGTAGACGGCGAGATGCAGTTTGAAGTGCTGGCCACCAACGGCGACACGTTCCTGGGTGGTGAAGACTTCGACTTGCGCTTGATCGACTACCTGGCGCAGGAATTCAAGAAAGATTCCGGTATCGACCTGAAAGGCGACCCATTGGCGATGCAGCGTCTGAAAGAAGCTGCAGAGAAAGCTAAGATCGAGCTTTCCAGCAGTCAGCAGACGGATGTGAATCTGCCGTACATTACTGCTGATGCAAGTGGTCCTAAGCACCTTAACGTTAAAGTGACTCGCGCCAAACTTGAAAGTCTGGTGGAAGAGCTGGTTGAGCGTAGCCTTGAGCCATGCCGCATTGCACTGAAAGATTCTGGTTGCAGCTCCTCAGAAATCGACGAAGTGATTCTGGTTGGCGGTCAGACTCGTATGCCTATGGTGCAGAGCAAAGTAGCCGACTTCTTTGGTAAAGAAGCGCGCAAAGACGTTAACCCTGATGAAGCGGTCGCTATCGGCGCAGCTATCCAGGGCGCGGTATTGTCTGGTGACGTGAAAGACGTACTGCTGCTGGACGTGACGCCATTGTCTTTGAGCATTGAAACCATGGGCGGCGTTTCCACGCCGATCATTGAGAAGAACACGACTATCCCGACCAAGAAGTCGCAAGTGTTCTCTACTGCGGAAGACAATCAGACTGCGGTGACTATCCACGTTCTGCAGGGCGAGCGTAAGCAAGCGCAAATGAACAAGTCATTAGGCCGTTTTGATTTGACTGGTCTGCCTCCCGCGCCGCGTGGCGTGCCTCAGGTTGAGGTGACCTTCGATATCGACGCCAACGGTATCATGCACGTATCTGCGAAGGATAAAGCGACTGGAAAAGAGCAGTCCATCGTTATCAAAGCCTCTTCTGGCTTGAGCGAAGACGAAATCGATAAGATGGTGCAGGATGCGGAAGCGCATGCGGCGGAAGATAAGAAGTTTGAAGAGTTGGCGTCTTCGCGCAATCAGGCGGACGCTCTGGTTCACGCTACTCAGAAAACGCTTAAAGATGCTGGCGATAAAGTGACTGCTGAAGAAAAAGTGGCCATTGAAGCAGCTATCAAAGAGCTGGAAGAAGCGATCAAAGGCGACGATAAAGAAGCTATTGAAGACAGAATGCAGAAGCTGAGCGAAGCATCTTCTTCCATGGCGCAGAAGATGTATGCTGAGCAGGCTGCACAGCAAGGCGGAGACGCTGGCGCTCAAGCTGAAGACGCAGCTGCTAAGCCAGCGGATGACGCAGTCGACGCCGAGTTTGAAGAAGTTAAGGACGGCGATAAGAAATAGTCCGGCTCCTTGCATGCCTGAGGCAGTGCGGAATTTAACCGCACTGCCTTATTGTGTTTAGGTTATAATCCGGTTTTTTTGCAGTTGGCGCATAAGATTAAGTTATGGCAAAACGCGATTATTACGAAGTGTTGGGCGTTTCGCGGGACGTAGACGGTAAAGATGTCAAGAAGGCTTACCGGCGTTTGGCGATGAAATATCACCCGGACAGAAACCCCGGAGACGCTTCGGCTGAAGAGATGTTCAAAGAGGCTACTGAAGCCTACGATGTGCTCTCTGATGACCAGAAAAGAGCGGCCTATGACCAGTTCGGTCACGCCGGAGTGGATGGCAATGCTGGGGCCGGCGGTTTCGGCGGTGGAGCCAGTTTCAGTGATATATTCGGCGACGTATTCGGCGATATATTTGGCGGGGGCGGCGGAGGTCGCACTCGGGCGAATCGCGGCTCAGATTTAAGGTATACGCTGGATCTCGACTTGGAAGAAGCGGTTCGCGGCACAACCGTGAAGATTCGCGTTCCTTCTCAAGTAGAGTGTAATGGTTGCGGCGGAAGCGGCGCAGAAAAAGGCACGCAGCCTGAAACCTGCGGCACTTGTAACGGCGCTGGTCAGGTCCGCATGCAACAGGGCTTCTTCTCTATCCAGCAGACTTGCCCTCGCTGTCGTGGCGCAGGAAAGATTGTTCGCAACCCATGTCGCTCCTGTCACGGCAGCGGCTATGTGGAAGAGCAGAAGACGCTTTCGGTTAAAGTTCCCGCCGGTGTGGATACTGGCGATCGCATTCGCTTATCCGGTGAAGGCGAGCCGGGAGTAAACGGCGGCCCGCCGGGAGATTTGTATGTTCAGGTCGCTGTGCGTGAGCATAAGATATTTACCCGCGATGGCAGAAATCTGTATTGCGAAGTGCCAATCTCCTTTGTCGACGCAGCATTGGGTGGTGAGCTTGAAGTGCCCACGCTTGATGGGCGGGTGAAGCTCAAGATTCCAGAGGAAACGCAAACTGGCAGGCTGTTCCGTCTGCGCGGAAAGGGTGTAACTCCAGTTCGTGGTGGCGCGCCAGGAGATTTGCTGTGTCGGGTAGTGGTGGAAACTCCTGTAAACCTGACCAAGAAACAGAAGGATTTGCTGCGCGAGTTTCAAGCCTCAATGGAGGAGAGCGGCGGACAGCAAGCGCCAAAAAAGCATAGTTGGTTTGAAGGCGTGAAAAGCTTTTTTGACGATATGAAGTTCTAGCAGTCTGCATGCGCAACGAAAAACCGGCGAACGCCGGTTTTTTTGTATTGGAGCGGTGGCGGAACGCCTATAACAGTAATATTCCAGAGAAAACAAAGGAATAAGCATGACCAGAGTAGCGATAGTGGGCGCTTCCGGGCGCATGGGCAAAGTGTTGGTTGAAGCGGTCTGCGATAACCCGGATGCTTCTTTGGGAGCTGCTTCTGTGCGAGTTGGCAGCTCTTTGGTTGGCGCTGATGCCGGAGAAATCGCTGGCGTGGGCAAAAAAAGCGTGGCCTGCGTCGATGACTTGGCGCAAGTGCTGGACGACTTTGATGTGATTATCGACTTCACTTCACCGGAGACCACGCTTGAGTTACTGGCGCTTTGTCGTAAAGAGGGTAAAGCGATAGTGATTGGTACGACGGGATTCAGTGAGTCGCAAAAAACGCTCTTGTCTGAAGCGGCGAAGGACTGTCCGGTAGTATTTGCCCCCAATATGAGCGTGGGTGTGAATTTACTGTTGAATATTCTTGCGCTGACCGCAAAAACGCTGGGTGACGATTACGATGTGGAAGTAATCGAGGCGCATCATCGTTTTAAAAAGGATGCGCCGTCGGGTACTGCGTTGAGATTAGGTGAGGTTGTAGCTGAGGCGCTGGGGCGCGACTTGAATGAGTGCGCCGTTTATGGTCGTGAAGGCATCACCGGGGAGCGGGATAAAAAGACTATCGGTTTTGAGACGATTCGCGCGGGCGACATCGTTGGCGACCATACGGTGATGTTTGCGACGATGGGGGAGCGTATAGAAATAACGCACAAGGCGAGCAGTCGCATGACTTTTGCAAAAGGCGCCGTTAAAGCGGCCTTATGGCTGCATGGCGTGGCTCCGGGGCTGTATGACATGCAGGATGTGCTGGGTCTGAAATAGGTCAATCTGTCTTCGTATTGGCTTGTATGCGCACTGGGTTTCGGGTGCGCGGAACTTGATAAAGAATAAAATTGCCAAAGATTATTGGAAAATAAATAGACAGTCATGACCCAATCCACTAGAATATTGGGGTTTGTGCGCAAGTTGCCCATACACATCGGACATCACTAAAAAGCGGGACGGAGTTTAAATCTCCCTCTCGCTTTTTTGCAAGTTGAGTCCACCTTCATAAGTGTTTGATTAGACGTTTTCAACTGGCGAGCTATGGAATTGACTACACCCGCAATACTAGCACTTGAAGACGGAAGCATATTTCATGGGATATCTATCGGCGCAGCCGGCGAAACCACCGGCGAAGTGGTTTTCAATACTGCGATGACCGGATACCAGGAAATTCTTACCGATCCTTCCTACGCAAAACAAATTGTCACTCTCACATACCCCCACATAGGCAACACCGGAATTAACGAAGAAGATGTCGAATCAGATCAAGTCTGGGCGGCAGGTCTGGTGATTCGCGATCTTTCAATGACAGTTAGCAACTGGCGCAGCCAAAAGAGTTTGTCGGAGTATCTCCGGGAAAACGGTATTGTCGCCATCGCTGACATCGATACCCGTCGCCTGACTCGTATTTTAAGGGAGAAAGGCGCGCAGAACGGATGCATCATGGCGGGCGAAGGGGCTTCGGCGGAAGCGGCGTTGGCTGCGGCTAAAGCCTTTCCCGGACTGAAAGGGATGGATCTCGCCAAAGAGGTGACTCGTACGGACGTCCTGAATTGGACAGAGTCGACTTGGGTTCTTGGAGAAGGATATCAGACTCTGGAGGATGCCGAGTTTCACGTTGTTGCGTACGACTTCGGCGTGAAAAAGAACATTTTGCGTATGCTCGCTGAGCGCGGCTGCCGCGTAACCGTGGTGCCGGCGAAAACGCCTGCGCAGGATGTATTGGCGATGTCTCCAGACGGCGTGTTCCTATCTAATGGACCAGGCGACCCTGAGCCTTGCGACTACGCTATTGAGGCCATTGCTGAGATTTTGAAATCCCAGACGCCTGTATTTGGCATCTGTTTGGGGCACCAGCTACTGGCGCGGGCCAGCGGAGCGCGCACAGAGAAGATGAAGTTCGGGCATCACGGCGCTAACCATCCAGTGCAGGACCTGCGCACGGGGCAAGTGATGATCACTAGCCAAAACCATGGCTTTGCGGTGGATGAATCCTCGTTGCCCGCCAACCTGGAGACTACGCATAAGTCTCTGTTTGACGGCTCATTGCAAGGAATTCGACGCACTGACGTCGCCGCCTTCAGTTTTCAGGGGCACCCTGAAGCGAGTCCGGGCCCGCACGACGTGGCTCCCTTATTTGACCAGTTCATTGACTCCATGCGGGAAGTCAAATACCGATCAGTCTAATACTCGGATTTCAGCGTCGGCGCCCGACGGCGCCGCGTCTGAACCGAAACAGGCGTAATTCTGGGTGATGTCGGCGGCCTGCGGGGCGTCGCAAGATTCGAGCGAGTAGAAGAGCACACATGCCAAAACGTACAGACATCAATAGTATCCTGATTATTGGGGCCGGTCCTATCGTCATCGGACAAGCCTGTGAATTTGACTATTCCGGGGCGCAGGCGTGTAAAGCACTGAGAGAAGAGGGATACCGCGTTATCCTTGTGAACTCCAACCCCGCGACCATCATGACTGATCCGGCTATGGCCGACGCGACTTACATTGAGCCGATTAACTGGCGCACAGTCGCGAAAATCATTGAAAAAGAACGTCCGGACGCGTTGTTGCCAACCATGGGCGGGCAAACTGCTTTGAACTGCGCGCTCGACTTGGCTCGTGAAGGCGTCCTTGAACAATATGGCGTAGAGATGATTGGCGCCACACAGGACGCCATTGATAAAGCGGAAGATCGTGAGCGTTTTGACAAGGCGATGAAAGCCATTGGCCTGGAGACTCCTCGTTCCGCTATTGCGCATAGCATGGAAGAAGCTCTGCAAGTGCTGGATCAGATCGGCTTCCCCGCTATTATTCGCCCCTCCTTCACAATGGGCGGCTCTGGCGGCGGCATTGCTTATAACAAGGAAGAGTTTACTGAGATTTGCGAGCGAGGTCTGGAGTTGTCGCCGACTCGTGAGCTGCTGATTGACGAATCGTTAATCGGTTGGAAAGAGTATGAGATGGAGGTTGTTCGTGATAAGAAGGACAACTGCATTATCATCTGCGCGATAGAAAACTTTGACGCAATGGGCGTGCACACTGGTGATTCCATTACCGTCGCGCCTGCGCAGACGTTGACGGATAAAGAGTACCAAATCATGCGTAACGCCTCGGTAGCTGTGTTGCGTGAAATTGGCGTAGAGACAGGCGGCTCCAACGTTCAGTTTGGTATGGACCCCGAAACTGGTCGCATGGTGGTGATTGAGATGAATCCCCGTGTGTCCCGTTCATCAGCGTTGGCGTCCAAGGCGACGGGCTTCCCTATTGCTAAGGTCGCTGCAAAACTGGCGATTGGATATACCTTGGATGAGCTGAGTAACGACATCACTGGTGGCGTCACGCCAGCTTCTTTTGAGCCGAGCATTGACTATGTGGTCACCAAAGTGCCACGTTTCACATTCGAGAAGTTCCCGCAAGCCAATGCGACACTGACTACGCAAATGAAGTCAGTGGGCGAGGTGATGGCGATTGGTCGTAACTTCCAGGAGTCGCTTCACAAGGCGCTGCGCGGTTTGGAAGTTGGTTCAGCTGGCTTTGAGCCCATAGTTGATCTTGGGTCTGAAGACGCTAGTGATGTTTTAACCCGTGGATTGAAAGTGCCCGGCGCCGAACGGATGTGGTTCATTGGCGATGCGTTCCGAGCAGGAATGAGCGTCAAGGAAGTCTATGAGTACACCAAGGTTGACCCATGGTACTTGGTGCAGATCGAAGATTTGATCAAAGATGAAGTAGCGCTCGGCAATATGGCGCTGTCCGACTTGACTGCGGACCGTTTGCGTCGACTGAAACGTAAAGGCTTCTCTGATCAGCGTCTTGCTGAGCTGCTGGGCATCAACGAAAAAGCGTTGCGTAAGCAGCGTTTGGAATATGGCATCAAGCCGGTATTCAAGCGTGTAGATACCTGTGCGGCGGAATTTGCTTCCTCTACGGCTTACATGTATTCCTCTTACGACGAAGAGTGTGAGGCGCAACCGAGCGATCGTGAAAAAATCATCGTGATCGGTGGTGGCCCTAACAGAATTGGTCAGGGGATTGAGTTCGATTATTGTTGCGTTCACGCCGCCTTTGCATTGCGCGATGACGGCTATGAAACCATCATGATCAACTGTAATCCTGAGACCGTTTCTACGGATTACGACACTTCTGACAGGTTGTATTTCGAGCCAATTACCTTGGAAGACGTTCTGGCTATTGTCCATTTGGAAAAGCCGCGTGGCGTAATTGTTCACTACGGCGGTCAGACTCCGCTTAAATTGGCGAGAGGGCTGGAAGAAGCGGGCGTACCAATTATCGGAACGACTCCTGATGCGATTGACCGTGCGGAAGACCGCGAACGGTTCCAGCAGATGGTGGTTCGCTTGGGCTTGCGTCAGCCGCCGAATGCGACAGCTCGCAGCCAGGAAGAAGCGTTGAGCAAGGCGAAGGAAATTGGTTATCCCTTGGTTGTCCGTCCTTCTTATGTGTTGGGCGGCCGCGCCATGGAAATCGTCTACGACGAAGTTGAACTGCAGCGCTATATGCGAGATGCGGTGCGTGTCTCCAACGATAGCCCTGTATTGTTGGATCACTTCCTGAATGCTGCGATCGAGGTTGATATCGATGCGGTTTCTGATGGCGAGAAAGTGGTGATCGGCGCCATTATGCAGCACATCGAACAGGCGGGAGTTCACTCTGGTGATTCGGCTTGTTCGCTGCCTCCGTACAGTTTGCCGGCGGATGTTCAGGACAAGATGCGCGAAACGGTCATCAAAATGGCCCTTGAGCTGCAGGTTGTGGGCTTGATGAATGTGCAGTTAGCCTACCAGGACGGCGAAATTTATGTGATAGAGGTGAACCCCAGAGCCTCTCGTACCGTGCCGTTCG
The DNA here is from genome assembly GCF_029813005.1 of Hahella sp. CR1. Classification (NCBI taxonomy): domain Bacteria; kingdom Pseudomonadati; phylum Pseudomonadota; class Gammaproteobacteria; order Oceanospirillales; family Hahellaceae; genus Hahella; species Hahella sp. CR1. The sequence goes on from NZ_JAPELK010000008.1 coordinate 177,217, forward strand.
TTTCCAAGGCGATCGGCGTATCGCTCGCCAAGGTGGCTGCACTGTGCATGGCGGGTAAATCTCTTGAAGCGCAGGGCTTTACCAAGGAAATCATTCCAAGCTTTTACAATGTGAAAGAGTCTGTGTTCCCGTTTAATAAGTTCCCAGGCGTAGATCCGATACTTGGCCCGGAAATGAAGTCCACTGGCGAAGTTATGGGGGTTGGGAAAAGCTTTGATGAAGCCTTTGCCAAGGCTGCGGCGGCTGGCGGAGACTTTTTGCCAACTGGCGGAACTGTGTTCCTGAGCGTCAGGGATGCGGATAAAGCGGGAGCGGTGTCTTTAGCTAAAGAGTTAAATGCTGTAGGCTTCGAGATTATGGCGACTGCGGGAACTGCAAAAGCGATCGAAGAAGCGGGCATTCCCGTAAAACGGATCAATAAAGTGCGAGAAGGCAGACCTCATATCGTAGACGCCATAAAAAATGAAGAAGTAGATTTGATTATCAATACTACGGAAGGCCGGAAGGCGATTGCGGATTCTGCGGAAATCCGTAAGTCGGCCCTACAATACAAGGTGACCTATACCACCACCCTGACGGGAGGTGAGGCATTCTGCCGTGCTATCAAGGTTGGGCAGGATCACGCTGTGAATCGTCTTCAGGATATTCATGCAACCATTCAAGGCGACAAATGAGCAAAATACCTATGACAAAAGCGGGGGAGCAAGCCCTGCGTGAAGAGTTGAATCGTCTGAAGACTGTGGATCGGCCGCGAGTAATCACGGCCATCGCGGAAGCCAGAGAGCACGGAGACTTGAAAGAGAACGCTGAATATCACGCTGCGCGTGAACAACAGAGCTTTATCGAGGGTCGCATTGCGGAAATCGAAAGTAAGTTGTCCATGTCCCAGGTGATTGACGTTACCTCTATTGAGAATACAGGGAAGGTCATTTTTGGCGTAACCGTGAATATCATCAATTTGGATACAGACGACGCCAGCTCTTATCAGATCGTGGGTGATGACGAAGCGGATATTAAGAAAGGCAAAATTTCAGTGTCTTCTCCGATTGCGCGCGCATTGATTGGGAAAACTGTTGGCGACGTTGTCGTTGTGCAGGTGCCAAGCGGCATGGTTGAATATGAAATTGATGGCGTGCAGCACCTGTAATCAGGGCGGCGCGTAAATAAAAAGCCGGCGTTAGCCGGCTTTTTTAATTTACTTGCTTGCGCCAGATTGATGACGTAAAAGGTTGGAAAGCTTGGGGTTGGGTCTGGGATTCTTGCGAAGCAATATCGCTGTGCGCCCAATCACTTGAACTAATTCCGAGCGGGACATCTCGCAAAGCTCTTTGATGACCTCGGCTCTTTCTTCTTTTTCGCCGACAGCAATTTTAATTTTGATCAGCTCATGGTCGTTCAATGCGCGCTCAAGCTCATTGATAACGCCTTCGGTAATGCCCGCGCCGGCGATAGTGACGATCGGCTTCAAGTGATGTGCGATAGCGCGGTACTGCTTGCGTTGCTCTATGGGTAGAGTCATGTCTGTGTGGAAACCTTCTTGCGTATGAAAAGCGTGTATAGTAGCGCACTATGGCGCACTTTCTGAACAAAAAAACACAGTATCAGCAAATGTGCCTATACTAAAATAATCGTGTCAGAGGCAATAAAGTGGGACGTTCTAAATCCAGCTCTCGGTGGCTGAATGAGCATCATAGCGATGTCTATGTAAAAAAATCCAAAGAGGACGGATTTCGTTCGAGAGCCAGCTATAAATTAATTGAGCTCGACCGGCAGGACAAATTGTTGAAGCCGGGAATGACCGTAATAGATCTCGGGGCGGCTCCTGGAGGTTGGTCTCAAGTCGTTGCTGACATAGTGGGGGATCAGGGAAAAGTAATCGCCTGCGACCTATTGGCAATGGACAGTATTGCTGGCGTGACGTTTTTTCAGGGGGACTTCACTGAGGAAGAAATGCTGGATGCGATTCTTAACGAAGTAAACGGTCGGCCTGTTGACCTTGTAATTTCCGATATGGCCCCCAATATGAGTGGGATGAAATCGGTCGATATACCTAAAGCGATGTATCTGGTTGAATTAGCGCTTGATTTGGCGTGTCGCGTTCTTAAGAAGAATGGATGCTTTGTCGCCAAGGTCTTCCAGGGGGAAGGCTTCGATCAGATTATGCAGGAGTCCAGGGGCAGGTTTAGTAGCGTGAACATACGCAAACCTGACGCGTCCCGTGCTCGGTCACGTGAGATTTACCTAGTTGCCAAAGGGTTCCGAGGATAAACTTTCGTAATCGTCCTGTTTAGTAAAATTAATGTAAATAGCGGCGATAATGGACATATAGTATGGTTTGGTGTTATCTAAACCCTGCGAATGCATAGAACCGAGCGACAAATCACTATTCGAGTCTGTAAGAAAAGAGGGATGGCCCTTGAACGATATGGCTAAAAATTTATTACTTTGGTTGATTATCGCAGCAGTGCTGCTGACGGTATTTAACAATTTCAATGTCCCCTCGTCCGCCCAAAAGCTCAATTACTCTGAATTTCTACAGATGGTCAACAGTGGCCAGGTGAAAAAAGTAGTCATAGACGGCGTGGCGATTGACGGGGAAAGACAAGATGGGTCTAGGTTCGCAACCATTCGCCCTGAAATTCCCGACTTGGGTTTAATTGGCGACCTTATGAAAAATGAGGTGGTCGTCGAGGGGCGCGAACCAGAAACTCAAAGTATCTGGACTCAACTATTAGTCGCCTCGTTCCCGATATTGGTCATTATTGCGGTCTTTATGTTCTTCATGCGGCAGATGCAGGGGGGGGCTGGCGGCAAGGGCCCGATGTCATTTGGCAAGAGTAAAGCCCGGCTTATGGGCGAGGATCAGATCAAGACGACCTTTGCTGATGTGGCTGGTGTTGATGAAGCTAAAGAAGAAGTAAAGGAAATCGTAGACTTCTTGCGTGACCCTAGCAAATTCCAACGCCTTGGCGGAAGAATTCCCCGTGGCGTACTGATGGTAGGCAACCCCGGAACTGGTAAAACTCTACTGGCGAAGGCCATTGCTGGTGAAGCGAAAGTTCCTTTCTTCTCAATTTCTGGCTCCGATTTCGTTGAGATGTTTGTCGGGGTTGGCGCCTCGCGTGTCAGAGATATGTTCGATCAGGCGAAGAAGCAGGCGCCTTGCATCATCTTTATCGATGAGATTGATGCTGTCGGTCGTCACCGTGGCGCAGGTCTGGGTGGTGGACATGACGAGCGCGAACAGACTTTGAACCAGTTATTGGTTGAAATGGACGGTTTTGAAGGTAATGAAGGCGTAATTGTAATCGCTGCGACCAACCGTCCTGATGTTCTCGACCCTGCGTTATTGCGTCCTGGTCGCTTTGACCGTCAAGTGGTTGTGGGGCTTCCAGATATTGTTGGGCGTGAACAGATTTTGAAAGTGCACCTCCGTAAAGTGCCGCTTGAGGATGATGTGAATGCGTCCGTTATTGCACGTGGAACGCCCGGGTTTTCCGGCGCGGATCTTGCGAACTTGGTAAATGAGGCTGCGCTATTCTCGGCTCGCGCTAACAAGCGCACTGTAGGCATGCATGAAATGGAGTTGGCGAAAGACAAAATCATGATGGGTGCAGAGCGCAAATCTATGGTTATGTCAGAGAAAGAGAAGCGTAACACGGCTTATCATGAGGCCGGCCATGCTATTGTTGGCAGATTGGTGCCTGAGCACGATCCTGTTTACAAGGTGAGCATCATTCCGCGTGGTCGTGCTTTGGGTGTGACGATGTTTTTGCCAGAAGAGGATCGTTACAGTCATAGCCGACAGTATCTCATCAGTAATATATGTAGCTTGTTTGGTGGTCGTATCGCCGAGGAGCTGACATTGGGAGTTGAGGGGGTTACGACCGGCGCTTCCAATGACATCAAGCGCGCCACTGGCCTTGCTCGCAATATGGTTACGAAATGGGGGTTGTCGGATAAGTTGGGGCCTCTACTATATGATGATGACAACGAAGAGGTGTTTTTAGGGCGTTCGGCTGGTCATGCTCAGAAGGTATACTCTCCCGAAACGGCGCAGCGTATTGATGATGAAGTAAGAACCATTATTGATGACTGCTACGAGCATGCGCGCAAATTGCTCGTTGAAAACATGAGTAAGCTGCACATGATGGCGGATGCTTTGATGAAATACGAAACGATAGATTCGGAGCAAATTGACGCTATCATGGCTGATCAAGAGCCGCCGCCCCCGAAAGGGTGGGGCGACTCTAATCCGCCTAGTGGCGCTCAGCCTGTAAAAGATGTCGAAGCAAATGCGAACCCTCCGAAAGGTGGTGAGATTGGCGGAGCGGCCGGATCTCATTAATTCAATAAGCATTTCAGTCTAGCTAAAAGACCCGGTTTTACCGGGTCTTTTTATTTTGTATAACCCTCTCCAGATTTCGAATGAGATAACGAATGAAGCTGACACTTCCAAACTCTATATTGGACTTGAGCGCCCCTGTGGTAATGGGGGTATTGAATGTCACTCCTGATTCTTTTGCTGACGGGGGACGGTTTTTGTCCCCGGATGACGCTTTAAGGCAGGTTGAAAAGATGGTTTCTGATGGCGCCGTCTTTATAGATATTGGTGGTGAGTCCACCAGACCGGGAGCAGCTCCGGTGACGGTTAGTCAAGAGTTGGATAGAGTTTGTCCTTTAGTTGAGGTTGTTCGCGCGCGTTTTGATGTGCATATTTCCGTAGACACCAGCACCCCGGAAGTAATGACTGAATCTGTGGCGCTCGGGGCGGACTTAATTAATGACGTGCGTGCATTGACTCGGGATGGCGCTTTGGAGGCGGCAGCATCTTCAAAGGCGGCTATTTGTCTGATGCATATGAAAGGCGAGCCCGGGGCTATGCAGGATAATCCAACCTATACTGATATTGTTAATGAAGTCTCGTCATATTTGGATGCGAGGCGCTCCGCCGCCCTCGAGGCTGGAATCGATATAGATAGAATAATGTTAGATCCGGGGTTTGGTTTTGGCAAAACCTTGGAGCACAACCTCACCTTAATGAAGCATTTGCAAGCGTTTGTGGACATGGGGTCCCCGGTATTGGTGGGAGTATCACGCAAAAGCATGCTGGGAATGATAACCGGTAAAGCGGTGGAGGAGCGCTTAATTGCAAGCGTTTCCGCTGCGGCAGTCGCCATATATAACGGCGCTCGAATAATTAGAGCGCATGACGTCGGAGCCACTGTCGATGCAATTAAAGTGGCTGCAGCGATTAGAGGAGTCTAAACAGATATGAGTAAAGAGTATTTTGGTACTGATGGGATACGTGGAAGAGTAGGTGAAGGCCCTATTACCCCGGAGTTTATGTTGAAACTGGGGTGGGCGGCTGGACGTGTTTTTCGTCAGGAAGGGCGTCGTAACCGGGTCCTCATCGGTAAGGATACTCGTATATCTGGATACATTTTTGAGTCCGCGCTGGAGTCTGGGCTGGCTGCAGCTGGTGTGGATGTGGCGATGCTAGGGCCGATGCCAACCCCTGCTATTGCGTACCTTACTCGTACATTTCGCGCTTGCGCTGGAATTGTCATCAGTGCGTCACACAACCCTTTCAATGACAATGGGGTTAAATTTTTCTCAGCAGAAGGAACCAAACTTCCTGACTCAACGGAAGAGCAGATTGAGCATTTCATTCGGCAGCCCATGGAGATCGTGCCGTCAAGCCAGTTAGGTAAGGCAGCTCGGTTTGAAGATGCAAAAGGCCGATATATAGAGTTCTGTAAAAGTACAGTTCCGTTTCATATGTCTTTTGCTGGGATGCGTGTTGTTCTGGACTGCGCGCAAGGTGCAACCTATCAGGTCGCGCCCAGCGTGTTTAAGGAGCTTGGCGCCAAAGTAGAAACTATTGGTGTGACGCCTGATGGTTTGAACATTAATCATGAAATAGGTTCTACGCACCCTGATCAGCTGGCGGCCAAAGTTGTTGAAACCTGCGCAGATCTGGGGATTGCCTTCGACGGTGATGGGGATCGTGTTGTCATGGTTGATCACAAGGGTGAGATTGTTGATGGCGACGAGATTCTGTATATCATTGCGCGGGATAAGATGCGTAAGGGGCGCTTAAAAGGTGGGGTTGTTGGAACGCTGATGACGAACTTCGGCGCAGAACTTGCGTTTGGTGAGTTGGGGATTCCCTTTGAGCGCGCTAATGTTGGCGATAGATATGTTATGGAAGCGTTGTTGCGCAACGACTGGTGCTTGGGTGGCGAAGGCTCCGGCCATATTGTTTGTTTGGACAGGACTACAACGGGAGATGGTATTATTTCCTCTCTGCAGGTTTTGGCTGCGCTTTCTGACTTAGGAATTACGCTCCACGAAGCTAAAAAAGGTATGAGTAAGCTCCCCCAGCATATGATAAATGTAAGGGTGAGCCAGAAAGTGGATATAAAAGGACATGCGACAATCCAGTCTGCAATTGCTAGTGCAGAAAAACAATTTGCAGGCAAGGGGAGGGTGTTGCTGAGGGCGTCAGGGACAGAGCCAGTTATTAGGGTGATGGCTGAGGGCGAAGATGAGACGAAAGTCCGCGCTATAGTTGCGGAGCTGGCCAAAATAGTTGAAGGGTCTGTGTGAATACCTCGAGCGCATTGGGTTGTTAGATAATAACGGCGCGCTACTTGTAACTTATAGGGAGTTTGGTTAGTATGTGCGCCTCGCGCGAACTGGAGGGTTGAATGCGAAAAAAACTGATTGCCGGAAACTGGAAATCTAATGGAAGTCTTGAGCGTAATGCGGATCTATTAGACGGTATAGTTGGCGCTAAGGTGCTAGGCTCAGTGGACGTAGTGGTTTGTCCTCCTTTTCCGTATCTTCCAAGTGTTGGGGATGCAGTTTCTGGCTCGAAGATCGAGTTAGGGGCTCAGAATTGCTCCGCCACTGAAGATGGTGCTTATACAGGTGAAGTTAGTGCAAGGATGTGCGCCGATATAAAGTGTTCGTGGGTAATCTTGGGGCATTCGGAGCGCAGGGCGTTATACGCTGAAAGCGATGATGTCATCGCCTGTAAAGTTAAGCGAGCCGTTGATTCAGGATTGAAGCCGATACTGTGTATTGGTGAAACGTTGGAAGAGCGCGAGTCGGGACAAGCTGAAGAGGTTGCGCTTAAGCAACTTGATGCTGTCTTCTTATCTGTACCGCCCGATGATTCTTGGGTGGTAGCATATGAGCCGGTATGGGCTATAGGTACAGGTAAAACTGCGTCGCCAAATGACGCGCAGAGTATGCATAAAGCGTTGCGGGATAATATCCGCAAACATTTTCCGCAGATTGCGGATAAAATTAGAATTTTGTATGGCGGCAGCGTTAAGTCGTCAAATGCGAAAGAACTGTTCTCAATGCCGGATGTAGATGGGGCGCTGGTTGGTGGCGCCTCGTTAGTCTCGGAAGAATTCGTCTCTATTATCGAGGCTGCGGTAGAGTAAGGTAGATTAAATGGAACTGTTTGAAACCCTGATTGTTATAGTTCATGTGATCGTTGCAGCTGGCGTTATTGGCTTGGTGTTGATTCAGCAGGGTAAAGGCGCTGACATGGGCGCTTCCTTTGGCGGCGGAGCCTCTCAAACAGTTTTTGGTTCTGGTGGTAGTGGTTCTTTTTTGACGAAAATGACAACTACGTTAGCCATTGTTTTCTTTCTGAGTAGTTTTGCATTAGCTTATGTTGCTAAGCAGAAAGCTGGTCAGGTCACTGCAAGCGGAGTTCCTGTTGTTGAAACGGTTTCTGGCTCTTCCTCAGAGTCTGATGAGCCTTCAACTGAAGCAGGATCTGCAAATGCTGGTGACTCTCAGAGCGCTTCGGAAGCTCCTTCCGATAGCAAGCCTGAGTTAGAATAAAGGTTTATGCCGAAGTGGTGAAATTGGTAGACACGCTATCTTGAGGGGGTAGTAGCTTATGGCTGTGCCGGTTCAAGTCCGGCCTTCGGCACCATATTAAAGACAGGCGAGCCCGTTGCTCGCCTTCTTTGCAGCAACTATAATTTTGCTGCCGTATTTTCTGGGATACGCGTTGTAAAACCCCTTTTCAGGGGTTTTTTATTAACTGCACTATGGTGTGGTCGGAGGATGGGCTTAGTGCCCATTTTTTGTTTGGCGACTTAGCGTAGGTTACGCTGGGTGTGCTCCCTATCGGAGATAATCTATTGGCTCGTAAAGACGATCTATACCAACTTCTCAAGCCTGTGGTAGAGGGAATGGGCTGCGACTTTTGGGGGATGGATTTCATTGCCCAAGGGAAGAGAAGTTTGTTGCGAATCTATATCGACAAAGAGTCCGGGGTGCTGGTTGATGACTGTGAAAAAGTGAGTCGTCAAATTAGCGCTATCTTGGATGTTGAAGATCCGATAAAGGGGGAGTATACCCTGGAAGTTTCTTCACCAGGGTGGGATCGGCCGCTCTTTAACATTGAGCAATATAAGGCATATATAGGCTCTGTTGTTGAGGTTAGGCTGCAAGCGCCTTTTAATGGGCGGCGTAAGTTCAAGGGCCTTTTGGCGGCTGTTGAAAATGATGAAATAGTGCTCCAAGTGGACGCGGAAGAATTTATATTTCCTGTGGAAACGATAGATAAAGCGAATGTTGTGCCGCAGTATTGATGGGATTACGGGGTAAAGATGAACAAAGAAATCTTGTTGGTTGTGGAAGCGGTCTCCAACGAAAAAGGGGTAGATAAAGACGTCATTTTCGAAGCTATTGAATTGGCTTTGGCTACCGCTACTAAAAAGCGCTATGAAGACGAAGAGGCCGATATTCGAGTGGATATCGATAGAAAAACTGGTGAATACCAGGCGTTTCGTCGTTGGTTGGTGGTGGATAATGATGCTGTTCCTGCTTTAGGAACTGAACTTACTTTGGAAGAGATACATGAAAGTGGTCTTGATCTGAAGCCTGGCGACATCCATGAAGAGGAAGTCGAGGCAGTCGCTTTTGGACGAATTGGCGCGCAAGCAGCCAAACAGATCATTGTTCAAAAGGTGCGCGAGGCTGAGCGGACTAAAATCGTCGACAGCTATCGAGAAAAAGTCGGCGATTTGGTAAATGGCGTCGTCAAGAAAGTAACCCGAGATAACATAATTGTTGACTTGGGCGCCAACGCCGAAGCGCTGTTGCCAAAGGACCAGTTGATCAGCAGAGAGACCTATCGTGTAGGCGATCGTGTTCGCGCATTGCTGTTGGATATCCGAATGGATAACCGAGGTCCTCAATTGATTTTGAGTCGTGCTTGCTCTCAAATGTTGATTGAGCTTTTCCGAATTGAAGTGCCTGAAATCGCAGAAGAAGTTATTGAGATAAAAGCCGCTGCACGTGATCCTGGTTCGAGGGCGAAGATTGCGGTTAAGACCAATGATGGACGTATAGATCCAGTCGGCGCTTGTGTAGGTATGCGAGGCTCGCGAGTACAAGCGGTTTCCAGTGAACTTGGCAACGAGCGTATTGACATTGTTCTGTGGGACGATAACCCGGCTCAGCTGGTTATTAACGCCATGGCTCCAGCAGAAGTAGCCTCTATTATCATTGATGAAGATAGTCACACTATGCAGGTGGCTGTTTCAGAAGATAATTTGGCGATGGCGATTGGACGTAGCGGGCAGAATGTCAAATTAGCCTCAGAAATGACTGGATGGGAAATCAATGTTCTAACTGAGGAACAAGCTGGACAGCAGCAGGAAGAAGAGTTTAGACGCTATGTCGACTGCTTTATCGACCAGCTGGGCGTAGAGGAAGATTTGGCGGAGGTATTGGCTTCTGAAGGCTTTACGTCGTTGGAAGAGGTCGCATACGTCCCGATGGAAGAGATGCTCGCTATCGAAGATTTTGACGAAGATCTGGTGACTGAGCTTCGTAAACGAGCGAAAAATGTTCTGATCAATCAAGCACTAGCAAGCGAAGAGCAACTGGAAAAAGCGGAGCCTGCGGAAGACCTGTTAAACATGGAGGGGATGGACCGGCACTTGGCGTTTGTGCTCGCAAGCAAAGGTATTGTCACGATGGAAGACTTGGCCGAACAATCTGTTGATGACCTCCTCGATATAGATGAAGTTGATGAAGAACGAGCTGCGCAGCTAATCATGACGGCGCGTAAACCATGGTTTGAGGAACAACAGTAATTCGGGGGCAAACAGGAGACAAGCATGGCAGAAGTTACTATTAAGCAGCTTGCCGAAGACGTCGGGGCTCCCGTTGAGCGTCTGTTAAAGCAGATGGTTGACGCGGGTCTGGAAAAGCGCGGTGAAGGCGATATTGTTACTGACTCAGAGAAACAAAAACTATTGGCGTTTTTAAAACAAAGCCATGGCGAATCATTTTCTGAGCCAAAGAAAATCACCTTGAAGCGTAAGACTACCACTACGCTGAAAGCCTCAGGAACAGGGGCGAGTCGCTCTATTAACGTTGAAGTGCGTAAGAAGCGGACCTACATCAAGCGTAGTGACACCGTCAATGAGATAGACGCGCAGAAGCAGCAGGATATACAGAGAGCTGCTGAAGAAGCCGCGAGAGAACGAGAGACAGAGGATGAAGCAGCGCTTCAGAATGAGTCGGTTATAGACGCTACTGCTGAAGTCGTTGAAAGCGCACAGCAGGAAGTGGTGAGCACTGATACTCAAGAAGTCGAGATAGCGTCAGAAGCAACAGCCGATGAGGCAGTTGGCGTCGCAACTGCTGAAAGTGGGCTGGAGAAAGCTGGTGGGACGGCTGACCAGGAAGAGGATGACGCTGAAAAGTCAGAAGCAAGAAAAACATCTAAGCATAGACGCAATAAAGAAGACTCAGAGGTGCGTCGAGAGCCTGCCGACGCCGAAGACCTTAAGCGTCGTGAGAAACATAAGCCTAAGCCTGCGCCTCAACTCAAGTCTTCAAAAGTCATCGCAGTTGAAGAGGATGACTCAAGTGAAGATGCCCCTAGGCGGGCTCGTCAACGTAAAAAGAAGAGCAAGGTGGTTCAGGACCGTTCTGTCCAACCAATTGTTCGGGAGGTTGTGATTTCGGATACTATTACAGTCGCAGAACTAGCCCAGAAAATGTCCGTGAAAGGCGTAGAAGTTGTTAAACGCCTGATGGGTATGGGGATCATGGCGACTTTAAATCAGGCAATCGATCAAGATGTCGCTCAGCTGGTAGCTGAAGAAATGGGTCATAAAGTCAAGCTGCTTCAAGAAGATGCGGTAGAGACGGAAGTACTTGAGTCCATCTCTTTTGAAGGCGAATCAAAATCGCGCGCTCCAGTTGTCAGTGTCATGGGGCATGTTGACCATGGTAAGACCTCGCTGCTCGATTACATTCGTCGTGCGAAGGTGGCGGCTCAGGAGTCCGGTGGGATTACTCAGCATATCGGCGCATATCATGTAGAAACACCTCGAGGAATGATCTCGTTTCTGGATACGCCTGGGCATGCCGCGTTCACCGCTATGCGTGCTCGCGGGGCGCAATGTACTGATATTGTTATACTTGTTGTCGCTGCAGACGATGGTGTCATGCCGCAAACGCAAGAAGCGGTTCAGCACGCAAAAGCTGCTGGCGTGCCACTGGTAGTAGCCGTCAACAAAATGGACAAAGAGCAGGCAGATCCAGATCGTGTTAAGAACGAGCTGTCTGCTCTTGATGTTATCCCTGAAGAGTGGGGTGGCGATGTTCAGTTTGTTCCTGTTTCCGCTCACACTGGTGATGGTATTGACGACCTTTTGGAAGCGGTACTGCTACAGTCGGAAATGTTGGAGCTGACGGCGGTGCCTGATGCACCTGGTAAAGGTGTGGTCATTGAGTCCAGTCTGGATCGTGGTCGCGGCTCTGTTGCTACCGTGCTTGTTCAAAACGGAACTCTGCGCCATGGCGATATCGTTTTGGCTGGAGAGTACTATGGTCGAGTAAGAGCCATGGTGAACGAGAATGGTCAGAATGTTCAGGATGCTGGCCCTTCAATTCCAGTGGAAATTCTAGGGTTGAACGGCACTCCCGATGCGGGCGACGAGTTTATTGTTGTGCCTGACGAGAAAAAAGCGCGTGAAGTTGCCGAATTCCGTCACAATAAAGAGCGCCAGACCCGCCTTCAGCGTCAACAGGCTGCGAGCCTAGAAAACCTGTTTGAAAACATGGGTAAAGGCGGCGTAAAAGAGCTAAACATTGTATTAAAGACAGATGTGCGTGGCTCTTTGGAGGCGTTGATTGGCGCTCTGACCGAAATTGGTAATGAAGAAGTTCAGGTCAAGATCGTAGCGAGCGGTGTTGGCGGCATTACTGAAACGGATGCTAACCTGGCGCTTTCTACTCAGGCGATCATAGTGGGCTTCAATGTGCGTGCAGACGCAAGCGCTCGTAAAATCGTTGAAAAAGAAGGCATAGAGCTCCGTTACTATAGCGTCATCTACAACATTATTGATGATGTTAAGAAGGCTCTAACTGGTATGTTGGCGCCGGAGTTCCGGGAAGATATCGTCGGCACCGCAGAAGTGCGCGATACGTTCAAGAGCCCGAAATTTGGACAAGTTGCTGGCTGTATGGTTCTGGAAGGCGCTGTATATCGCAACAAGCCTATTAGAGTATTGCGCGACAACGTGGTTATTTTTGAAGGTGAGCTTGAATCTCTGCGCCGCTTCAAGGATGACGTAGCAGAAGTGCGTGCAGGTACCGAATGTGGTATCGGTGTTCGCAACTATGAAGTTAAAGTCGGCGATATTATCGAAGTATTCGACAAGATAAGAGTTGAGCGTTCTCTGTAACGCTCATTCATTTCTTGTGTAGTCGCTGCATGCAATTAAGAGTAAAGACATAGATGGCTCGAGAGTTCAGTCGATTAGACAGAGTTGCGGAACAAATTCAAAAAGAGCTTGCGCAGCTGATTCAAAGGGAGTTGAAGGATCCCCGTTTAGGAATGGTTACTGTAAACAGCGTTAAAGTGAGCAAAGATCTCTCTTACGCTGATGTATATGTAACTGTTTTGAATCTGAAAGATGTGGAAGATGGCGATGCTTCTAAAGCTTCTCTGAAAGTTCTAGAGAGCGCTGCAGGGTTATTGCGTTCCGAGTTAGGACGTGCAATCAAGCTTAGAGTCATGCCTCAACTACGTTTCCATTACGACGCTTCCGTCAGTAATGCTCAACGATTAGGGGCGCTGATTCAGAAAGCGCGCGCCAAAGATGGCGGTGCTACTGACACTAAAGACGATAGTCTCAACTGAGGGTATCGTTGGTAGTGGCAAGGCGTAAGAAAGGCGTGCCTTTAGATGGCGTATTGGTTGTCGATAAACCGCAAGATTGGACTTCCAATGCGGTTTTGCAGAAGGTTAAATATGCGCTGAATGCGCAGAAGGCGGGCCATACGGGTGCCTTGGATCCTCTTGCGACTGGGGTGCTTCCATTGTGCTTTGGTGAGGCGACCAAGTTTAGCCAGCTGCTGCTGGATTCAGATAAAGAGTATGTGACCTGCGCTTACCTTGGGCGCACTACCACTACGTCTGACGCTGAGGGCGATATCATTACCGAGTCGCCTGTTCCTGATTTGTCTATTTCCGAACTGAAAAACATCCTCAAGCAATTTCGAGGGAATCTAAAACAGATTCCCTCCATGTATTCTGCGCTTAAACACAAAGGAACTCCGCTTTATAAGCTTGCCAGGCAAGGTATTGAGGTTGAGCGGGAAGCGAGAGATATTGTGATCCATGAGCTTGAGCTTCTGGAATATACTCAACCATATTTACGCTTGCGGGTTCTCTGTAGTAAAGGGACCTATATTCGAAACCTTGTAGAAGATATTGGTGAAGTTATAGGATGTGGGGCCCATGTGGCGGAATTGCGTCGTACTCGTTGCGGACCATTTGCACTGGAGGATAGTGTCAGCTTTACACCATTTGAGGATGAAAGCGGGCGCCAAATTGCGGCAGAGAGATATCAGCAACGTTTGCTGCCTGTCGATTCATCGGTCCGGCAATTCCCTGAAATATTGCTTGATGAAGCTAATACGGGCTCGATTATCCAGGGGCGAACGGTTAAAATATCGCCTCTCTCAAGCGAGGGTAGGGTGCGTTTGTATTCTAACGAACGTAGGTTTATCGGCTTGGGAGAAGTGATGAGTGACGGAACGGTAAAACCCGTTCGGTTACTGAATGTGAGCGCATTAAGCGCTGAATAAATGGGGCGGCTGTTAATATGCGCGGTCGTTTCCGCATTAATCGCATATTTGGAGAAAAATCATGGCATTATCTGCTACCGAAAAGTCGGCTATTGTTAAGGAATACCAAGTAAAGGAAGGTGATACTGGTTCTCCTGAAGTTCAAGTGGCTCTGTTGACTGCAAATATCAACAAACTGCAAGAACACTTTCAGGCGAATAAGCATGACCACCATTCACGTCGTGGTTTGATCCGTATGGTTAACCAGCGTCGTAAGTTGCTTGATTACCTGAAAGGCAAAAATACCCAACGCTATGTTGATCTGATCCAGAAACTGGGTCTGCGTCGCTAAGAAGACAAAGGTATTGCTTTAGTATCCGGGGTATCAAATATTTGATACCCCGTTACTTTTTGAGGAACCTCCGATTTATTCGATACTTGATGATTTTTTGAAGGCGCTGAGCCGGATGAATTGAAGCAAGAGGGTCGGGCGCTGACGGAAATTTTCTGTACACACCTGCTCCTTAAGTGTTGGAGAAGTCTGCGATCTTGTTGAGAGATCGAATAAATCAAAGGTTCCTTTGTTGGGTATCTAAGGCTCGAATCGGTAAGTAGCAGCTGATTCCGGATTAAAACTTAAGCTTAAAAATTAAAAAACACTCGTAAGGAGTCAAAGTGAACCCAGTTCGTAAAACATTTCAATACGGCAACTCAACAGTCACTCTGGAAACTGGCCGAATAGCTCGCCAGGCTACTGGAGCCGTGTTGGTGACAATGGACGATACTGTTGTTTTGGTCACCGCTGTTGCAGAGAAAGAAGCCGTTCCAGGTCGTGATTTCTTCCCTCTTTCTGTTCACTATCAAGAAAAAACCTATGCTGCTGGCCGTATTCCTGGCGGTTATTTCAAGCGTGAAGGACGCCCATCAGAGAAAGAAACTCTGACCTCGCGTCTGATCGACCGTCCTATTCGTCCGCTGTTTCCAAATGGTTTCATGAATGAAGTGCAAATCATCTGTACCGTTATGTCCGCGAACAAGGATGTCGATCCAGATATCGCATCCATTATTGGCGCTGCAGCGGCATTGGAAATATCCGGCGTTCCCTTCCAGGGCCCATTGGCGGCTGCGCGCGTTGGCTACTCTGAAGAAGACGGCTACCTGTTGAACCCTGGTTTTAAAGCAATTGAAAACTCCAGCTTGGATATGGTTGTTGCAGGAACCGAAGATGCGGTTCTGATGGTTGAATCTGAAGCGAAAGAGTTGACTGAAGACCAGATGCTTGGCGCGGTATTGTTCGCTCACCAGGAAATGCAGGTGGCTGTGCAGGCGATCAAAGAGTTCGCTCAGGAAGCTGGTAAGCCTAAGTGGGATTGGCAGGCTCCAGAGGTTAATGCTGAACTTTTAGATGCGCTGAAGGCCAAATTTGCAGGCTCTATCAGCGAAGCATACGGCATCCGAGTTAAAGCGGATCGTTACGCCAAGTTGGGCGAGCTCCGTCAGCAGGCTGAAGAAGCGTTGGCAGGTGAAGAAGAAGGCAAATTCGAAGCTGAATTGGTCAAAAAGTATTTCAGCAAGCTTGAAAAGGCCTGTGTCCGTGAGAGCATTCTGAAGGGCGAACCACGTATTGATGGCCGCGACACTAAAACTGTTCGTGACCTGAAAATTGAAGTTGGCGTACTGCCGAATACCCACGGCTCTGCACTGTTTACTCGTGGTGAGACTCAGGCTCTGGTGACGGCGACTCTGGGCACCATGCGTGATGTATTGATGGTGGACGCGCTGGAAGGTGAGAAGAAAGACTCGTTCATGTTCCACTATAACTTCCCTCCATACTCTGTGGGCGAAGCATCCCGAGTTGGCGGCGTAGGTCGTCGCGAGATTGGTCACGGTCGCTTGGCGCGTCGTGGCGTACAGGCGTTGATGCCGAATCTTGAGGAATTCCCCTACGCAGTTCGCTGTGTTTCTGAGATCACGGAGTCAAACGGTTCTAGCTCAATGGCCAGTGTATGCGGCAGCAGCTTGGCTCTGATGGATGCCGGTATCCCTGTGAAAGCACCAGTTGCAGGTATTGCAATGGGCTTGGTTAAAGAAGGCGAAAGTTTCGCTGTATTGACCGATATCCTGGGTGATGAAGATCACTTGGGCGACATGGACTTTAAAGTGGCGGGAACCGAGAAGGGCGTCACTGCACTGCAGATGGATATCAAGATCAACGGCATTACCGACGAAATCATGGAAATTGCGTTAGAGCAAGCTCTGCATGCGCGACTCCATATCCTCGGTGAAATGAATAAAGTGATTTCCGCTCCTCGTGACTCCGTTGCGGATAACGCGCCGAAGATGGAAACCATCAAGATTGATCCAGATAAAATCCGCGACGTTATTGGTAAGGGCGGTGCAACTATTCGTTCTATTTGTGAAGACACAGGCGCTTCTATCGATATCGACGACAGCGGTACTGTGCGTATCTACGCGGAGAGCAAACTGGCGGCGGATGAAGCAATTTATCGCATCACAGAGATTACTGCTGAAGCGGAAGTTGGTAAGCTGTACCGCGGTAAGGTTGAGCGCATTGTTGAGTTCGGCGCATTTGTGAACATCTTGCCTGGTAAAGACGGTCTGGTGCATATTTCTCAGATCGCGCAAGAGCGCGTTGAGAATGTCACTGATTATCTGAAAGAAGGCCAGGAAGTCGTTGTTAAGGTGCTGGATATTGACGCTCGCGGCCGTATCAAACTTTCTATTAAGGAAGTGACTGAAGACGAAAAAGCTTCAATGGCTGGTTAATTCCACTCTTCCTAAGAAAAAGCCGCATAATGCGGCTTTTTTTATGCCCGTGACCCGTCCTGAATAGAGGCTGCGTCTATTTCAAGACTGACAGCCAAATTTAGAGTGGCGATTTCTCGGGATTGGCGAGAAAGTTCAGTAAGACTTGGCGATATTCTGGAATGCTAAAGGTAGCTGTGTGAGGCGTATCGGTGCTTAAGAAGTATTTGGGATCGCCTGCGTGCTGAAATACTCTCTCTCCATGGTGATAGGGAATGACTTGATCTGAGGTGCTGTGAATTATCAATAAAGGGATGGGAGAGATATTTCTAACGTAATCTACAGGGTCATAATTCGCTGGAAGCATATAGGAAAAGGGATATTGAAAAGCCCAGGTCAGCCAACCTGCAGCAAGCTTCTCACGTGCTATATCTCTCAGTTCGCTAAAAGGAGCGTCGGCGATGACGGCGGTGGGTTTTACATCATTGAGAGGAATCCGTCCTACAAAATTGATAGTGAGCACTGCGCCGATACTTTGTCCAAGCACAAAAAAAGGCGTGTTTGCATCTGAATAATGTGCTTTCAACCATTCGTAACCAGTTCCTACATCACTAAGAGCGCCAGCCATATCTGGCTTGCCTGAAGATAAACCAAACCCCCGGTAGTCCAGACAAAACACGTCATAGCCCTGCTGAGGAAGCCATATCACGTTGCCGCAGTGAGTACTTATATTCTCAGCATTTCCATGCAGGAAATAGACAACGCCACGCAATGGCATAGAAGCATGAAGCAACCATCCATGAAGACGCTCGCCATCTGGCGTGTCGAGAAATATGTTCTCATAACGAACTTGCGCTTGATCGGGTGTGCGATAGATATGCTTGTCGGGGTAAAAAAGCAGTCCACTGCAAGCACTAAGAAAAAGTAGCGCCCCTAATAATCCAAGTTTGAAAACAGTTTTCGTATAAGTATTAAATTTATCTGATCTGACGTTCACAATTTGATCTGCCTGTATACCTGAACTAGGCTTACCTCGGGCCATGTGATGGCGCCAAGTCTGTACGCCCTGGTGAGAAATGACCAAGCGTTTCTGTTTCAGCATAGCTGTTTGATGCCTATTTCAGAAAGAGTTTGTCGCAACTCGTTTAAACGAGTTGGTTGGCGTTTGTTGCCGGGATGGGCGCTGATATTTGCACAAATGGTACGCGACGAGAATAAGCTAACGTTGAAAGAGGAATCGTTATGAGAAAAATGATGCTCGCTGTTGGGTTTTTGTCGATGACTTCAGGCGCATTTGCCGAAGCTCCAGGGGGGCCGGACTGTGGATGGGGTAATATGCTGTTCGCAGGGGAAAGCGGATTGCCTATCCATCTTTTGGCCACCATTACTAATGGCACTTCGGGTAATAACACATTCGGCATGACTTCAGGAACCAACGGATGTTCGGCGAATGGCGTGCTGACCTATGGTGGATCGTCCCTGGTTAACCTCACGCCAATTATGGATGAGTTTTCTGAGGATGTAGCGCGCGGCCATGGAGATGCTTTGACCACTGTTGCTGTCGCTCTAGAAGTGAAGCAGGAAGACCGTGCGCGTTTTAACCAGGTTATGCATGATAATTTTAATCAGCTATTCCCCAGTGAAAACGTAACGGCGGAGCAAGTGATGCAGTCCGTCATAGATGTGATGAAGACAGACACGAGGCTTTCCAAGTACGCCGCTTGAAGTCAGAATATGAAGCGACGCCCGGTGGTCCGGGCGTTGATTCTTTCTCTAACCTGATCTCAATTAAGAGCGCATGACGCCCTATGCGGTTGAAGCATTCTCTGTTCGTTTTCCTTTCTGCTGTATTTCTTTTAATCAGTTCTGCATTTGCCGCTCTTTCTGATGTCACTGTAGATACCTTGAAGAGACAACAATCTTTGTTAAACACCTTGGCTTCCTCTTCTGAGTGGTTAGGGTTGTTGCATTTTCGCACTGACTCCTTGAGCCCGACCGGCTATTCAAGTTTCATCGATGATCCAAGCTTCTTTTTGGCGGATACAGGGAAGGTTGATGCCAAGGCGGAACTTGAGGCGACCCTACAGGCGATGGTGAGCGAGAATAGAGGTATAAGAGAAAGTGTTGTCTGTCGCTTTCCTTTGCGTAAAAAATGGCTTGAGGCGCAGCTACCGAATATTTCCACCTTGCAGGCGCCTTTGTCATGCCCTGAATACCTTCAGTGGAGAGAGGAGGTAAACGCAGCCAAAGTCTCTTTGATTTTCCCAGCTGCCTACTTAAATAGTCCATCGTCAATGTTCGGACATACTTTTCTGAGATTTGATCCCGCAAACGTTGAAGACGATTCGGAATGGTTGTCCTGGGCGCTAAACTTCGGGGCCACTATCAATGGCGACGATAACTCCATTTTCTTTGCATATCGAGGCCTTGCCGGCGGCTATCCAGGTCAGTTCAGCATGATGCGTTACTTTGAAAAGATCAAAGAGTATAGCTACATGGAAAACCGGGACATGTGGGAATATCGTCTGAACTTGACTCCCGAGGAAGTAGAGCGGATGTTGATGCACTTATGGGAGCTGAAAGACGTGCGTTTCAAGTATTATTTTCTGGATGAAAACTGCGCCTTCCGTCTTCTTGAGTTGCTGGAGATAGCACGTCCGTCTTCGCCTCTGTCATCGAAGTTTCCGTTGACTGCAATTCCGGCCGACACCGTACGCGCGGTCATAGAAGGGCGTTATGTTGCGGAACGGCGCTACCGCCCCTCTGAGGCCGTGCTGTTGAAGGAAAGAATACGCCGGTTGGATGAGTCCGAGAGAGAATTGGCCTACCTGGTGGCGGAGAACCCGGAGATGATGTCGTCCTTGGACTTCAGCGCTTTACCGCCTTCCCGGCAAGGAGCGGTGGCGCAGACCGCATATAGCTATAATCGCTACGAACAGAGAAAGACCCAAAGGAGTCCGGATCTGGCGCGCCGTAGCTTTAAACTGCTGCAACGGATAAGCCAACTGCCGGCAGATAGTGTTGAGCCAGCTATCCCTGAGCCACCCGAAACTGGGCATGGCAGCACCATGATGGGCATTGGCGGCGGTAGTCGTGATGGTGATGCTTTTACTCAGCTTCAATTCAGATACAGCTATCATGATTTACTGGATCGTCAGGAAGGCTATCCCCGCGGCGCTCAAATAATTGCAGGCGACGCTCAGTTCCGCTTTTACGAGAATGACAATTGGGAGCTGCATCGTTTCGATATTATTAATATCATCTCGCAGTCACCGGTTAATAAGTTTCTGCGTCCATTGTCATGGAAAGTTCAAGCGGGCTTTGAGCGCGTCTGGAGTGACTTTGGCGGTGACAAGGCCTATCAAGTAAATGGCGGCGCTGGGCGCAGTTATGACGTAGCGGAAGGATTGAGTCTGTTTGGCTTTTTGACCGCGCGTTTGGAGCATGATCCGGAGTATAAAACCTGGATCACCCCGGCGGCGGGAATAAGTACGGGCTATTTATTGAATTTGCCCTGGGGTTTTCAGTCCACAAGAGTGGAAGGCGAGTACTTTAGTAGTGATGAAATACGCTATCGTGGGGTGCTGGAGCAAAACTTCGATCTGGCGCAAAACCATGCTTTCAGAGCGCACTTGTCTCAAGAATGGAATCGCAGTGACGGCAGATGGGAGGCTGAGATAGCCTACCGATATTACTTTTAAGGAAAGGCGGCGCTCAGGGGTAGCCTGCGACGCCGCCGGATAGATGAGGCGGTTGTTTAGCCGCCTAGGTAAGCTTTGCGAACGTCCTCGTTCACCAACAGGTTTGCGCCGGTATCCTGAAGCACGACTTTGCCGTTTTCCAATACATAACCACGATCCGCCAAACGCAGGGCTTGGTTGGCGTTTTGCTCCACCAGAAAGATGGTCATGCCTTCTTCTCTGAGCTTGCCGATGATCTCAAATATCTGGTTGATGATAATCGGAGCCAGACCTAATGACGGCTCGTCCAGGAACAACATTTTAGGATGGCTCATCAGGGCGCGCCCGATCGCCAGCATTTGCTGTTCACCGCCAGACATTGTACCTGCACGTTGGCTGTGGCGTTCGCGTAAGCGTGGGAACAGGTCATAGACGTATTCCAGCGTGCGCGCAAAGTCGCTCTTGTCAGAGAAAAACGCGCCCATCTGCAGGTTCTCGACTACCGTGAGGCCAGAGAAAACACGGCGACCCTCAGGCACAATGGCGATGCCGCTGCGCATGATTTCAGATGTCGGCGTTTCGGTGATGTCCTTACCCATGAAGGTGATGCGGCCATCACTGGCTCTCGGGTCGCCACAGACCGTCATCAACAACGTGGTTTTACCTGCGCCGTTGGCGCCGATTAATGAGACGATTTCACCTTGATTGACTTCCAGACTGATGCCGTGCAGAGCTTCGATCTTGCCGTAGTGAGTGTAAACATTCTCGAGTGTAAGCATTAGTCTTCTCCCAAATACGCCTTGATGACATCAGGGTTCGTTCTAATTTCATCAGGCTTGCCGTCGGCCAGAGGCGTGCCTTGGCTGACAACATAGATGCGATCAGAAATGCCCATTACCAGCCCCATATCGTGTTCAATTAACAGAATGGAGACGTTGTAGTCATGCTTCAGGCTGACTATCAGCTCGTCGAGATCCCGAGTCTCTTTCGGGTTCAAGCCGGCTGCGGGTTCGTCCAACATCAACAGATCCGGTCCTGTTACCATGCAGCGAGCAATTTCCAGACGGCGTTGTTGACCGTAAGCGAGGTTGCCCGCTTCGCGGTTGGCGAGTGGCAGCAGATCGACTTTTTTGAGCCAATAGGCGGCTTTCTCCATGGCCTCGCTTTCTTTCTTACGATAAGAAGGCGTCTTCAATAAGCCAGAAAGCAGGTTGGTGTTGACGTGACGATGCTGCGCCACCAACAGATTTTCAATCACTGTCATGCGGTTGAATAGACGCACGTGTTGGAACGTGCGAACCATACCAAGGCGGGAAATCTTGAAGTCAGGTAACCCTTGTACCTGCTTACCTTTAAAGGTGATTTGCCCCGAGGTCGGCTTATAAAAGCCTGAGATGCAGTTAAAGACAGTCGTTTTACCTGCGCCGTTAGGGCCGATAATGGAAATGATTTCCCGTTCGTTGACGTCCAGCGACACGCCGTTTACTGCGAGCAGGCCGCCGAACCTCATGGATAAATCGCGAACAGACAGCATTGTCCTACTCCTGTTTCAACTGCAGATGTGGGCGTTTCATCGGGATCAGGCCTTGCGGACACCAGATCATCATCAACACCATGACCATACCGAACGCGAGTAGGCGATACTCGTCGAATTCCCGCGACAATTCTTGAAGCAGCACCACCAGAACGGCTGCGACCATGACGCCGATTTGCGAGCCCATACCGCCAAGAACAACGATGGCGAGGATAATAACGGACTCGAAGAAGATGAACGACTCAGGGCTGATATGGCCTTGGCGAGCGCCATACAGGGAGCCGGCAAAACCTGCGAATGCTGCGCCGATGGTGAAGGCGGACAGCTTGATAGCAGTACGGTTCAAGCCCAGCGAGCGACATGCGATCTCATCTTCACGCAGGGCTTCCCATGCGCGCCCTACAGGCATGCGAATCAGGCGGCGAACGATGAAGATCGTCACCAAAGCCAACACTAGTGCGATCAGGTAAAGCACGATAACTTTCAAAGATGAGTCGTAAGGAACGCCAAAGAACTCATGGAATGCAACATTGCCTTCGGCGGCTCTACGGCTGAATTCCAGGTTAACGATGGAGAATTCAGGATCGAACTGCAGCATTGGAATCGTTGGCTTAGGAATGCCGCCAATACCGTTAGGTCCTCCAGTCAAACTGGTTAAGTTGTTCAAGAGAATGCGGATGATTTCTCCAAAACCTAAAGTCACGATGGCGAGATAGTCGCCGCGTAATCTCAATACCGGGAAGCCCAGCAGGAAACCGAATGTCGCAGCAAGCAACGCTCCGATAGGCAGACACACCCAGAATGACCAACCAAAGTATTGCGATAACAGGGCGTAACTATAAGCGCCGACAGCATAGAAAGCCACGTATCCCAAGTCTAACAAGCCAGCCAGACCGACTACGATATTCAGACCAAGGCCGAGAATAACGTAGATAAGCGCCAAAGTAGCGATATCCGACCAGATGCGTCCGGTGTTGAAAGGAATCAGAACTGCGGCGATAAGCAGGACGACAAAAAAGATTTTGCCAGCCATGTCGCGCTTTTCTTCTGGCGGCATTAGCTTGGCCAGAATATTTCCTTTTGGCTTGACCGCCGCCTTGGCGGCATTTAGTTGCTCTCTAAACAGCTGGCTCAGGAAAACCGCTGCAGCGGCGAGGAAAATGTACACGTAGGTGCTTTGCGTAGCGCCTTCGAGTACGAGTTTGGTGCCTTCATGAGTCAGCTTCAGGCCTAAAATCGGCAAGGACAGAACCAGAGTAATGACGGCCGTGAATAAAGCGAATGGCAGATTCTTGCGCATTAGATTTTCTCCACTTCCGGCTTGCCGAGTATGCCTGTCGGCTTAAACAACAAGATCAGCACCAGTAGCGCAAAAGAGACAACGTCTTTGTACTCTGTGCTGAAATACGCGGCGGTCATACTTTCGGTGACGCCGAGAATGATGCCGCCCAGCATTGCGCCAGGGATACTGCCGATGCCACCAAGAACGGCTGCAGTAAAGGCTTTAAGGCCTGCAATGAATCCGACGAATGCATTTACGACGCCGTAGTACATACCGAGCAGCGTGCCTGCAACCGCCGCCAGCGCTGCGCCAATGACGAAAGTGGAAGCGATAACGCGGTTGGTGTCGATGCCAAGCAGGTTCGCCATTTTCAAATCCTGCGCGACGGCGCGACAGGCTCTACCCATTCTGGAGCGAGAGATAAACAGCGTCAGCACTGTCATGGAGATGATAGTGACGATGAAGATCAGAACCTGAATATAGGAAAGGGACGCCTGGAAGCCGTCTTCCGGACCGAAGTTCCAGCCGCCGCTGATCTGAGATGACATGGCGATATCCCGTGAACCTTGTCCTAAACGAACATAGTTCTGCAGGAATATGGACATCCCGATGGCCGAAATAAGAGGGATCAAACGGTTGCCGCCGCGCAGAGGGCGGTAGGCGATGCGTTCAATGGCCCAACCGAAGCTACTGGACACCAACATGCTTGAAAGCAGGGCGACCAGGAAGATTAATGGAAGAAACTCAATGCCCAGCATGGCCATACCAGAAATAGCCATGAACGCGACGTAAGTTCCTATCATGTAGACTTCGCCGTGAGCGAAGTTGATCATTCCTATGATGCCGTAGACCATGGTGTAGCCTATGGCGATGAGAGCATAAGTGCTCCCAATGGTAATTCCGTTAATTAATTGCTGAATGAAGTAAAGAATCACTTCTAGCATGGGTGTTACTCCGGAAGATTTGAACCGGCCTAGAAACTGACAGGCTTTGCTAATAAAAACACCCTCTTTCGGCGAACCGAAAAGAAGGTGTTGTTATGAAGCGATACGGTTTATTTTACTACGGTTTTGGAGCCGTCTGCGTGCCAGGTATAGATTTCGAAGTCGAAACCTTTCAAGTCGCCTTTTTCGTCAAACGCAATTTCACCCATGGGGGTTTTGAAGGAGTGGCTACGAAGGTAAGCTTGGATCGCATCAGTATCGGTAGAACCTACGCCTTTGATTGAGTCAGCAATAACCTGAACTGCTGCGTAGGAAGTCATTACGAATGCGCCGCTGGCGTCTTGGCTTTTCGCTTTGAATGCGTCAACCAGCGTTTTGTTTTCTGGTCTCTGATCAAAAGCGGGTGGCAGAGTTACGTACAGACCTTCGGAAGCTTTACCTGCGATCTGGCTGATGTCTTTGTTGCCCACGCCTTCAGGACCCATGAACTTGATGTTCAAGCCTTTCTCTGACGCTTGACGCAGAATCTGGCCCAGCTCAGGGTGGTAGCCGCCGTAGTAAACAAAGTCTACGTTTTCTTTCTGCAGTTTGGCGATCAGAGGAGAGAAGTCTTTGTCGCCTTTGTTAACGCCTTCAAACAGAACGACGTTGACGTTTTTCTCTTCCAGCGTTTTCTTTACCGCAGTTGCGATGCCTTCACCGTACTGTTGCTTGTCGTGAATAACTGCAACGCGCTTGGGCTTGACTACAGTCGCGATGAATTTGCCAGCGGTCGGACCCTGATGGCTATCAAGACCGATGGTGCGGAAAATCATCTGGTAGCCGCGCTCAGTGATGTCCGGGTTGGTGGAAGCTGGCGTGATAGTGATGATGCCTTCGTCTTCGTAGACGTCGGAAGCCGGTTGAGTAGAACTGGAGCACAAGTGGCCCACTACAAATTTAACACCGTCATTAACGATTTTGTTGGCTACGGCCACCGCTTGCTTGGGTTCGCAGGCGTCGTCGTATCTAATCGCCTCAAGCTTGTCGCCGTTTACGCCGCCAGCAGCGTTGATCTGCTCAACAGCCATTTCCGCGCCGATTACCTGCATGTCGCCATACTGAGCAACGTCACCGGACTGCGGGCCGGCGATGGCGATTTTGATAGTCTCTGCGTTAGCCAGGTTCAAGCCGCCCATTAATAAAATTGAAGCGCCAACACCTAATACTTTCCGAGCGATCTGTTTCTTCATTATTGTCTTCCCGATTTAAGTTATTAGTTATCCCAGGTTCAGACGCCGCCGAGTAGAGTGAGCTCTAAGGCTCTTTTTCGGACGGGGCTTCATACTGGCATATTATGGTCTAATCGTTAATAGACTTTTATTTTAAGGCCATTGGCCTATTGACCAGTTGGAATACTAACCTCAAAGCGTCGCGGTGAAAAGATGCGCATTTGTCTTGGATATAAGGATTTCGCGCAGTTTTTTCGGAGGCAAAAATTTAAGGCAAAAAAAAAGGTGCTTGGATAGCACCTCAAACGCTTTTCTATACTAGAAAGACAGGACAAAACATCATCACAACTGGTAAAGGTCAGTATAAAACTCCACCACAAAGCCGCATAATACGTGATTTCCGATACGGTATGCGGCCTAGGAAAAAGATGCGCTCCAGCGCATTATTTAGCATCCATTTCCAGGATGATGAAGTGAGATGACCGCTATCCAAACATGACTTTGTAAACGTCCTGGAATGTGCTGGCGAAATGCATCGTCAAACCAGAGCGAATGTGTTCCGGCAGTTCATCATAATCACGTCGATTGGCCTCGGGCAGAATGATTTCATTCACGCCGCTGCGTTTCGCCGCAATCACTTTTTCGCGAATGCCTCCTACCGGAAATACCTGGCCGGTCAGGGTTAACTCTCCCGTCATCGCAACATTGCTTTTGGGCGTTTGATTGCGGGCCAGGGACAGTAATGCGGTCGCCATCGTAACGCCCGCGCTGGGGCCGTCTTTTGGCGTGGCGCCTTCCGGCACGTGAAGGTGGACGAAGGCGCGCTCAAAGAATTCGGGATCGCCTTTGAATTCTTTCAGGTGAGCGGAGACATAGCTGTAAGCGATTTCCGCAGACTCGCGCATGACATCGCCAAGCTTGCCGGTCAATTTAAAGCCCCGGTTACTGGAATGAATTAATTGGGCTTCAACCGGAAGCGTGGCGCCGCCCATAGCGGTCCAGGCGAGTCCGGTGACCACGCCAACGCCGCGCAGATTTTTCTCTTTGCGGAATAGCGGTTGGCCAAGAAAGTCGACGAGGTTGTTAACGCCTATCCTTATCGGTTCTTCTGGTTTCTCCATCAAGCGGACTATGGACTTGCGGATCAGCCGATGCAGTCTTTTTTCCAGATTGCGCACGCCGGCTTCTCTGGCGTAGCCGTCGATCAGTTGGCGCAGCGCTGCGTCAGTGATGGATACCTGTTTCTTTTTCAGCTTCATGCGTTTCAGAAGCTTCGGCCAAAGATGGTTTTTGGCGATGGCTATTTTTTCTTCCGTGATGTAACCGGACAGACGCAATACATCCATTCGATCCAACAGCGGGCCCGGAATAGTATCTAACTGGTTGGCGGTGCAAACGAACAGTACTTTCGACAGGTCCAACCTGACATCCAGGTAGTGATCCAGGAACTCGTTGTTCTGTTCCGGGTCCAGCGTTTCCAGCAAGGCGCTGGCTGGATCGCCTTGGTAAGAGGCGCCAATTTTGTCGATTTCGTCGAGCATGATGACGGGGTTGGCGGAGCCGACGTCTTTCAGCGCCTGCACCATTTTGCCCGGCATTGCGCCAATGTAAGTACGTCGGTGGCCTTTGATTTCCGCTTCATCGCGCATGCCGCCCAGACTGAAACGGTAGAACTTTCTGCCCAGCGCCGCTGCAACGGATTTTCCGATAGAGGTTTTGCCGACGCCGGGTGGTCCGATCAGCAATAGAATCGAGCCGGATACTTCTCCTTTAAATGAGCCTTCCGCCAGAAATTCGATAATTCTGTCTTTAACGTCATCCAGCCCATCATGCTCTTTGTCGAGAATCTCCCGGGCGCGGGCGATATCGAGTTTGTCCTCAGTATGGACGCCCCAAGGAACCTGGGTGAGCCAATCAAGGTAGTTGCGGGTGACGCCATACTCCGGCGAACCGGTCTCCAGCATGGACAACTTTTTGATTTCTTCGTCAAAGCGTTTGCGTACGTCGTCTGGGGGATGACGTTCACTCATACGCTGCTGGAATTCCTCTACGTCCGCCGTTCGATCGTCTTTAGCGAGCCCAAGTTCCTTCTGGATAACCTTAAGTTGCTCACGTAAAAAGAATTCGCGCTGACGCTCGTTGATCTTCTGGTTCACCTCGGCGCTGATCTGGGTTTGCAGCTTGGCGACTTCCAGTTCCTGCTTCAGCAGAATCAGTACTTTTTCCATCCGCCTGAGCAGCGGCACAGTATCGAGTATCTCTTGCAGCGCAGGGCCTTCCGCCGTGGTGATGGCGGCGGCGAAGTCGGTTAATGCGGAGGGCTCGTCAGGACTGAAGCGGCTCAGATACTGTTTCAGCTCTTCGCTGTACAGCGGGTTAAGCGGCAGCAACTCCTTGATAGTGTTAATCAGAGCGATCGCATAAGCCTTGAGTTCTTTCTCCGACTCTTTCGCCGGCTCAGGGTATTCGACTTCCACCAGATAGGGCGGCGTACGACGCAGCCACTGCGTGATGCGGAAGCGTTGTAAACCCTGGGCGATAAACTGCAGTTTGCCGCGTTCGTTAACGACATTATGCGCTTTCACCACACAGCCGATATGGGCGAAGTCATTGGTATCCGGCGGCTCATCCGGGGAGGGGATTTTCTCTACGTAAGTCAGTCCCAGAATCTGGTGTTCGGTCTTGCCAACGCGTTTCAGGGTTTCTTCCCATAGGTTGGCGTTAATGACCAGTGGTTGAACTTGTGCAGGGAAGTAAGGCCGGTTGCTGATGGGAAGCAAATAAATGCGCTTGGGCATTACCTGGCCGGGAAGCACCAGCGCGCCGCCAGGGCGGCTTTCCTCGGCTTCGTCCTTGCCTATGTATTCGGAATGCTTTGTATCGGAGTCAAAATTACTTTCTGTCATGTGCGGTGATCTTGTCAGTAATGAATAACCATGTGCTCATGGCGAAATAGATGGGGGACGAATAACGCGAGTTAAAGTGAGGCGCGCCAATAAAATAGGTGAGTAAGTTGTAATGCTGGCTGGAAAAATTAGCGGAGCGCCCATGGAACGGGCGCTCTGGCGACGTTAGTTATGCGCGCTGAATGTGCCGTGGGGACAGCTCTTCATCATCTCCATGAAATCATAGTGAGAGATATGAACCAGCTCATGATGATCGCCGCCTTCCAGATAGAAATCCGGTTCATAAGCCAGTTGCTCATCCCAGATAGTCGGCATGCCGAACGCCTCTCCGACAGCGGGAATGGCGCCGGCGGAACAATCACCGAACAGCTCACATAACTCTTCCTCACTGGCCAGGTCTAATTGACGTTTCATCGCTTGGTTGATTTCGCGCAGATTGAGGTGATTGGTGGATGGAATGGCGGCGATGACGTAGCCTTTCTCATCCTTGAGCACGACTGCTTTCACCATTCTTTCCACGGGAACATGCGCCGTTTGCGCACTGGCCATGGATGTTTCACTGTACGGATGGGTAATGACCTCATAATTCACGTTATGACTGGTCAGAAATCGTTGGAGCGTATTGGAAATAGACATATTGTATCCTCCTCAGCATGACAGCCGCTGGTGGCGGCTATGTTGCACATATGGCGGTTTGACCGTCGGGTTCCGGTGTCGCCCTGCTGTACATCTGACGATTCTGGTTAAATTATAGTCTGTCAGAGGTGGTGGGACCATGACGCCTTGTTTTTGCACCAGTTCGCCCACACATTGTTTAGCATTGTTTCTTCCCGACAATTCAGGCGCACGAAGTCCTTCGTCGCGTCTGGCTTTTTTATAAACCGGAGTCATATCTGACATGGCCGAATCTCCCTATATCATCGAAGCGACCCTAGAAAACTTTCAGGCGGAAGTGCTGGAAAAATCCATGCAGGTTCCCGTATTGGTGGATTTCTGGGCGGACTGGTGCGCCCCTTGTAAGCAACTGATGCCGATTTTGGAAAAGCTGGCGACGGAGTATAAGGGCGCTTTTATTCTGGCCAAGGTGAATGCGGATCAGCAGCAGGAACTGGCGTCCCATCTGGGCGTGCGCAGTCTGCCTACGGTTAAGTTGGTCCATCAAGGCAAGTTGGCGGGGGAGTTCAGCGGAGCGCAGCCGGAATCCAAAGTACGCGAACTATTGGGCCGCTACATTCAAACCCCGGGCGCTGAGTTGCGTGAGCAAGCCCGTGCGCTGGTTGAACAAGGCCAGGCCGAGCAGGCCCTGGCGATGCTGACGCAGGCGAATCAGGCGGACCCCAACAACATGGAGGTTCTGGTGGATATCGCCGCAGTGAAAGTTGCATTGGGAGAAAAGGACGAAGCATCAGCGATTCTGTCCAGTTTGCCGGTGGATATCCAGGGGCGTCCTGACGTCAAACAGTTGCTTGCGCGTATACGCTTTGTGGAAAAGGCCGGCGCGATTGCACCGCTGGCGGATATCCAGCAACGTTTGCAGGCGAATGAGGCCGACGCCGAAGCGCGCTTTCAGCTTGCTTTACACGCCATCATGAACAATAAGTTTGAGGATGCGGTAGAGGCTCTGTTGAACCTGATGCAGACGGATCGGAGTTACGGCGATGACGCCGCCAGGAAAACGCTGATAGAGCTATTCGACATGCTGGGCGCCGCGCATCCTTTGGTGCGGACATACCGTCGCAAGCTGTACGCTTTACTTCACTGAGGTTGTACGACACTGAGAACAGATTCGAAAATGTTGGATTCAGAACGGAATTATCCCCGTGACATTGACGGCTGCCAGTTGTGCCGTCGTGAAGTGTCATCTCTGACTCGCCATCATTTGATTCCCAAGACGCTGCACGGCAAGAAAAATATTCGCCGTCAGTATGATCGGGATTATCTCAACAAGGCCATTGTCTGGGTTTGTCGCCCTTGCCACAGCTTCATACATGGATTGAAGTCTGAATCTGAGCTGGCGGCCCATTACAACAGTCTTGAAAGCCTGCGGGCGCTGCCAGAAGTGCAAGAGTTTGCGCAGTGGCTTGGCTCCAAGCCCGCCGGTTTCTCGCCTAAGAAAAAGCTGCGTAAGAAAGGGGGCTGAGCCTGGAGAGCGTGACTGCTCGCCGGGCTTTGCTAAGCTTAAGGATAAACGCCATCTGCATTTCATGATGGGGCTCCGTTATGAAGTTGATCATTGTTGGAATCGCCTTTTTCGCCTGTCAGATCGCCTGGGCCGCCGGGCCGTTGAAAGTCATTTTTCCCGCTTCCGAATCCTTGCAGGACACCCGGTTTATCGATCTGGTGGAGATGTTGAAAGTCTCCCTGGATAAAACCGTGGAGCAGTACGGACCTTATCTGCTGGAGGAGACGCCTCTGGCGATGAGCGAAGCACGCTACCTTGCGGAATTGGACAGGGGCTCATCCGTTCTTAATGTAGCCTGGAGCTCCACCTCTGAGGAGAAGGAGCGTTTGATGCGGCCCATCCGAATTCCCTTACGTAAAGGGCTGCTGGGTTATCGCATCAGCCTGATCACGGAGGAAACTCAGGCCAAATTCGACGCCCTCGAAAATCTGTCCGATCTGCGCTTGCTAAGCATTGGGCAGGGCCTGGGGTGGGGAGATATCCAGGTTTACGAGAAGAACGGTTTTCAGGTGGTGACGGCCAGTAGTTACGAAGGTTTGTTCAAGATGCTGGCGCAACGCCGATTTGATCACTTTCCCCGAGGCGTGAATGAGATTTTCGCCGAGTATCAGGCGCGGCGGGATTATCTGTCTCAAATTCAGATTGAGCAGCACACGCTGATCTATTATCCCTGGCCATACTATTTCTTTGTTTCCAAGCAGAACGCCAAGCTGGCTGAACGTATTGAGCGGGGGCTGAATATCATGATCGCCGATAAGACGTTTGATCAGATTTTTCTCAAGCATCATGGCGATTCCATCAATAAAGCGCGCTTGTCCGAGCGCCGCGCTTTCGTTATCAAAAACCCGCTTTTACCAAAGGAGACGCCAGTACGGCGCAAAGAACTCTGGTACGACCCATTGAATTTGATGTCGCAGATATAGCCGCGTTTATTCTTTTATTCTGTTCTGAGCGCGTCAATAGGATTCAAGCGCGAGGCCTGTAGCGCCGGAACGACGCCTGCGATAAGCCCAATCAGCGAAGACAGTAATAGCGCAATCAATAGAAACGGCACATGGGGGCGGATAGGGAATTCCGGGGCGAACAGAAAAGCCAGCGTCGTAAAGACGCCCATAAGCAGCAGCCCACATATCCCGCCTATTGTCGAAAGCGTGACAGCCTCCGCCAGGAACAGACTGAGCACTTGCGCGCGGGTGGCGCCCAGCGCACGCAGCAAACCGATTTCACTGGTGCGCTCCCTCACGCTGGTGGTCATGGTGGTGAGAATGCCTACGCCGCCGACCAGCAGAGAAATAGAGCCTAGCAATCCGACGGCTAATGTCAGCACCGATAATATGCTGTTCAGACTGGTGAGCATTTGATCCTGTGTGATCAGCGTAAAGTCTTCGCGGCCATGGCGTTGAATCAGCATCTTTTTAATCAGGGCGGACATGTAAGTGGAATCTGTGGCGGGGGAAAAAATAACGTCAACCTCCATCAAGCCTTCGCGGTTAAAGAGGTCCAGCGCCAGATCGGCGGGGATATAGGCGGTGTCGTCAAGATCGAACCCCAGCATATCTCCCTTGGGCTCAATTACTCCAATCACGCGAAAGCGCATGCCGCCGATGCGGATAAGCTGACCCAATGGGCTTTCGCCTTGAAACAACTCTTGTTTAACCTTGTGGCCGATGACCGCATAAGGGCTGGAGCGCGCATCGTTGTTACGGGGCAAAAAACGACCCTGCGCCACGGCGAAACGCCAGGCCGCGGGCATGTCCGCGCTGACGCCGAAGATATCCACGTTACGGGTGCGCTGTTTGTATTCTATGGCTCCGGCCCCTTGCACAACCGGCACCACATATTCCACATAAGGCGCCTGGCGCAGGGCTTCCGCGTCCTGTAATGAGAGGGGGCGTACGGTGCTGAGAATGCCTCCCATGCCGCCAGTTACATTTTTACCCGGATTAATCGCGATGATGCGAGCGCCAAACTGGGAAAATTCGTCCATCACATAGCTGCGCACGCCTTCTCCGATAGAAGTGAGCAGGGCGACTGCGGCGATGCCGATGGTGATGCCGAGTGACGTGAGCACCGCGCGGGTGCGGCCAAAGCTGATGGTGCGGGTCACTATTTTCAGTAAATCCGGCGCTTTCATGTCAGGGGCCTTGCTTGTGCGTCAGCGCTTCGACGGGCGCCAGGGCGGCGGCCTTGCGGGCGGGCAGATAGGCGAATAGAAGCGCGGTGACAATCGCAACGCTCACCGCTGCAATCTTCACCCACACTGGCGAGCCCAGCGGAATCTGGTCGTAGAGCAGGCGGCCCGCCGCCAATAAGGACTCGCTTATCAAGAGCCCGATCAGGCTGCCGATTATCGCCAGCAATAGCGCCTCGCTCAGGAATAGACGGCGGACAGTCGCGGCGCTGGCGCCAAGTGCTTTAAGGAGTCCTATTTCCGCCGTGCGTTGACTGACGCTGATCAGCATGACGTTCATAATCAACACCCCCGCCACGGCCAGACTGATCCCGGCGATGCCGCCTACTGCCAGCGTCAGTGTGCGCAGAATCTCATCGAAGGAAGAGAGTAACGCGTCTTGCGTGATCAAGGTGATGTCTTCCTCGCCGTCGTGTCTTTCCTTGATGATGCTGAGAATGGCGTTGCGAGTGGGCGTCAGTTCCCGCTCTGAGCGGACTTCCGCAAACAGTCGAAACAACCCTTCCTGGTTGAATAGCATCTGGGCGCTGGCGACGGGGATCAGCATCGCTTCATCAAAGTTCAGGCCCATGGCGACGCCTTTGCCTTCCAGTATGCCGATCACCCGAAAGCGACGATCGCCGGCGCGCACCCATTGACCCAAGGCGGGCTCAGGGCCAAATAGCTCGCGTTTAAGTGTTTGCCCCAGCACGCAGACCGCGTCGGCGAATGTTGGATCTCCCGGCGGCAATGGCCGCCCTTGCAGCAGGCTCAGCTTGCGGATTGCAAAGAAGTCATGGGTGGTTCCCACCACAAAGCTTTCCCGCAGTCGGCTTTGATATGACAGCTCCGCCATACCGGCGATAAGCGGCGCTGTGCGGTTGATTGCTGAAAGGCGCGTTAGCGCCCGCATGTCCTCCAAAGTTAGATCCCGTGGGGCTTCCCCGGTTATCGGAGGCATGCCGCCAGTGGTCTCTTTTTTGCCAGGCATGATGATTAGCGTGTTTTTGCCGAGAAAGCTGAACTCGCCCAAGACAAACAGGCGCGCGCCTTCTCCGAGTCCGGTCAGCAGGTTGACCGCCGCCACGCCAATAATGAGCGCGATCATTAACATGATCGTGCGAAAGCGATGCCCGACCATGACCTGGAAGTTGAAGCGGGCTAAGTCCATGGCGCGCATGGCTAGTCGCTCACATCGCTTTGGCGCAGGTCGCTCTGAATGCGGCCATCCACCATTCGCAGTTGGCGTCTGGCGCGTTTGCCCAACTCGACATCGTGAGTGACCACCACCAGGGTGATGCCCTGAGCGTTCAACTCTTCCAGTAAAGTGACGACGTCAGCGCCGGACTGGGTGTCCAGGTTTCCTGTTGGTTCATCCGCGAGGAGCAGTTTGGGCTTCATGATGATGGCTCTGCCGATAGCGACCCGTTGTCGTTGCCCGCCGGACAGCTGATTGGGCAGGTGACTGGCGCGGGCGGTCAGGCCCAGTCGCTCCAGCATTTCAGACACCATGTGTGCGCGTTCTTTTGGCGCTGTACCGGCAAGAATCAGCGGCAACTCAATATTCTCCCGTGCGCTCATGCGGGGGATAAGATGATAGGACTGAAATACGAATCCGATATTCTGCTGACGCAAACGCGCCCGCTTTTCCTCGTTGAGATCCTGGGTGGGCTCTCCGTTCAGCAGATAGGCGCCGGCGTCCGGTCGATCCAGTAATCCGAGGATATTCAGCAAGGTCGACTTACCGGAACCAGAAGGTCCCATGACGGAGACATAGTCGCCGGCCAGCAGTTCCAGGCTGACGGCATCCAGAGCCTTGACGGTCTGTTCGCCAAGTTGGAAATGCCGATTGATCTCATGCAAGGCGACGACCGGCTCCGCCGACTTTGGCTGTGATGGAGGCGTTGACGAACGATTCGCGACGCTCATGGTTGCGGGCGCACCTGCACGCCATCTTCCGCCCCTTCCTGATCTAGTGCGGAGAGGACGCGATCGCCTTCGTTCAGGCCGCTGACAACCTCTGTGTACACCCAGTTGCCGATGCCGCCCTGGAAGGAGACTTTATGCAGACTGTGGTCGTTCGGATCGAATTTCAGGACGGCGTCGCCTTCCAGTATCATCTCTGTGGGGAGGCGCAATACGTTTTCCCGGTTATCGATAATGACCTCGATGTCCGCGCTGTAGCCCACCAGTAAATTCATGTCCTTGGGAAATTCACTGATTTCCACTTCCACATCCACGGTGCGGGCCTGCTTTTCGTATTCCTGCACATAGGGCGCGACCCGCGTCACCACCGCCTGCAGCGCACGGCCGCGAAAGGCGTCCAGGGTCACGCGCGCAGGCATGCCGACCTTGATGCGCGCCGTGTCGACTTCATCTATGGGGGCGCGTACGTACAGGCAACTGTCGTCTATCAGGTCAACGGCGGGAGGAGTTGGGACGCCGGGTGGGGATGGCGTTACGTATTCTCCGATCTCGCCATTAATTTCCGCAATGACGCCGCTGAATGGCGCCCGTAACGCGCTACGCTCCAATTGGGCGGCCTGCAGCGCTACGACAGCCTGACTTTCTTCAATCTGCGCCGCGGCGGCCTTGCAGGCGAGGGCGGACATTCCCGCTTGGGTGCGAGCGGCGTCCAGAGTATCTTCAGAGGATAATTTTTTGCTGGCCAGGGTCTGTTGGCGTTGCAGCTCTCTCTGATCCCGCTCGGCGCCGAAACAGACTTCCGCCTTTTTCCGCTCGACGATGGATAATCCGGCGCGGGCCTGATCATAGAGCGCGCGCAGATCCTTGTTCCAAAGCTCCAAAAGCAGTTGTCCAGATTCGACTCTGTCTCCCGCCTTCACGTGGAGGGCGGATACCGCGCCGCCAGTCGGCATGGAGAGTTTGGAGCGCTGGCAGGCGCGCACGGCGCCGGCGCGGGTGTTGGCGACGGTGCTTTCCACCGAGCCTTTGCTTAGTGTGTACAGGGACACCGGCAATGGTTGCGGACGCCATTTCCAATAACCCAGCCCGAGTATCAACGCCGCAGCAATCAGCGTTATCAAAGCCTTTTTCACTACTCCCCCTGTGTCGCTGGCGCGGATTCGCCGGTCAATGACGTAGAAGCCATTGTGTCCGATCGCCCGCGCGCCTAACCCGATACAAATCAAGTTAGCACTGAATTGGCGTTGGCGTAGGGTCTGCTAATCTTTAGTATATGCAGGCTCGATAAGAAAAGGCTAAGGCGCGACTCAATGGCTGGAGCGACAGACTTGAGAATGGAGTTCATGCGCCGGTATTGCGACACCCACTAAGCTGGCGAAACCGGAGAATGCGATGAGCGATGCTCCTGAGCATGATGGTCGACGCAGTCCCAGGCGGAACGCGTCATGGCGGACGATAGTCAAAACTCCCGACAAAAAAATGTACATGGGCAAAATCGATAACGTGTCCGCCCACGGCTATCTGTTTGAGTTCCCAGTTCCGGTGCCGGTCGGCGCAACGCTGATCATGAAAGTCGAGATCGTGCATCACGCCAAGCGTTGGGAGAGCATTGCGTCAGTCATCGTGCGACACGTCGTCGTGCGCACCTCGTCCTATCTGGTTGGCGTGGAGATCACCGATATCGACGATGAAACCGCCCGCTTTCTTAACGATTACGCAAACGGGCATGCGTAGCTTTACACCCTTGCCGCCCCCGCCAATTTTTCGCTGACTCTGTCCACCAGATAAACAATGCTGTGATAGTGCACCCCCGAATGCAGCGATAATCCGATTTCGCAGCTACGGCTATTGGAGAAACCTTCTCCGCATCCCTTTTCCTGTATTTGCGCTTTCAGCGGCGCCAAGGCTGACGCGTTCAATTCTGGGTGACTGAAACCCCTGTCGCCGGCGAAACCGCAGCAGGTGATATGTTCCGGCGTCACCACTTCATGACAGCAGCGTTTAGCGATCGCCAGGAGTTTGTCGCCAATCCCCATTTTTTGCGCGCTGCAAGTGATATGAATGGCGACAGGCGCATCTTCTTTTTGAATGCTCAGGCGATCGAGCACGTAGTCGTGAATAAACTCGACAGAATCGTAAATCTTTAACTTCTTCCCGGCATCGGTTTGTTCAATCGCTTCCTTTAATTTCTGTGTGCATGGGCTGGCGTCGCAAAAGACGGGGAGCTGTCCGTTGTCGCTGGAAGTCAGCAGCGCTTGCGCCAGCTCTTCGGCCTTTTGCTGCGCGCTGTCGGGGAAGCCTTTGCTGGCGAAGGGCAAACCACAACAAAGTTGATCGATATTGGACGGGAAGCGAACCTGAAAGCCTGCCTTTTCCAGCAAGCGCAAACAGGCTTCCGTGAGCGAGTGGGTTTCCGCATCGCCCCGGGCGGGTCCCATGGTGCGGGACGCGCAACTGCTGAAATACACCACGTCCGCCGTCTTTTCATCTGTCCGACATGAACGGGCGGCGGTGGGAAGATAAGGATGCCAGAGCGGCGTCCGTTCTTTGCTTAGCTTGCGGGCGGCGTGGCTTAGCGTGGTCATCGCCCCTGAACCCAAAACCCGGTGCATGGCGTCGGCGCCGCCGAGGCCTAAGCGTGTGGCTTTGGTCAGTGTGGAAAAGTGTTCGGCGGCCCATTGGGCTTTACCGGCTTGCGCAGCGTTTTTCTGTTTGCGATGCAGACGAGTGAGGTCGCCGGTATTAATGCTCACCGGGCAACTGAGCGCGCATAGACCGCACGCGGCGCAAGTGTCGTCGCCGGCGTAGTCATAAGCGTCCATTAATGTCCGTAATTGTTCGGCGTCCTCTCCGCTTGCCTGCAGGCGGGCGATTTCCCGGGAGGCGACGATGCGCTGGCGCGGCGTTAGGGTTAGTTCGCGAGAGGGGCAGGCGGGCTCGCAAAAGCCGCATTCGATACATTTATCCACCAGCGGGTCCGCTGCGGGGAGCGGCTTGAGATGACGCAAGTGCGCCTCTGGGTCGTCGTTGATGATGACGCCTGGGTTCAGAATGCCTTTGGGGTCGAACAGGTCTTTGATGCGACGCATGACGGCGTAGGCTTCCGCCCCCCATTCCAGCTCAACAAACGGCGCCATATTACGGCCTGTGCCATGCTCCGCTTTCAGGGAGCCGCCGAAGCGCACCGCCACCAATTGCGCTACGGCGTCCATCAGTCCGCGATAACGCTCAATGGCGAGATCGGAGGAAAACTCCTGGGAAAACACAAAGTGCAGGTTCCCTTCCAGTGCGTGGCCAAAAATCAGCGCGTCAGGATAATCATACTCGTTGAACAGGCGCTGCAACTCCAGGACGCCTTCCGCCAGGTGCTCAATCGGGAAGGCAATGTCTTCGATGATAACCGTCGTGCCAACGTCCCGGGCGGCGCCCAATGCGGGAAACAACCCTTTGCGCAGGTTCCATAACTGCGCGCAATGATGGGAGTCTTTGCTGAATGGAACCTGGTTAAGCAATGAAAACTCATTGAGCAGTTGCTGGATCTGTTCGATCTGGTCGTCCAGCATCAGGGCGTCAGCGGCGCGGGTTTCAATCAACAGCGCCGCCACGCCGGGGGGCAGATCGCTCACAAACTCCGGCGTGCCGGGCTTGCTTTGTACGGAGGTGAGGCCGCGTCGATCAATCAGCTCCACGGCCGCTACGGGGGATGTCTTCAACTTCGACACCGCCTGACATGCGACATGGATGTCTGGAAAAAACACCAGGGCAGTGGCTTTGTCAGGATGATCCGCCACGGTGTTATAAGTAATGGAGGAGATGAATCCCAGCGTCCCTTCGGAACCGATTAGCAAGTGCGCCAGAATATCCACCGGGTCGGTAAAGTCCAGAAGCGCATTGATGCCGTAGCCGGTAGTATTTTTCAGGCGATACTTGTGTCGAATTTTCGCCGCCAGCTCCGGATTGGCGAGAATCTCCGCACGCAGACTCGATATGCCTTGCAGCAGTGTTGCGTGCGTCTGTGCAAACGCCTTGCGGGAGTTCTCATCGACAGTATCCAGGACCGTTCCGTCCGCCATTACCGCACGGATATGCGCCAGAGTATGGTAGCTGTTCTGTTGCGTTCCGCAGCACATGCCGCTGGCGTTGTTCGCTGCGATGCCGCCGATTTTCGCCGCATTGATGGACGCAGGGTCCGGGCCGATTTTGCGTTGAAAGGGCGCCAGGTAGCGATTGGCGTGAGCGCCGATCACGCCCGGCTGCAGGCGAATACGGGCTCCATTCTGCTCGATTTGATGCTCTCGCCATCCCTGCAGCTGCACCAGCACCGAGTCTGTCACCGCCTGACCGGACAAGCTGGTGCCCGCCGCCCTGAAGGTCAGCGCGATGCGGTGAGCGTCGGCCTGTTGTAACAAGCGGATGACCTCGTCTTCGTTTTCCACCCGCAACACCAGTTGCGGAATCAACCGATAAAAGCTGGCGTCCGTTCCATAGGCGAGACGACGCAGGGGATCGTCAATCACTCTGGCGGCGGGAATGAACTGGCGCACCGCCTGAGAGAAGCGGGTGAAGGGCTCAGACACGGACGCTTTCCTCCGTAACTATCAGAACGACGATCAGGCGTTTGGGCCCATGGGCGCCGTAAGCCAGCGTCTGCTGAATATCTGCGGTTTTGGAAGGGCCGGAGATGAGCAGCAGGTTTGTCGGCAAAGCGGATTCGATTTGGGTTTGATGAAGCGCTTCGGGTAAGTCCGCATACAAGTCTTTGGCATGGATAATCAGGCTGTGCGTGGGGGGAACCAAAGACAGAGCGCGGGGCTCATGGGGCCCGGTTTTCACCATCAAGCTTCCCGTCTCGGCGATTCCCGCTATGGCGGCGCCAAAGCCTCCCTGGATGTGGTTGAACAGCGCGTCTTTACAGCTCTCGATGCTGTTCTCGTAGGCTTGTAACTGTAGTTCGGGAAACTCATGCGCTGCAGATTTTAGGCTTTCTCCATGGGGCGTGTTCGGGGCGTAAATCACGCTATGGACGCCTGTTTCCCGCCACAGAGATAAAAGGCGCTGTGTCCAATCCTCTTGTGTCGCCGTGATCACTTCAGCGTGCGCCGCATGCAGGTTTTCGGTAAACAGCTGCACTTTCTCCGCCATACTGAGCGACGTCGATGTGGCGGTGGAAGCCGTTTCCTGCGGAGGCTGGGAAGGTTTCGACTGCCGATAAGTGCGTAAACGGTTGAGGATGGCTTCGCGACTACTCATGCCGACCGTGCTCCTGTGATGACGCGTTTGATTGAGAGCGCTGCGCCGCCAGTTCATGTAACGAGCGCGCGGCGGGTTTGGGAGCGCTGCGATAGCGGGTCCAGGGACCGATGTGTTTGGGCGTCAGCGCACGCAGTCGGGTAGCAAGCAGTAGCGCCAGTTTGTACAGTCCAGGTTTGCGCGACAACAGCGCCCATAACTTCCAGGTAACCGCTTCCGAGCGTTTGCGTAATGAACCCTGGCCTCTTGGGGCGGGTACGGGCGTTGGCTCGTTGTTGTTGTTGGACTCATAACGCAGGCGACGAATCAGATCCGCTAATGGAATCTTGACCGGGCAGGCTTCGCCACAGGCGCCGTTGAGTGAGCAGGCCTTGGTGATGGCGCCTGCCGTGTGCAGACCCCAAATCTGCGGCGACACCACCTGGCCAATGGGGCCGGGATAAGTGGTTCCATATGCATGGCCGCCAATGCGCGTGTATACCGGGCAGTGATTCATACAGGCGCCGCAGCGAATGCAGCGCAGAGTTTCTTGCAGTTGCTTATCCGCATAGATACGCGAACGTCCGTTATCCAGCAGTACAACATGCACTTCCTGTGGACCGTCTTTTTCATCCGGCTTGCGCGGGCCGCTGATCATATTGAAATAAGTAGTGATGGCCTGTCCGGTTGCTGAACGGGTAAGCAGGCGCAGCAAGGGAGGAATATCCCGTAGCGACTCAACCACTTTTTCAATGCCGCAGAGCGCGATATGCACAGGCGGAATAGTGGTGGTCATGCGACCATTGCCTTCATTTTCCACCAGACAGAGCGTGCCGGTCTCCGCCACGGCGAAGTTCACGCCGGAAAGTCCCACCTCCGCCTCGAAAAACTTCTGTCTCAATACGTCGCGGCCAATGCCGATCAGGCGGTCGACGTCTTCGCTATATTCCACGCCATCTATCTTCTGATTGAACAGGCGGGCGATTTGCTGCTTGTTCTTGTGAATAGCGGGCATGATGATGTGCGAGGGCGTCTCGTCCGCCAGTTGGACAATGTATTCGCCCATGTCGGTTTCCAGGCACTCGACGCCATGATCGGCCAGAAAATGATTGAGTCCAATCTCCTCCGACGCCATGGACTTTCCTTTCACCATTCGGGTGGCGTCATGCTTGTGCATGATCTCCAAAATGATGGCGTTGGCCTCCTGTGAAGTCTCCGCCCAGTGCACCTGTATGCCGTTTTCCGTACAGCGTTGCTCGAACTGTTCCAGTAGCTCAGGCAGCTGGCTCAGGCAACGATTGCGGATGGCTTCGCCTTGGCTGCGTAAGGCTTCCAGGTCCTCTTTGTCGGGAAACATGGCGGCGCGTTTGCCCATCAGGAAGTCCATGGCGCCGCGGAAGTTGGCGCGCAGTTCCTGGTCCTGCAGGGCGTCGTCGACGCGTTTGTCGAACTCAAGGTTGACCGTGGCGGGCTCGAAACGGCTCATTGCGTACGCTCCCATATAAAGGAAGCGATATGTTGCGCCGGGAGCTTATCTTTGCGCTTTTCCAGAGCGCCGCTGATATTCATCAGACAGCCGCAGTCGCCAGAAACCAGATCATTGGCGCCGGTGGCGAGCAGGTTGTCGCACTTATCCTGCACCATCGCATTGGAAATGTCCGGCGCTTTCACTGCGAACGTGCCGCCAAATCCGCAACATTCGGAGGCGCGCTCCTGTTGTACGATGGCTACGTTGCTCATCTGGCGCAGCAGGGAGATGGCGTCTTGCGCTGTCTTCGTACCGCGCTGGGCGCTGCAGGAATTATGGAGGGCCACAGTGGCGGCAGGTCCATGATCCACAAGGCGAATTTTACAGACATGCACCAGAAACTCGGTGAGCTCATAGGTGCGCGCAGCCAAATCCAGCGCCTGTTTATGCAGGGGCGTATTGGCGAACAGGTCCGGATAGTGATGGCGGAACATATCCGCGCAAGAAGCAGAAGGGACTACAACAGGCAGTTCTTCTCCCAGACAGGCGATTTGCGCCGCCGCCACCTTGCGCGCCTCATTGTCGTACCCTGAGTTATAGGCGGGCTGGCCGCAGCAGGATTGCTGTTGCGGATAGACCACCTTGACGCCTTCGCGCTCCAGCAATTGAATGCCCGCCATACCCGCTTCGGGGTAGAACAGATCAATGAGGCAGGTGCCGAAAAAATACACCTGCTCGGGTTTTTCCGGATAGGCTCGTTGCATGTCTGATCTCTGCGTTGTCTTCCCCTGAGCTAAATCTAACG
The DNA here is from genome assembly GCF_029813005.1 of Hahella sp. CR1. NCBI lineage: Bacteria > Pseudomonadati > Pseudomonadota > Gammaproteobacteria > Oceanospirillales > Hahellaceae > Hahella > Hahella sp. CR1. Next base: position 219,453 of record NZ_JAPELK010000008.1, read on the forward strand.
GTCAGTCTTGGCTGCCGTGGATTTTGTGCGAGGAATTGTGGTTTTAATGATTGGTAATACCAATTTACCAAAAGTGCTGGAGCTAAAATAACGCGGTGTTCCCGCTGGTGTCAATTAGCGGCAATAAACCTCGTGCATGGCTAATAAATGTACTGGTTAGTGGGGTGTTAATACTTTGGTCTAAGCAATAATGCGTTTGCAGGACAGTTGTGTTAGCCTGCGCGTCGTTTGGATTGGTCATACCAGTTTGTTGGTCATGCCGTCAGCGGCGAATCCGCCGCAGTTTCCAAAGAAACACCAGGATTATAGGCGGCGCGCGGGGCGCCGGGGCTATTGGAAAGTGGCCGCATACGCCTCCCGTGCTAAGCTTACTTGCGTACATCGCTGCGCGCATGCTCGGCCTTTCAAGCGCCTGCGGCTAAATGTCCTGACATCCGCCCGCGAGGAACTTGATTCCACAGACTGCGGGGTAGGGAGCGTCGGAAAGTGAAACGTTTAGCGTCTGTCTGGAGCCATAACACCGTCTCGGTGACATTTTAATGCCTGTAATGAAGCCCCTCAAACAACCCAAGTTGTCGGATGTGATCGTCGATAGCCTGGAGCAAATGATATTGGAAGGCAGCCTGAAACCAGGTCAGCGGTTGCCTCCCGAGCGGGCGTTGGCGGTGCAGTTTGAAGTATCCAGGCCCTCTGTGCGAGAGGCTATCCAGAAACTGGAGGCCAAAGGGCTGGTGGTGAGGCGTCAGGGCGGGGGCAATTTTGTGTCCCAGGAACTGGGCGCCAGTTACACCGAACCGTTGTTCGCCCTGATCGGGCAGCATCCGGAAGCGCAGTATGACCTGTTGGAGTTCCGTCACGCGCTGGAAGGCGTGGCCGCTTACTACGCCGCGATTCGCGGCACGGGGGCGGATCGCAAAATTATTGAAAAACGCTACAATGACTGGCTGAACTATCACGAACAACGCGTATCTGATTTAGAGGCGAAAGCGGATGCGGAGTTTCATCTGTCCATCGCGGAAGCCGCTCATAACGTCGTGCTGCTTCATACTATGCGCGCATTGTTCACCTTGTTGAAACAGAATATTGTTAGCAACCTACATTACCTCTACGAAGAAGAGGCGATGCGGCTGAAAATAAAAGAGCAACACTTTCGCCTGAAAGAAGCCGTACTGGCGAGAGATCCGAACGCCGCCCGAGCCGCGGCTCACGAGCATCTCGCATATGTGGAAGAAATCGTATTGGAAAAAGGCAAGGCCGATTCCAGAAACATGCGCTCCCTGCGGCGCCTGCAAAATCTGGATGAATAAAAAAATCCTGCCGCGCGACTACTTTTTAAAAGATCCTGATGTGGGTCGATGGGGACTCCGGAACATTTTTTTATGGTGCGTGGGCGCTCACGAGGCGTCGGCGCGTCCGGTAACACAATTACAATCAATCTAGCTCTACAGGAGTAACCTCTATGCATGATGATGCCGATCCTATTGAAACCCAGGAGTGGTTGGATTCGATGGAATCCGTCCTGGATACTGAAGGCGTCGAGCGTGCAACCTACCTGCTGACACGGTTGGCGGAGCGGGCGACGCGCGACGGGACGCAACTGCCTTATTCCATTACGACACCCTATCGCAACACTATTCCGCATACTAAAGAAGCGCGTATGCCTGGCGACCTGTTCATGGAGCGCCGCATTCGTTCATTGGTGCGCTGGAACGCCCTGGCGATGGTGTTGCGTGCGAACAAGAAGCCTGGCGAGTTGGGCGGACATTTGTCCTCGTTCTCCTCCATCGCCACTCTATATGATGTGGGCTTCAACTATTTCTTCCACGCTGGCGACGACAAGCGTGAAGGCGATCTGGTTTACTTCCAGGGCCACACTTCCCCTGGCGTATACGCGCGTTCTTTCCTGGAAGGCCGCTTCTCTGAAGAGCAGATGGACAACTACCGCAGCGAAGTTGACGGTAACGGTCTGTCCTCTTATCCGCATCCCTGGCTGATGCCTGATTACTGGCAGTTCCCAACTGTATCCATGGGCCTGGGGCCGCTTCAGGCGATCTACCAGGCGCATGTCATGAAATATCTGCACAGCCGTGAGCTGACCAATATGGAAGGCCGCAAAGTGTGGTGTTTCGTTGGCGACGGCGAGTGCGACGAGCCTGAAACTCTGGGCGCCATCGGTTTGGCCGGCCGTGAAAAGCTGGACAACCTTATCTTCGTCATCAACTGTAACCTGCAGCGTCTGGACGGACCGGTGCGCGGCAACGGCAAGATCATCCAGGAACTGGAAGGCATCTTCCGCGGGGCGGGTTGGAACGTATTGAAAGTCGTTTGGGGACGCCTGTGGGATCCTCTGTTCGAAAAAGACGACCACGGCCTTATGCAGAAGCGTATGGACGAAGCGGTCGACGGCGAAATGCAGAACTTCAAATCCAACGGCGGCGCTTACACCCGTAAGCACTTCTTTGGTAAGTACCCAGAGCTGCAGAAAATGGTTGAGAACATGTCCGACGAGGACATTTACAAGCTCAACCGCGGCGGTCACGACCCCTATAAAGTGTACGCAGCCTATCACAATGCGGTGAATCACAAAGGTCAGCCGACGGTTATTCTGGCGCACACCGTTAAAGGTTATGGTTTCGGCGAGCAGGGCGAAGCCCAGAACACCACGCACCAGTTGAAGAAGCTGGATATGGAGACGGTCAAGAAATTCCGTGATCGCTTCGGCGTGCCGATCTCCGACGATGAGATCGAGAACCTGCCTTACTACCGTCCGGCGCCGGATTCTCCTGAAGCGCTGTACATGAAGAAAATGCGTGAGAGCCTGGGCGGCTTCCTGCCCAAGCGCCGCAAAGACAGCCAGCCGCTGCAGATCCCAGGTCTGGATGCATTCGACGCTGTACTGAAAGGCAGCGACGGTCGCGAAATCTCCTCCACCATGGCGTTCGTACGTGTACTTAACGCACTGGTTAAAGACAAGCAGATCGGCGGTCGCGTTGTTCCGATCGTTCCTGACGAAGCCCGTACCTTCGGTATGGAAGGCATGTTCCGTCAGTTGGGTATTTATACTTCCGAAGGTCAGAAGTATGTGCCGAACGACCGTAACCAGATCATGTACTACAAGGAAGACAAGCAAGGTCAGATCCTTGAGGAAGGCATCAACGAGGCGGGCGCCATGTCCGCGTGGATTGCTGCGGCGACGTCCTACAGCACCAACGATTACCCGTTGATCCCGTTCTACATTTACTACTCCATGTTCGGCTTCCAGCGCGTTGGCGATCTGGCCTGGGCTGCTGGCGACATGCGCGCGCGCGGCTTCCTGCTGGGTGGCACCGCTGGCCGCACCACGCTGAACGGCGAAGGTTTGCAGCACCAAGATGGCCATAGCCACATTATTTCGGCGACCATCCCGAACTGTGTTTCCTATGATCCGACTTACGGCTATGAAGTAGCGGTTATCGTTCGCGACGGTCTGCGTCGTATGTATGGCGAAAACGAAAACGTCTACTACTACCTGACGCTGATGAACGAGAACTACGAGCATCCCGCCATGCCAGAAGGCGCCGAAGAAGGCATTCTGAAAGGGATGTACCTGTTCGAAGAAGGCGCGAAAGACGGCAAGGCGCGTGTTCAGCTGCTGGGTTGCGGCGCTATCTTCAACGAAGTGCGCGAAGCGGCGAAACTGCTGAAAGACGACTTCAGCATCGACAGCGATATCTGGTCCGTCACCAGCTTCACTGAGCTGGCTCGCGAAGGCCATCACGTACGTCGCTGGAACATGTTGCATCCGGAAGAACCACGTCGCGAGAGCTACGTGAAGCAGTGTCTGAAAGATCGCGAAGGTCCTGTTATCGCGTCTACCGATTACATGCGTCTGTTCGCCGATCAGGTGCGTCAGTTCATTCCGCAGCAGACAGTTCACGTACTGGGCACGGACGGATTTGGCCGCAGCGACACTCGCGAGAAGCTGAGACAGCACTTCGAGGTCGACCGTTACTACGTAGCTGTCGCAGCGCTGGATTGTCTGGCTCGGGAAGACAAGATCGAACGTTCAGTGGTGACTGAAGCGATCCGCAAGTACGGCATCGATCCTAACAAACCGAACCCAATCTACGCCTGATAGAAGGAGACTGACGTGAGTAATATCGAAGTCAAAGTTCCTGACATCGGCGGAGCGTCCGATGTTGAGGTTATTGAAGTCTGCGTGAAACCTGGCGATGAGGTGAACGCGGAAGACTCTCTGATTGTTCTGGAGTCTGATAAGGCCACTATGGATATCCCTTCTCCTCAGGCGGGTAAAATCGCTGAGTTGAAAATCAAGGTAGGGGATAAAGTATCCGAAGGCGACCTGATTTTATTGATGGCGGGCGAAGGCGCTGCGGAAGCGTCTGAACCTGCGCCGGCGCAGGAAGAGAAGCCAGCCCCGGCCCCAGCGCAAGAGCCGGAACCCGCTGCGCCTGCAGCGGCTCCCGCGGCCTCAGGCGGCGTACAGACGATTCCTGTACCGGATATCGGCGGCGCTGAAGGCGTAACGGTTATCGAAATTTCCGTCAAGGAAGGCGATACCGTTAAGGTTGACGATCCTATTCTGGTGCTGGAATCAGATAAGGCGACGATGGAAGTGCCATCCCCTGTCGCTGGCGTTATCAAGAAGTTGCTGATCAAAGCCAACGATTCCGTCAACGAAGGCGACGCCATGGCGGAAATCGAAGTAGAGGGCGCCGCACCTGCGGCGGCTCCTGCTGAGCAAGCTCCCGCGCCGTCCAAAGCGTCCGCGGAGCCTGCTAAAGCGGCTCCAGCTTCAGCGCCTGTTAGTGCGCCGGCGCAGCAAGAGTCCGCTCCTGCGACGTCCGGCAAAGTGCACGCTGGCCCTGCTGTGCGTCGTTTGGCGCGTGAGTTCGGCGTTGACTTGGCGATGGTCAAAGGCACGGGGCCGAAAGGTCGTATCCTGAAGCAGGACCTGCAAACCTTCGTCAAGAACGGAATGCAGCAGCTCAAGGCTGGCGCTGCCGGCGGCGCAGTCAGCTCTGGCGCGGGCTTGCCGACGGTGAAACTGCCTGACTTCTCGCAATTCGGACAGATTGATCGTCTGCCGATGAGCAAGATCCATCAGGTGACCGCCGATAATATGGCGCGCAATTGGTTGGTGGTTCCTCATGTCACGCAGTTTGACGATGCGGACATCACCGATTTGGAAGACTTCCGCAAAGCGCAGAAGACGGCTGGAGAGAAGAAAGGCGTCAAGCTGACTCCGCTGCCCTTCCTGCTGAAGGCGTGCGCCTATGCGCTGGAAACTTATCCGCAGTTCAACGTGTCGTTGGATATGGATAAGAAAGAAGTTATTCAGAAGCATTACATCAACATCGGCGTGGCGGTGGACACCCCAGCAGGCCTGGTGGTGCCGGTTATCCGCGACGTCAACAAGAAGAGTCTGTGGGAACTGGCGCAAGAGTGTGCGGAAATGGCGGCCAAGGCCAAAGATCGTAAGCTCAAGCCGAACGAAATGCAGGGCGGGTGCTTCACTATCTCCAGCCTGGGCAGCTTGGGCGGCACTGCGTTCACGCCTATCGTGAATACGCCTGAAGTGGCGATTCTGGGCGTGTCCAAAGCGCAGATGAAGCCTGTGTATGAGAACGGCGGATTCGTGCCCCGTTTGATGCTGCCGCTGAGCTTGTCCTATGACCACCGCGCCATTAACGGCGCTGACGCTGCGCGTTTCACCTCTTTGCTGGGTGAATTGCTGGGCGATATCCGTAAGTTGCTGCTGTAGTTCTTATAGCGCCAATAACGTGAAAAAGGCCGGGATATCCCGGCCTTTTTGCGTTCTTGCGTCGCCTTTCCAGCGCGGACCTCTTCTCTTTAGCCTTCATTGAGCAATCCATCACAGCTTTAATGTCTGCGCGGAATTTCGCTTGTTCTGGCCAAACGGCTTTGCTAGTTTTTTCTGATCGTCGGCTGCGCGCGGTGATCTCAAGGCGGAGAAGCGCGGGCGCATCCTTAGGCGTTATCGAACAAGAAGTATAAAATTGCGTCACCTTGCATTGTTATCGACGAGGCGAGGGTGACAAGGTCGTTTCTCGGGGACAAGACATGGTCAGACGAATCTTCACGCTCATCACCACCGCAATCGCTGTCGTACTGCTTTCTACTCAGGCGGCGTTCGCCGTCACTATGACGGAAGTGGCGGAGGCCATTAAGAAGAACGACATGGATAAAGCGTTCGATGGCCTGCAGGTGTTGGCGAATCAAAAACATCCTGACGCTCAATTCCTGCTGGCGATGATGTATGAGAAAGGTCGCGGCACGGAAGTGAATCAGGAAAAGGCGGCGGAATGGTATAAAGCCGCGGCGGAACAGGGCCACCCTTCAGCACAGAATAATCTGGCGCAGCTCTATAATCAGGGGCGCGGCGTGCCTCAAGATTATAAAGAGGCGGTAAAGTGGTTCTCCAAAGCCGCTGACGCTGGCAACGCCACTGCGCAATACAATCTCGCGCTGCGTTACGCCAAAGGCGAGGGAGTAGAGAAAAATTTGGGCAAGGCGTTTGAGCTTTACCGCAACTCCGCCGAACAGAACAATGTATTCGGCCAGTTTAATCTGGCGTACTCCTACGCCACTGGCGAAGGTACTGATAAAAACATGGTGGAAGCGCTGCGCTGGGCCATGTTGAGCGCTGAGAAGAAGTTTCCTCGTGCCATTCAATTCGTCTCTTTCCTGGGCTCAAAAATGTCACAGGAAGAAATCTCCAAAGCGGAAAAGCTCGCCAACGAATGGCGTAAAGACAAAGGAATTGGCGCTCAATAAAGGTCAGCTTCCGTCGTAAGCACTGGCTTTGTGGGCGCTTGCGGCATTGTCCGCGTCGCTGTGCTGTAAGGGATTGGCGTACCACAATCTTGGATTATTCAGCGGCGTATCGGCAGGTAGTAACGGATTCTCCAGGTCGATGACCGTACGTTCCTGCAAGCTGGCGCGCTCAATCGCCTGCAAATAAAACTCATTGAACAGGCGGGTGAACTCGCCGTTCGCCATCATTTTCTCCAGCCCGTCTTTGATCGCCCGGTACAGACTGGGATTACTGCGGCTGACAAAGTAATACACCGCCGCAGGATAGCGGATCAATAAGTGCGGCTCTGCGCGCAAACTGGAGTAAGTTTCCAATTCCGGCCAGATCTCGATCAGCGCTCGGGAGAAGGCGTCAACCCGCTCCATTTCGATCATTTTAAACATGGAGTGATAGTTGGCGTTGCTCTCGACCTGCAAACCGTTGTGCTGAAAAATGTCCAGATCCGGCCAATCATGGCCTTGCACGAAGGTGACTGTCCGTAACTCCTCTAGTGAATGGATGCGGGAAAACTTCTTGATATTGTTGGGATGGACAATACAAAGTCGCCAACCGATCAGGCCTTTATAAATCGGGATGCGTATGGGGGAGAGTTCTGTTTCCCGCTCTTTGCTGGTCATGGCCCAGAGAACGTGAATGCCCTGATTGTTACGGATCAGGTTGATGGCGCGGCCCTGCAGAATAATATCCTGGCTGGATTTTAGTTTGATGTCTGCGCCGCTGGTTTGAAGCGCCATCTCCAGAAGTCGAACAGGGTATTCATTGCGTTCATCGAACTGGGTATGGGAACGTGCGTAAATGGCGACCTCCTGCGCCGACGACCAGTTCGGCGTCAGCATCCAGAGTAGAACGCCAAACAAGACCACCCTTTGTGCCATCACTCCGCAGACCTCGCAATGAAACCGCCTTACCTACACAAAAAGTGTAGTTAATACTGAGTCTTTGTCGTTAATTAGAGGCGCCCTGCAACGCTAATGTGATTTCCTGATTCTAGTTGGCGTATTACACTTCTCACATTGGTCGCTGCGGACAATGGCGCAGGAGCGCCCACTCACCGATGTAACAGGGTGTATGAGCCATCTGGCCGCATTACGGGGTTGGTCATACGGCCGTGCTACGGTAGAGCCTGGAGCGATGTTCAAGGTGCGAACGCAAATCGTGAAGCCATTAATCGTTGCTATGATCATGCTTTTATTCGCTACGCACAGGGCATGGGGGCAGGGTACGATGGAGCTGTCTTTGCGCTACGGCGAAACCCTTCGCTACGAAGGCATGGAGTTTGAGGTCGCCTATATTATCGATACGTTGAGAGCGGATAAGCGCGTCTCGGAGTATTTGATTGGGCTGCATATCATCCACAATGCAGAACGCGAACTCATTGAGCTTTCATCGGAAGAGCCCACCTATTGGCGCGAGTATGTGCTGCGATACAGCTATGCCGACCGTGAGCACGTCAGAGTTCACATCATGTCTGAAATGTCTCGATAGTCCGGCGCATTGATTATTGCGTTGCACGGAGAAAACAGGTTATGAAAAATCAGTGTCAAAGCTGCGGTATGCCGATGAAGCAGGACCCCAAAGGCGGTGGAACGGAAGCCGATGGCCGCCGTAGCGAGAAATACTGTAGCTATTGTTTCGTCGATGGAGCCTTCACCCAGCCCAGCTTTTCCGCACAGGATATGCAGGCATTCTGCATTGAGAAAATGAAAGAGATGGGGTATCCCAGAATCATCGGTTGGCTGTTTACGCGCGGGATTCCCAAGTTAGAGCGTTGGTCAAAGTAGTCGGATAGACAGGATAAGTAAGAGGGCGGCGATAGCGCCAGCAGGATGTGGTGAGCAGAGCGGCTCAGTCAAAGTAGAGGGAAGCGAAAGCGCTATCCCTCGTTCTTGGAGAAGTAATGCAAATTAGTCACGGTGTTGTCCACCGCCAGGCGTCGCACTTCCTCCATTTGTTTGGAGTAAAGAGGAGAGCCTTGTTTGAGTTCTCCATCATTCAGGCGTAATTCATTTTTCAGACGGCGTTTGCGTTTTTGTAATTGCGCCATTTCTTCCGGCGGCAACCCCAGCTTATCGTCAAAAGCTTCATAGGCCCGAATGGTCTCATAGGCGCGCTTATATTCCTTTTGACTTTCCAGTAACGCAGAGAGTTCGTTGACCGGGAAAATCACGCGGCGCCAGTGATCCGCCAACGGGTTTTCAAAATGCAAATCAATAATGTCGTTGATGGCGTCCTGATAGAAAGCCAGCGCGATGCTGGGCTGGCGCTTGCTGAAATGAGCCGCCTCTGTAATTTTGTAGGCGATCTCATTATCACGCTGGATGATCGGGTCGATCAGGCTCCAGTCCAGCCCATCCGGGCGCACCTCTATCAGGGCGGTTTTCAACTGGCCTTTCTTGGCGGGCAGAAAGGACAAACCAGGACGGTTGATGATCTTGGCGCGTGCCTTTCCGCCGGCCTGCAGGTATTTGGCGATCAGCGTATTGCAGATCTGTCCCAGGCGCGTCCCGGTATCCAGGCGCGCTTCCAGCACATCGGAGCCTGCGCTGGCTTCCAGCGCGCGTTTAAATATGACGGCTTGTCCTTTACGCCAATCAGCGTCAGGGTTATCGATGACGACTGACAGCGTCAGCTTTTCTTCGACCCGAAAAGGGTCCACCGCCGTTGGCGGCGTACGGGTTGTATTCATTGCGGCGATCCTGCGAATTGTTCCGAATTGTTATTATTTTGTCAGTAAATGTTGGACCGCAGATCATACAATGAACTTATTTAAATTCGAATCATTTTTAACGAGCGGCGCTCAATTCTGTGAACGCCGCCAGCCCTCGCCATCAGGGGCTGTGCGGGTTGGCGGCGACTTCGCTGCGGGCGCGCAAAAACTTGCGGATTTTATCGACAGAGCCTTGCAGAATGAGATTGCCCGACAGCACCAGGATCAGTCCTGCGATATTCCACCCATCCCATTCGTATCCTTCATAAATAGACGACAGGCTCAAGGCGACTACCGGGAATAACACCGTCGCGTAGGCGGCGTTGTTGGCGCCGATGCGTGACACCAGCATCAGGTAAGCGGTGAATCCTACAATGCTTCCAGGGATAGCCAGATAGAGCAGACTGTAGAGGTACGCTGGCCGCTCATCCCAAACGATGGGGGTATCGGAAACGCAGATAAGCGTCAAAAGAATCGCGGCGCCGTACAGCATGGCGAAGGCGTTGCTGGTCAGAGGCGTCAGACCCTGACGGCTGTGCCGCACGCTGATCATATTGCCCAGAGAGAAGAAGTAAGCGCCCACTGCCGCCAGCCCCAAGCCGGTCAGCGCCTCAGTAGACAGCGTATTGACGCCCAGTTCGCGCCAGAACAGCAAAGTCAGTCCCAGTACGCCGACGGCGCCGGCCACATAAACCCGTCCGGCGGGCTTTTCTTTCCATATCATCCAGCTATTGAATGCGTTGTAGAGGGTGGCGGCGGAAAAGACAACTGAAATGACGCCGCTCGCCACATACTGAGCGGCGTTGTAAAAGCAGATGAAGTTCAGGGAAAACAGGCAGGCGCCCTGAAGCAGAAAAAACAGGTGGTCCACCGTCCGCGTAGACTGTAGGCGGCGGCATAGCAGCAGGATTGGCAATAACAGGCTCCCCGCCAACGCAAAGCGGAAGAACACTGACGTCAAAACCGGCGTTGAACCCAGTTGCAAATGGATGGCGATCCAGGTGGTTCCCCAAATGAGGACGGTGGTCAGATAGAGCAGGGCGTTCATAGATGCTTCCCATCATGCATGACATTGATGCGTGAAAGGTTAATAAGCCCGAGAGATTGCGTCTTTTCTGAAATTGCTCTTTTTGCATAATCTTGCGCATTTCTGACTGTCGCTGGCTTGCCAGTCAATCATCGACCGGTTAATTTCTGAGTTAACCCCATTTGTTGTCATGTTATGCGTAAATCCTTCACCAATAGCGTTGATCTCACCTTGAGTCGTTCGTCCGCAACACGACTGGATTATTTGCGCCTGAATGAGGATCTGGCGCTGGCGCGTTGGGCGAACCGGCAGGACCGGGTGCGCTATCAGATGGTGGGACACCACACCTTGAGTATCTATTTGCGTGGCGGGACGGAAACCTGCCGTATCGATGCGCCCGAACGTTACGGTGGCCCAGGTAAAATCTGCCTGATGCCGGCGGAGCACGACTCTACATGGCAAGTCAGCGGTCCCCTGGAGTTCGCGCATCTCTATTTTTCTGAGGCCAGCTTCAAGCAGATGGCGTTGAGCTTATGGGATATGGACCCTCGTCGCGTAGAACTGCCGGACCTGGCTTATGCGGACGATCCGGAGCTGGCGAGACTGGGGCATATCGCGGCTCTGCAACCGGAAGGATTGATGGGCGCGGACAATCTGGCGCTGCAGCAAATCAGTTATGAGATGATGGCGCACGTGCTGCGTCGTTATGCGGTTTTTCGCAAACCTGAAGCGGCTTACAAAGGCGGACTTGCGCCAGCGACCAAAAGAAAAGTGCTGGAGTATATGCAGGCGCATTTTGGCGAAGATCTGTCTCTGGAGCGCCTCGCGTTGGTGGCGGGGCTCAGTCCTTTCCACTTCGCCAGGATGTTCAAAGTCACCATGGCGGAGGCGCCGCATCAGTACCTGCGCCGGCTGCGCATTAACGCGGCGAGAGAGCTTCTTGCGCAAGGCGTGGATCTGTCGGAAGCGGCTTTAATATGCGGATTCGCCAATCAAAGCCACTTTACACGGGCGTTCAAGCAAATGGCGGGCGTTACGCCGGGGAGCTATCGTCGCCAGACGAGGCTCCCTTGAGTCACGGCTTATGCGAAAGACTTGATATAGTCGCGCACAGACTGTGGTTTGCGCCCCAGGATGCGTTCGATATCGCCGGATACTGCCGCATATTCGTTCTGTTTGGTGGCGGCGAAAATGCCCAGCAACGCCTCCACCATGAATGGCGGTAAGCCAACTGACTGCAGTATTTCACCAAATCCCGCTGGCTCCGCCTCAATAACCGTTACCTGCGCGCCCCGAGCTTCGCCCAGGATGTCTGCGACGTCATACAGACTCAACGCCTCAGGACCAGTCAGCTCGTAAGTGCGGCCTTCGTGTCCTGACTCCAGCAACACAGCGGCGATGGCGTCGGCGATATCTTCATGAGTAATAAACGCCACTTTGCCGGCTGCGCCAGGCTGCGCCAATTGGTTGGTTTCTTTCGAGTGCGCCAGACCTGAGCTCAGGTTGGCGATATATTGGTTGTTGCGCAGGATGCTGTACTGCAACCCGGATTTCTTCAGGTACTGTTCTGTGTCCTCATGAATGCGAGCGAAAGTGAACGGACTTTCTGCGGTTGGGTTGACGAAGCTGGTGTAAACCACGCGTTTGACTCCCACTTTCCTGGCGGCGTCGATAGCGTTGCGGTGTTGGCGAATGCGCACATCTACAGGGGCGTCGCCGGAGATGATCAGCACGGTGTCGGCGCCGGTGAAAGCGGTTAGCAAGGTCTCTGGCTGGTCGAAGTCCGCTTTGACTATTTCATTGCCCGGCGCAGCCAGCGCGGCGATTTTTTCAGGAGCGCGTGCGGAGAAGGTCAATTGATCTGCGTCGCCTGCGCGCGCTATCAACGCTTTTGCGACCAGTGAGCCCAAGCGTCCGCTGGCGCCAGTGATAACGATTTTGCGGGTAGAAGGAATCGATGTGTTCATAGTCTGCTCCTCATATAGTCTTGTTACTAAGCGAAAGCCGGTATGGCTAAAAGATGGACACACTATAATTTTCTTTATGCGCCCAATAAATGCAGTAAAATGACCTTCTTTGTTGCTTGAATTGAACAAATAAAGTTTCCGTTCACATACCGGGGAGACGCTGAAGATGGATAGACTGACGGCTATGCAAGTGTTCGCCGAGGTCGCCGCCCGCAAAAGTTTTACTGCGGCGGCGGATAATCTGGACATGTCGCGGGCGATGACCACCCGTTATGTGAATGAACTCGAAAGCTGGCTGGGCGCGCGCCTGCTAAACCGCTCGACCCGGCGCATCTCTTTGACTGAGGCGGGAGAAGCCTGCCTGTTGCGCTGCCGGCAGATCCTGGACCTGACCGATGACGTGGAAGCCGTCGCGGGTAAACGGGAGACCGAGCCCTATGGGCTGATTCGAATCACGACAAGTGTGGCCTTCGGACAAGTGCATTTGGCGCCGGTGGTGGCGGAATATCTCAAGCGTTACCCGAAAACCCGTGTGGACATGCAACTGCTTGATCGTAGCGTTAATCTGATAGAAGAGCGTATTGATCTGGCCATACGCACCACGAACGACCTCGACCCCAACCTGATCGCCCGCAAACTGACGGACTGCCGTTCTGTCATCTGCGCTTCCCCGCAATATCTCAAAGAGCGGGGCGCGCCCAAAACGCCAAGAGAGTTAACGGAGCATAACTGTCTGACATACTCGCACTTTGGCAAAAGTCAGTGGCGCTTTACCCATAAGAAGACCGGCGCTGTCGACGCTGCTGAAGTGACAGGTAACCTTAGCGCCAACGAAGTACTGGCGTTGACCAACGCCTGTGCTGCGGGCGCGGGGATCGCCATGTTACCAACTTATATGGTGACGGATTATGTAAAGCGTGGAGAGTTAACTGCGCTACTAACCGATTGGGAGGCGCTGCGATTGGGCATGTTCGGCGTCTATCAGTCCCGCAAGCACATGCCCGCAACCTTGCGCACGCTGCTGGACTTTTTGGTGGAGCGCTTTGGCGATACGCCGCCCTGGAACGATGACATATTGGGCTAGCGGTAGCGTCGCCAGGACTTCAGAGAGCAACTGATGTCTCTGCGAAAGCTATGGCGGCCAATACCCGGAAGTTTATCCAATACGGCCTGTAAGGCTTCGTCAGAGAGTTCATTCTTCTTCTGCTCGACTTTCTCCATAAGCAGGTCGCGTGCGAAATGGCCGCCACTGGCGTTGGTGGCGCCGAGCTTGAGGCGCTCCTCCTCAGAAACCGGGCGATACTTGATCAGAGTGTCGAGCTCGCCGCAATCCACGTTTTTATCCGCCTCACACTTTTCGGGCGCGTTGAGCAGCCAGTCGCGAACGGCGCCGCAGCTTTCCCGATAATCCTTCTGGCATTGCGACTCCAGAGCCAGCTCATCGCAATAGAAGCCACTGTGTTGCAAGCAGCTCCAGTCTTTGTCGGAGACATTGGCGCGCAGGGGGAGTGAACGCCCGAGATCTCGAACACCCACGACAGGGGGACGCCAATCGATAACAAAACGCGCGTTATCGCAACGGTCAGTCGTACAAACTTTCTGTAAGGCGCAGACTTTCCAGAGATAAACCTCTTCGCAGGGCTTGCCGAATCGCAGCTTACAGACGCGGGTGTCCTGTTCGGAAAAACAGTCGCCATTAACGTCATCGCAAAGGATATCCTCAGTTTTGACTGACTCAGACACATTAACGACAGGGTTTGAGCTGGGCGCATTGGTTTGCTCTGGCTCTGAAGGGAGATTTTTAAAACGCGCTTTGGCCTCATCGGACAGCAGCCTGACGCCGTCAATGGCGGATGTGGGAGTAATAACCTGCGCGTCGCTTTCAGCAGGAGCGGCGTCGGAATAGTGCACAGTGCCTTTGGCGTCGGTCCATTTGTAGATTTCAGCCCTGCTGTTTATTGAAAGCGTGAATAAGACGACGGGAATCAGCATCATCAAAACATGCGTCATTGATGAATGGGGGGAGGTCTGCTGGCGTCTTGAGAATCCCATCGCAGTTTGAAGTGAACAGCGCATATAAACAGTCCTGTGCGACACTGACTCAGCAATTTTGCGGCTGACTACTAACGACTATTAAGTTACGGAATTATAAGCACATCTTTGAAGATAAAATAATAGCAAATGTCACGTTTTGTTTGGTCATAAATATCCGCTATATGCGGGCTCTGCGCTGTGAAAACATAGTCTAACCCGTGCTTGAAGGTAATCGGTATATTCTCTAAATTGGAGATTCAATTACTAAGGAGCCTATGAAAAACTACCTGCGGCCGCCAACGTTTTTCAGAGGCTCCCTAATAAACAGACCCCGTCCAAGACATGGGGTCGTCGGACTTTCCTTCACCGCCTGAGCAGTCTCAAACCAGACACGATAGTTGGATTGAGAAGAGGTTTGCGTCAACGGACCTAACGCGTCAGCTTGATGTCCATCATAAAAACTGACGCCCTCTTGCGCTATAAAGAGCCCGGTATTGCCAAGGCTCTTTGAAAATAAAGTACGTTGCGGAAAGAGCGATGACGCAAATCAGGAATCAAGGGAAACACGGAGAAGGATATGAGATACATCGCGACAATCGCCCTGGCGCTATTACCCACACTGACCCCCGCCTATGCTTTGCCCACATTTAATGTCGCTCCTGCTATTACGGAGATTCATCACGATGGATTAGCTGGCGATCATTTGTTGTCAACGGATGAGTGGCGATATACGCCTTTTGCCGGAGATATAGCGCCACGCAACCTGATTCGGGCCATTGCGACTTCTGCTTCATCTAGGGCGGGACTCACAAGTTCGAACTTCTCATACTCCAAGCGTGCTGATACGCGGGAGTTGTACTATGCATCTGGCGTTAACAACGATGCGGACCGGTATGAAAGGTTGATAGTAATCCCTGAGCCAGCCACTAATACGCTTCTGCATACTGCGTTGCTTGTTATGTTGGGAATAAGGGGGCGCAGATTCATTCTCAATGAGAAGACGGTCACGCTATTCGCTGCTTTTTGTCGCCATAACCCGTCTTTTGGGGGGGACGGATTTGCAGTATAAAGTGACAAAATATCACCTGAAAACAATGCGTTGAATGTCCCTCGGCGATACATTATAGTGCTTGAAATAACATAATAACTTATCGGCTGTAGAGCCCTCTACAAGCCAATTCGACTTCTCTTCACGCCAATAAATAAATCCTGCGTCGTTGCGATGCAAGATACCGTCTCGCGCCAAATTTGGGTTGTATTGGCGTTGGCGATATTAACCCTCGTGAGTTTGCTTTTGACACCTTACGGAACGTCCATTGACGGAGTGTCGGCATGTCTCACGATCATATGGAAGATCAATAGGATTGATAATGAAACTCTCCAGAACTTTACTGTGCGCAGCGATGGCTGCGGGATTGGCTGGGCAAGCTAATGCGGCCCTGATTGAACTCGGCTTTGAAGGCGTAGTCGACACTGTGACGAATGGCGCTGGTAGCGCGCCATATTCTTATGCGGATCCGGTGACTGGAAAAATTCAGTTTGACTCAAACTCCCCTGATTTAGACCCCGTTGATATAGTTGAAGGTCCTGTGGTTGTCACACATGGCTTATACCTGAATGCGTTGACGGATATGAAGTTAAACATCAACGGCGATAATTTTGCTTTTGATGCTTCGAAAGAAAATCAAATCGAAGTGACAAGTGACACTAGCGCAGCGCTAAACTTTAACTTCGACGTTACAGCTTGGTTGACTTCAGAAAGCGGCACGAGTCTGAAGGTCTCCTTTAAAGCGCCGGATGCATTTAGAGGAATGATCGATTACCCGGAATACCCAGACTATATATTGGACGCCCTGCCTGAGAGTGGCTCCGGCGGCTCCGGCATATGGTTCACCGCTGAAGCATACGATAACGATGGCGAACTCCAATATACCCTTTTTACTCCAAGCAATGGCTATATAAATGCTTCTGAGTTCAAAAAGGTTCCTGAGCCTTATACGGCGACCATCTTGCTGATGGGCGTTGCAGGACTGGCGGCTCGACGCCTGAAGAAAGTCTAAACGATGACGTATATGCCGCTTTGCATTCAGCAAAGTGGTTCCCCTCAAAAATATAATTTTGTTTGTTCTCTCGTAAGATCAATAGGAATGATAATGAAGCTTACTACTACTCTTTTATCCGTATCTATATTTTCCGGTATTGCCTTCCAAGCCAATGCGGCCCTGGTTGAAATGGACTTCGAAGGTGTTTTTAGCGAAGTGGAATCTGGCGACTCCCCTTATGAGATTTGGGGCGATATTTTTTATGGAACCATTCAGCTTGATTCGCGTACGCCTGTTTCTGAATACAGTACTGAGTCTACTAATCACTCTGGCGATGTATGGGTGGATTATTCAGGGAAGTACAATAATGCAATTACAGACTTTAGCTTTCTGATTGGTGGAGATAAGTATCATCTTGATGGGGCTGCTTCCAATGATGTGACGGTTGCTGGATATGTAACTTATGACGAAGAAGGAAATATGTCTGGATACAACTATTATACATTTTCCTTTTCGGCATGGCTGGAGTCGGTTGATGGTAAAAAAGTGAAAATAAGCTATCTGGGATCAGATGCATATAGAGAAAAGGGCCCAGGTAGCGATGTTCTCTATGCTTTGCCTACCGATGGGTATGGCCCATCCAGTATGACTGGAATTGATCTTGAAGGGTACGATGCAAGTGGAAACATGACTTATAAGATTAAGTCAATATCCTCAGATAGCGCTAGCTACGAGTTTAAAAAGGTCCCTGAGCCTTATACCGCTTCAATGTTGCTAATAGGGATTGCGGGATTAACCGCAAGACGGTTTATAAAGGCGTAATAATCTAATGATTTGCCGCCCTGGTATCCGCTGGGGTGGCTTATTTCTGAGAAATCAGAGTCTTATTATTCATATGGACGCTCAATAGGATTGGCAATGAAGATATCTACGGCTCTTTTATCTGTTCCTTGTGTTTTAGGTCTGGCTTTTCAAGCTAACGCTGCGTTGATTGAAACAAATTTTGAAGGTTTCTTTCATGAAGTGGAATTTGGCGATTCACCCTATGAGTTGTGGGGGGGTTATATTTTCTCTGGCTCGGTGAAATTTGATTCATTAACGCCCGTTACCTATACCAATTATGATTACTTTGAATATCCCGGCGGTAGTGGCGAAGAAACGGAAGTGACTTATTTAGGCGCCTATAATAATGCCCTGTCTCAGTTTAGCCTGTTAGTGGGGGATGACAGATTTTATCTGGATAAAGATAAGGTTAATACCGTCACAATAAACGGAATGGCTAATTCTGTTAAAGATGTCGGCGTATTCGGAGGCGAATATTATGACTTTTCTTTCTCTGCCTGGTTGGAAGATGAGGGTGGTAATAAACTGAAGGTCAGCTATATGGGGGCAGGGGCGTATAGAGATTTTGATGTGAGTAGTGGTGTGCTTCATGCACTGCCAACAGGAGGATATGCGCCATCCTCTGCATGGATATCCTTTGAAGGATATGATAAGGACGAACAGCTTCTGTATAAAATAAATTCATGTTCAGGGTGCAATGAAGGTGATGGCTTTAAAGTGGTTTCTGAGCCAGCGTCTATCTTGTCAATTTTCCTTGGCCTGATTGGATTGGTAGTTAGAAAGTATAAAATTTAAATGGAGTAACCGATGAAATTAACTACAATTTTTCTGACATCTATCTGTGCTTTTGGCGCTTCTTTTTCAGCGCATTCTGCTCTTATTGAAACGGACTTAAATGGTGTCTTCGATACATTAGAGATTGGAAATGGTCCATATCAAACTGGTGATGATGTGTTCTCTGGATTTTTTCAGTTCAACTCAAACGCATCAGTTTCTGAGTATAGCTACAAGGACGAAAAATATAATTTTATGCATTATTCTGGTAGCTATGATAATGCGTTTTCTGAGTTTTCCTTTATATTAGGAGGGGATCGTTATCACCTGAGTGATAGTGGCTCTAATAACATAACTATAAGTGGTTATGTTCAGTACGCGGAAGAAGATGGGACTGAGTTTCATTCCGAGTATTATGATATGTCATTCTCTGCATGGTTAGAAACAGATAGCGGCGATAAAGTAAAAATTGGCTATCAAGCATATGATGGAATAAGAGATACTATTACCGGCCCATTGTTTTCTCTTCCAGTTGATGGAGATGGCCCTAATTCAGGTAATTATATGTATCTTGAAGGGTATAATGAGTTTGGCGAGATGACTTACCGGTATGGCTCAACCTATAACAGTGATTACTTTGTTTTTCGAGAGGCTCCTGAGCCAGCTACATACGCGATGTTGTTGTTGGGTGGTATTGGACTGGTCGCCAGACGCCTGAAACGAGCCTGATTTTATCCTTTCTTATCAATAAAGAGGCCAAAGGCCTCTTTATTTGTTTTCACCTCGGCTATTTGCAAGGCTTAAATTCTCTATAGCGGCTAATATATCTTGAAATCACGCGCCAATGAGCTGTTGCAATGCACAAAGAATACCGCTTATCCAACCAAGTCAATCAGCTGTTAAAGCGCTGTCTTCTTCACGCCTTTGTTTTGGTGGCGGTGTGGATGGTGTTTTTTGGGCCATGGCGAAACAGGGTTTTTGAGTGGCTTCCCTATCTGGAGAAGCATGGGACGGAGCTTTTCGTCGTTTTCCTATTTGTCTGGTCGGTGCAGTTGCTTCGTTTTATACGCCGAGGCGCTATTTCCGGCATTGCGTTGCAAGATAATGCGGTTCGGTTGACTTATAACGGTTACTTTTCTGATGAGCCTATTACTGAAAGAACGCTAGAGGCCAAAGATATTTATTACATTGGTAGGCGAGGCTTTAACCTCGCGCTAGTTACCTCTGAGGGGCGTATTGAGCTGGGCGCTTCCGCCGCCGTGAATGAGTTTCTAAGCGACTTACAAAATACTTTCCTGTTGAATAAAGCGCACTATCAGAGCCTGGATAAATCTCGCTTGTATGACATTTTTCAAGCTTTGCCGGCGGGCGCGCAGGCGGAATTGGTGGGAGAGGTCATTAACGAGAAAACAGAGACGGAGGCGCTTGAACGCCAGCAGGAGTACTTTACGCCAAGTGAAGAAGCTGAGCCTCATGTTCATGGCGGAAATATTCATGAGTATCGAGGTTATAAAGCGCTTCCAGAACTTTCTTTCTCTGTTTGTCCCCGATGTGCTGGTGAGTTGATATTAGCGGGAGGGTTGCTGTATGCGAATGCTGTTCCGCTTGAACTCGACGACGCCAAAGCGAAAGGTATACGTCAAAGGCTAAGCAATTCGCCGGCTCTAATGGATCGCCGAATATGTGCATGTTTGTCATGTGGGCTGGTGATAGGACAGGCGCGACCTGGCGGCTTGCAAGAACAGGTCAGGAAGTATGGGCCGGAGGAGCTTCGAGCGAAACTGGAGGCAATGTCCGACCCGGGAGGCTCTACTTCCGGGGTGAATGCATCTGGTCGTTCAGACGCATCGTGACTCTATCGATACCCTCGCCAAATCCGTCGGTCTCTGACTTTTCTATTGCAAAGCCATAGCGGGCGAAGAAGCCTTGGGTGTGTTGTGAGGTTTCAATCACAATCTCTTTTCCAGGATGCAGACGAGTTGCCTGCTCCAGCCGATGCCGTAACAGTTGTTCGCCCAACCCCGTTTTATGCTTTGTTCTGGCGAGCATGCCCCAGGATAAATAGACCGTATCCTGATACAGGCGCAGTCCGCCGCATCCTACGAGCAGGCCATCCTGCAGGGCGACGTAATACTGATTATCGTCAGCCTGGGTCACGCTATCTAAGAACTCAACGAATTGTTCTCTTTCATGAGGCGCGAAATATTTGTCGAGATTGCTGTCGAAAACACGAAGGCAATCCTGTTTGTGGATAGCGGAATAAAGTTTGATTTCCATGGTGTGCGCCCCTGATTTTGTCACGTCCTGCCTGTTGGCTATACAGATCGCAAGATTAAGTTGCAAGCTGCTGTTCTGCAAATGATTATTGGAGTCCGTCGGATTTGATTCCACGTCTGTCGAAAAAGACGTCAGGGATCTTGTTGTCCGCTTTTTGAAAGAAGTCACTCAGCGAGGAGAATGATGGATATAAAGCTTTTTCAGGTTGACGCCTTTACCGATGAAGTCTTTGGCGGTAATTCCGCGGCGGTGTGTCCATTGGAGGTCTGGTTGCCTGACTCTGTGCTGTTGAAGATCGCACAGGAAAACGCCTTGGCGGAAACGGCCTTTTTTGTGCGGGAAGGGGATGCCTTTCATCTGCGTTGGTTTACGCCGGAAATAGAGATGGACTTATGCGGCCATGCAACCCTCGCATCTGCTCATGTTTTGACGACGCATCTCGGTTATGAGCGTGACGCCATGGTATTCCGTTCCCTTAGCGGAGAATTGCGAGTGACCAGGAGAGATGGACGGTTGACCCTGGACTTTCCCGCCCGGCCGCCGAGTGTGGCGACAGCGCCGGTTGAGGTGCTGGAGTCGCTTAATATCCAGCCGCTGGAAGTCTTGCGCGCACGGGACATCGTGCTGGTGTACGCCGATGAGGACGCGATTCGGGCGCTGCAGCCAGATCGAGTGTTGATGGACCGCATTAACCTGGACCCTGGCGGCGTAGTGGCGACAGCGCCGGGCAAAGAGGTTGATTTTGTCTCCCGGTTTTTTACGCCCCAGGCGCACATTTTCGAAGACCCGGTCACTGGGTCCGCGCATTGCACTCTGGCTCCGTACTGGGCGGCCCGGCTTGGCAAGACTTCGTTGACCGCGGCGCAGTTGTCCCAGCGTGGAGGTCGTCTGGACTGTGAAGTGGCCGGCGACAGAGTGCTGATGTCCGGATCGGCAGTGACCTATCTGAGAGGCGTTATCTCGATCTGATCAAGTGCGTTTTCGTCTGCTCCAAGAAGCGTTTTTCTTTTGCGCCGGTTATGCCATTATCCGACACAGATTTTTGATTTTTGTTGAGATAGCGGCGATAGCGGATGACTCCTGGCGAATCGGAAAAACTGGTGCTTGAACATGATGCAGCCCGTTTGTTCATGCGGTGTTATGAGCGGCTGACGGGAACGCCAATCCGGCATATCTGGCACAACCAGCCGATCAAGCCGGATGTTTCCTGTTTTCTGAACGGTGAGCGTCTGGATATGGAAATCGCGCATTTGTATGGCTCAGAAAAGGAAGCCATGCAACTACTGGGGCGCGACCTGGACCGTAATACGCTTCATGAGCTGCAGATGCTGGAGGAATCGGACGCCGACGGACGTTTGTTGCGAGCGCTGAACCGCATACTCGCCAACAAAGCCTTGAAGACATACAAAAGCGAGCGCGTATGGCTGGTCATCCGCAACGCTCATCCAGCTTGGCGCGCTGATGAGATTCGAGGTTTGCAGCATTGTATTCAGGTGCCGGACAGTCACCCTTTTGAGCAGATTTGGATGGTGGCGGATATGAAGGCGGAAAGCGGTATCGTACAGCTGTTTCCCTGAGACGGAGACTGCGGCGCGATGGAGTCGCCGCAGTCAAAGACCCTTAGCTTTGTGTGTCGTCATCCATTGCAGCGGTCTGGAATACGCCGGAGTTTTTCTCCTGTTCGTATTTGAGCGCCGCACCCGCGACGGGCGCGCTTTTTCCAGTGACCATCCATTGTTTGATGCGGTTGGCGTCGCCGATAGGCGTGCGTCTGCCATAGGAATCCAGCAGCACGATCGCCACAGGGCGTTCGCCCACGTCCGCCAGCATCACCAGACAACGACCGGCTTCATTGATAAACCCGGTTTTACTGAGTCTGATGCCCCACTCGCCCTGGCGCACCAAAAGGTTGGTGTTGCGGTACTCCATTTCGTTTTCCGTTTCGCCAAGCTTGATCAGGTGACTGGGAGTCGTGGTGTAATCACGGATGAGTTTATAGCGTGACGCAGCGGAGACCATTCTGACCAAGTCCGAGGCGGTGGACACATTCTCCATGGACAATCCGCTGGGCTCGACAAAGCGCGAGTCGCGCATGTTCAGCGCTCTCGCCTTGTCATTCATAGCATTGACGAAGGCGCTCATGCCGCCAGGATATGAACGTCCCAACGCCAGCGCAGCGCGGTTTTCCGAAGACATCAGCGCCAGCAGGAGAAGCTCGCTGCGGGGCAATACGGCGCCGATACGCATCCGCGAATATGTATTTTTCCAGGTGTCGACGTCTTCTTCCGTAATCGTCACCATTTCATCAAGGGGCAACTCCGCATCCAGCACGACCATGGCGGTCATCAGCTTGCTGATGGATGCGATGGGCGCCACCGTTTCCGGATTTTTGGCGAATAAGGTAACGCCGCTCTCCACATCCACCACCTTGGCGTTTACGGAACCCAAGCTGATGTTGGCCGTATCCAGACTTTGCAGGTTTTCAGGGAGAATGGTTTCAGAATCAGCGAGTACAACCGAGGAACAGAATAAAAGAGACAGAGCGATCAGGATGTTTTTCATAAATGGCGCAACGTGGTAGTCAGGTCTGAAAAGTATCTTGCCGCACGAACCCCGACCGTAAACGGGTGTAAGGCGTTAAACAGGGTCTATTGCTCTAGCATAGACCAATTGTGTGATTTTGCACCCATGGTGCGACAAAATTACACAATTCTATACCTTTTTAATCAAAAGATTATGGTCTTCTTTTAATGTGGTTTAGGTCAATGGGAAATCCGGTATAAAGCAAAGGTTTAGCGTGGATTAGGTCACGCCGGGCAGGGTTGTTTAATGGCGTCCATGAATACGGATATGCTGGATTTTTTCCGGTGGAAAACTGGCTATGTGGCAGAGAAAGTCCAGCCTCATACAGTTTTCACATTTTTCTGTGGGACTGGCTTTTGCTGTTTGCTGATATCGATTTGAAAGGCGCGGTGGGACGCGCCTTATTGTTGAAACAATCTACTTGCTGCGTTTTTTCGCTTTTTTAGGCGCTGGTTTTTCCTGACTGTAGCCAAGAATCATGGCCTCAAACGCCATGGATTGCGCCAGTGATAGCGCGGCGTTTTCATTCTGGACGGGGATCTGTCCCGCGCTCTTCAACTCCTCGTCCTCCATACAGGTGCGGAAGTAGAGGTTATGCACGCCGCACTCAAACATGACGCTGTCGCTGGTGGGGGTAATCGTCAGCGTGTAGATGGCTTCGTCATCGTCGGGGCCTTTAATAGGCTGTTTGAAACGGATGGTTTCGCCATTGTTTATTTGGAACGCGTTTGCATCGGGCAGGGCGCGGCGACGGGTCAGGCGGCTGACGTCGAGGGTGTACAGGCCCGCCTTGTCTGCACAGCGCTTAAGTTTCTTTAAGCTGCCATCTATGCGTTTATCGCCTTTGAATCGCGACAGGATCTGCGGCAGCCTGATCAGTGTCGGTTCTTCATCGCTCCAGTCTCCCAGGGGAAATGACAAGCGGTGTTCCATCGCTTGAGAGAGCGCATTGATCAACGGCTCCGAATCCTGATTTTGATTAAGGGCGATGGCGCGTGCGGCGATCAGGTCCAGCCAGGGTAGAAAACGGGGCGCTGGGTTGGCGAGTTGCGCCAACAGCTCAGCCAAGTCCGCGCTGTATAGCCACTCGCGTAAGTCGGCTTCAGGCTCCACGAAACGCATGGTGTAGATAATCGTGTTGAAATGGTCTGTCGCCATATGCTCCAGTTGCAGGAGGCTCGCCAATGCAGGCTGGGCCTCAACTCCCTGAATGCGTAAGGCGCGCAGGCCTTCCCTTGCTTCGACTCTATCGGTGTCGTCACCACTGTATTGCAACAGGTCTGTTAAATATTTGGATAAAGCAGGTATGGCTTCCGGAGAGACGTGGTTTTCCTTGTAGATGCGCTTGCATACATGGTCCGGATCGTGTCTCTCAGGATGACCCAGGGCGTCAGCGAGCTTGTCCACTTCGACATAACGGGCGAACTGGTCTTTCTTCCTTTGAGCAGGGGCCTCGATGCCATCTTTATTGAGCGCGCGATAACTGTCCCAAGCGATTTCTTTGAGCAGAACTTGTTCGGGAAATAAGTCATTGTGATCAGAATAAAGGTGATAACGGACGTCCTCCATCAGCGACGTCAGCTTAAGCTCCCCCGCTGCGCGAAGGGGGCCGCAAATACGCGTGGCGTTACTGCGATTGCCCAGCAACCGACGCGCCCAGCTCAATAATTCAGCGTTATCTTTATCATCCGCCAGCAAGGCGTAGAGCTGCCCGGACTTGATTTCCAGGTCGAAATACGGACTCTCGGTTTTGCGCTTAAATAGTTTTTTAGCGGTAGCTTTGGCCGCCTTAGGATCTAACTTGCACCAGGCGATGGCGGCCTCAATATAGTTAAGCAGTGTGAGGTCGTCGATGGTCATTTCAGTATCGTCAACTTCAATCGCTGCGACGCGCGTTACGTAATATTTAGCGAACTCCGCATGCTCTTTCAGGTCGTGGTCCCCGGCGAGCCTGAAGGCGTCTCCCAATATGTGCTTGAACAACCTGAAATGCTCACGGTTACCAAGAAGCTTTTCAGCGACCTGTAAGGCTTCGCTGGAGCCTTCCTGCAAAAATATATGCGTCGCCGTTAGATAATGGTTCTCCACATCGATCATATTATCCAGCGTCGGGCCTTCTTCTCGGCGTTGCTGGGCCTGCTCCTGCTGATTTTTCAAAGCGGCTTCCAGAATATCGAACAGCCGCCAGGCGGCTTTGCTCATCATTTCGTTGCGACGGGGATGCTGGCTGTCCTGCAAGCATTGAATGACATACTCAAGGCGATCATCGTCTGGAGGCAGTTGTGATACTGCCGCTTCCAGCGCAGCCATTGCGTTGTCATCGTCATACTTGCCAAGAGTCAGGGTGATGCCTGAGTAAGCTTTTTTATGATCTGCGTCGTACTTCAACCCGGATTTAAACGCAGCGGCCAAAGGCAGTGACAAGCGCCTGTCTATAAGCTCTGGCTGTCGCTTGTAGGGCCACTCATTAAACGCGTCTCCAGTTCGCTCCTTGAAATAGGCGGTGACTATTTTATTGAATTCACTGTCTTGTTCTCCCAGGGCGGCCAGCGCCAAGTCATGGGTGGCCACGTCATCAGGATATTCCGCTATCAGCGTTAGCGGATCGACGCCGCTGGCGAGACGCTGTTTGCATTCTTTGGGGTTTAGCCGTTTAAGCTGGGCCTCGCCTCTGGCTTCCAACAGGGCTGCGCGGTGCGCAGGCTCCAGATGCTCAGGTGAGCAATTGGCTTGAGTCTGGCTTATCAGGTCAGTTATTTTCTGATGATCCAGACGTCCGAATTGTGCGGAGTCCGGCTTGGTTTCCAAGGCGGTCAGTGTTTCATCCAGGGCTTCCGCCAGCGCTTGCGTAATGCTTCCGAGGGCGTTGGCCTGTTTGACCAGATTAATCGTGTCGCGACAGGCGGCATGATTGCCCAGAAAGAAATGCGCGAGCATCCAATAGTTCGCCAGCGCAGGTTCTTTATCGAGTAATGGTTTCTCCTGCTCGTACACCTCAAATGTAGGGGCTTGATCCATTTTTGAGGCGAAGGCGTAAGTGGGGCGGCCGGAGGGGTGGCCATGCAGCCAGTCTGTGCGGTTGAATAATTGTTTGGGGTCGTGGTAGTAAGGGCGTTGTTCTATTTCCGCTTCGGCGAAGGCGTTGAAGTCTTCAATGGCTTGTTTGGCGGCGTCGGAGTGTTTGCTGAACCATTCTTCTTCCTGGAAGTCTTCCTCGTACTCATCTTCATCCTCTTCATCATCACCTTCGTCCTCATCATCCATGTCATCGTCGTCCGGCTCTCTAAGGCAGTCCTCCTCCCAACGGTCTGCGACGAAGTCTGCGATGGAGAAGTACTCTTCGGAGGACGGCTCCCCGGTTTCGTGATCATAAACGATCACTCGGGCCGTACCGAGAGGAGAGGGGAGCATGTTGAGAAAGCAGGTGTCGCCGCTGGGGTCCCGGCCGATAATTTCGAGCCCGGTGAGCAGGCGCATAATCAGTTCGAAGTCACGGAGAGAGGTAGCGATGTCTTTGGCGCTGACTTTGTTTGGCAGGCTCATCATTTCGCCAGCAAGCATCCAGACGTCTTGGGCGACGCCACTGTACCTGTCATAAGCGGTCATGCACTCTTCCGCTTCGATAACTTCAGCGGGGACGGGGTAGCCGAAAAGCGACTCTACGCGTTTGGCTTTGTCCTCGAATTTACCTTTTTGCTTGCGGGCGATGTTTAAGAAGTCCTTTCTGTCCGCGTCCTGCTGCAGCATGTAGTAGCTCATGATCTCCGCCAGCTTGCCGCCCAGCAGATCGTCTCGCGTCAGTATGGGATTATTCATTTTTACTTCCAGGAAATGCAGGTCTCATAAATGAATGGCGTGTTTGTTCTGACAAACAGCATAACTCATATTTCGACATATCCCGAACCGACACCCGGGCCAGGAAAAATCCATGGCGCTTGAACATCAGGTAGGAGCGGAATACGACGAAACTGATCGACTCCGAGGTGACTTGCGGGGTGATATCGTCAGGGCCCTGGCCGGTGTAAGCTTCGACACCGGCCCAGTAAGGCGAGTTGGCGCATACCAGCTCTCCCATATGATTTAGCTTGCAGAGTATTTCCGCCATGCCTCTGGCTTGTGATGGCGAAAAATGGCTGACGAATACGCCATTTTGGATCAGCAGATTATTCAGGTCCGCAATGTCGCAGACTTCTTCTTCGATATTATCGTTGGCGTACACCAGCTTGAAGCGGGTGAGCCGGGCGATATCCTGATAGGTGGCGCGTTCCTCAAACTCGCTCACTGAATACAGAGTGAGCTCCCAACCAACGCCACAGATTTTTCCCGCCACTTTTGTCATTGTCTTCTTCCAACTCCCTCAATCGGCTCGGTCAGCGTTGAGCGTCGCTATCGCATCCGGTCGGCGCCGGATGCAGAAACATAATAGACGCTCATAACCGCACGCCACCTGGGGTGTACCCTAGGCTGCGGTAAAGAAACGCTGTGCAACGCCAGCTGACTTTGCCGATTCCCTGAAGATCTACGTTATATATGTACTGAATTTACAAAATTATCCCGATTTCATGGAAATTTTGTCAAAAAAGTATAATTTTTTCGATGGTAGGTATTAGAGTTGGAAACTGGATTGACGCATAGTAATTCTGCTTTAAGTCATTAAGGCCCCCTTTGAATATAAAAATAACACTTCTTCGGAGGTAACCTATGAAGTTTCTATCCCGCGCTGCGCTGGTTTCGGCGGCGACCATTTCCCTGGGGATCTCATCTCTCGCGTCGGCGGTTGAGGAAATCACAATCGCTACCGTCAACAACGGCCACATGATCGAAATGCAGAAGCTGAGCAGCCATTTCGAAAAGGCCAATCCAGACATCAAATTGAAATGGGTGACGCTTGAAGAAGGCGTGTTGCGCCAGAACGTCACGCAGGACATCGCCAATAAGAGCGGCTTGTACGATGTGATGACCATCGGCATGTACGAAACGCCGATCTGGGGCAAACGCGGTTGGTTGAAGGAAATCAAAACCGACGCGTCCTATGATGTGGACGATATTCTACCGGCGGTTCGTAAAGGACTGTCGGTCGACGGCAAACTCTATGCTGCGCCTTTCTACGGCGAAAGCTCCATGATCATGTACCGCAAGGATCTGGTTGAAAAAGCGGGCATGACCATCGAAGACCGACCCACCTGGGGCCATATCAGAGACGTCGCCGCGGCGCTGCATAAGCCCAAGGATGGCGTCTACGGCATCTGCCTGCGCGGCAAATCCGGATGGGGCGATAACATGGCGTTCATCTCCACCATGGCCAATTCATTTGGCGCGCGCTGGTTCGACGAGAAATGGAAACCGCAGCTGACCACTCCAGCCTGGACTCACGCCGTCAGCTTCTATGTCGATCTGCTGAAGAACTACGGCCCGCCGGGCTCCAGCTCTAACAGCTTCAACGAGATCCTGGCGTTGTTCAATGAAGGCAAGTGCGGCATCTGGATCGACGCCACTATTGCTGCGTCATTCGTCAGCGATCCCAAACAGAGCAAGGTTGCGGATAAAGTCGCCTTCGCTCAATCACCCGTCGCTGTGACCGATAAAGGCGCCAACTGGCTGTGGGCATGGTCGCTCGCTATTCCCGCCGCGACCAAGCATGCTGAAGCAGCGCAGAAGTTCGTCACCTGGGCTACTTCCAAGGACTATATCCAACTGGTGGCGGATACGCAGGGATGGGGCTCGGTTCCCACTGGAACACGCACCAGCACCTACGAAAATCCTGAGTTCCTGAAAGCGGCGGTATTCGCATCAGCGGAACTCAAGGCCATTAACTCCGCTAATCCGGAAGACAACACTCTGGAGCCGTCGCCCTATATCGGTGTGCAGTTCGCAGCCATTCCCGAGTTTCAGGCGATTGGCATGGCGACCGGGCAGATGTTGACCGGGGCGTTGACGGGCAGCGTGTCCGTTGAAAAAGCGCTGCAGTCCGCCAATGTATCGGCGGATCGTCAGATGCGTCAGTCCGGCTATTACTGATCCGCACTTCGTGACATGAGGTAGGCCGCCTGCGCCGCCGTGTTTATGGGCATTCACGGCGGGCTGCGGGCGGCGACTCCAGCCGCGAAGCCGTCTTCGGATCTTAAGAACCCAGTTACCAGAGAGTGTTTCGATGCAACGTGCTGTAACGCGAACGTTACTCGCTCCGTCCGTCATCTCACTGTTGTTGTGGATGATCGTGCCCCTGGCGATGACGATATATTTCTCCACCATCCGTTATAACCTGCTGTACCCCGGCGAGCATAACTTCACTGGCTTGCTGAACTACGAATTTTTCGTCACCGACCCCGGCTTCTGGCCGGCGGTGAACAATACCCTGATCCTGCTGGGATCGGTGCTGGCTATCACTGTGGTGCTAGGCGTGGCGTTGTCGGCCCTGATTGATCAGCCTTTCTTTGGGCGCGGCGCCGTGCGCGTATTGTTGATCTCGCCGTTTTTCGTCATGCCGACGGTCAGCGCATTGATCTGGAAAAACATGATGATGAACCCGGTGTATGGGGTCTTCGCCTGGCTCTCGCAAATGGTCGGCATGGAGCCGATGGACTGGCTGGCGGATGCGCCCCTGCTGTCCATTATCATCATGGTGAGCTGGCAGTGGCTGCCGTTTGCAATTCTGGTGTTCGTCACCGCGTTGCAGTCTCAGGATACCGAGCAAAAAGAAGCGGCGCGTATGGACGGCGCCACCAGCTGGCATATTTTCCGCTATCTCACCATTCCTCACCTCGCGCGTCCGGTTGCTGTGGTGATCATGATCGAAACCATTTTTCTGCTGGTGGTATTCGCCGAGATTTATGTTTCCACCGGCGGCGGTCCCGGCTATGACAGCACCAACCTGGCGTATCTGATTTATTCCCAGGCGCTGCTGCAATTTGACGTGGGCATTGCGTCCGCAGGCGGCCTGTTTGCGGTGGTGTTAGCCAATATCGTGGCGTTTTTCCTGATTCGCGCCATCGGCAAGAACTTAACGGTGTGAGGCGGCTATGAATCTGAAGCAAAAACTTAAAGTGCGAACCTGGATTGTAGGCGCTTCCGCCTGGGGAATCGCGTTGCTGCTGTTTTTCCCCATTCTGTGGATGTTCCTGACCTCATTTAAAACCGAACTGCAGGCGATTTCCACGCCGCCTACATTCGTGTTCGAACCGACTCTGGAGAACTTCTCTCTGGTGCAGGAGCGTAGCGATTATCTGAAGCACGCAATCAACTCGATTGTGACGTCCTTCGGCGCGACTATTCTGGCGCTGCTGATCGCCATTCCCGGCGCTTACGCCATGGCGTTTTATCCCGGAAAGCGCACCAAGGATCTGCTGCTGTGGATGCTGTCCACCAAAATGCTGCCGGCGGTGGGCGTACTGGTGCCGATTTACATTCTGTTCCGTGATTACGGGCTGCTCGATACGCGTATTGGTCTGATCATCATTTTCACCATGATGAACCTGCCCATCGTGGTGTGGATGCTGTTTTCCTACTTCAAAGACATTCCCAGGGAAATCCTGGAAGCCTGCAGGATGGACGGGGCCAGCCCCATGGGCGAGGTGGTGAAAATCGTCATGCCGCTGGCCTGGGGCGGCATCGCCTCCACCGGCCTGTTATCCATCGTGCTGTGCTGGAACGAGGCGTTCTGGTCTCTCAACCTGACTGCTGCGGACGCCGGCACGCTGACTTCCATGATCGCCTCATACTCCAGCCCGGAAGGCTTGTTCTGGGCCAAGCTTTCAGCGGCTTCCACACTGGCCTGCGCCCCCATCGTCGCGTTCGGCTGGTTATGTCAGAAGCAGTTGGTGCAGGGCCTGACGTTCGGCGCCGTGAAATAGTTTTCGAGGATTTATCCGATGAGTTATCTGAATATTAAAGATCTGCATAAACATTACGATCAGTACCATGCTATTCGCGGCGTCAATCTGGAAATCCAGGAAGGGGAGTTTATCGTTTTCGTCGGTCCGTCCGGCTGTGGTAAATCCACGCTGCTGCGTTTGATCGCGGGGCTTGAACTGGTCTCCGAAGGCTCTATCCATCTGGACGGACGGGATATCACCGAAGCGCCGTCTTCCAAGCGGGATCTGGCCATGGTGTTCCAGTCTTATGCGCTGTATCCGCATATGACCGTGGCGGAGAACCTTTCCTTCGCCTTGCGTCTGGCGAAACGGCCGCAGGCGGAAATCGATCAGAAAGTGCGTTCCGTCGCCGCCTCGTTGCAACTGGATAAACTGCTGGCGCGCAAGCCGCGTGAGTTGTCCGGCGGACAACGGCAGCGGGTCGCCATCGGGCGCGCCATTGTGCGTCAGCCTAAAGTCTTCCTGTTTGATGAACCCTTATCGAACCTGGACGCGGCTCTGCGGGTGCAGATGCGTCTTGAACTGGCGCGTCTGCATAAACAGCTTGGCACGACGATGATTTACGTGACTCACGACCAAGTGGAGGCGATGACTCTGGCGGACAGGGTGGTCATTCTCAACCAGGGCCAGATCGAACAATGCGGCTCTCCCATTGACCTATACCAACAGCCGGCGAATCGCTTTGTCGCGGAATTTATCGGCACGCCGAAGATGAATATGTTGGCGATCGATCAAGTGATTCACGGCGGCGAAAGCGTCGAAGTGCGCGCGGCTGACGCCCATCTGCGTCTTCCTGCGCGGGTGTTGGCGAACAATGTCAGCGCCGGATGGAGTCTGGGAGTGCGGCCTGAACATATCCATATCGCTCCGATAGGCGATGGACCGGTGCAGGGGCGTATTGAACTGATTGAAAACCTGGGTTCGGAAGCCTACTGCCATGTGCAGGTGAACGGCTGCGGCAATCTGGTGGTGAAGTCCGCCGCGCGCAGCGGTTTGATGGAAGGCCAGCAAGTGAGCCTGAACTTTGATGCGGAAGAAATGCGTTTATTCAATCCGCAAAATCAGGCGGTGTATGTGAATGGCGGGGAGACGGCTCATGTCTGATACGCGTTCTGGGGCGAACGACGCAAGGTTGCTCAAGCTGTCCTATGATCGTTCGCAAGTAAGCTCGTCGGTGGTCCATCTTGGCGTCGGTGCTTTCCATCGGGCGCATCAGGCCTATTATTTCAATGCGCTGCTGGCTCATGAGGACTGTCTGGACTGGGGCATTACCGGCGTGAATCTACGGCCCGCCGACAGCCCCGCTTTCGCCGCGTTGCAGGCGCAGTCTGGAAGCTATGTGCTGAAAACCGTTTCGCCTGAAGGTGAGGCGCGCTATGAAGAAATTGGCGCGCTGATTCGTTTGCTGGATGGTGCAGTGTCTCCGCACAGCGTGGATCAATGCCTTGCGGATGCGCAAACGCAATTGGTCACCATCACGGTGACGGAGGGCGGCTACTATTTGAAGGAAGACGGTCTGCTGGATATCGCCCATCCTGAAATCGCCGCGGATCTGCAGGGCAGTGGACGTAATACGTTATATGCGTTTCTGCATGCGGGCTTAAGAGCGAGAATGCAGTCCAGGCAGGGGCCTATCACCCTGCTGAGCTGTGACAACCTGCGTCATAACGGCGATACCCTGAAGACCGGGTTTACCCAGTACCTGCAGCAGGTTGGCGATGTCGACCTGTTGTCCTGGCTGCGTGATAACGCCAGTTTCCCCAACGCCATGGTGGATCGTATTACGCCGCGTCTTTCGCCTGAGCATTCACGTGATGCGCGCGAGCGATTTGGCGTCGCCGACGCGTTGACGGTGATGGCGGAAGACTTTGTGCAATGGGTGGTCGAGGATGATTTCGCCGGGCGGCGTCCGCCGCTGGAGCGCGTCGGCGTGACGCTGGTGGAGCATGTGCAGCCTTATGAGGAAGCGAAAATCCGTATCCTCAATGGCGGTCATACCGCCTTGTCCTACTACGCCGCTTTGCGTGGATTCCCCACCTACGACGCGGCGGTGCATGATCCTGAGTTGAGAGCGTTTGTCGAAGCCTTTGAAGAGCAGGAGGCGATTCCTGCGTTAGGCGATTCGCCCCTGGATTTACACGCCTACTGGCGCAAAGTGCTGGCCCGCTTTGGCAACCGCAATATCGGCGATCGCATTGAGCGTATATGTGCGGACGGCGGCAGCAAGTTCCCGATATTCATTCTGCCGACGTTGCAAGGCGGCTTCGCGGCCGGTCGCACGCCGGAGCGAACACTGCGGGCCATTGCGTACTGGTATGTCTTTATGCAGCGAGTGCGCGCCGGACAGGCTCCGGTTCCTTATTACGAACCAGAATGGCCGCGGCTGCAAAAACTATTATCCGCCCCGGATGCATTGGAGCGCTTTGTCTCCGACGCCAAGCTCTGGGGAGATCTGCCGCAGCGCTATCCTGCATTCGGCGAATTGCTGCGAGGTCATATTGAGTCGGCTTCTCGCGCTTTTAACGACATCCCCTCTTTTGAAAGGAAAGACACTGTGAGTTATCCCATTGAAAACCTGACCAACCTGCAGGGCAAAACCGCTCTGGTGACCGGCGCTGGCGGCGGTATTGGCGCGGCCGTGGCGGAGGCGTATCTGGCGGCGGGCGCTTCCTGCGTGCTCTGCGATTTGCCCGCAACCCCGTCGAAAGAGGCTGCGGCCGTGTTGGAGCAGTACCCCGAAACAGCCTGTTATGTGCAGGCGGACGTGACGGATATGGCCTCCGTGGATCGCTTGCTAGAGCAGTCAGTGGAACGTTTCGGCGGCGTGGATATCCTGTTCAATAACGCGGCGGTATTTGATCTGGCGCCGCTGCTGGAATCCAATGAAGCCATGTATGAGCGGATATTTTCCGTAAACGTGAAAGGGGCCTTTTTCACGATGCAGAAAGTGGCGCAACACATGGTAGACTCGCAAAGGCAGGGCAAAATCATCAATCTGGCGTCCCAGGCAGGGCGCAGAGGTGAGGCGTTAGTGTCGCACTATTGCGCGAGCAAAGCGGCGATCATCAGCTATACGCAGTCGGCGGCGCTGGCGCTGGCCAAGCACAATATCAACGTCAATGGGATCTCCCCCGGAGTGGTGGATACTCCCATGTGGGAGCAGGTGGACGCCTTGTTCGCCAAATATGAAAACCTGCCTTTGGGCGAGAAGAAAAGGCGGGTGGGATTGGATGTGCCGCTTGGACGCATGGGCGCGCCGGAGGATATCTGTGGAATGGCGCTGTTTCTGGCGTCGCCGGCCTCAAACTACATTACGGCGCAGACATTCAACGTGGATGGCGGCAACGTCATGAGCTGAGCAGTAGGTTAAGTCGATGCGGAAGATGAATAAAGGCGTGCCGGAAATCGAGTTGACGGACCGCAGCGCGGGCACCGTGCGTTATATCGAGCATGGATTCCCCAGCGATTTGATTCGCTGGCACGTGCACGAGGAGTACGAGTTGCACTTCATCGTCGCCACCACCGGCAAAGTCTTTATCGGTGATTACGTGGGGCTGTTCGGGCCGGGACAGTTGATTCTGACAGGGCCCAGGCTGCCGCATAACTGGATCAGCAAAAATGACCCGGAGTCTGAAGTGGAGCTACGGGACATGTTGCTCCACTTCAATCACGACACGATTGAGCAGGGCATCAAGGTCATTCCCGAATTGAGCCAGTTGCTGCCGATGCTGGAGCGTGCGCGCTCCGGCATCGAATTCATCGGCGTCGATCTTGATGAGGTGCGCACCCGTTTCGCAGAGATCCGCGACGCCTCCGGTCTGGCCCGTATTGTGCTGTTTTTTGATTTCATGAATGAGCTGGCGGCCTGGCCGAACTACCGCATGCTCTCCACCATGCAGATCAACTCCAAAGCCAACGAGACCATGCAACGCAAGATCAATACGGTGGTGGAGTATGTTATCAACAATATTGAATCGCCGATCAGCTTGCAGGAAGTATCGGAACTGGTGGGCATGACGGACAGTCACTTCTCACGCTTTTTCCGCAAAGCCACCGGCAATCGTTTTGTGGAGTTTCTTAATCGCATCCGCGTCAGCCGCGCATGCTGTCTGCTGGCGGAAACCGATGAGCAGGTGGCCAGCATCTGTTTTCAGGTGGGCTTCAATAATGTCGCCAATTTCAATCGGCGCTTTCAGGAGTTGAAAGGGCTTACGCCCAGAGAGTACCGGCAGCAGGCGACTCAGCGTTTTTAGTCAGGCTGGAGAGCGTTACTCGTTCTCCACTTTCGCCCTGACGGCCTGGATTTCATCCAGTTTGACTTTCAGTATGGCCTCCAGCTTGATGAGCTTTTCAAGCGTGTCGACGTCTTTTTGCCGTTCATACAGTTGCGTGAAGGTGCGGGTGATTTCATTGAGAATCGGATGCAGCTTTTCGAACTCCTCAGCCATGGCGTGTCCTCCTACATTCTGAATAGACACCTGATACAGTTTCGTACCCAATACTAATTTTATAGAAGCAGAACCCCGCTTTCGCCAGCTTGACGCGGCTATGCGCCATCACGCAAGGAACGCCGTGTTTATGCATACAGGTGGGCGTTAGCACGGCGAAAGTCCGCAGGAGACAAGGCCTGGCGCGCCAAGACCTTGTCGTTTGTTGGACCATTGAAGGGGGGCTGTCGGCCGGATTAACTTACTTTCACTATTCTCACTATTCTCACTATTTTCATAATGCTCATACCGGCGTTATTCACCCACCCGCATGTTTAACATGCCTGTACATTTAACATGTCTGTACGTTTAGCATGCCCTGGCTACTTCGGAGCGTAAGTCGCCGGCAGGCTTAAATCGCCGGAGGCTACATCCCACACATTGGTCACGCACAATAATGGACTG
Source organism: Hahella sp. CR1 (assembly GCF_029813005.1). NCBI lineage: Bacteria > Pseudomonadati > Pseudomonadota > Gammaproteobacteria > Oceanospirillales > Hahellaceae > Hahella > Hahella sp. CR1. Next base: position 255,308 of record NZ_JAPELK010000008.1, read on the forward strand.
TGTACGTTGACGTTGACCCGCAGGGCGGCGGTGACGCCGTCATACTGAAATGCTTCAGGGAAACCCATGTCTTTGAGTGGAACCCGTGCGCGGACCTGCTCTCCTTTCAGCTCCGGCTCATAACCCGGGCTATCGATAAACAACGGCAGTCCAGGCCAGGTCGCAGGCAGGTCGGGGTGCGCGCCTGCGGGAATGTCCTTCACCTTCAATGCACCGGGGCCGCACTGTTCATCCGGCGTCAGCACCACCCAGTGGCTATGCCAGAGATCGCCGTCATTATCGAACTTGCCGTCAGCGTTCTCGTCGAATTTTGGCGTGTCGTCAAAGTCGGGATGTGCGGTTAGCACGAAGGCGAGAATGCCCTGGTCTGCTGCAAACCCCACTGCGCTGCTATTCAGAGAGGTTGGCCAGACATAGCTGAACACGTCGCTGCCGGCCAACTGTCCGATAGCGTTGGGCTTCAGCGCGCCTGCGCCATCGTGAACGCTGTGTTCAAAGACCGCGTTGGGGCCCTCGCGATAAACGCGGGTTTGAATCAGGTCGAACTGCGCCTTCACTGCGTTATTAGTGGCGGACTCGATTTTCGTGTCGGAAGGCGTATGGGCGCAGGCGCCAACGGAGAGCGCCAGAGCGCTGCAAGCAAGTAATCGGGACGTAAACATAGAAACCTCTTTTTAGTATCGAATCGAAACATGATTAATTTATCTTTTTGAAAGGTTTCGAGTCAATACTATATTGGCGTCTATGGAGCCTAATTGTTCTTATCACCCTGATAGAAATTGCATATCAGAAGGATGATCAGAAAGTTCGCATCATCGGGACGGTTGTGATTACAGTGTTGTGTCGATAATATTTGCGGATGCCTGATAATCTTATTTTTGATTTCATCGAACGTATCGGTTACGTCATCCGCACAGAGTGGCGCAAGGCGTTACTGGAGTACGATCTGCAGCCGGTGCATCTGGATGTGCTGCGTTATTTGGCGGCCTGCAACCGCTATTCGGATACGCCGCAAGGCGTTGCGGAATATCTGGAAATCACCAAAGGCACGATCTCCCAGAGCATCAAGCAGCTTGAGACCAAAGGCTTTGTAGAAAAGCAGGCGGACGCCTCGGATCGGCGCATGGTGCACCTGCATCTGACGGAAAAGGCGCAAGCGCTGCTGGATAAACTGACGCCACCACCCGGATTCGACGACGCCATGCGCAATTTCTCCGGACAAGAGGAAGCCGCCTTACTTGGAAACCTGCGCGATATCCTGGCGCAATGGCAGATCGCGCGTAAACGGCAGCGTTTTGGCGTTTGCCATACCTGTCGACACTATCAGCCCGGCGGCGCGGGCACGGGTCAATGTGGGTTGACGGGGGAAGGGCTGTCTGCGGAAGACTCGCAAAAAATCTGCCGTGAGTTCACCTGATCCTTTAGCCCTGGCATGGGAATGGCTAGGCTTAGTCGGTCACCTTTTCTTATGCGGAAACAAATAATGAAAGTTCTGATTGCTCCAGACTCGTTCAAAGAATGCCTGTCTTCCCGGGAAGTCGGCGCCGCTATCATGGAGGGCGTACTTCGCGCTGCGCCTCACGCTCATTGCGAAGCGATACAAATCTCCGATGGCGGCGAAGGCTTTGTCGCGGCGATTCTCGCCAATAAGGGCGGGCATGAGCGCTACGTGACGGTGCGTAACCCCTTGGGAGAGCCGGTAACCGCCATGTGGGGGCTGTTGGAGGATGGCGCCACGGCGGTGATAGAAGTCGCCGCAGCCACAGGTCTGCATTTATTGGCGCGAGAGCAGCGTAATCCTTTTCTGGCGGGCAGCTGGGGCAGCGGTGAAGTCATTCGCGATGCCCTGGACGCCGGCGCCAGGCGTTTCATGATCGGACTCGGCGGCAGCGCCAGCAATGACGGCGGAGTCGGGATGTTGATGGCGTTGGGGCTGCGCGCCCTCAATGCTGAGGGTGGATTAATCGCTCCTTGCGCGCAGGGTTTAAGGGATCTGGTCACGCTGGACTTCAGTGGGCTGGACCCGCGCTTGCGCGCATGCGACATCACCATCGCGCTGGATGTGGACAATCCCCTGTGCGGGGAACAGGGCGCGTCGGCGGTTTTTGGTCCGCAAAAAGGCGCTACGCCCGGTGATGTGCAGGAACTCGATCGCTTGTTGTCCCATTGGCTGGCGTTGAATGAGCAGACGCTGGGACGAGAGTTGGGGGCGATACCCGGTGGTGGTGCGGCGGGAGGATTAGGAATGGCGTTTGTTGGCGTACTTGGCGCCCAAGGACGCAAGGGCATTGATTTGGTGCTGGAGCTCAGTGGATTTGATGAAAAGCTAAAGGGAGCGGATCTGGTGTTTACCGGAGAAGGCTGTATGGACAGTCAAAGTCTGCGAGGCAAAGCGCCACTGGGCGTGGCGCAGAGAGCTCAAAGAGCCGGCGCGCCCACCATTGCGCTGGTTGGCGCGCTTTTGGGCGATGCGACGGCGGCGCGAACAATGGGATTGACCGCTGTCTTTCCCATTGCGCCGGGAGTGGTCACTCTGGACCAGGCCCTGGCGGATGCCGCCGTCAACCTGCGTCGCAGCGCGGAAAATGCGACAGCCTGCTTCCTTGCTGGACGAGGCTGACGAACTCTTAAGCGGCGGCCACTTCCGTGGCTGCGGCGATTTGCTGTTGCGCGTCGGCCAGAATGGACTCCGGATCAACCATGATGCGGTCGGCGTTGATAAAGGTCACATCCTTGATGCCGATGAAGCCCAGCACCTGACGCATATAGGCGGACACAAAGTCTGCCGCGCTGTTGACGGGCGTGCCGCCGGTGACAGCCACTACATACGCCTTTTTATTTTCCAGCAGTCCAACAGGGCCCTGCTCGGTATAACGGAAAGTCACCTGCGCGCGGCAGATCTGGTCGATATAGGCTTTCAACGTGGCGGGGACGCTGAAGTTATACATAGGGGCGGCGATAATCAGCGTGTCGGCCGCCTGTAACTCCTCGATCAGGCTGTCTGACAGCGCCAGCGCCTGATTTTGCGCTTCAGTGCGCTGATCCGCCGGGGTGTAACTGGCGCCGATCCATTCTTCCGTGACGAAAGGCAATCCGCCGGATACATCGCGGGAAACCACTTCCGCGCCAGGGTTGGCCGCCACCAGTTGTTCAGTAAGTTGTTGTGCGAGCTTGCGGCTCATTGAACTTTCCGCACGGGCGCTGCTGTCGATTTTCAGAATGCGAGTGTTTGAATGGTTCATGGATTATCTCCTGAAAGTTTGGCTGTCGTTTAGATGGGCTCACTATATTTGTTGAGATAAAAGGGATAAACATGGCTGAAGGGAAAATTCTGTTGCTAAAATAAGAACAATTAAGCGAAACATAGTTGGAGGGAACGCATGAGTCGCTTTGAGGAAATGCAGATCTTCGCCAAAGTGGTGGAGACTGGCAGCATCACCCGCGCAGCGCAGGTTCTGGACATCGCCAAGTCAGCGGTGAGTCGCCGTCTGGCGGAACTGGAATCCCGTCTGGGCGTGCAGTTGCTGGTGCGAACGACCCGCAAGTTGACCCTGACCGAAACAGGGCGCAGTTATTACGAGCGCTGTTTGCGACTGTTAGAGGATCTGGCGGAACTGGAAGAGGCGGTGACCAGCGAGCACAAGTCCCTCAGCGGCAAGCTGAAGATAGCCGCGCCGTTCACGTTCGGGATGATGCACTTGGGCTGCGTGTTCAATGACTTCATGCAAATGCACCCGAACCTGAATTTCGACATCAATTTTAATGACCGTCAGGTCGACATCGTGCAGGAAGGGTATGACCTGGCGATTCGTATCGGGCGCCTGGTGGACTCCACTTTGATCGCCCGCCCGATCTGCAAAATACACACGGTGATCTGCGCCAGTCCCGCCTATCTGGAGAAGTTCGGCGAGCCCAAAACCCCGGAAGAATTAACGCAGCATCGAGTGATTCATTACTCCAATCTGCCCAACAGCATCTGGCGCTTCTGGAACAGCAAGGGCGAATGCATCGAGGTGAGTGTGAATCCCTGGCTGCAGGCGAACGCCGGCGATTATTTACGGCAGGCGGCGGTCAACGGCTATGGGATCGTGACGCAGCCTAATTTCATTTTGTACAAGGAAATCGCCAGCGGCGCCCTGAAGCCCATACTGACGGAATACCAACTGGTGGAATCGAACGCGTATCTGATTTATCCCCATACCCGCCATCTTTCGCACCGGGTGCGCACTTTTGTGGATTATGTTCTGGAGCGTTTCAAAGGGACGCCTTATTGGGATCAACCCCTGAATGAGTTCTGCGAAAACGCGGGCTGTCCGTCGCCCTCCGACTTCAAGCCGCGACCGGAGGACGGGGCGCCAGCCATGAAATAAAGAACTCGGCCAGCCTTGAGCTGCCGCGGGTTTGCGCCACGACAAAAATTTCCGGCAGCTCGGGGAGTCCTTCCTCTGGTCCTACCACCCGGGTTCCCGGTTGCAATGCATGCTGGGTGCGGGCGCTGACCGCCAGATTGCCCCGTACCGCCGACATCAACGCGTTGAGGTTGTTGGTGGTGTACGCCTCCTGCCACACAATGCCGGCGGCTTTTAGCGCCTTTTCACTGATTGAACGGAACTGGCAGGGCGTGGTGAAGTTGGCCATGCGCAAAGGGACGCTGGGATCGAACTGATACTTGTCCGACGCCACCCAGACCATCTTCGCTTTGCTGAGGACTAACTCGTCCGCGGAAGGGTCCTGAGTCAGGCGAATAATGCAGTCAAACTCTTCCTGCTCGAACGCGTTATGCAAATGCATGCTGGATGCGGAGCGCACGTTAAGTTTTATCAGTGGATACTGCATGGCGAATTTGGACAGCTCATTGGTCAGGTCTCCGTCTACTAAAGAGCGGGAAATGCCGATGGTCAGCTCGCCTTCAAACTGCACGCCCTGGATAGCTTTCAATGCTTCGTTCTGCAGATCCAGAATTTTGCGGGCGTAGATCAGCATGGTTTCGCCTTCTGGCGTCAGTTCTTTACGCCGTCCCACCGTTCGGAACAAGGCGACGCCGAGGCGCTCCTCCAGACGGCTGAGTTGCATGCTGACGGTGGATTGGGTTTTGAACAGGCGTTCGCTGGCGCGCAGCACGCCGCCGCTGTCCACAACGGTGACGAAGGTTTGCAGTAATTCCGTGGAAATATCAGGTAGCTTCATATATCAAATATCTTGAACTATATGATCACGAAATATTGATTTTTATGAATCATAGAACGAACTAAGATGAAATGAAAGTTCAGTACAGATCCAAGAGGGTATGAGTATGAAAGCACTGACAATGGCGGAAGTGTTCCTGATGACGGAAACTGCTCGGGAAGATCCCGCGAAGAAAGCCCGTACAGTGGACTATCGAATAGAAGAGGATGGAAGCATCGATTATCGCTACTACATCAATCGGGCTCACGAGATGCGAGCGGAGTATGCGAATTCTTTAGTGCGTAAGCTGTGGAGGAAGCTGCGTGGTTGAGCTGAGTTTCCAGTCTACGGGAACGTCTTCCATCGCCAGTCTGCCGTCTTTGTCGCTGGAATAGCGGATTTTGACAGCGCCGCCTTCCACGACAAAGCGGATCGGCCACTTAACGATTTTTCCTTCCTGACCGTACTCCACTGGCGATGAAGCCAGCGCTTTTTGCAAAGGTTGTCCGCAGGCGTCAAAGGACGCAGGGGGACTGAACAGAGAAATGCTTTCTATTCTGTCCGGCCAGCCGCTTACATGAAGATACAGCTCGTAGACGTTATCGCCGACTTTCTGGCTTTCCAGTAATTCGTAAATATTGCCGAACAGGCACTCCTGCGAAGCCGCGTTACCGCGACTGTTAGCTTTGAAATACAAAGCGAGTCCCATCGCCGGCAATATTATCGCCAGCGCAGCAATTAATTTTGAATAGTTCGAAATCCCCATGCCTTCATCATGCGCCTTCACCGACTAGCGCTCGTATGTTAGCAGAAAGAATTAGGATGAGGCGTTTCCTCCGCATTAAACTGGGTTAACCTTTGACGTAGTATTGAGCATGAGCTTTTGGCCTGATGGCCGCTCCTATGGCGCCTTACTGCTGGCGTATATTCTGTAGAGGTTTGACCGGGCGTTATGGATTTATTGAGAGTGTTATTGTCGCTGGCGTTATTCGTCGGCGCGGTGATCGGCGTTGTAAGTCAGTTCACCCAGGGTTTTAATGGGTGGATACTGGCGGCATCCATCGCGGGATTTATCCTCGCTCATTATGTCTGGCCAAGTAAAAAGCATCGCCACAGCGATAGCGGCTGGCTGGACGCACTGGATTGGCTTGAGTTCATTATCGACATCAGTTTTGAACTGGTCATTCTGCCTTTCCGTCTCATTCGCATGCTGTTTCGCGATGGCGATGCCGGCATCGATTTGTAGGAAAGCTTCACAAGAGGTGGTCGACCATGCAGGAAGCCTTTGTTTTCGATGTTAACGATGGGAAGCAATATCATGCTGCGACCATTCAGGACGTAGAAGACGGCTTATTGCTCGCTTGCTTTGCGGGCCCTAGGGAAGGATCGCAGAAAACGGGGATTTGGGGGGCTGAGTATCGTGATGGACGCTGGGGCAACCAGCGCCTCCTGGTTGATCCCCTGCAGCCAAGCGGACGCCGCTACCCCTTATGGAACCCCGTTTTCTCAAGGTCTGGCGACGGTCGCATACTGTTGTACTATCAAGTGGGCCCGAGTCCTTCCCGCTGGTGGGGCGCCTATATAGAATCTGTGGATGAAGGCGCTACCTGGTCGCAGCCGCGATTGCTTGATAGCGGTAGAATTGGGCCGGTGCGCGGGCGTCCAGTCGTTTTACCCTCCGGCGTCATGCTTATCCCAACCAGCACAGAAAATGAGGCGTGGCGAATCTGCTTTGAGCGCAGTGAAGACAGGGGAGAAGCCTGGAGCGCGCATGGGCCGAGGGCCTCGTCTTTGTCGGCGATTCAGCCCGTATTGCTGATTCATGGGCAGGCCATTCAGAGCCTTTGCCGTACGACGGAAGGCTTTCTGGGTGAATGCTGGTCGTTTGATGAAGGTCTAAGCTGGACTGATTTGCGCCTGACACAAATACCTGCGCCAGACGCCGCCATTGATGTGGTGCGCGCCAACGACGGTCAGTTTCTACTGTTGCATAACTCCGGCGCGGCTGGTCGCGCTGTGCTGATCATGTCCGCCTCGACAGACGGCGAGCAATGGCGACCTGTTCATGTGCTCGAAAACGGCGAGGGAGAATTCTCATACCCGTCTGCCTGCGTGACTCGCTGCGGCGATCTCCATATCGCTTATACATGGCGGCGCGAGACGATCAAACATGTGTCCTTCACCGCAGAGGAGTTGCGCGGCCTGCTGGACGCGGTTTGATTAAGTCACCGTCTCGCTGACCAGAATCTCCTTTAGAAGCTTTTCCAAGCTTTCTACCTGCAGAGGCTGACTGTCGATCACTTCGATACGGCTGTCCGGCGCTTCGGTGACGGTATAAACGGTAACGCCTCCGTTCTCCGCATTGATCACCGCTGCGCCTTCCGATGTGCGAAATACGCCTTTGCAGCGCTCTACATTCAGGGAGTAGACGAGATTCAGCACTTCTTTCATATCGAAACGGTATTTGGGTGAGAAAACCCAGCCGCAACTGAAATAACCATCGCCGCGATTTTCTTTGCGTACGATATCCTGTTGAGGGGCGAGAGCAATGTCGATAAGTGGCAGTTTGCTCTCCGGCGACGCTGGAATGCTGTAGTCGCTGGGGGCGGCGGAGTGTTCCAGCCAATCCGGGTTCACGCGACCGTGATTGACCCAGCCAATGGCGTCCTCATGCAAGTCGGGCCTGGTGGCCTTAACCCATTCATAAAACACCCGCTTATCTTCGTCTGAGCATAAGTCGGTTTTGTTGGCGATCAGGATGTCGGCGACCTGAACCTGCTTTCTGAAATTCTCATTCTCGTTATAACGTGGGTCTGTGATCTTTCTTGGGTCCAGCAGGGTCAGGGTCGCTTGAATACTGACGATATCCCGGTAGTGCTCGCCGTTAAGCGTCGCGATAATTTCATCGGGATGCCCAAGTCCGGTCGGTTCGATCAGCAAGCGGTCCGGCTTGCGCGCCAGCAGCATGTTCAGGCCAATTTGCATTGGCAGCCCGTTCACGCAACACATACAGCCGCCAGGGACTTCTTTCACCAATGCGCCCTTGTTGGAAAGAATGGCGCCGTCTATGCCGACTTCACCGAACTCATTTACTAAAACCGCCCAGGTCTCGTTGGCGGGTTTTTGGTCCAGAAGGTGAAGAATGGCGGTGGTTTTTCCGGCTCCCAGAAAGCCGGTGATAATACTGGTGGGGATTCTGTTAGGCACTGCGTTCTGTTCTTTGGTTGGCATTATGCGAGTCCCTTTGCGTCGTCGGTCCGTGGAAACGGGTGTTATGTTATAACAAGTCTTTCCCTTGGACCAGACGCAATGAACTTACAATGGCTCCGTTCGAGGAAGCTCTACAGCTCTCCGGGAGTGGCGCCGAAGGCGCGCTTAAACGCGGTGACGAAATTGGAAGGATGGCGATAACCGGCTCTGTAAGCGGCTTCGCCAATGCTGAGTTCTTTTTTCAACAATGCATCGCGGGCCGCCTCCAGTTTTCGTTGGCGCACGTATTCGAAGACGGTGCGTCCGTAGGCGAGCTTGAAGCGGCGCTGTAAGGTGCTGACGCTCATGCCCACAGCGGCGGCGGTTTCTTCCAGTGAATCAATAGTCTCCAGATGCGCTTCAATAAACTCTCTGGCGGTTGCGATGCGGCGGCTTTCCTGTGGCTTTGGGGCGTCAGCGGTTTCTGCGCGGGGCTTGCTGATATGCTTCGGCAGCATCAACATGCCGTCGCTGAGTAGTTCCATAGCGCGGCTTTCAATATAAAGGCTCAAGAGTAGACGATTCAGGGGAGGGGGATTGAGAATCTGCTCCGCCAGTCCAATCAAGCGGGCGGACGCTGGCCATTTTGCGAACGTCACCTCCTCTCCAAACAGTTCCTCCAGATCAAGGGCCGCGCCGCCTTCCTCCAGACTGCGACATTCCAGCCATTCGCGACTGACGGAGATATTCACCTTGGTGAGACAGCGATTGGCGCGCAGTCTGCGGTGGAAGGTTTGCTGGTTGGGAATGCATAAGGCGAAACATTCCGGACCTGCGCCGCCGGCTTCAAAGCTGGCGTCGCCCAAAGCGAAATCCAGCTTGCCTCTCAGTATGACCGATAAGGTCAGTTTAGCCGGTAGCTCCATGCTGGTGGACAGCGTTTGCAGCTCTTTGAGGTCGCTAAGGTGCACGGAAAGACCTGACGGATAACTGGTCAGCGCGAAGCGTCCTTCCATGATGGCGTCTTTACGATGGGACTCTGAATACTCGACCTGCTGCCGGTAGCCGGCGTCGTTTGCCAGTCTGATCAGCTCGTCCGCGTTAATACGCGGGGCGGTTGACTGAGCCGCGTTTGCCATTTGGCGATACCTCATAACGTTTCGACGATTTTGCATAAGCATTGAGCCTTAATCACAGCTCATGTTAACGATAATATAATTGATAATAATTCTCATTAATATATTCCGGCGTCTAATGATCGCATCCGGACGGCTTTTTGTTGTCTGGGGCGTTATTGCGCGTCGATCCGGCTGGTTCTTAATTAGAGGTATTGAAATGTCCTTTCATGTTGTCCGAAGGTTAGCGCGTTCCGCCCAAGTTCCTTTCCCTCCCGCCAAGCTGCCGCTTGCATTGCGCTGTGCGTCTTTGGCTGTCGCTCTGGCGCCAGTGGCTGGCGTCGCTCAGGCGGAGGAGAGCACCAATCTGGCGCCGGTGACAGTTTGGGGGACGGAGGTATCCAGCTCGTCCGTGTATCTGGGTGAAGAAGACATTTCCATCAAACAGGCGGACCACCTCAGCGACCTGTTACGAGACCAGCCCGGCGTAGAAGTAGGCGGCACTCACTCCGTCAACCAGCGCATCAACATTCGCGGTTTGGACGACACTGACCTGGACATCCGTATCGACGGCGCTAGCCAAAGCAATTTCATGTACCACCACATGGGCAATCTGCTGATCAATGCGGATATTTTGAAAGCGGTGGATATTCAGGTGGGGGCTAACTCCATCGTTCACGGAGGATTAGGCGGCGGCGTCAAATTTGAAACCAAAGATGCGAAAGACCTGTTGAAGCCAGGCCACGACTTCGGCGGCAGAGTCTCTTTTTCACATTTCACCAATGACGCCACACAGGGATCTCTGACCGGTTATGGCAAATTGGGCGACAGCTTTGACTTCCTGGCCTATATGCTGGTGAACGACAGGGACAATCCGAAAGATGGCGATGGCGTGGAAAACGTCGGCAATGACGGCAAAATCAAAGACCACCTGATCAAGCTGGGTTATGACATCGGAGAGTATGATCGTCTGGAGTTCGGCTATGGCGCATATCGGGACGAGGGGGATTACACCTACCGTCCGGATATGGGACCGGCCACAAACACCAATATTCCAGGTAGCTCATTGCCCTATCCAACGGAATATAACCGTGACACATACACTCTGAACTACGACATGGATCGCGGCGATATGCTGAATTTGCGTCTGAGTCTGTCTCACAATGTACTGGACTTAAGGCGGGATGAATCCATCGTATCCGGCGGCATCATTGAAGGCGAGGCGATCAACTCAGGGGCGAACGCTACAGCGCAGACGTTGACCGAAGCGTTCGGTCTGGAGCACTTGTTCACTTATGGCTCTGATATCCTGCGTCAACAGGGTATTTCCTCTAAAGATGGGGAACAGTTGACTAAAGAGAAGGCGCTGAACATTGCTGTGTTTGCGGAAGATCGCGCCACTTTCGATAGCGGCCTCGCTATTACGCCTGGCGTCAGAGTAGATCGTTATAACCTTGATTCCGTGAATGCGGATAAAACTTACACGGAAGTGTCTGGCGCGCTGGCTGTAGAAATGCCTGTAACGGATGCGTTAAGTATTCGCGCCTCCACGACTCAGACGTTTAAAGGGCCTGAGTTGTCTGAGATCTTCAATAACGCAGGTGGAGTAAAAACGCCTAATCCAGACATCAGACCTGAAGACGGTCATAACGAAGAGTTTGGCGTTAACTATTTCAAGCCTGACGTATGGGGGGCTAAGTCTATCGCCGGTGGCGTGACTTTATACCGCACTAAGATCCATGATGTGATTCAGGCGTCTGAAACTGTCGACATGGATGAAAATGTGGGAACCGCCGTTATCGATGGTTATGAAGCCAGCTTTAAGTATTCATTGACAGACCTCTCCTTGATGCTGACCTATGCCTCCATGGACTCGGAAGTGCGTCGTCATGATGGTTCAACTACGCCGCTGGATCGAGAAATTGGAGACACAATAGGCGTTATCGTAACTTACTATGTACCTCGTGCTGATCTGACGTTTGACTGGAACGCGCAATTCGTATCCGAGGAAGACAACGTAGCTGAAGGCTCGGAAAATAAAGACGGCTACCAAGTACATAATGTGTCCATGCAATGGCTGCCGAAAGGACAGCTTGATGGTGTGGCGGTGACCTTTGGTATTGAAAACCTGTTTGATGAGCTATACACCGCTCACGCTTCACGCACGGGCAGAACCAATCACCCTGTCTTTGGCGAATTGCTGTTGAACGACTACGAGCCAGGCCGTAACTACAAATTGACGCTGGCGTATTCGTTCTAATGCTTGTGTAACAAGGACGCTTGTCAGTGATTCCGGCCTCGGATAGTTTGCGATGAATTTTGGAAACTAAGCCCGGGGCCGTTGGCTCTCTGCATAGAGGCCTTAACATAAAAAGGAAACACCAATGCTTAAATCTGTCGCGACAGTACCTACAGACTCTGCGAGCCTGTACCTCAACAAACTGTGCAAACACTTTCGCCATAAAGTGCCGGCGGAATGGGATGATCATGAAGGTCGGGTGCAGTTCAAGCCCGGTACTTGCGTGATGAAAGCCGATCAGGCGACGCTGGAAATGGTTTGCGAGGCGGAGAACGAGGAAGCGCTTGGCGTGGTTCAATATATTCTGGATGATCACCTAGTTCGCTTCGCACGCAAGGAAGATATCCAGATTAACTGGCGTCGCGTCGATTAAACCGTCAACGTTTTTAGCTGTATTACGCGTTCGTCCGACGTCTTCCGGGCGGCGCGTTTTTTCGTTTGTGGCGACGTGTTTTTAGCGCAGGCGCAAGAAGTCGCCAAGATGTGATGGCGGAAAAACGTGGCGAATAAATAAAGTGGTGAATAGATAAAAAAGGAGCAACAGGGCGTTGCTCCAAGAGGGGGTACTAAATCGCTTGCGCAACAAAGTTCTTTAACTGCGCCATACCCACGGCGCCGCTGTGGTTGGCTACGGCCTTGCCATCCTTGAAGACAATCAGAGTCGGAATGCTGCGAATGCCCATCGCGCTGGCGATCGCCTGATTGTCATCCACATTGACTTTGACGACCTGAATATCGTCCGCCATCTCTTCCGCTAACTCGTCCAGCACTGGCGCAATCGCCCGGCATGGCCCGCACCATTCAGCCCAAAAATCCACTAATACAGGCTTGTCTGAATTGATGACGGCGTCTTTAAAATCTGCATCTGAAATGTGCTTTACGAATGCGCTCATGGCTCACCTCGAATCTGAAATTGTGTAACTGAGGCAATAATGGGGATGAAACGCAAACAGGACTAATTGACCTTTTATATGGCGCTGATTAGTAAAGGTGATGATGGCTTGGGTTGGGGACAGGGCGCTTGCTTAAGGTTTAAAGTGCGCCGCCAGCTCTTTTAGTCTTGCGCCCAATTGATGCAGGTTGCGCACGGTTTCCTCCACCTGTCGGATACCGCTGACATTACCCTGGCTCGCTTCTCTGATGCTCTCTATCGCCTGGGCGATTTGATCCATGCCGCTGATTTGTTGCTGACTGGTGGCGGCGATCTGAATCGCCATCTGGCTTGAGGTTGTGGCGTTGTCCATGAGCGCCTTGATCGCTTCACCACTGAACTGCGCCCGCTGGGTTCCAATCGCGACCGCTTTGTGGCCTTGCTCAGCGACTAATACGGTTTTGTTCATCGCCTTCTGAATATCAGTCAGAATGGCGCGCACCTGTTTGGTCGCGACTTTGGACTGTTCCGCCAGGGATTTAACCTCCTGCGCCACAACGGAGAAGCCGCGTCCGATTTCCCCGGCTTTAACCGCTTCGATGGAGGCGTTCACGCCCAACAGGTTCGACTGCTCCGCCAGATCGTTTACCGCGGCGACCACATCGCCGATGGTCTGAGTTTGATCGCACAGTTGTGTAATGCTTTCGCCAATACCTTCCATTTGGGTGCGGATTTGCTGCATTCCCTGCAGCGCGTCATTCACCGCGGCGTGCCCTTCTTTGGCGACTTTACGGGTCTGCTCGGCGCTTTCGACGACCGTCTTGGCTTTGCTGCCCGCCATCAATGCCGTCTGTTTGACTTCTTCAACCGTGGCGGCGATTTCGCTGATGGCGGTGGCGGTATCCTGGCTGCTAGTCACCGCCTGATTGACGGAGCACATGATTTCATCATTGGCGGTTGCAAGCACGGAAATGACGTCATGCAGTTCTTTGCGCAGTCGGGTGGCCTTTTCGTCCGCCAGCTTGCGCTCAGAGATGTCAAAAATGCTCGCCAGCACCATGGGTCCTTCTTCTGACGCCATGGGGTTCAAGCCAATCTCGACGGGGAACTCAGATCCGTCTCGCTTGCGTCCGTACAGCTCTCTACCGGCCCCCATGCTGCGGGTGCTGGGATAGGCGAAAAAGGAGTTGATAAAGCTGGCGTGGCGACTGCGAAAACGCTCTGGAATGAGAAAGTCGACAGGCTTACCAATCACTTCATTCCTGGAGTAGCCGAATATCTTTTCCATTTGCGCATTCACCAACGTCACCTCGCCCTGTCTGTTGACGACTACAATGGCGTTGGGCGCGGACTCGATGACCTGGCGAAAGCGCTCCTCGGCGCGTTTACGTTCAGTGAGGTCGATAATGCTGGCCATCGCCATCATCTTGCCTCCTGATGGAATCGGCGTCAGGCCGATTTCAATAGGGAACTCCGCGCCGTCTTTGCGCATGCCGAACAGGTCGCGTCCAGAGCCCATTGCGCGACGCTCAGGATGCGCAAAAAAGCTGTTGCGTTGTGCGGGGTGAGCGTTACGGAAACGATGAGGAACCAGTATCTCAACCGGCTGGCCAATCAGTTCTCGGCGTGAATAACCAAAGCCGAGCTCGGTCTGCGCATTCACCATTTGAATGAGACCGTCCTGGTCGATCAGTATGATGGCGTTGGGGGCGTACTCCACTACATTGTGCAATGTCTCCCGCTCCGCTTTGCCACGAAACAGGCCTGCCTTGAACTGCTCCCATAGAGTGTTCTTCATACGCATATTCCCAGCGACTATTCCTTTCCTCTAAGCAAGAATAGACAAGTTTTGCGGGAGTCGTTGGCATATACGTGATATTGGATTAGCTTTTTGTGGCGCCAATGCGAACCGGCTTTTTGCTTGGGCGCATGGACAGAAAAATACCTGATACCGTGATGATGATGGCTAGCAACGCTTGCAGGTCCTGAGCCTCATCCAGGAACGCCCAGGCCATCAGGCTGGCGGAGATGGGCGTGGTCATGCCAATGATATTGTGCAGGGTAGGGCTCAATTTCATGGAAGACAGATTGTTCAGCAAATTGGGCAAAAAGGTGGCGAGCAGTCCCAAACCGACAATCAATATCAGATTGTGCTGAGTCACTTTTGCATCTCCTGGCTGAAGAAGCAGGCATGGCAATAAGAGTGCGACGCCAAGTACGAGGGTCAGATTGTTGATGTTGGCGGCGTTAACGACTCTCCCCTGATTTACTCTGCGCCACAAGGAAAAAGAAAACATGGCTCGCAAAAATGCGGCGCCCAAACCAAGCGCAGAGCCAAGGAGTATATCGCTGATGGCGTAACCTTCCGCAGCATAGTCTTTGCCGTAGAAATAGAACGCCAGGCCGGCAAAGGCGATAAGAAACCCGATGAGTTCATTCTGATTGAATTCACTCTGCAGGAACAAACGCAGAAGAAAAGTAAACAACGGCGCGAGAGCGATTAACAGCGCGGCGACGGCGACAGGAGCGTAATAGAAAGAGAATGTCGCCAGCACATAATAAAGCGTCATCATCAACGCCAATGGGAATTCCTGCGCCTGATAGGCAGAAGGCCCACTACGGCTGAAAGAATGCGCTTTTAGTAATACTGCGCCGAAAATGAAAGCAACTAAAAAGCGTCCCCAGATGATATGGAAAACGCTCATGCCATCGATGAACTTAACGAAAATCCCTGTCGACGCCCATAAAGTAGCGCATAGAAAGCTGTATAACATCCTGTTTGCCTATCGTTATTTTCCTGCTTCTTCTCTGGTAAAAGGCTTGCTGATGGGGACAATAATGCGACGCTTTTATCTGGCTATGAGCTTGTGGGGAAAGTGATTTTCACCGAAGCTAATCGAGGAAACCGGAAATATGCGCCGCCCGTTTTGCAGCTGTTCTTATTGTTATTATTTTTCAAGGGATTAGTAAATGGAAATAACCTGCCATTGCGGCAACATCAAGCTATCAATTGAAAATCCGCCGGCTGAGGTTGGTAAGTGCAATTGTTCGATTTGCCGCAGGTATGCGGCTTTATGGGGATACTTCTCTCCAGAAGAAGTAGAGATTGGATATGAGAAAGAAAAATCTGTCTTTTATATATGGGGAGATAGGGAGTTGGAGTTCCACCGCTGCAATCTCTGCGGGTGCGTCACCCACTATGTCACGACGCCTAAATGCCCGGGGGAGATAGTGGCGATTAATATGAACATGGCGCCTTGGGATGTGCTTGCGGCTATTCCTGTGCGTGAAATTGATGGCGCTGATTGATAGATATATAGGGTTACGGAAGTGAGTATGGATGTAGATAAAGATAAAAAGGTCATTTTTGACGTCATCGAAAGCGAACATAGCGAGGGGTTGGAAATCGTAGGCGTTCACTACGATTTGCAGTTTTTACGGGTTGATTTGGCGTCGCCGACGCTGGATGGCCGGATCAGCATGACTTTTGAACGTCCTACGGGGTTCAGGGTGCTGGATGAGGGAGATCTGCTGGAGTTCTGGGGAAGCCTCACTTCAAAGCAGGGATGGGCGTTCAGGATTCACGCCGGCGGCTGGTTGGAGCAGGAATCGCAGCGGTCGGGATTTGTGTCACAGCATCATGAAGGGTTGCAGGAGTATCTGATCATTGGCGAAAACGACTGTATCAGTGTCCTGTCGCAGTCTTATCCGACCATTGTCTTTCCCGACGTCGCCTAGCGGCGTTGTTTTCCCTGTGTGGGCGCGCGTTATTGGGTGGACGATTTTTGTTTATCCAAAGCGCCTGGGCTCGGAATATAATAGGGCGAATTAATACAACAAAAACCAACTACACCTCTTACTACATCCCTGACTTAAGGATTAACGAATGGCATTTGATTATGGCTCCATCGACCTGGGGCTGAAAAATCCTTTCAAACTCGAAGGCGCCGTGACGGCGGGCAGAGGCGCGATTCAGGTTTTGGTCGCTCTTTATCTTCTTGTGACGGCGGCGAGCGTGGTCAAAGGCGACGCCGCTTCAGGCTGGATTCTGATGGCCTTTGGCGTGCTCGTTCTGAGCATGGGCGTCATCGCCTTATCTTCGGGCGTCTATGCGATGCTGCGTTATTTTGTCGGGCGTAATCATCCCACCTCGCTGGCGGTAAATCAGAGTAAATCCCAGGCCAGTACGGCGCAGGAAGAACGGACCTACGTGGGCTATGACCATCGGCAGCTGGAAGAAATGCTGATGGGGCGCAAGAACATCACCTTTGTGGAGCCGAAAGGCTTGCTGGCGCGTCTGATTCACAGCCTTGTTCCCAAGCTGCTATTTATGCCGTATCCAGTCAGGAATATGTCGCAGCGTCTGTTTGGCGCCTGGGTGAATACCGCAGTGATGCTGGTCGCCTATGCGTTTGTCGCATTTGTGTCTCTCGCCGGTTTTGCGGGAGAGGCGGGAGAGTTGGCCTTTCCCGTGTATACGGCGTTATTGATGGCCTATTTGTTGTTTACCTGGCGAGCTGCAGGAAAACCTTTGGACCGCAAAGCGGAGAAGCAGGTTGAATCGCTGGGCGGCGGCTCTCTCGCCAAGGTGATTGCGCTCTCGTTCATTATCCCGTTGATCGTCGGTCTGGCGTTGTCCTGGGCCATGTCACAGTGGAAGATCTCGCGGACGGACGTTGAAGGCTGGCTGGCGCAACTGCCTGACCTGCACGCAGGGCTTTATATTGTCGGCGCATTGCTGATCGCCGCTGCCTGCAGTGTGATCGTATTGCTGATGTTGAAGCGGCGCCTGAGTAGCGCCGAGCCTGTCGCCGAAGTGTCCGAGCTGCGGGAGAACTGGCAGGAGTCGGTCCATCCCAAGGAAATTTTCATCAATCTCGATAACCTTGTCATGGCCAATCGCCGTTACAAAGAGGTCCCGAACCGTGTATACCGCGAACTTGACCCAAAACTGGACGAGCAGGTGGATGGCAAAGGCGGCTTCAAAGGAGAAATGATTCAGGAAGTGCAGCCGAAGGTCAGAGCCCTGGAACTGGGTGAGCTCTTCAAAAAGCTGCGAGTAGCGGCGTTGTTGGCGGGAAATATCCTGTTTATCGCAGCGACTGTGTACACGTTGATGCTGGCGTATGCGTTGGTGGATCTATATGCCTTTACTGTGCAGTCGGGCATCTCTTCATTGAAAGAAATATGGGGAACGCCGCGTTTTGAGGAATGGGCGGGGCTACTGATGAGTTGCGCGCATATGTTTCTGATCGGCTTTCTGCTCAAGTCTTTCGCCAAATTGCTCAGCGGCGCGGCGCATTTATTCTTTGCTGAAATCCAGTTTGAATCGCTGCTGGTCTACTTCAAGTGCGAAGGCACTTTTACTGAGTCGAAAATTTCCACTGGAACTGGCATTCACGACAGCACCCGTTCGGAGAATACTCTGGTGCGCTGCAGCATTACGCCATGGGTGATTGTCTCGCGCATCGTTTCGACCACTTTCGCCGCCACTGGTATGAGAAACCTGGAGCATCCCAGACATATTCTGGAGATGCATCGGGATGACGAGCAGTTGCAGGAGATTAAACACGACGTGGTGGCGTTCTTGAAAGACAGGGAGTCCATCGCCGCGATCACCAGCGCAAGAGATCTAGGCAACGCGTCGCAGATTCATCAGCTTAATCAGCAAACCCGGGCTATCCCCACCCAGCAAACCCTGGCTCATGATGAAGAGGCGGCTGGCTATCTCAGACAGGAATCGCAGCGGGACGATTCGCATTAGCCGTTAGGCGAAGATAGGCCGCCATCCGCGGCAGCCTGGTTGATGTCTCTTCAATGAACCTGGGAGCAGCTCAGGCTGCAAACCTGGTTGCGGCCATTGTTCTTGGCCTTGTATAGCAGCTCATCCGCCACGGCCAGCATGTGTTCGAAGTGTTCGCCGTTGGTTTCATCACAGATGCCGAAGCTCATGGTGACGGTCAAACCTTCTGCCGTCTGCTCCCATGGGTGCTGCTCAATGGCTTTGCGGATTCTCTCCATCATTTCCATCGCGGCTTTGGGTGAGGTGTTGGGCAGCGCTAACACCATTTCCTCACCGCCGTAACGGGCTACGATGTCGCTGTTGCGAATGCTGTTCATGAGGATTTTCGACACCTGTTTCAGCACTTCGTCGCCAATGACATGGGAATAACCGTCATTGATGCGTTTGAAAAAGTCGATGTCTCCCAGCACCAGACAAAAGCCGTTACCGTAGCGCAACGCGTTGGCGTGAAGCACTTTGACTTCTTCATTGAAAAAGCGGCGGTTATAAAGCCCGGTGAGTTCATCGCGGATACTGAGTTCTCTTAGCTGTTCCGCCTGTTTCGCGACTTTGTTGCGAGAGTCCTCCAGGTTTTTGTAAGCCTCATGCAACTGGGTGTTCATCAGGTTGAACGCCTTCGCCAGAGCGCCGACTTCGTCTTCGGATTTGACCGGCACCTGCTGCTTGAAGTCGCCCTCCGCCATGCGGTTCACCGCAGATGTCAGGTGATTCAGGGTGCGCACGAGACGGCTTCCTTCCCAGATCCCAAATGGAATGATGAATACGATAGCGCCTAATGCGGAGAAGAACAGCGTTTCCCTCAGCGTATGCAAATAGGCGAGATCGGCTGCCGACAGATCTGGTTCGCCGCTGGAAAGCGCATAGGCCACAAGGCGGCCTTTCAACCACAGAGAATCGGCGCCTGACAGCTCCTCTTCTGTGAGCTTCTGACCAATTTTATAGTCCTTGCCTCCATGCAGAATATGGCCCTGGGTGTCCGTCAGTACGAATGCGAAGGGGCGTTCATCCGATGCATTGGCGTCAGGGCGTTGCATCGGCGGGGGCAGCCCGGAGAAATAGGGCGCGTCCCCCTGGCCTTGTGGCCTCATAGGTGGAGGATTGCGGGGCTTACGATGTAATTTGCGACTATTTTCTTCCGCTATGGCGAAACGCAGCGCGTCTTTTTCCGTGTCCCAGGAATTGTTCTCCCGAATATAGCGTTCAATGGCGGCTTGAAAGCGCCCATAATGCGCGTCCTTGGCATGCTCGACGAATTCGTGCTCCACCATAATCGGCGTCATAATGGCGATGATGATTACGACTAGCAGACTGGTGGAAATCAAGGCCAAAACGAGTTTTGCTTTTAATGAGGTCACGGCGCTCTCAACAAGTGGACGTGGTAAATTATTGTAGCCTTTCTTGAATAGGTGTTCCTACTTATTATAGCCCAGCGTGATAACGCTGCTCAGGTATGGCCAAAAAGTATAAGGCCAGCCTGGCGCCAGCTGTTTTAGCATGTGGCGCTTAAAGATTAAGTGCTGTCTGAGGTGAATTTTTCTATGTCCCCGAAGGTCTGTGAAGTGAGAAAGGGGTTGAAAGGGAGTGCAAATGGAAAACTCGGTGTGCCGCTATCTTCAAAATAACTTCAAGGGGCTCGAGTTGGCGCCGCCCTTGTTTTACAGGTGGCCTATCGGAGTCCGGTTCGAGATCGGGTCGCCGGAAGCAGGCGTCTGGCGCGATTTTGAAAACGGCGTTTTGAATACCCTTTATTTTGAAAAGGCCTTGCAGCGAGAGGTTTCTATCTGTGATGCGGTCTTTTCAGAATCCGACGATGTGGACGTTGTATATGAAATTCTTGGCCATCGTCGCCGTAAAATAAAGATGAAGAGTTATGTTTTACGGCAGATAAATGATTCGGCGCGCAAGCATGTAACCTTTGCATCGAAAAAGGTGGATGGCGCTAGAGGCCAATATCGGAAAATCGCGTATGTAACAGGAGCAATCTCCAGAGAAGTGAACTATGCAAACCTGTTTTTATCCATAGTGAACACGGACTTTCCTCAACGGAAACCGTCGTTGCGTGGGCGCTGTTATTTCGTGAACCGAACAAAAGGTATGATCCTTCATTTGTACGATGATCGTGGCATGGATGTCATTGCGACAAATCGTAGCGCTCTGAGGGAAGTATACGTTCGCTGTAACGATTGGATTCTGGATCAGGACAAGCCGGGAATCGACGCGCTGTTCCTGAATGAGTAGCCACAGGCTTAAGCGCTAGTCCGCCTGCAATCGTCGCTTGGTTTGCAGCCTTCCATCCGAAAACTCACACTGACAGGCCACCCGGAAGAAAGGCGCTTGATGATTCAGGATGCTTAATCTGTCTGACGCGGCGCCGTCGCGCATAACAATGAATCCCTTGGCCTCGGCTTCCTGAATGACGGTTTCTATTAACGCGCCTTGCGGGAGGTCCTCGCAAAATGTCTGGATTGAGTGCTCCAGTCCCCATCGCAGGGCGATAACGGCGCCGATCAACGCCGCCACGATGGCGAGGGGGATGATGATTTCCCTGAACAGTTGAGACAGAAAGCCAGACTTGCTCATAAGACGAAATATCCTCTAACCAGCGTCTTAACCTGCTTGTTGGAGCACGCAATCGGGCTATCGTCCAGCCCATCCACCATTAATTTGATCCCTGCAAAATAACTTTTACAAACATGACCTTATAACGTCACTTTGCACTTTTACGATGTACACTCCTTAGCTCAAGACAAAGGAATTCATGCAACAAAAGGAGGCATTGTGAAAACCATAACCCCATTCATTATAGGCGTGAGCGCGGCGTTCGCCGGGCTGGCTGATGCGGCGCCGACGGTGTCAGCGGACGCTTTCAACGGGTTGGGCGGACGCCCGGAATTGTATCGTGGCGGAGTGGAAATAATTCCCTCCGACAACGGTGAGGTCACACGGGAATTTGCGGAAGGTCGGGTTTTTGAAGATCGTAACCGTAACGGCAAGCTGGATCGTGGCGAGCGCGGATTGCCACGGGTGAGGGTGTCCAATGGATATGATGTGGCGCTGACGGACTATCGCGGTTATTACAAATTACCCGCGAAATCCCGCGGCCTGAATGCATTCACCCTGTTCGTCACCAAGCCGGCCGGTTTCGATTTGCCGGTCAACGAAGACAACGTCCCGCAGTTTTCCTATCACCATATTCCCAACGGTTCGCCGGAGCTGCGCTTTGGCGGGTTGCCAGCCAGCGGACCGCAGCCGAAGGCGGTGAATTTCCCCATGGTGCGGGGCCCTTATAAGAAACACTTCAAAATTGCCGTATCCGGCGACACGCAGCCCTATTCCAACAACGAAGTTGGTTACGTGCGCGACTCTCTGGCCGCAGAGTTGGCGGCGAGGCAGGATCTGGAACTGGTGATGATTGAAGGCGACATCATTGGCGATGATCTGGGTCTGTATCCCCGTCTGAAAAAGACGATGAGCATAGCCGGCGTGCCGGTCTATCTGACGCCGGGCAACCATGATATCGACAATGACGCCACCAGCGATAAGCACAGCCTGGATACGTTCAAGCGCGAGTGGGGACCCGCTTACTACTCCTTTGAAGTCGGCGACGTGCATTTTGTCGTGCTGGATAATGTGCGCTATCCCTGCACGCCTGAGTCGGATAATGCCGACGGCAAACATGACTATTGCGACAATCCGGCGACTGCTCCCACCTATAACGGCGTCATTGATGAAGCGCAGGTGGAGTGGCTGACCAACGATATCGCTGCGACGTCGCAACATAAGTTGATCGTGCTGAACATGCATATTCCGTTGGTGTCGTTCTCGGATATGGGCTCCACCAAGCATCAGACGGATAACGTCGCCTGGCTGTATGAGCTGTTGCAGGGGCGTCCCGCTCTGGCGCTGGCGGGGCATACGCATAACCTGGAAAACATCGTCGCCGGCGAGTTCTATCAGGGATGGGACGAAGCGGTGGGGGCGGGACCCACGCCGATCCCGCACATTATTACCGGCGCTACGGCGGGCTCATGGTGGTCCGGCGACTTTGACGATAACAACCTGCCGATGTCCATCCAGCGCATGGGAGCGCCGCGTGGATATATGCTCTTTGAGTTTAAGGGATCGCAGTTCACCAGTACTTTCAAAGCCGCCGGCAAGGACCCACAGGAGCAAATGTCCGTGGACTTCCTGTCGCCGACCTTTTTGAACTGGTATCAGTCTCTGAAAGAGTGGGCGTTGACGCCCGAAGGCTCCCGTTCGCCGACGCCGCCCTTGAATCTCAATGATTTACCGGACACCAGCATTTTGACCGACGCTGATTTCGCTGGCGGCGTCAGTGCGGCCATCAATGTGTGGAACGGCTCCAAAAATACGCAGGTGTGGACGCATATCGACGATGGTCCTCTGGTTGAAGCCGTGCGCACTCAGAGTGGGACCGGTGAAGGCAAGAGCAATAGCCTCGATCCTTTCGCCCTGAAGAAGCAGATGTATGTGTATCGCTATGCCGCCAAGAGTGAATCAGGAGAGGAGCGGGCTCAGGGGTTTGAGTTGTTTAACGGCTCCCGTTTTGGCGTCGCCGATCCGCAACCCTCCGGCGCGTCCATGTGGACGGAATCCTCCAATCATATCTGGACTGTCGCTATTCCCGCGGACCTGGAGCAAGGCTCGCACTATCTGAGAGTCATCGTGAGTAACGGCGAGGGTCAGATCTTCACCAGCGTAAAAGCCTTTGAAGTGATGGACGAGCGGCCGGCGCCGTATTTCCGCAAGGAAGTGTTTGAGTAGACTTACATCAAGCTGTTAGCGCCACTGCCGGAGTTGGACTCCGACAGTGGCGTGGGTCAGGTTGGCCTTTATACGACCTGTGCGCCTCGTTTGCGCAACCCCGCCATACCTATCCACATCAGACCGCTGATAAACAGACTCTGCAATAGAGCGGGCTCCGCCACGATCGTCACGCCGCCGTTATTGACGCTCGCTGCAATAGGATTGCCGAGAGAATTTCCCAGTGAGTTGACGACCACGGAGAAATAGCTGAATCCCGACGACAGGGCGGTGAAACTGAGAGACGCGAGCAGAAAGGAGTTGTCCTGATGGGCGTCCAGATCCGCAGGAATATCCAGAGACAGATCGAACAGGTTCAGTTCCCCGGGCGCGAAAAGTTCGGCTGACATGGGATTCAAACCAAGCCCTAGAACATCCAGCTGGCCGTGTGGGTCCAGCGCGACGCTGTCCATCACGCCATTGTCGTCCGCGTCGGTGGCGTCGATAGCGACGGCACCGGGATCAAAGCTTAAATTGAGGTCAAAGGTGGATAACGACGGCGCGCCGCCGGGCGCCAGACCGCTGATAGAAATATCGACAGTAAACAGCTGGCCCGGCAGTACTGTGGAGGTGGAAGGCAGAACGGTAATGACTGCGGCCTGGGCCTGCATGCCGCAAAAAACCGCTATGCCGAAAGTTAATAGAAGCGACGCCAGAACGCTTTTCAACACATGTGCGATAGACAACAACCGAGAGGTGGACATAGAAGTTCTCCCTGTGGGGTTGAGGCCGGAGCGGGCGGCTTGCGCCGTCGCTCCGGTTTCCGGTTAGTGCTTGTGAGTGAATATAAACGTCAAAACGACAGGGCGACGGCGCTCACTGCGTCGCGCAGTACGGCCGGGTGCACAGCAGCCGCAGCTGGCGGGCGTCCAGGCTGGTGATCATGCCGTCGCCATCCAGATCCCTGGGATCATCACTGCCTGTCGCCGGCGTGTTACGAGCGGACACCACGACGTTCAGATCATCCCGATCCACGTCGCCGTCGCCATCAACATCGCCTTTGACCGGGCCGACAAAGCCCTCAAATTCGCTGGCGGCGTAGCCCTTGGTCGTCGCCACGCTGCTCGCCACCAGATTGCCGCCGCTGGAGCCATACATCAGCAAGCCCCGCACGTAGTAAGGTCCGGCAATGCCGTTTTGGCCAATGGGAAGTCCGGCGAAATTGAACTCAATCTCCGAATCTCCCTTATTGAGCGCGCCGGTTTTGGCGTGGAAGCCGATCTCATTACCCTTAACGTCCAGCAGCCTTGCACTCCAGGTATAGACGTCGGACTTGGCGAGAGAGACGCCAACCTTGACGCGAAGCAAGTCAAAAAGCCCGTTGCCGTTGTTATCGACACCGGCGTCGCTGGAGGCACCGGTCAACACGATAGCGCCGGGGGTTGATATCGGCTCAAAGTCACTGTGGCTGTAAGGTGCAGTCGCGTCGCTGATCGCGACCTGGTCGATAATCTCCAGCGTATCGGGGTGGCGCAGCGTTACTCTGACGAAATAGGGCCCATCTAACTCCAACTGGTTGATTTCAGGACCGGAGAAGGTCAGCGCGACGGTTTGTTCGCCATGGTTGAAGGTCTTGACCTCATCCATGTATACCGCCAAAGGACCGGATGCGTTGCGCAACGCGGCGGACGTCATGAAGGTTCCGGCAGCTCTCAGGTCTGCGCTGAACTGGATTTTCAGTTGCTCGAACAGCCCGTTGCCATTGGTGTCCACGCCCTGATCGGAAAAGGCGCCGGTGACGTCCAGCAGTCCTTCGAACTCGCCATGGTGATACGCCTGAGTCATCGCGCCAATATCCGCCTGTCGCTCTCCATCGGCATTGAACAGGCCCACCACCAACTCATATGGGCCGTCCTCGCCGGAGCGGAAAATGGTGGAGCCGGGGAAGCGCAGGGTCAGGCTGTGAGGGCCGTTGGCGAGAGGGAAGCGCTCCGTCGCGTTGGCGACCGTTTTGCCCGCCTTCATCAAAACGCCCTGCAGCATGTACTCGCCTTCCTTGGAGACTTTCGCCTGCACCACGGCTTCCAGATAGTCATAGCGGGAGTCGCCGTCAGTATCCACGGCGGCGTCAGAGATATCCGTCAGGTGCGAGCCTTTCTCGCCAAATTGGCCGTGAACATACGCGGGCGTCGTCAGCACAGCTTGCACCGGCGTTGAGCCTTCGGCGAACGCGATCACCTTGACCTCATAAGGGCCGTCTTTGCCGGACCGCAGGATCTGCTCGCCGGAAAACTTCAGCTTGGCGGTGTACTGCCCTGGGTCGTCGCCGACGGTGTCCTGGGTGAATTTCATCGACTCAAACTCAGGAATATTGGCGACCACTTCGCCGTTTTTACGCAAGGTCGCCATCACCAGATAGACGCCAGCGCGATTGACGTCCACACGCACATTGGCGATCAAGGCTTCATACGCCCCGTCGCTGTTGGAGTCCGGCGTCACGTAGTCGACATCGCCGGGAATACTGAGGTCAGGCTCTATCATCATCACTCCCTGATCGTTGTTGGCTGAGGCGAGCAAGGCCAGTGGCGCCGGCGCTTTGTATTTGTAATCCCCCCATGAATCGTAAGAGTGGGCGCCTGGCACCGGATACACCTTAGCGCCTTCGAAGGTTTCCAGATAGCCGCCGTCAGCGTCATAGTCGACCGCGCCGTTATGGTTCCAGAGGATGAATTCATCCACGGCGGAATAAATGCCGTTGAAGGTGGCGTCGTAATAATCGGGAAAGAAAAAACCGCGACTGCGCAGGCTGTGACTGGAGAACTCATACTTGTCATAAGGTCCGCCGGCGAAGGGGCGGGCGCTGCCGGTAAAGGCGGGGTCAAGCGACGGCGCGCCGGTGGTGACGAAGCCATTGCCGCGCCCGTCAGTGCGCACCGCGCTGAGTCCGCCGATTCCCAATGTGGCCGCCATGTTTTCAAACACATCGCTGAATACATAGCAGTCGGAGTAGTCACAGGTGATCGGGTCGGCGCTGAGTTGACTCCAATTGCATTTGACGGCGGCGCCGAAGCTGTAACCATAACGCCAGTTCAAGCCACCATAGGCGTAGCCGCCGCTGAGCAGATGCTCCAGCACGTCGCCTTCATCAATCAAACCGCTGGCCCAGTCAGTGGCGTGCTCGTACCAGGAAATGCGGGGCGCGCCAGCCGTGATCGGCGTGGTTTTGGTGACGTAGAGTTTGCGGGTGATGGTGGGCAGAGCGTCGCCATCCACTTTGTATTCAAACTCGACGTCATAGCCGCCGATGACGTCCGGCATAGTGAGCGTCATGTCGCCCTCCGGCCCTGACCAGACTTCCGTGCCGTGCAACGACGTGCCTACAATTGTCCAGGAGGCTTCGACTTCCGCATCCGATGGCAGACTGCCTGTGGGACAGGCGTCCAGACGGGTGCGTATCTTGACCTCGCCAGAGCCGAACCATCCGGATTCCGCTGGCCCGGAGAAAGGATAGTCGTCTTTCGGCCCGATCACTTCCGTCAGGTTGCAGCTGGCGTCGCTGGTTTGCTGGTAGATCACGTCAATCAAGTCATTAGAGGCGAGGTCATTGACGCGTACGGGGTTGGAGATAGTGGGCTCCAGCGTTAGCGCGACTTTCGGCTCCACCGGGAGAATCAGCGCCACCCAATCGACGGCGGTGCACCAGCGGCCGGTGCTGAGCGTGTCGATGTTGACCTGGACGCGGTTGGCGCGAGGAGCGGGAGGCGTTCCGGGCGCAGGCGGCGCGGGAAACTTAATGTTCTCAATGCTTACCGTGAAGGTGTTCAGCTTCCAGACATTGTTGTCGCCGGTCAACAGGCCCAGACTGGTTCCGTTGAAGACAACTTCATCGCGTTCCGGCGGCGGTGAGCCGTTAAAGTCCACATCGAAGGCGGGCAGAATGATGTCCACGGTGGCGGGAATGATTCCCTGGGCGATGAGGGGAGCGGGATCGATCAAGTAGCCGTCCCCGTCCACCGGCCCGACGGAAACGTCAATCATGACGTCAATCATGAGCGGGTGTTCAGGGCTGGTATTGAACGTGCATCCCGTATCCAGACCGGGGCCATCGTCCGCGACGAAACTGTCAGTGTCCGGAGGATCGAACGGTGAGCTGCGGGTCAATAGCATCGAGGGAGCGACAAGCCCGTTCGGCGTGGGCCAGACGTCGCCATCTTCTTGTGCGAAGGATGTCTGAATTAACAGACAGCCAATCAGAAATACAAAGACATGAGCTGCAATATACAGGAAGGAGATCGTGCGCTTTTTGTCCACCATATATCCCTTCTCCTTGGTAGATCTTATCGGAGCAGCGCCTGGATACAGCGAGTGGCGCCCTGACTTTTATAATCACGTACTTCCACTGCTAATGTGATGAACTGTGACAACCAGCAAGTCTTAAGCCAGTCAGGGCTATGGGCTTTATAAATCGAGTAATTGTCAGCTTTTGGAGGAGGTTGATCGGGGCTGGTTGTAAAGTAACCTGACGGGACTGTCTGGAAAATCGGAGGCTGGGAAAGATCCCATCAAAGAAAGAATGGCCTGCATATCCCTGCAAGCCTATCTTTGGCCGGCGTGAAGGCGACTGCTAATTTTTTCGACGCGTCCAAGTCAGGTCGCGGCGAGCGTTTAGAAGAACAGGCGGAGGTTAAGTGGGAAGCGCAGTTTAACTACTGCGCTCAGGCCAGACGGGCTCATGGTCCTCGTCAAACACATAGCCGAGGTTGATGTTGGTCAGGCGGCCGTCGTTGAACTGAAATTCTGTCCAGATATCGTGATAGGTATGACTTTCGAACGACAGAAATTCATCGACTTCAGACTTTCCTGCATGATGGCTTTGAACCACCTTGAGTACCTCTCCCTGGGGTTCCCCGATCAGTGATTGCCCAAACAAAACCGCCTTGGGATTGTGACAATCAATCCACGACAGGCGGAGATCGCTGTCATGGTCAAACCTCAGCGCCAGTTGTTTTTCGTGATAATGCAGGAAGACGTCGTTGTAGTCGTTGACATGCTCTTTATCCGGCGCGCCCAGCAATTTTTCCACGTCTTCTCTGCCAAGGCCGAATATCAAATCGCCGATGCCAACGCCGGGTTGGATATGGAACTGCTTGTCGCTGTGCTCTGCTGTCATGAATAAGTCCATCAATGTCAATTGCGGCCGTTTGTCAGACCTGGATCTTGCTGAGAAGTTTAACCCTTGGCGTCATGAAAAATCACTCCCAGCGCATAGCGCCTGCCTGAGCGCACCCGGCTGACGCCATGGCGCATGGTGACGCGATACACCCCTCGGACGCCTCGTACAGGGCGATGATGCACTGCGAAGATTACCCCATCGCCCTGCCGTAGTGGAACCACTTCCGCGCGGGACTGCATGCGCGGCCGCTGTTCTGTCAGCACAAATTCACCGCCGCTAAAGTCACGCTCTGGCGCAGACAGCAACACCGCCAGTTGCAGGGGGAAGACATGTTCGCCGTATAAATCCTGATGCAGGCAGTTGTAGTCGCCTTCCTGATATTGAAGGATCAATGGCGTCGGGCGCGTCTGCCCATCGTTGTGGCAGCGTGTGATAAAGTCCTGATGCGCTTCGGGGTAGCGGATGTCCAGATTCATGGCGGCGTTCCATTGGTTCGCCACGGGCGCAAGATAGGGATAAGCCTGCGCCCGCAGCTCTGAGACCAGATGGGGCAGGGGATAACGGAAGTATTGGTATTCGCCCAGCCCGAAGCCATGATGCGCCATGATCACTTTGCTGCGATAGAGTTCCGCTTCGTCATACAGGGAGACCAATGCTGCGCACTCCTGTTCGCTCAGCAATCCGCCCAGTATGGCCGCGCCGCGGGTCGTTAACTCATGACCCGCTTGCTCCCAGTCGTAGCTGCTCAAGCGCGTGGGCAGGCTTGTAGCGGGCGTTTGCATCGCCGCGGCGTCAGTAAAACCGTTCATTCCTGCGCCTCCCGCTCCAGCAGCGCCTGCTTGCGTTCGACGCCCCAGCGATAGCCCGAGAGCGCGCCGTCGCTGCGAACTACGCGATGGCAGGGAATGGCCACGGCCAACAGGTTGGCGGCGCAAGCCTGCGCCACCGCGCGAACGGATTTGGGGGAGCCGATGCGCTGGGCGATATCGGCGTAACTCGCCGTCGCGCCTGAGGGAATCTCTTGTAAAGCACGCCACACGCGCTGTTGAAAGGCGGTGCCGCGCACATCAAGGGGAAGGTCGAGCCCGATCTGAGGCGCTTCCACAAATCCCACGACTTTGGCGATCAGGCGTTCGAAGTCGGCGTCGTCGCCAATCAGTTGCGCTTTGGGAAAGCGATCCTGTAATTCATGCACAAGGGCTTCAGGTTCGTCTCCCAGTAAAATAGCGCAGACGCCCCGAGCGCTTTGCGCGACCAGGATGGCGCCCAGGGCGCACTCGCCCACCGCGAAACGGATTTCCGCGTTGGTCCCGCCCCGACGATAGTCGCTTGGCGTCATGCCGAGAAAGTGATCCGATTCCCCATAAAAATGCCCATTGGAACTGTACCCGGCGTCATAGATGGCATCCGTCACCGTCTCAGCATTCTGCAGGGCGCTGTTGAGGCGTTGCTGACGTTGTGCGGCGGCGTAGCCGCGCGGAGTGAGGCCGGTGATCTGTTTGAACAGACGATGGAAGTGAAACTTGCTCAGGCCTACGCTTTGGGCCAGTTCATCCAGACTGGGGAAGGTTTCTGAGTCAGCGATCAATCGGCAGGCCGCAGCGATTTTCTCCGCCTGCTGCGCGGCCAGAGGCGGAGCGTCAGGGCGACAGCGCCGACAAGGGCGATATCCCGCCTGCTCCGCTTCTTCGCGGCTATCGTAAAAGCATACGTTCTCTGGGCGCGGCGTCCTGGCGGCGCAGGATGGACGACAATAAACGCCGGTGGTCTTCACTGAGTAATAGAAACTGCCGTCCGCCTGGGCGTCGCGCTCCAGCAGCGCGCGCCAGCGGGGATCATTTTCTGTGGCGATGGCTTTGGTTGATGCGTTCATGGTGGCGCTCCTTGGTTAAGGTCTACCTGATGGCGGAGAATTTAGCAATGGACGTCTTTGCTCGCACTCTGAGGATTGCTTTCAAATTCGAGCTGTCCATTTGTCCATCTGTTCACCCTTCCGCCTGTCCCTCCATCTACCAGGGAGCCGCCGGGTAGTAGAGGGTCAGTCGAGGCGCAGTTTCTTGCGGATGCGGCTGAGCGCCACAGGGGTGATGCCGATGTAGGAGGCGATGTATTGCAGGGGAATTTTGTCGCTCAGTTGAGGATTTTGTTCCAGGAAGTTGAGATAGCGTTGCTCCGCCGTCAGTTGCACAAAGCCATAGATACGTTCTTCTTTGCCAATGAACAGAGCTTCCAGCATTTTGGTGTAGGTGGCGAGCAGCCCGGGATGACGTTGCAGGCTCTGGCTGAAATGACTCCAGTCGAACTCCAGACAAAGTACGTCGTCCAGCGCTTCTATGCTGAATAACGCTGGCGCATTGAGCACCATGGCGCGGGTGGAGCCGGCGATATTGGGCGAGCAGGCGAAGGACTGAGTAAACTCTTTGCCTTCAGGGGAGATGCAGACATAGCGGGCGAAGCCTTTGGCGAAGTAGTAAAGCTTGGGGGCGGGTCTACCTTGCTGAATCAGCAGGTCGCCCTTGCGGTAGCAATGCACTTCGCCCTGCAGATCCAAATCCGTCAGGTCGACGGCGTCAATCAGGTGGAATGATTGCTTGAGAAAATTCAGGAAACTCCGTTCGATTTCCCGCTGATTCATCGTGTCCCCTCATCTCTACATCAATTTGCCGGTGCGTCGCTAACATGGGGCTTACGCGCCGCTGGCGACCAGGCGCCGGAGATCAGCAGCAGGGCGAGCAGCGTCAGAGCCACGCCGGGCAGACTGTACCACAGCCCTGGGCCTTGCATGAAACCCTGTCCGATGGCGACGAATGTAGGGATGAGATAACTGAACGCCAGCAGGCGGTTAGGGCCGACTTTCTGCACCAGATGCTGCTGCAGATAAAAAGTGGCGATCGTGGCGAACAGGGTCAAATATAACAGCACCCGCCAGAAATCGAACTCACCCCAAGCGACCTGTTCAATATCGCCGGCGACAATCGTAATTGGCGCCATCAGGACCGCTCCCATCAGCATGATGTAAAACGCCCCTTGAATGGGGGGCGTATTGGAGCCCCACTTTTTGACGAGCGTGACGTGCAGCGCGAGACTGGCGCAGGCGAGCAGGAATAGCGCGTCGCCGTCGTTCCAGGCGAGCGTTTCCGCGCTGCTTCCATGAGTGGCGAGCAAAACCCAGAGCGCGCCGCCGGCGCCGAGGACGAATCCGCATAACATAACGCCGTTGACGCCGGCGCCCAGAAAAATGCGGCTGATCGTCACGCTCATCAACGGAACCAGGGTATAGATCACGGAGGTATTCAGGGCAGTCGTGGTTTTCAGCGCTTCAAACAACCCGATAAAGAACAGCACCAGGAACAGGCTGATCAAACCATAGCGCATGAGCAGGCCAAGGTCGCTGAACAGGGCGTAACGGGACAGCGCCAGCGGCGCCAGCAGCAAGGTCGCCAGAATAAAACGCAGCTCCGTACCGGCGATGGGGCTGGCGTATTGAGGCAGGTCGGCTGATATCACAAAGGAGGACGCCATTAACGCCACCCATAGCAACAGCGTCAGCGTATCTTTCGTGAGCGCGTGCATAAGTCGAATCCACTTTAAGGAATAAAATCAGGGTAAAAACGAAAGGCTCGCGCGCCGCGCGAGGAGAGTCCGCGTTTAAGCGGACTTTTCTGCGATAAATTTATTGAACAGGAATTCTGAAACGGCGGCGTCCACGCTCAACTCAAAGGTTTGCGTCAGGTGGCGGTGCAGCGTCTCGACGTCGGCGACCGGCTCAATGGTGGTTTCGCCGTTGCGCATACGATGCAGTTCGCCGTTGCGCAATGACTGCACATCGTTGAAGTACTTGCGGCACACCACCAGGTTGTGCAGGAACGCGGCGTTGGGATGCTTGTGAGAGTAAAAATGCCCGGTCAGGCAATCCGCTTCGGTATAGCGTCCCAGATCAAAGGTGTAGAGGGTAAAAAACTCACCTTCCTTCAGAATCTGGTAGCAATAATCTCCCCGCGCATTTTTGACAATGCGATAAACGGCGTCTCCCAGATCCTGCTCCAGACCTTCTTCGAGTTTGATGGGAAAGCGCGCGCCGAAGTGTCCAAAGCCTGTGTCGACAATGTACTGGCCTTCATCCAGCGTGAGCAACGTGATGCGGTGGGTGCGGGGGACATCGTTGTCGGTGTTGTAGACCACTCGGGCCAGCAGGATGCGGACATCCAAACCCTGTGCGGAAAGGGCGTCGAAGGTCAGTTTATTGTGTTCGAAGCAATAGCCGCCGAAGCCCTGGCGCACGATTTTGTTGAACACAGACTCACTGTCGACTTGAATGTCCTGTGACAGCGCCACCGCCAGATTATTAAAGCTGTGCTTGGCGATATGCCGGCTCTGCATATCGCGGATCATTTCCAGGACTGGACGACTCGGGTTAACGTCCAGGTCAGTAAAATAGGCGTTGGCGATTTCGGTCAAAGTCATTGAATTTATCCTTCTTCAATCAATTTTCCGTCAGCCTATCCTGAATTCTGCGCTAAGTAATTAACCTGGGTTTAGTGGACGCTTTCTCCCACCGCCGACTTCTTTTTCCCGTAGCGGCTGGCGGATTTCGATTTTCCTGGGCGGCGGCCGGAAGTTTTGTCATGCGGGCGTCGTCTTTTGCCAGCGGCGCTTTTCCCGTTTCCTGGTGCTTGCTCATGGCTATCCAGTTCAAGCTCGATTTTGCGCTGTTCCAGGTCGACACGAACTACTTTGACCTGAAGCGCGTCTCCAAGCCCATAGCTCTTTTTACTGCGTTCGCCGATCAAACGCTGCTTGGCGGCGTCGAATTGATAATAGTCGCCCTGTAGCGCAGAGATATGAATCAAACCCTCAACCATCACACCTTTCAGCTCAACGAACAGACCGAAGTTAGTCACTCCGCAGATGGTTCCGGCGAAGGCGTCGCCAATACGGTCCTGCATGTATTCGCACTTCAGCCAGGCTTCAACATCCCAACTGGCCATATCCGCCCGACGGGATGCGAGAGAACATTGCTCCCCCAGCTTCACCATGTCTTCCAGGCTGTAGGGATAACTTTGCGATGGCGACAAAGAGGCGGCGCTGTCGACGCGGCGCACAGGATCGACGCCCAGTCCGGTAATCGACTTGAGTGCGCGCTTGAGCTTACCGCCGCTTTCATCGCCCCGGATCACCGAACGAATGGCGCGATGGGTCAATAGATCGGGATAACGTCGTATCGGCGATGTGAAATGAGAGTACGCGGTATAAGCCAGCCCGAAATGCCCCTGGTTGTCCGGACTGTACTCAGCCTGACTGAGCGATCTCAGCATAATGGACTGGATGACTTCCGCGTCTGGACGTTCGCTGATGCTGGTCAACAGACGACGATAGTGCGTAGCCGTTGGCCGCTTGCCGCCGCCCAGGGACAATCCCAATTCGCCAAGGAAAGCGCGCAGGCTTTCCAGCTTTTTCTGCAAGGGTCCTTGGTGAACCCGATACAGTGCGGGAAGCTTGAGCTTCTGCAGGAAGCGCGCCGTCGCGACATTGGCGCACAGCATGCATTCTTCCACCAGCTTGTGAGCATCGTTACGCACAACTGGATCAATGCGGCGGATCTTGCGCTGAGCGTCGAATTGAAACTTGCTTTCCGTGGTTTCGAAATCAATTGCGCCGCGTTTGCTGCGGGCCTCTCGTAGCGCGCCGTACAACTGATGCAACGCCTGCAGGTGAGGAACCAGGTCGCTGTAGCGCTGTTGCACCTGTTGGCCAAGTCGGGATTCCGGCTGCTCCAGCAGCGCGCCCACCTCAGTGTAGGTCAGACGGGCGTGAGAGCGCATAATGCCTTCATAGAACTGGTACTTGCCGAGATTGCCCGCTGCGTCGATGAACATTTCGCAGACCATGGCCAGACGATCCACATTAGGATTCAGCGAGCACAATCCATTGGACAGCGCTTCCGGCAGCATGGGCTCTACACGACCGGGAAAGTAAACGGATGTGCCGCGTTTCTGAGCTTCCTGGTCCAACGGGCTGCCCGGCGTTACGTAGTGAGAGACGTCCGCGATAGCGACAAATAAACGCCATCCGCCATTGCTGCGCGGCTGGCAGAAGAGCGCGTCGTCAAAGTCCATGGAGTCTTCGCCGTCGATGGTGACCAGGGGAACGCTACGCAGATCATATCGGTGCAGTTTGTCTTCTTCTGAGACTGTTGACCCTAGTCGCTTCGCTACCTGAATAGCGTCTTTGGGCCAGATAAAGGGAATGTCGTGATTACGGAGGGCGATGTCAATTTCCATGCCCGGAGCCATGGCGTCGCCAAGCACTTCAATCACGTCCGTCAGCATTGGCGAACGGTTTCGGGCGTACTTGGAGATGCTTACCACTACATACTGTCCGTCAACGGCGTCGCCGATGCTTTCCGGCGTAACGATGATCTCGTTACAGATGCGGTCGTTATCTGGAATCAGCGTATGAACGCCGGATTCGGTTTTCAGGCGACCCACCAACTGCGTGGTGTTGCGCTCCAGTACGTTGACGACCTGGGCTTCCTGTCGGCCACGGTGATCAATGCCGCTAATGCGAACCTGCACGCGATCGCCGTCCATCGCTTTGCGCATTTGGCTTTTACCCAGAACCAGATCTTCGCCTCCTTCATCCCGAGCCAGAAAACCGTGTCCCTCACGGCGGCCGATAACGCGACCGGAAATCAGCTCATTCGGGTTGATTGGCGTGTAGTCTCCGCGATCGAAAAGGATCTGTCCGTCACGCTCCATCGCACGCAAGCGACGTCTGAGCGCTTCCAGGTCCTGATCGCTGCTCAGCTTGAGGCGTTCAGCCAGTTGTTCACGGTTAAGACGTCCGCCCTGCTGGCTAAGCACACTGAGAATGTACTCGCGGTTGGGAATCGGATTTTCGTATTTTTGCGCGTCTTGGGCGCTAATTGCAGTTATTGAGGCTGTGCTCATGGTGTTTCCTCTTTGGAAAAGACAGCCGATAACTTGCTCTGGATGATATATGAAGAGAGGCTTCAGTGTAGTTCAGATAAAACTCGACAAGATATATTGGCTGGTAATGCTTTAATTTATTAAGAAATAAGCGGCTGGCGCTTATAAAGGTACATGTGCGGAAGGCGATGGCGAGATGCCGTAAAGCTTTGTGCGGATTAAGGCGTATCAAATTATGATTTAGACTCATGCGGCCGAGGCGGCGATATATCCGCCCCGGTCTCGCACTGAGAAAAAGGGCTAACAAAAATAGTATTTTTGATAGCTCTGATCACTGCCGCTTATAAGCAGACAATGTTCTCAGCCTGTGGACCTTTTGGTCCTTTGGCGATAGTGAACTCAACCTGCTGACCTTCGGTCAGGGTTTTGAATCCGTTGCCAGTGATAGCGCTGAAGTGCGCGAATACGTCTGGGCCGGACTCTTGTTGAATAAAACCAAAACCTTTAGTTTCATTGAACCATTTAACAGTGCCTTTAACTGTTTCGGACATAAAAATTTCCTGAAAATAAATGAATAAAATTTGCCTTGCGGGCGGTTTTTAAAGTGGAAAAACAAGACTGGAATTTAAAACTACAGGACGAAGATTATGAATAAAACATCGAGCGGAGTGTTAAATAAAACTATAGGCTTACTTTCTACCTTTTCGTGAGTCTATAGCTTTGTTTGTGGTTGTCAATAAATAATTTATTAAAAAATATTTCTAACGCCGGAAGCGTTCGCCCCAGGTTTAAGGGATGTGCTTTGATTAGAACAGGTTGCGAGCGATCCAATGGCGAGTCCGGGGGCCGTTACGCGGGAGCGCTCAATCCGACATTGCATTCGCAGGTGGGCTCTGGAACCATGTTGACGGTTTAAAAAGGACTGAGTGATTGGTATCAGATGAAGCTGAATGAGCTGGTTATCCGCGCTGCAACGGCGGCGGACACGCCTGATTTGAGCAGGATATTT
Organism: Hahella sp. CR1; assembly: GCF_029813005.1. Taxonomy (NCBI): domain Bacteria; kingdom Pseudomonadati; phylum Pseudomonadota; class Gammaproteobacteria; order Oceanospirillales; family Hahellaceae; genus Hahella; species Hahella sp. CR1. The sequence goes on from NZ_JAPELK010000008.1 coordinate 291,626, forward strand.
TTTGAGTCGCGCAAGGAGACGTTTTACTGGATTGAGGCCGATATGTTTTCAATCCATGACTTTTTAGGCAGCGTGCGGGACGAAGAGGTGTATGTCGCCGATCACGAGGGCGTGGCGGTGGGATTTATCTCTATCTGGAAGCCGGAGAGCTTCATTCATAACCTGTATGTAGACAAACCTTTCAAAAACAATGGCGTCGGTACGGCGCTGCTGGAGTTTTGCCGTCAGCGATATGCCTCGCCATTGCAACTGAAAGTCGCCGCCCAAAATGAGCCTGCAGTAGCTTTTTATCGCCATCGCGGCTGGCGCGAAATCGAGCGCGGTGTCGAGTTGCCGACAGGCGAATATCTGTTGATGCACTTGACCTACGCCTGAGTCGCCCCCACAAAAGTGATCTGCGTCGTTACTTCAACTGCGTAAAAATAGTCAGATGCGCTGCGGGTGATTAGCGTCCCCTGCGGCAAAATCGTTATGATGAAAGCTATCTCCATAGTAAAGATGGAAACCCTATGAATCTGCAATTGATCGACCTGTTCTGGCTGACGCTTTGCGCCATCGCGCTCTGGGGATGGTGGGAGGCGCTAAAGGTGCGGGAGATCGCTCTTGGCGCTGCGAGGCGTCAATGTCAGGAGCTTGATCTGCAATTTCTCGACGGCAGCGTGGCCCTGCGTAAGCTGGGTTTGCGGCGGGATGCGCGGGGCTCTATGCGGCTGGCGCGAACCTATACGTTTGAGTTTTCCTCAACCGGGGAAGAGCGCTACAACGGCGAAGTGGACACTTTGGGGCGCTGGGTCAAGGATGTGCGTCTGGATGCGCATCGCATCAGCTATCATTAGCCGCCTGCGAATAGTTAGCTTACAGGTTCCAGTTCGCGACGATATTGCCCCGGCGTTCGCCCGGTCCACCGCTTGAACGCCCTCTGAAACGCGCTCTGATCCGCGAACCCGAGAAAGAAGGTGATTTCCGACAGATCCAGACGCTTATCACTGATTTGCCTGAGCGCCAATTCCCTACGGGTGTCATCCAAAATCTGCTGATAACTGCGCCCCTCTTCCTGTAGCCGGCGTTGCAACGCCCTCTCAGAAAGCCCCAACGTCTGCGCCGTTTTTTTCAGACTGATGTCGCCAGCCTGTAGCAGATCCGTCAACGCCGCTTTCACTTTATCTCTGAAGTCCGCCTCGGGGTTGAGCTGCAACAGCAGGCGGTCGGCGTATTCGTCCAGCAGCGCCAGCATGGCGGGGTCATGTTGGCGTAAGGGAAGATCCAGATAGGCGACGGGAAAGCGCACTTCAATGCTGTCGCAGGAGAATTGCAGGGGACAACGGAAAAGACGTTCGTGCTCCTGAATATCCTGTGGGCGCGAATGTTGAAAGCGGATGAGCGTAGGGGATACATCCGCGCCGGTTATCCAGCGGGCGAAAGTGGTCCAACTGGCGATATTTTCTTCCGCGATATGCCGCGACAGGTCCGGTGAACAACTGTCCCAGCTCAGAATCACTTCATCGCCATCGAGCCGGTAAGTGGTGTGTCCAACATCACATACCAGTCGTTCGTAACGCTCATGCCTTACGATTGCTTCCCGCAGGGTTTTACAGTTCATGACGCTGAGTCCGAGTACGCCGTACTGCCCGGGTTTAATCTGTTCTCCGACGTGCAGCCCGATGTTTGCGTCATGCAACAGCGCCCCTGCGGCCTCCAGCATGGCGCCGAATAATCGGGTCGGCAGACGTTGCTGCGGTTCGCCAATGGCCGCTGCGGAAATCTGGAAAGGTTTTAGAAATAAAGACGCATCCTGTCGTTTCAGAATGAGATAATCTACCAGGCCGCGGAGATAGGCGGCGGAAATCTGACTGTCTCGAATAATCATGGCGCGTCTTTAAGCTGCATGTTGGAACGAGTTTGTGTTTTTTGCGTTCACAGGCGAACTTATTCTACCCAACCTTTGCCTGCGAAGCGCAAATATGAATTATGAATGACGGCCCTATACAATTACCGCCGATTCTGTTTTAAATAGGCCGCCGCTCGTCACTAATCAACCACCCATATTGGAAAGTTGTAATTCGTGTCCTGGAATCAAGAACAAATTATCGCCATGGCGCCGGATAGCGCCTCAGTCAAAGCCGCACAGAAACTCACCAACACAAGTAAATGGCCGTTATTGGAATTTAACGATGACGCCATTTGGGGACACTGTCAGGGAAGCGGTTCGAAGCCTTATATGTCCCGCATCGACCTGTCCGGTCCTGCATTCAAATGCTCATGCCCGAGCCGTAAATTTCCCTGTAAGCACGGGCTCGCGCTGTTTCTACTGTATGCCCAGCAACAGAATGGCTTTACTCGCCAGCAAGACGCGCCCGATTGGGTTGCTGAATGGCTGGATAGCCGCGCCGACCGGGAACAGAAGAAAGTCGAGCGCGCCCAGAACAAGAAGCCGGTTGACGCCGCCGCGCAGGAGAAGCGTAAAGGGCAGCGCGAACAAAAAGTCAGTCGTGGCGTAGAAGAACTCACACTGTGGGCTGAAGACGTCGCCCGTACCGGGCTGGCGGACTTGCAGAACAAGAATTACCAGTACTGGAAAAATCTGGAGTCGCGCATGGTGGATGCGCAGGCGCCGGGTTTGGCCAATCATGTGCGCCAGATGGCCTCTCTGGCTATAACCGGCGATCGCATGTCTGAATTGGCGGCGTCGCTGAGCCGTTTGTATCTGCTGCTAAACGCCTACGGCAGAATGGAGCAATTGGCGGATGATCTGCAGGCGGATATTCGTACGCAAATAGGCTGGCCATGGAGCCAGGACGAGCTGTTGGCCACGCAGCCGGTGAAAGACGTCTGGTTGGCGCTGTCGCACAGTCAGACTCAGGAAGAGCGTTTGGTGATGCAGGTGATCCATCTGGTGGGGCTGGAGAGCGGGCGCATGGCCAAGGTGGTCAATTTCGCGCATGAAACGCAACGCGCCAGTCTGGTGATGGGATGGCGCGGCGGCCAGCTGATCAGGGGCGACGCTCACTTTTACCCCTCCGGTTCGCCGTTGCGGGCGATATTTGCTGACGCCGCGACCCTGTCGCCGGAGCATATCGGCGATACGCATACGACCCCCGCCGGAATAAGTCTGGATGCGATGTTCAACCAGTATGAGCAATTACTCGCGCGAAATCCCTGGGTCGGTCCTTACCCCTTTATCGTCGACGCGGTAGTTCCCTGGCGGCAGGATGACGCATTCTGGCTGGTTGACGCTGACGGTAAAGCCGTCCCGCTGGCCGAGCGCGCGGGGGATCTTTGGAAACTGCTGGCCGTCAGTGGCGGCCACCCGGTGCGCGTTGTAGGCGAGTGGTGCGGCGATCGTTTCAATCCCCTCGGCGTATGGGCCGAACATCAGTATTTCGATGTCACCTCGCGTCAGGCGCTCGCTGCTTAAGCGGCGCCTGAGCCGTCGGATCTATTCAGAAATTATCATGCAGGTCAGGAATCATCATGCAGGAATGGAACGATAGCGTTAAGCGTCTGATATTGGGCTGCGACGCCCAAAACGCGCCTTGGACCGCGCCATCGGCGGAGTTGGGCGCGGCGCTGGATAAAATGGCCGAGGAGCCGGCGGAGCGTCGCCTGCTGAAGGCCGCCGTTATGTTCAACTTTACGCGTTTGGTGGGACAGTCTCATCAGCGCGCTTTAGCGGTGGCGCCGGCTCAGAATGACAGCGTTGAGCAATGCAGCGAGCGTGCGGAAGAATTACTACGCGCCGCCTTGCGCGCCAAAGATACGCGTTTGCTGGCGGAGTATCTGACTACGCTGGCCGACGCCGGACGGGTGTCGCCGCCGGCAGCATTGGCGGATCTGTTTGACGCAGCGCTTAACCAGCCGCGATTGCAGGTCAGTCTGCGTCACGTGATGGGCGAGCGTGGGCGCTGGCTATGCGGACTCAACCCCAAGTGGGAAGCGTTGCGCAGCGACGCTCCCGCATCGGAGGAACTGGCTCATCTCAGCGGCGTGGCCCGAGTGGATGCGTTTCGTCGTCTGCGTGAGGCGGACCCAGCCGCCGCGCTGAATCAGTTGAGCGCGATCTGGAAAGACGAGCCCGCCAAGGAGCGCGCTGCGTTACTGGAAGTGTTGAAAGTCGGTTTGAATCCCAACGATGCTGAATTTCTGGCCGCCTGCGTCGATGATCGCAGCCTGCCAGTGCGATATCAGGCAACGCGGTTTTTAGCGCAGTTGGGCGATGCGTCTGTTTTGACGCCGTTACGGGAGTGGCTAGCCAGCGCTTTGCAGCTAAAAAAGGCTTTGCTGAAGAAGTCCCAACTGAACATTGAGCCCCCCAAGGAATTTGATAAATCCTGGGAGAAGTGGGGAGTCAAAGAAGATCTGTCGCATTTGCCCAATCGCACCAAGGTGGGCAAACGGGCGGGCTGGTTCTATCAAGTGCTGGCTTTGCTGCCTCCGCGCGTCAGCGCCGAGATTTTGCAAACGTCTTTAGAACAGACCATTGATTTGTATCGCCGCAGCGACTATGCAGAAGCTGCGCTGCTGGCCTTGTCCGAAGGCGCTATGTTGCACGGCGACGTGACTTATTTTGAGACGCTGTTTCCGGCGCTGACCGAGGTTGAGCGGACGGAATATCTGGGTGGGCTGGCCGCCGGCTTTGCCGCCGAAAAGATCGAGCCGCTGATATTGCCGGCGCTGCAGGCGGCGATGAAGAAAGACAGTCAGTTCTGGCTGCCGGTGCTGTATCAGCTCAAAGCTTTCTCCCGTCTGACGCCCAAATTATCTGAAGCCATCGCGGAGATGATTCGCGCCAAGATCCTCGAAGGTGAGAGTTGGTACTACGACGCTCACCAGACCATTGACCAACTGGCTTATCAGTTTTCGTTGACGTCTTACGAAAAAATCCGCTCCCTGCTGGAGCCCCTGCAAGACGATCGAACCAACCCTTTGCTGGCGGTGTACAAGAACCGCGTTGATTTCCATAAGGAGCTACAGTCATGACCGAACAAGCCATTTTAAGACAGCATGCGGAACAACTGTTCCAGCAGGAACTAGAGGCATTGCGTGAAGTGGACAAGCGTCAGCGTCCTGCTAACTGGGCGCTGTCCCCTTGGGCGGTCTGCACTTATCTGATGGGCGGCAAGCTGGATAACGGCTTTGAAGTGACGCCCAAGTACATCGGTTCGCGCAGACTGATGGAAATCGCCGTGGCGACGCTGACTACCGATCGCGCGTTACTGCTATACGGCGTGCCCGGTACGGCGAAATCCTGGGTGTCCGAGCATCTGGCGGCGGCGGTGTCGGGAGATTCCACGCTAGTCGTGCAGGGCACCGCCGGCACCAGCGAAGAGGCCATGCGTTACGGCTGGAACTACGCGCAACTGTTGGCCCACGGTCCTAGTCGGGACGCCTTGGTGGAGTCGCCGCTGATGCGCGCCATGTCTCAAGGCAAGATCTGTCGTATCGAGGAATTGACGCGGATTCCGTCCGACGTGCAGGACACGCTCATCACCGTATTGTCGGAAAAACACCTGCCTATCGCTGAGCTCAATGACGAAGTGCAGGCGGTGCGCGGCTTCAACGTTATCGCCACCGCCAATAACCGCGACCGTGGCGTCAACGAACTGTCCAGCGCCCTCAAGCGTCGCTTCAACACAGTGATTCTGCCTACGCCCGCCACCATCGAAGAAGAAGTGAGCATCGTCTCCAAGCGCGTCAGCGATATGGGGCGCGCGCTGGAGTTGCCGGTGGAGGTCAATGCTATTGCGGAAATCCAGCGCGTGGTGACCATCTTCCGCGAACTGCGTGAAGGCAAGACCCTGGATGGCAAGGAAAAATTGAAGTCCCCCAGCGCCACGCTCAGCACCGCTGAAGCCATTTCTGTCATGAACAGCGGCATGAGTCTGGCCCATCACTTTGGCGATGGAAAGCTATCGGCTTCGGATCTCGCCTCAGGCTTGATCGGCGCCGTGGTGAAAGATCCTGTGCAGGATGCAGTGGTTTGGCGTGAGTATCTGGAAACGGTGGTGAAAGAGCGCGACGGCTGGAAAGACGTCTATCGCGCTTGTCGCGAACTGAGCTGAAACATCCAGTCTGACGAACGCGCGCCTTAAGCAAGCGCTGCTATTTGCGGCGGAGCCATGATGGCTTGAAGGCGCGCGCCAATAAAGGGCGACAAGCGAAGCATGCTTATCAACGACAAGATTTTATACCTCGGTATCCGCCATCACGGGCCGGGCTCCACCGCCAGCATGTTGAAGGCGCTGGTGGATTTCCAGCCGGAGATTCTGCTGGTGGAGGGACCGCAGGAAGCGGAGCCATTGTTGGAGCACCTGCACAACGAGCAGTTGCAGCCACCGGTGGCGCAATTGATATACGCCGGTGATGACTACCGCGACAGCGTGTTCTATCCATTCACGGAATTTTCGCCGGAATGGCAGGCCATGCATTTTGCGCGACGCAATAATCTTCCGTTGCGTTTCATAGACCTGCCGCAAACCCACAGTCTGGCGTTGGCGCGGCAAGCTCGGCAGGAAGCTGCGGCGGCTGCGGAAGCGGCCGAGCAGGAGATGGCGCAGCAACAGAAGAGCGCAGAGGCGTTGGATGAAAGCACAGCGAGCCAGAATGAGGTGGAAGCTGATGCGCCTGCGGCGGAAGCGCTGACTGACGAGAACGACGGCTCTGAACAAGACAGCGAGCCCAGTATCGATTCATTGGCCCTTAGCGGTGATCCTCTCGACGCGTTGGCGGCGGCGGCAGGATTCTCCGACGGCGAGCGCTGGTGGGAGCATGTGGTGGAGCAGCACAGCCAGGGCGCTGAAGTGTTCGCTGCGATCGCGGACGCCATGGGGGCGCTGCGCGCAGAAGCTTCCGCACAGAAGCTTAGTGATAGGGAGGCGCGTCGCGAAGCCTGGATGCGCTCGATGGTGCGCAAGGCAGAGAAAGAAGGCTTTCAGCGTATCGCGGTGATTTGCGGCGCCTGGCACGTCCCGGCGCTGGTGCGGAAGGTCGCCGTCAAAGACGACAACGCCCTGATCAAAGGCTTGCCCAAAATCAAGCTGAGCGCCACATGGATTCCCTGGACCTACGACCGTATCAGTTACCGTAGCGGTTATGGCGCAGGGGTGGACGCCCCAGGCTGGTATGAGCATATCTGGCGTTACGCGGTGCGGGAGGGAGAAAACGGCGCGCCTGTCCGTGACGGCATCTCGGCTTCCTGGCTGGCCCGGGCGGCGCGGGAGTTGCGCGAGCAAGGTTTTGACGTGGCGCCTTCCAGCGTCATCGAAGCGGTGCGCATGGCGGATACGCTGGCGGCGTTGCGGGAAAAGCCGCAGCCCAGCCTGGATGAAATGAATGAAACCATCCAGACCCTGTTCTGCTTCGGCGACGCCGCTCCGCTTGCGTTGCTGCAACGCAAGTTGCTGGTCGGCGACCGCATTGGAACCGTGCCGGAGAATTTACCCAAGACGCCGCTGCAGGCGGACTTGCAGGCCCAGCAGAAGTCCTTGCGCCTGAAAGTGTCCACGGTGGAGGAAGATCTTGAACTCGATCTGCGTAAAGACAACGGCAAGCTGCGCTCCGCGTTATTTCATCGGCTTAATTTGCTGGGCGTGAAGTGGGCGCGTCTGGTCAGCGATCGCAGCGGCAAGGGCACGTTTAAAGAGATCTGGCGTCTGCAATGGCAGCCGGAGTTCGAGCTCAACCTGATCGAACAGAGTCTATGGGGCAATAACATCGCCACCGCCGCCATGGGATACGCTCTGGAACAGCTGCGCAACGCCAGCAAATTAAGCGATATCACCGCCTGGGTGGATCGTCTGCTGCTGGCGGACCTGCCGGACGCCATTCAGGATGCGATTATCTTCCTGCAACAGCAGGCCGCCACGGTTAATGATGTGGACCAGCTGATGGCGGCGCTGCCGCGACTGGTGAACATCGTGCGATACGGCGATGTGCGCGGTGCGGATACGTCGATACTGCATCATGTCATCGAAGGCTTCTGCGCCCGCATCAATATCGGGCTGGTGTATCAATGCCGCAATGTGGATGAGGACGCCGCCAAGGCGCACGCCAAACTGATCGCGGACGTTTCGGACGCTCTCAAACTGTATGCGGACGCAGAGCGACTTTCTGAGTGGTGGCGAGAGCTGTCTCGTCTGGCGCGGCAAACTGAGGTGAATGGCGTGATTCTGGGGCGCTGTTATCGATTGCTGCTGGGGGCGGATCAGATCAGTGGCGAGGATGCCGCGAATGCGCTGTCCTTTGCGCTGTCTGCGGCGGAAGAGCCCGCTCACGCAGCGGCCTGGATCGAAGGGCTGCTGGAAGGTTCCGGATTGCTGTTGATTCACGACGACCGCTTGTGGACGGTGCTGGACGCCTATTTATGCGCCTTGCCGGAAGAACGCTTCATGCTGTTGCTGCCGTTGCTGCGCCGGACGTTCTCCAGCTTCGCCGATGGCGAGCGGGCGAACCTGAAACGCAAATCCCGCTCCGCCACGGCGACCGCCGCGGGGATTATTGCTGACCCTGATTTTGACTACAGCCGGGTGAACGCCATGCTGCCTTTGCTGGAAACCCTGCTTGGCCTCGGCGCTAATAATGATACGGAGAACTCATCCTCATGACTCTGCTTTCCGAACGAGAAAGACGCTGGCGGTTGTTGCTCGGCGGCGATAATCAGGACAACGCGTCGATGAGCGCCGAAGATATGCAGCTGGATCAGATTCTCAACGCGCTGTATGGCTCTGACGACGAGCGTGGCGCGGACTTATCCTCATCCGCGCCAAAGGTGGCGCGTTGGCTGGGAGATATTCGCGAGCGTTTCCCCAGCTCCGTCGTGCGGGTGATGCAGAAAGACGCTTTCGAACGTCTGAATCTGGAGCGGATGTTGCTGGAGCCGGAGATGCTGGAAGCGGTGCAGCCGGATATCCATCTGGTGGCCAATCTGATGTCGCTAGGTCATCTGATTCCGGAGCGCTCCAAGGAAACTGCTCGGCAAGTGGTGCGCAAGATTGTCGAAGAGTTGATGCGCAAGTTGCAGAGCAACACCGAGCAGGCCATTCGCGGCAGTCTCAATCGCGCCATGCGCAAGCAGCGACCACGCCATGCGGATATCGATTGGGCGCGCACCATTCGGGCGAACCTCAAGCACTATCAGCCGGAATATCGCACCATCGTGCCGGAGCGTTTGATCGGATATGGCCGTAAGCAACCGAGCGCGCTCAAGGAAGTGATGCTGTGTGTGGACCAGTCCGGCTCCATGGCGTCGAGTGTGATCTACGCCAGTATTTTTGCGGCGGTGATGGCGTCCATTCCTGCATTGAAAACCCAGCTGGTGGTGTTCGACACCGCCGTGGTGGATCTGACGGAAAAACTGCAGGACCCGGTGGATGTTTTATTCGGCGTGCAACTGGGCGGCGGCACGGATATCAACAAAGCCGTCACCTATTGCCAGCAGCAAATCACCAAGCCGCAGGACACCTCGTTCATTCTGATCACGGATCTGTATGAAGGCGGCGACCAGAAGCAACTGGTGCAGCGCGTGGCGGAGCTGAAACACGCCGGCGTTAACGTCATCACTTTGCTGGCGCTGAATGATGACGGCGCGCCGTACTTTGATAAACGTCTGGCGCAACAGTTCGCCAGTCTGGATGTCCCCACCTTCGCCTGCACGCCGGACCAGTTCCCGGATCTGATGGCGGTGGCTTTGGGCGGCGGCTCGGTCGCGGACTGGACCGCGAGTCAGGATATTGTAATGGAGCGGCAAGGGTAGCGCGCCCCTGCCGCGCGCTGCGCTCATCCAGTTCTGATCACCGCGATCATCTGTTGTCGTCTCAGGTCAATAACCTCGGCGTGAAACATCTATAATCAAACTGTCTCCGCAACAGAAAATGTCCACACTGGCGCAGGCCGGTTATGTATGGACTTAATGGAGTGTTCGGATGCAGTTTGAACTTCAATATTTGCTACTTGCGTTAGCGCCCGTATTTCTTGGCTTTATCGCTTGGGAGGCCTGGTATCTGCAAAGCAGAGGCGCACGCTTTCCCAGCGCGCGCTATACCTGGCCGGATACGCTCAGCAACGCAGCATTGGCGTTAATGCATGAGGGGGCTGAGGCGGTGGCCGCCATCGTGCTGATTTATGTGTACGATGCGGTTTTCGCGATACGCCTGTTTGACATCCCCGCTACCTGGTGGAGTTTCATCCTGTTGTTTGTGCTGCAGGATTTTTGTTACTACTGGTTTCACAGAGGAAGCCATCGCATTCGCTGGATGTGGGCGTCCCATGTCGTGCACCATTCTTCCGAGTCCCTGAACCTCTCCACTGCGTTCCGGCAGAGCCTGACTTATCCTGTTTCCGGCATGTGGCTGTTCTGGCTGCCGGTAATATTGGTCGGATTTACGCCACAGCAAGCCGTAACAATGGTGATGCTGAGCCTGGCGTTTCAGTTCTTTATTCATACCCAGGTGGTGAAGCGGCTCGGCTGGCTGGAGGCTGTTTTTAACACCCCCTCCCATCATCGCGTGCACCATGCGCGTAATCCGGAATACATCGACAAGAACTTCGCCGGCATTCTGATTATCTGGGACAAAGTGTTCGGCACCTTTGTCGCGGAGAAGGAGGAATTGCCTTGTGAATATGGTGTGGTGAAACAGGTGCGCAGCCACAATCCACTCATACTGACATTTCATGAGTGGCGGGACATGTGGCGTGACGCCTGCGCGCCCGGGCTCACTCTGGGGGGCAGGTTAAGGGCGTTATTTGGTCCTCCCGAGTCAGCGCCTTCTGAGGCGCTGACTCAGGTGCGGACAAAGGCGCCGCTGAATGCGACCTCCACCTGAATGCAGACTTTTTCGACTCCCTGTCCCTGAATCCACTATAGTTAAAGGACATATAGGCGACGGCCGCTATGCGCCGTAAAGGGTATGGGAATCAGAGGGTTGTAGCATGTTTGAAGCAGTGGAGCTGGGGCGTAAGCTGGACAAGAAGGACTACAAGAAGCAGGCGGCTTATTACAGGGACAAGCTGTTGTTCGCGCAGTTCGCCCTGGTCAATGCGGGCGTGCCTGTGTACATCTTGCTGGAAGGCGTCGACAACACATGCAAAGGCGAAGTCGTCAACCTGCTGAATCAATGGCTGGATACACGGGGGCTGGAAGTCACCGGTTTTGGTCCCAAGACGGATGAAGAGGCGGAGCGGCCTCGTTTCTGGCGTTATTGGCGCACCTTTCCCGCCCGTGGGCGCTTCGGCCTGTTCTATGGCTCCTGGTATACCGGGGAGTTGATCAAACGCTCTCTGGAAAAGCAAAGCAAGGTCGACTTCGACAGCCATATGCTGCGCATCAATCGTCTTGAAAGCATGCTGGCTCAAGACGGCGCGCTGATTCTGAAGTTCTGGCTGCACACCTCCAAGGCGTATCAGAAGCGCAAGTTTAAAGAGCTGAAAAAGGACAAACACGGCCGCTGGCAGGTGTCGGAACTGGACGAGGCGTTGCACGAACGGTATTCCGATTACATCAAGGCCGCCGAACGCGCGGTGCGCCTGACTGACCAGCCTGAAACCCCATGGATCGTGGTGGAGTCCGAGGATGACTACTTCCGCAATATCATGGTGGCGAAAACGATTCTGCAGGCGTTAGAAAAGCGGTTGGCTGAGGAGCAGGAAGAGGTCGAAACGATCAAGGTCGCCTCCGGCAAAAAACCTCCCGGCGACTTTCCGACAGAAACTGTGCTGAACCAGATCGACCTGTCCGCAGACCTGTCGCGGGAGGAGTACGAAGAGCGACTGGCGCTGGCGCAGACGCGGTTGAACAGTCTGAGTTGGCGCGCCTATCACCAGGGCGTCTCTACCGTCTTGTTGTTCGAAGGTTGGGACGCGGCGGGGAAGGGCGGCGCTATCCGGCGCATTATGGAGGCGGTCGATGCGCGCATCGCCAGAGTCATATCCATCGCCGCGCCGACGGATGAGGAGAAAGCGCATCATTACTTGTGGCGTTTCTGGCGACATGTGCCGCGGGCGGGGCGAGCCACCATCTATGATCGCAGCTGGTATGGGCGGGTGCTGGTCGAGCGTGTGGAAGGATTCGCCAGCGTAGACGAATGGCGTCGCGCTTATTCAGAGATTAATGATTTTGAAGAGCAGCTTTGCGATCACGGTAACGTGCTGCTGAAGTTCTGGTTGCATATCGATCAGGAAGAGCAGCTAAGACGTTTTGAAGAGCGTAAGGCGACGCCTCGTAAGCGCTACAAAATCACGGATGAGGACTGGCGCAATCGAGAAAAATGGCCCGCTTATGAACAGGCGGCCCACGAGATGATCATGCGCACCAGTACGGACTATGCGCCCTGGACGCTGGTTCCCGCCAACAGCAAACGACATGCCCGAGTCACGGTGCTTGAGACGCTGTGCGACAGATTGGAGAAAGCATTGCAGGAAAAGCGCGGGTAGCCAGGGCGGTCTGCGCCCTGACTCCTTCGGTGGTGGTTCATTTCAAACTAGATCGCTGGCGCGGGGGCGCTGGCTTCACGCTGAAACGTCGGCTCCGCGTCCCGCAGGAAATCGGCGATGAGAGGGCAAACCTCCGCGCCCTTGTCCTCGGGCAGAAAATGGCCCGCGTCATCGAAAGTCACCGCGGTGTGATGGTTGAGCAACTGCATCCAGGTACGCAACTCTCTCTCCTGAAAGGCGAAGTCTTTCATCCCCCACAATAACAACGCAGGAATGTCCGCGATGTTGGCGCGCTTTTCCCAGAGCTCTTCCAGCCACTCGTCCGCTTTGATGATCTGCTTGGGAAACACCCAGCAGCCTTTGCGCTCCGCAGGGTTTTTCAGCGGCTCCGAATAGTGTTTGTAGACATCTGCGCTCAGCTTTTTCTGCACTGCCTGCTTGAGCAATACGCTGACGAAAACATTGAAGCGCTTGATCATGAAGCGTCCGAGCAGTCCCCCCATCAAGGCGCAGAAGGTCTCATACTTAACATCGCCGTGCGCGGACCACATCCAAGTGTTCATAATCACCAGCCGGCGCACGTTATGAGGGTTGTTCAGAGCGTAGGAAAGACCGATAGGGCCACCCCAGTCCTGCACCACCAGCGTGACGTCCTGCAGGTCCAGTTGCCTGATCAGAGTCTCCAGATTCCTGGCGTGATCTTGCGGCAGATAGGACCAGTTGCGTGGCTTGTCGGAGAGGCCGAAGCCGAGATGATCCGGGACAATACAGCGATATTGCCCAGACAGACCTTTGATCATGTTGCGATACAGAAAGGACCACGTGGGATTGCCATGCAGCATGACAATAGGCTTGCCCTGACCTTCGTCGACGTAATGCATGCGTCCGGGTCCGAGCTCAATATAGTGCGATGTGAAAGGGTATTCCTCTCTATTTATCCATTGATCGTCCATGGCGGCTCCATTTTTAGGATTTTAGCCTGATTAAAGGAGTAATCTTCTTGAAAGCTATAGGATTAATAGTTATACGTACGGCGCTTACCCATCAGGCGAACAACTGCGCGCTTCACGGAAGTTCCTTATCGCCGGGAAATCTGTCGGAATGATGGAAAGCCTTCTTACTTTAAATGAGACAGATGCTTGCGACCAGAGGAAAATTGCCGGGAAGGCGATGGCGCGGCGGGTGAGCCGCGGGCTGTACGCATCAATCTTGTGCGGTGATATATGATAGAGCGGAGTTTGGAAATAAAGGCGTCTACCGAGATGCTGTTTGATCTCAGTCAGGATTACAGTAAACGCCTGGCGTGGGACCCGTTTCCAGAATCTTATCGCTTTCTAAATGGGACTCAGCCTGCAAAGGGATTGCAGCTTGAAATCGTAGCGAAAAACGGTTTCTCCATGACCGTGGAGTATGTCTCTTATAAACGCCCATCCGTTGTCGCGATAAAAATGGTGCGCGGCCCCTGGGCGTTTGCAAAGTTCGCCGGCTCCTGGACATTCCAGAAAATACCCCCCGACAGCAGTAAAGTGACCTTCAAATATAACATCATTGGCGCGCCATCATGGCTGCGTTATATCGTGACGCCAGTGATTAACTTTGTATTTGGTCGTAGCGCTAAACGTAGGTTGGCGGCCCTTAATGATTATATGGAAAAGCTAGACTGTTAGTGCTTTTAAATCGACAGATCGCTAATGATATTGGTGTTGTAATTTGATAGATTTGGGGCTATTTATATGACGGAGCAAACACTTGAGTCGATTATATATAAAAATAAAGAAATGAAAATCACTTATGTGAATGGTGACGGTCTTTTTTGTCCGTTTGGTTACAGGATATTCCCTGTCGGGCGTGATACAGGGTGCATAATAGGTTATAACTGTCTCTACGAAATAAAAGGGAATCTTTTTGTTCTGACTGACCTCTCAGTTAACAACAGCTCAAGATTGGACTCCTTTGCCTCTCCTACAACCCCTCCGCCGATTAATGGAATCCCTCCTATAGATATGAGAAATCGGCAATATCGCTTCGATTATCTTTATAAAGACATAGGGCTTTGGGTCAATTACTCCGGTGGTCTATTGTTAGGTGGTGGCTACATTGCAGATTTCAGTTATTACTCGGGATGCTTGAACGCCTCATGTTGGTATGAGGATTCCTACGAAATTGTTTTTGAAAATGGTGAAATCATCTATGAGAGAGACTTAACTGAAAAAATGAAGGAGTATAGAAACATAATAATCAATGCAGGCACTGAGTCACTTGATTCATTAAATGAGAAAATTTCCGCCTGGGCTGCACACACGTTTAGTCTTAATTATAAGTTTCATGAGCTAAGATCTGCTAAACGGGATGATGATATATTTTTCAACCTAGTCTAGGTTTTTCTTGGTGAGCTTTATACTTGTTGACGATACCTGAATGTAAGCTGAACAAGGGTAAATTATAAGGTTTGTTTATCGATTAGGTATCTGTTTAGAATGCTTGGCGTGAGAGTTGATCACCTTCTTGTTAGCTCTCTCATCTTTTAATTCAATGTGGAAGAATCCAAGAGTTCTAGAGATATAACTATGAATAAACAAGTTTTAGCTGGCAGTCTTTTTACGCTCTCTGTTTCGTTATTTGGTTGTGGTGGAGGTGGCGGCTCCAGTAGCAGTCAGCCTGCTGACACGTTGGTCATTAATAGTGAAAACGCGCCGAAGATAGCCGCCATTGTTGTCGCCGCTGATTTTACTGGTGGTTTAGAAAACGGTATCGATGATGCGTCTGATTTTGCGGCCATTCCGGTGCAAAAGAAGTATTTTGAGGCGCTTGACGATGGGCGTTTTGAGCGCAATACAACGGGAGGCGGTTTATCTGTTAGTTGCGAGCACAATGGTACGGTCACTATGGATATGACCTCAATATCAAATGACGGCGGCGTCTCAACTTCTTTTTCGGGAACCTTTGCATTTGATAACTGTAGTGACGACGGAGATTTTACCTTGAATGGCTCCTTATCGACTGCTGGCGACAGTTATGATCATGGCTCAAGGAGTAACTCCAATACGAGTGGAAGTGTGAGTTTGCGTGACCACTATACTGGCAAGAGCGTCACTATCGGCGACATCAAAATGGCGATGAACATAGAATATGGCGAATACAATTACAGCCAGTCCTATTATGTCAGCGGTTCAATGATTGATAACAAGAGGTTTAGCGTTATGACCAGACAGCAAGTGTCAGGTGTTGTTGACCACGCGCCTACTGCGGGCCTCCTTCAGGTTAACGGCGCGGAAGGCTCAGGTTTCACCATTGAGTTTGATTCCGTCGGAGACGGCGTTTGGATCGACCATAGTGGCGGTCGTGGTACCTACTACTCATACGCGGAGCTGAAAGAGTTGGCCGGGGACTAATCTCCGTATAACATGACGCCCAATTCTTTTTTGGACTTGAGTTTTTAGATGCATCAAAACCGACAAGCACTGGCGTTAGGATCTCTGATATTTTTCGCTTTCGCATTTGTGGCGTTCATTCTTCTGGCGTTATGGGGATGGCCAAAGTACAAAATCTACAAAATGGAGGCGGACGGCTTAGCCGCGCTGCGGGAAGCAGAATGGACCAAGAAGATTCTGATAGAAGAAGCCAAAGCCAAGGAACAGGCGTCGCTTTTGCAGGCGAAAGCTCAAGTCACGTTGGCCGAAGCGGAAGGCAGGGCGACGATTGCGCGCGCCAAAGCCGAAGGGCAGGCGGATATTGAAAGGGCCAAAGCCGCCGCCGAAGCCAACAAAATAATCGGCGCGTCACTGAAAGACAATGAAGCCTATCTGCGCTACGTCTGGATTAAAGGCTTGCAGGACGGCAATGGTGAGCGGATTTATATTCCCACTGAAGCCGGGCTGCCGATTCTGGAAGCCGGTAAGGCCAAGTAGGGGCGTCGCTGGTTCATTATTGCTCATTTGAGCACGATGAAGCCCTGCGTCTGTGTAAGTGTAAGTAATGACGAACTTATTGCGCTTCATGACAGGCGCAGTGGCGATTGCCAATTGAATGCATGGAACCCATGAAATCAAAGACCCCCATTCCACAAGAACGCAATGAAACGGTCAGGCGGGAACTGATGTCCGTGTTGCAGGACGGCGCTTTTACTGTCGGCTCTTTATCAAAGCTGATAGGAAAGTCCGAAAAAGAAATTTATGGTCATCTGGAGCATTTGCAGAAGACCGGTTCTCTGAACATTGAACCTGCTCGCTGCGGCAAGTGCGACTATGTATTTGAAGACCGCTCCCGAGTCAAAAAGCCGGGCAAATGTCCCAAGTGCAAAGGCACTTTTATTGACGAACCGGTATTCTCCGCAAAGTCCCGATAGGGCATAGATAAAACGTTTGGAGGCGACTCATGCAAAGCGAACAGGCGTTGCGCGAAACAATACAAAACTATCGGCAGGCCCTGCGCCGGTATTTGCTGGACTTGATCGCAAGGATCAAACCGTCGCCTTATAACGAAGATATCTACGCGTTCATTATCGATGTGCGCATACATCACTATTACTGTGTGCTTGGCGTAAATAATCTGGCTGGTTATCAGGCTTTTACCGAAAGTGAAAGTCACTCCACCGCAGATTTACTGGGTTTTGGCGGACGTAAATTCAATGTGGACGACTTTTCCATTCGGGCGGAAGGCAATGATGAGCTGGGAGAATTCAGCGTATTGTTTAATGAAATCTGTCGTGACTATTTTGATGCGTCGGAAGACGCGGATGCAGGGACGGATGAGCGGGAAACAGCCGGGCGTCTTCTCTCGCTCCTCCCTGACCTCTACCTGGAGGCGCACGTCGAAGCTCTGAAAGACGTCAGCGCGGAGTTGCGCACGATGAACACAGTCGATGACTTTGTGGCGTTTGTCGCGGCGAGTTGGGACCTGGATGAAGCGGAGAGTGTGGCTCTGGCCAAACAAACCATCGCTGACGACCTGTTCGATAAAGTGTTCGAACCTTCTCAAGTTATCACCGTGGATGAGCAGGACCTGTCCGACTTTGACGCATTGCTGCAAAAGGTCGCTGACCACTACCTGTATACCGGATCAGACCGACCGATTCTGCATGCCGACCTGATTGGCAAATATGAAAGTGCGCTGGCGGACGCCCGACCGCAGATAGATGACGCATTGATCGGCCGAATCAACGATCTTCTCATAGAGGCGAAAGCTAAGAGCAAGAATCAGGACGAACCTTACTTCATCAATTTGTTTGAAAAAGAGGGCGCGTTTCTGTCTGCTATCTGTGGTCTCTTTTTCGTTAATCCTGCGCCTTGCCAGGCAACGGAAAAGCGTCTGCTGGAGTTGCTCGCCCTCGTTTGCGCAGAACCCTACCGCAGTACCGGCGACACCATGTCCATCGCGCCTTCTCTGATAGCGGATGTCCTGCATGCGCTGAATGCAACGCGCTTTCCACTATCGGACTCCTGTATGACAACGTTCTATCTGCAAAACTACAAAGCGTACTTGTCGTAACCGTTCACACCATTGGCGTCGGTATGTTGCCGGAGGTGAGAAAAAACGATTAAGATCAATTCGATAGGCGCTTTGGCCTGACAGTCAGTCTGACTGCCGATCCAGGCTACGCCAAACAGCGCAGGAACCGCGCGCACCACTAAAATGGACTGGTTTGACGATGTTGAAAGACGCCATTTATTTCACCTGTACAGAGATGTGTCCCCTTTTCCTTCGTTCTGCTCCTGCGCGCCAGTCTGGAGCGCAAGGCGCTGTAGGGTTGAGATGGCGCTTCCTTTGATTGCCCAGCGGAACCTGAGCGTTCGCAGCAAGCTTATCCTGGTCTGCCTCAGTCTGAGCGTGCTGCCGTTGTTGTTATTTGCGGCGATCCTCGCGTTTACCTTTTCGGAAAATATGACGGCGCAGGGATACGAGCATTTGGCTTCCGTGCAGGATGTAAAGCGCAATCAGGTGGCGGAGCTGTTCAAAGAACGGGTAGCGACTGCGCAGGTGTTTGTGGGTGAGGCCCCCAGTCATGGAATGTCTGAAAATAACACGCCCGCTTTGCATTATCTGAAAGAATTCAGCATTGGCGTCATGCATCTGGCCTCTGACGACAGTGAGCGCACGGCGATTCTGAAGTCCATGTTCGCTGAGAGCGCGGCGGGGGAGGGCCCTGCCAGCGCGCCATCGTTATCGACGTCAGCAGGCGGTCTTGTTCGACGCGCCTATTACGATAATATCCACGCCGACTTCCATACCCGTCTGCGTGCGTTCAGCGAACGCTTCGCCATTGACGACATGTACCTGATTGAGCGACGCGGCCGGGTGGTCTACTCGGTAAAGAAAGGCGTCTATTTCGGTGAAGACCTTAAATCAGGGCGATACTCATCTGGGGCTGAGGCCGGTTTGGCGAGCATATTCAAGAAAGTAACCGCTCACACCGAAACCCTCGCCACGGATAGCGTGTTCACCGGATTTTATCCCTATCCTGGCCGTGACCACTTCGTGAATTATGTCGCCAAGCCCTTGTTTGAATTCGGCGAACTGGTGGGGGTGGTGGTTTTGCAATACAGCAATGAAAGCGTCTGTCGGCTGCTGGGCGGGTTTGCGCATCTGGCCGGTCTCAGCGAGACGTACCTGGTTGCGCCGGATCATCGACTGCATTCCGCCTTGACGCGGATAAGCGAGCGCCCCGCCGACATTGATAACCCGGCGGTTGCCTCTGCCTTAGCCGGACTGAGCGTGCGACAGGCTTACCCGTCCTATGATGGCGCCCAGGTGCTCGCAGTTTCCACACCGGTGGACGTCTATGGCGAAGCCTGGGCGCTGGTGACGGAGATACCCAGCCAGCCCATCTTTAATGAGATGTACGCCACCTTGGGCGTTGGGCTGGCTATCGTCATCGGCGTGATCTTTATCATTGGCGTCGTCGCCTGGCATTACTCCGGGGTGATTACCCGCCCGATAAAGCAGTTGACGCTGTTGGGGGACGAGTTGTTGGAGCAACAGGGCGCCGGAGCGAAGAGCGACGAGCAGCAGGATGATATCCGCCGCATCGAGCGTTATTTTTACGCCATGCGGGAGGCTATGCTGTCGGAGGAAGCGTCCAATCAGGCAAAGTCCCGCTTTCTGGCGGCGGCCAGTCATGATCTGCGCCAGCCCCTGCACGCCATGGGACTGTTTATCTCTGCGCTGGAGCCTTATGTGGAGGACGCCACCGGCGCCAAGCATATGCGTCGACTCAAGTCCTCCCACGATTCTCTGACCAAGCTGTTTAACGCCCTGATGGACATGGCGCGGCTGGAAGCCTGCGCGGTGACGGTGAATAAAGAGACGTTTTGCGTAGACTCCCTGCTCAGCACATTGGAGGGCGAGTACCGCGCTCAGGCGAAAGCCCAGGGCGTCCGGCTGCGCGTCGCGCATTGCGGCGCCTATATTCATACAGACTCACTGTTGCTGGAGCGCATGCTGCGCAACCTCCTGACCAACGCCTTGCGATATGCCGAGGGCGGCAAGGTGCTGATGGGCTGTCGACGCCGGGGCGATAGACTGTTTATTCAGGTCTGCGACAACGGCGTGGGGATGACGCGAGAGCAGCAGCAGGAGGTTTTCAAAGCGTTTGTGCAACTGGATAAGCGCAGCGATGGGTTAGGGCTGGGCTTATCCATCGTAGAGAAAACCGCGAAATTACTGGAGCTCCCGTTGAGTCTGCAATCGCAATCAGGCAAAGGCTCTATCTTCACCCTCGAAACGCCGCGGGTCGCCAAACCGGAAATGACGCACACTGACGCGCAGACGGAGCTGGCGGGCGTCCCGGCGCGCCAATTGGTCATCGTACTGGATGATGATCAGGAGATATTGCAGGCGATGGAGGCGTTGCTGACAGGGTGGGGCTGTGACGTTGTGCTGGCGCGCAGTCTGGTGGAATTGGACGATAAGCTGGATACGCTCTCCAGCGCGCCAGACTTGCTGCTTGCGGATGTGGAGCTGGCGAATGGCGAGAACGGCGTGGCCGCGATTGAACTGATGTCGCAGCGGCTGCAAACGCCGTTTACGCCCGCATTGATTACAGGAGACACTTCGGTGGCGCGCATGCAGGAAGCGGCGAAGATGGGGTTGCTCATGCTATACAAACCTGTCGCGCCAGCCCAGTTGCGTTCCTTGTTGATGCATGCGCAAAACCAGCGGCAATCAGAAACCGTATAAGCACTGTTGTGGGTTGGCGGGATTAGTAAGAAACGCAGGTAGGATATCCTACATTTGCAGGATATGAATCGGGAGGGGGTTAGACTAGGCTGCGCGCAGTGTGCCTGGCGGGGAGCGTGCGCCAGGCGACTACATATTAAGGGACTATTGAGAACATTCCTGATGATGGCTTCAAAAATACTCATCGCCGAAGATCATGACTTGTATCGAGACGGCCTGCGGCATTTGGTTATGGAAATTTTTCCGGACGCCAAGATTGTGGAGGCGTCTGACTTTTATACGGCGAGCGAGCAGCTCATACTGCACCCGGACCTGTCCCTGCTGATTCTGGATATTCAGCTACCCGGCACGCAACGCCTGGATGGCGTGAAGCAGTTGCGCGGCGCTTATCCGTTGCTGCCGATAGTGGTTGTGTCTGCCTTGGAAATGGGGCCTAACGTGCAGAACGTCATGGCGTTGGGCGTGAATGGATTTATCGCCAAATCAGCCAAAAAGCATGAAATGCAGGAAGGCTTATTGGCGATACTGCGCGGCGAACTGGTGACAGTGACGCAATGTCATGATCAACTGCCGTCGTTTTCGCCTCGTCATCTTGAAACCCTGGAGTACCTGACTCAGGGATTATCGAATAAAGAAATCGCCAGGAACCTCGGCATTTCCGATATCACCGTTCGGCAGTATGTGTCCGACATTATCGACCACCTTGGTGTGGAGAATCGGACGCAGGCGGTGATGGCGGCGAAAAAGCGCGGCATCATTATCGACTGAGAACTGCTTGGTCTTTTAACTCCTCCTTTTTTGACAACCTGTTTCCCGGCGCCTTACCCTTCCTTACCCGTATTTCTTTCTGTTGCGCCAGCACTTAACTGTCTGATTCGTATTGCAGAAAGCGGCGGATGTTGTTTCCGGAACCTCACTGGAAGCGTTGAGTTTCGACGGTCGATACACGTGGTCATGCAATGGATTTCGCCAACCGATGTCGCCATTTCCGGCGGCTGCTTTCCCTTACTGTTTTATTCGCGCCGCTGTCGTTCGCGCAAGGCGCCGACCTTCCTGCTAACGCTGCAAGTCAAACTGATCCGGCGACTAAGCCTCTGATTTTATATAGCGTGCTGTCCGAATACCCGAACGTGGTGAGTTATGCGTTCACCCGAAAAACGGGGATTCCCGTGGACATCATTGAGATGCGAGGCAGCGGCGCGGCGATGGCCAGACTGCAATACGAGCAGCATTCCGGTAGTGGCGATATCTGGTTCGGCGGCAGCCTGGGGTCGCATATTCAGGCTGGCGCGGAAGGATATTTGGTCCCTTATGTTTCGCCGGAAACGACCAAACTGGAGCCGTTGCTGGGTGGCCCCTTTATGGGGGGAACGGTGAATGGATTGTATGGCGGCATTCTGGGAATTGTCGTGAGCAAACCGTTCCTGCAGGAGAGGGGCGCGCCGATTCCTAAAACATGGAAGGACCTTGCAGATCCTGTGTATCGCGACATGATCGGGATAAAAAGCCCTCTGGTTTCGGGCACGGCTTTTACCACCCTGATCAGCATGATCGCCCTGATGGGAGAAGATGCCGCCTTCGACTATTTCAAAGCGTTGCATCAGAACGTGGAGTATTACGGTAAAGGACAGACCTATCGCGTTTCGACAGGGCAGATCGGCATTGTCATCACCTTTTACCATGAGGTCGTGAATTCCATTGAGGGCGGCGATGTGGCGTTTATCGTTCCTCCTGAAGGCGTGGGATATGAAATTGGCGGGCTGAGCATCATCAAACACGATGGCCAGGATTTGCAGAAGGCGCAGGCGTTTATCGACTTTGCGCTTTCCTGGGAGGGACAGTCGTTAATAAAAAGCGCAGGCAGTGATCGCATACCCACCTATGGCAAGTTGTATAGCGAGCAAAGTCAGCAGATTAAACTGCAGGATGTAAAACTGCTGCCATTGGATTTCGAGTGGGCGGGGATAAACCGGCAGCGCCTGTTGGATCGCTGGACGCAGGAAGTCGCGTCACAGGAGAAGAAAAGGTAGTCCAAAAAAAGCGCCATTAGCTCCGCTGCAAGGCTGGCTCAAAGAGCTAATGGCGAACAAGGAGTTATGAAAACGTCTTAGTTATTGAAATTTCCGCCCCATTCAAAAATCTTCGCGATCGGGTTTTTAGCCGTGAAGTTTTCGTTATTTTCAAACAGCCCGTCATCCTGTCCGCAGTTTTGGATGGCCCTGCGGTTGCTCTCGCTTTCATTCGCTTTGTACTTCGTCGTGAATATCTGCATAAAGCTGTCCTGATGGTTGGGGTCGCTTGACCCGAAGATGACTTCAGGAACCTTTTGCAGCCAATGCACTTGAGCTTGTTCCGGCGTCGCAGTGTGAGACTGGAAGTAAGGATTGTTCATCGGGCTGCTCATATCCCAGGTCGGATAAGGGTGATAGGAGTACTTGGAGTTATTGGGCAGCGTATCGGCGAATGGAATAATCAGGGAGCCGAACTGCGTGATATCCCAGAAAGTGCTGGCCCCGTCCAGGAAGCTATGGTTGCCCGCCTGCGCGTAAGCCTCATGGGTTCCCAGTGCGAGGTAGACGCCGACGTGATGCTTTCCGCTCTGAGTCGCTGCGTCAAAGCCCACTTCTTTCAATGAGGGCGCACTGGCGTTCAGGTTGGCTTCGTAAAAAGTCAGCCGGCCGTCATTCGCCGCGAAATGCTCGCCGCCTTTGTGCGCAGAGAAATAGTACTCAGCAGGAAGGTATTGCCCGCCCTGATTGGTCAACTTGACGGAAACGTGCACCCAGTCTGCAAAATGATTGCCTGCGATGGAGTTGAATGGATTGGTGGCGGACGTGTCATTGTAGCCTGCGAACAGGAAATACCGGATCCAGACTTCTCCGCTTTGGGTTTCGAGATAAGTGGTGTAGGTGGGCGCAGCCTGAGGCGCCATGGCGGAGACATTGACGTCGCTCCGGTCTCCCATTCTATCCACGAAAATATTGGAGTTGATTCTGTTTTCGCTCGGTCTGACGGAGTTTTGGGAGCCGTTTTTATCGTGATGGCGCTTGTCCACCCACGCGCGCAGGTTGTAGTAAACGCCGTCGGCGCGGCCGAACTTCACGTCTGCGGATAAATATTGCTGGAAGGCCTTCGGATAGTAATCCTCGGAACCATGCAATATCCAGATGGGCAGGTTATCGCGAATCAGCGCCTGACGTTGCGCCAGGGGAAGTTGCGATACTCTCGCCACCGGCAAGTGTTGCGCAAGATACTCAGCCTTGTCGCCGTTTAGTTCCTGATACTGCTGATCCGTGGTGAGCTGTTCGATTCTTGTTTTTTCGCCGTAGCCCACTCTGTTTAGCAGGGACAAATATGTTTCTCCGCGTGCGACAAGGTCCTCGTCGCTGCGCTGTTGCAGGCTGACGATATCGTCGGCGCTGCGATTGTACAGCTCCACGATCAGGGTATTGCGCTTGTCGCCTTCGGGCATGTCGTCCAGATACTTGTAGGAGCGCCATCCCGCTTTCAGGAGCATGTCGGACAAGGAGGAAGAGCAAGGCTTGTAATTGATCGACTGAGTTGCGCCTCCAGGCGTGACGCAGACGTAGCTGGCGGCGCCTGCGGCTTTCATTGCGGAGCCTGCGCCAAACTGGGCCTGGCAGGCCAGGTTAAGGGCGTTATTGCCCGATACATTGTTGAACTGACCGGTCACACCGTTCCAGCAGGCTTGCGATTCTCTGTTCTCCCGCAGTCGCAATAAGGTGCTGTGGCTGTAATCGCCGGAGATCCACGCTTCGTTTCTGCTGTTCACCGTCAGCTTGCTGTTGGGATAATTAAATGCGTTGAGAGTTTGGTCGGAGCCAAAGCAAAATGTGGCGTCTTCTTTGAATGGTTGTGAATTATCATTCTGGGAGATGCGTAATCTTGAGCCGGTGTGACGGATGAAGTGATTCGGATAGTTTTTTGATTCAAAAGAGTAGCAGTTACTCTCCGCCAAGCCTGCTCTCAAGACAAACGTGGCGTCCTGAATATCCAGCTCGCTGGCGCCAACCGGCAAGGGATTTTGCCACAGCCAATAACCACTGTGCCTGAAAACGCTCTGGTTGGTGATATCCACCAGCTTCACATCATCGCCTAACTCCGCCGCCATTGATCCTGAAGCAATGGTAGCGCCGGCAATAAGCAGGCTAATGTTCCGTATTAGTTGCAACTTCTTGTTCTCCATAGTGGATTGTTTTGGGAAGACCAGTCGCACCTGCAACTGATCTTCTGTTTTAGTGGGATGGTGTTTATGCGTTAAAGTGGAACGTTAGTCTCGCCATCAGCATTTCTGCCCCAGCATTGGACCGTATTTTCAGACGTAACGCCGCAAGTGTGTCTCATGCCGGCGTGAACTTCGGTGAAACTTTGATTTGGCGGCGTCGCCTGGCCGTCTTCATTTAAGCCCCAGCAATTAATTGCGCCATCGGCGCGAAGAGCGCATGCATGGCCCCAGCCCATGGATACGTCTACGAAGTTTCCGGCAGGGGAGTTAGTCTGACCGTAGTTGTTCTGTCCCCAGCATGTGATGTTTCCATCAAAGCTTACTGCGCAGTTCTGAGAGTAATTCGTGCTGAGTTTGGAAAATTTACCGGCAGGAGGCGTTGCGGAACCGCTGAAGTTGCTGCCCCAGCATTGAATAGAGTCATCCAACATAATGGCGCAACTATGATAAGAGCCTAGTTTAAGCTGCTTCACCTTCGTTTTCTGCGGCGGCAGGTAACTGAGTCTTCCCCAGCAAACTGTCTCGTTATCGTTATTAATGCCGCACGTTGCATAGTCGCCGCCGACAATATTTTTGTAGACGCCCTGAATAGGCTGGGTTTGACCGTTACCGTTATAACCCCAGCATTGCACTTCGTTGTTTAATTTGATCCCGCAAGAGTGGAAGTTGCCGACAGTAACCTGTTTGAAGCTCTCTAAAGGCGCGTCCGCTCCGCCGAATGAGTTACTTCCCCAGCAGGAAACAGAAGCGTCGTCCTTTAACTGACAGTTGTGGTAATGCTTGGTGGTTACTTTCTCAGGCGATTCACTTTTAAGTGACCCTATCACTGCAAGGCCTTTAAAAATGAGTTCTTTAACCTGATTTTTGTAGCATTTTTGGGTGCAGGCAGAATCAGTTGTATCTGTGTTGATGCTGACCTTATCTATCGTTGCCTGGGATACCTGAAATGAAGCGCCAGCATTGATATTCAGCATCCCGAATGAATCGTTATCAAGACCGCAGCTCAGTCTGAAGCCATACTTTTGATTATAGTTTTGATTTAATTCGTTGACGGATTCATTGATGTAAGCGTTATATTCATCTGTGCTGCCTGTCCAACATATATTGACAGGTTTGCGAGAGGCGCGGGGTGGGTTGGTTTTACCTGCGCCGAGCAGAAAGTCTGATAAACCTTCCGCATTTAATTTCCCTTTTCCTTTGGTGGCTTCCCAAAAGTTATTGAGTCTTTCAACTGCGCTATCGCCTAGTTGATCAGCGAATATGCTGTCATCTCCGGGGTGACTGAACCAGCTCACCTGAGTGCTGACCTCTTCCCACTCTGACTGGGTTAGTGGACTGACCGTGGCGACAATATGAATGGACCTGAAGGATTTGTTGGCGCTTGATCCTGTAAATCCGTTGACGTTGCTGAACGCCAGTTCCTCTATATCCTCGACAGAGTAAACGTGTTTGTCGGCATTGAAGGTAATGGCGTCGGAGCCAACAGATACATTGCGTGGATTTCTGTAGACATTAAGAGGGGAAACGGATGCTTTATCCATTATGCCCATCATGTACAACTCAAGGTCTGAGTACGGGATTGCGTTCGTTCCCCACTGAGTGTTTATGCTGGAGCCGGCATAGCGATAGACGCCTGATGAGAATGTGAGTTTGTCTGGATCGAAGCCGCCAACTGCGCCGTTAGCGTCTGAGAGCCCCCAATGTCCACCCACGGACTTGCCTTGGAGATCGTTGGCTTCAACGATGCGATTGGACCAGGTATGACCTATTTCATGCAGACTGGCGCCATAAGCGATGTTGCTGCGATTAGGATAAAAGATAGTGGCGAGTTGGGTATTCGAATTTCCAAGCCGATGATAGTTGGTCTGATTGGCTCCGTCGCTTACATTTCGGTCCAAGTTTCTAATTACGTTTACGAAGTGAAAGTCGTCTTGAAAGCACTCATATACTTTGTTGTTGATATTCGCAAGCACGGCCCCCCTCAAGTCTTTGGAAGCCAGAGAGCTAAAGTCTGAGGCGCTGACCTGGAGAGAGACCACATTATCTGGAAGGTTGTGATCTTTTGAAAACTGAAAGTCACTGGCGCAGTTGGTCAAGGCCAATGCATCGGGGCTGATAAGCGTCGGAAGCGAGAGGGCTAGCGCCTTGATGAGAGTATTATTATTCATGATCCATACCCTATTTCCATATTGAATAATTTCCTGTTGGATGTCCTATCCCCTTCGTAAGCTTCACCCATTGCTAATGCCTGTATGAAGACGAAGGAGGACGTATTCTCATCGACATCAGCCAATCTGATAATCCTACAGTTGTAGGATGCATAGAGGTTGTGAGGTGACCGGCTTATTGTTGCGGCGAGACTAAACCAACGTTTACCCATAACGCGGGATGCCTATTCTTTGGGCGCAGTCGTAGACTTTGATTCAGGGGAAGCCTGTGAGCGATTTCGAATTTTATGCGAAACGGGGAGGCTGCTCCGCTGATATACCGTTGTGTGTTTGAGATATAGTTTTGCGGCGCTCTCCGGATGCGACAGGGAGGCCCGGCGTTAACAGGGACAGGTTGAATCGCTTCTTTTCCCGCTGAGTCCATTGCTTTTGGCAGGAGCGGTCGGGATGACGCTGAGTGTGCGAATCAATCGAATATTGTTGGCCGAGGAGAGTCCGACTTTACGCGCCAGGCTACGGCATACTCTGGCGCAAATGGCGCCTCATGCGGACATACACACCTCCGCATCGGTAGAGCAAACCCGCCGGGAAATACTGGAGTGGCGCCCGGTACTGGCGGTGATCGACTTCGTTCTGGAAGGCGGTAACATCGTCCCTCTGCTTAGCGAAGCGGAACTGATTCCCGCCGCGCCTTTTATCCTTGGCATCGCCCCGGACGCTTCCCGCGCGGACACCGTGCAGGCGATGCGCTGCGGCTTTTCCTACGTCATCGACAAACCCTTTGATCCAGGCACATTCGAACAGGCGGTGCTGCAGACGGTAACCGCGCCGACGTCTTTGGCCTCCAGCATCAATCGCATCGTCAGTCCGCTTCTTTACAGCGACTACAACGAGCTGGATTTGAAGAAACTGACTGCAGAAATTGAAACGCTGATCTTCAGAATGGCGACCGCCGTCACGGGCTCCAAGAAAGGGCTTGGGCGAGTCTTGGGCATCTCCCGCCAGCTGGTGCAATACCATCTTAAAAAGCTTGGATAAATTGCCTTTGCGTCTGTCGGAGAAGGTCAGGGGCGCCAAAATTTTTGCACTTTTCACGATTTATACGAGAGCTATTATCACCTGTGAGGGCCCCATGCCCTCTGCTAGTAACTCCCACCTCATTTCTTAAAAAGGAGATTGGAAATGAAGAAATTACTCCTAAATTCAGGTGCGGGTCTGTTGCTCCTTCCATGGCTGGCGGTGTTGATGTTCGCCGCCGGCGCGCAGGCGACAACGTTAATCTACAAAGACTTTAATTCGTTGGTCGCTGAGGCGCAGGGCGTAGTGGTTGGAACGGTGAAGGAAGTGGTATCGCAACGGGCTGAGGACCGGCAGTTGTACACCTATGTCCGCCTGGCGGACGTTGAGACCCTGGCAGGGGTCTATCACGACAATGAACTTACGCTGATGATGAGCGGCGGTTATGACGGCCGCAACGGTCTGCACGTTGAAGGCAGCCCTGAGTTCAGCGCTGGCGAACGGGTCGTCTTGTTTGTCGAAGGCAACGGTCAGCGCATGGTGCCTCTGGTTGGCTGGGGGCAGGGCGTATTCCGTCTACAGAATGATGATCGCGGCGCCGCCATCGTTACCGATGAGGTTGGCAATGAAGTCTACGGCGTCGGCAAGAAAGGCGAAATTCTGAAGGCGAACCGTCATGCTCAGCGCGCGCAAATCGCCAATTCGGAGCATCTGGCCAACGCCAGCAGCGCACAAGGCAAAGCCAGCGCCGGTCGTTCTGACGGTGGTGCAGCGATGCTGGCGCCGCAGGAAGCTAAAGGCGAGCCGATGAGCGCCGAACGCTTTATTGGCATGGTGCGGAGCCAGGCGCAATCTCGCGCGTTCTCTCAGGAATTGCGTTCCGTGAAAGTGGGGCAGGCGCTTGAACGTCAGGCCCGTGATGCCGGTTCCGCCGCCTCCGCCAACAGCATGAGCGACGAGTCCGCCGCTTCCGCATTGCCCCGCAGAACCCATCAAGGGGCAAGGTCGTCCATGGATCGGGACTGATCATGCGCATTACGCGCAAACCAGTCACGAGCGGCTATTCGAAGACAGGTACGTTTAGAAGGAGGACTTTCTATGTATCGTCAAGCTATTCACAAACTTCTATCGGGGCTGAGCGACGTCCGGCTGGTTTTGCTGGCGACTCTCTGCCTGGCGGCGCCGTTCGCCGGAGCCTATACCTACCGCACTTGCGACGGTAATGCGATCAAGTGGAACGGCAACCAAACCACGATGTATATCAGCACCACTTCATTTCCGGCTGGCAGCACCTGGGATTCGCGGTTGCAGAACGCTATGTGGCATTGGAATAACGTTAAAGGCTCCCGCTTTCTGTACTACGTCAATCGCGACACCGATGGCAGTCATAACGATAATAACGGGCGTAATGAAGTCTATCTGGATAACAGTCTGGGAGGCAGCACCCTGGCGGTGACGCTGACCCGTTACCACTGTTACTGGCTGTTCGGCTATCAGTACGGCATCGATGAGACCGATATCGGTTTCAATAACAATATCGGTTGGAATCTGGGAGACCTGAATTACGCCAATCTGGGATCGCCATACAGCTTCGAGAGTGTCGCTCTGCACGAACTTGGGCATGCTCTAGGGTTACTGCATGAAGACCGCTGGATGGCCACCATGAATTCCTATTACCCGAATAGCGGCCCACTTGGCCACTACAAGGAATGGGACCCCTTGGCGGATGACCGTCTTGGCTCACGGGTGATCTACCCCGATAGCACCACAGAAACCGATATCGCCGGCTCCGTGTTTAAACACACGGGTACAGGCACATCGGGGCTGGTGTCCAGTCCGACATACGCCTATCGCGGCTCGAACGTCACGATCGAGTTCACGTTCAGCAACCAAAGCACGGCGACCAAGACTTTTGATATCAGCTTCTATCTGTCCTCCAATAATTACATCAGCACAGGAGACACCTATCTGGGTTCCAACTATGGCGCCTGGGGTTCTCAAGGCTTTACCGGCACATTCAGCCGCACGTTGTATATCCCCACAACCGTGGCGCCGGGAACCTATTGGCTTGGGTTCATTGTCGACCCCAACAATGCGATATCAGAATCAGTTGAAAGCAATAACTACATGGAAATGCCCAGAAGCATCACGATCTACTAACTATGAAAAATACGTCGTATCCCTGGCTCCTGGGACGGACCCTGCGAGGTCCGTCTCCAGTAACTTTTCTACCTTTCATGATCATGCATGTAAGAATTACAAATCAGTCTTAGGGGGAAACATCAGGACTCGGCGCTATTCGCCGTGGACTTTTTCTTCCTGAACTTCACTTTACCGTCTTCTTCATGCTGAGGCGGGCCGGAGTGATCCACTGGCGTGAAAGAGGGCGGATCACTGGCGGGAAAGGACTGATCCGATGTTTCATCGACGGCGTCGATCTCTTCCTGTTTCTCTTTGTTTGCTGTGGCGTTCGCTTGTTTATCCTTCGATTGCTTGCTCATAGCGTGTCTCCATCTGTCTTAGGTGAGAGCGATGATCACTTAAGGCACTACAAGCTTTATGCCAGCCTGGAAATTCAGGCGAACTGATGTGTTAACGCGTAGCGTTTGCGCATGGCTTGCAGACCCTCAGGCGTGAATCGGATCACTCGCGAATCCAGGTCTTTCCGCGCCCAGCCCCGGTTGAGAATATCCTGTAAAACCCATTGCCCGAGTGAGCCCGCCAAGTGATGTCGGCGTTCGCTCCAGTCCAGACAGTTTTTACATACCGGCCGGCGCAGTTTCTCCAGACTGCCGACATCCGCGCCCAATGAGTTAAACAGTTCACGGCCGCTTGGGGTCAGGAGCAGTTGCTGATCTTGTTCGATCAATACGCCACTGCTTTTGAGGGCGTCCAACAGGCTGACGCCGACCTCTCCCGCCAAGTGGTCGTAACAGACGCGGGCATGCCGCAGCGCTGGATCTTTCGGACCGGTATTCGTGCGGCTGTGCTCCACGGCGGCGGAAACATTCAGCAGCGTTTCCAGGAACTCGGCGATCTCGCGGCTGCGTAATTGAAAGTATTTATGACGCCCTTGTTTTTGCGCGATCACCAGATGGGCGTCCGTCAGCTTTTTCAGGTGACTGCTGGCGGTGGCGGCGGTGATGTCCGCTTCAGCAGCCAGTTCCGTTGCGGTCAGCGCTTTCCCTCCCAGCAAGGCGATAAGCATGTTGGCGCGGGCGGCGTCGCCGATAAGGGCGGCAACTTTTGTTATGTCTGGCGCTTGGTTTATGTCCGGGTCTAGATTGAAGTGCGGTTCATTCGACATGAGAGGTTCACTGACAGTTCGATGGGCGTCGAAGCATGGCTTCCTGGTGCGGTTAGACTGCCGGAAAACCCAAACAGAGACAACGACCATGAATCTGATCTGCTTTATTGAATACAACATCGATCCGTTCCAGCTGGACGCATTCCGAACCTATGCGCAAAACTGGGGGCGCATCATCCCAGAGTGCGGCGGGGAGCTGATCGGCTATTTCCTTCCCCACGAAGGAACCAATTATGTCGCCTACGGACTGATTGGTTTTGAGAGTCTGGCCGCCTATGAAGCCTATCGGAGCCGCCTGAAAAGCGATCCCGCCGGAAGGGAGAACTTTCAGTTCGCCCAGGCGCATAAATTCATTCTGCAGGAACGTCGCACGTTTCTCACAGCCGCGCCGGATACGCTGTTGAAGTTGAGCACACAGGCGCTGGGGAAGGTGAGCTGATGTTCGCCGTTATCTTCGAATTGGAGCCCAAGCCGGATCGAAAAGCCCAGTATTTGCAACTTGCCGCTGACCTTAAACCGCTACTGGAGACCATCGACGGTTTTATATCCATCGAACGTTTTCAAAGCCTGAGTCAGCCGGAAAAACTGTTGTCCCTGTCTTTCTGGCGTGATGAAGAGGCGGTGAAAGTCTGGCGCAATCAGGTGGAGCACCGCATGGCGCAGCAGTGCGGCCGGGCGGATGTATTCTCTGATTATCGGCTGCGGGTGGCTGCGGTGGTCAGAGACTACGGCATGACGGACCGGGCGCAGGCGCCGGAGGACAGCCGTGCTGTCCACCCGGACTGATTGAGGCGGCTTACCGGTGAGACGCCATCAGGCCCACGCCCATCGCCATGAGGGCTCCGCCCAGGGCGCGACCGATATGGCGTCCGCCTGCCCGCAATTTCTCTAACACACGCTGGTGCGTAATACCGATCGCTAACGCTGAGAACCAGAGACCGTGCGCCAGGCTGATGATCAGTCCATAAAGCAATTGCACCGCCAGTGACGTGTCCGGGTTCACTACCTGGGTAAAGATACTCAGGTAGAAAAGGGTGGTTTTGGGGTTAGTGGCGTTGGTGATGAAGCCTTGCCGGAAATACGCCCAATCTGATTTTGCGCTGTCTGGAAGAGCATGCTGCTGAGGTATCTCCAGACGACTTTTCCAGGTCTTCCAGCCGATATAAATCAGATAGAGTCCGCCTGCCCACTTCACCGCCGTAAACACCCAGACTGAACTCGCCATTAGCACCACCAGTCCGGCGAGGGTGTAAGCGGTATGCACCCAGGTGGCGCTGGCGACGCCGAGCGCAGCGAGCAACCCGGCACGACGGGAGTAGAACAGGCTGTTGCGGGTGATCATGGCGAAGTCCGCGCCAGGGCTGATCGCCATAAACACCGCAATCATGCAAACCTGCGCCAGTTCGGCGGAGAGCAGTGCATTCAACATAACTCAGTCCTCCATGATTTTAGCGACGCCGCCGATCCACAGACGGTGCGGCAAGCCGTCAGTGATTTCCAGCTCCGCCTCGATCAGGCTGGGGGAGCGAGGCGTCATCAAGCGGCCCTGTTCAATGAGGTAATGTTCGCTTTTCTGGCCCAGAACTTCATAAAGATAAACTGAGGCGCAGCCGGCGCCCATGCCGGTGGCGGACTCTTCCTCGATACCGAAATAAGGGGCGAACATGCGGGCGCTGATAGTGCGTCCGCTCACTTCCGTCTCCGGGCTGATGACATAGAAACCGATAAGTCCTAGCGCTTCGCTTAAGGCGGAGATGCTCTCCATATTCGGCGTCAGATTACGCAGATCAGACATGGTCGGCAGGGCGATCACCAGAAACGAGACGCCGACATTGACCACATGGGGCGTCGCCAGCGCGTTTAACTGCTCCACCTGCAGTCCCAGGGCGCGGGCGGCGGCTTCCTGTTGTTCCGCTGTAATCGGCGTCACATGGCGACGAATTTGCTCCAGATAGGCTTTGTCGCCTTCCACCCGGATATTGCGCAGGCCATCGACGGTTTCTTTACTGTGTTTGCCCTGAGCGACCTTACCCTGCTGTGCGAGCACGGAAAAGGCGGCGACCGTGGCGTGTCCGCAGTGAGCGATACGCTTGGTGGGGGTGAAGAAATCCAGCTTCACTGTGGCGATTTCCGAGTTCGATAAAAACGCGGTCTCAGGGTAACCGGCGGCGCTGGCGATGCTTTGCATGTCCGCTTCAGACAGCCCGCCTGCTTCAAGCACCACTCCGGCAGGGTTGCCGCCGATGCCGTTATCGACGAAGGAACTTATTAATTTGACTGATTGATTCATAGGTTCGCCTCCGCTATAGACGTTATGATCAATAAAACGTTTGCGCTTTATTGACAGGTTTTGAGAGGATTATGAGACGAACTGTCTGCCGTATCGAACGATATACTTATTAGTGCAACTTATAAATGATGAGTGGCGCTTTGATCGAATCTGAGACTCTTGATGATGGATAAACAACTCCTTGCCGACCTGCTTTACCTGGAGGCGATAGCGGAGCAGCAAAGCTTCACCGCCGCCGCATCCGCCATGGGCGTCAGCCAGAGCGCCATCAGTCAGAGCATCAAGCGTATGGAAGCCCAGCTAGGCTTTCCTCTGTTGGAGAGAACCACGCGACGCATGCGATTTACACCTCAGGGAGAGCGTTTGCTGTTGGGCGTTCGTAAGGCGCTTGGCGAGATCAAAGGCGCCCTGGACCAGATTCATAGCGAACGGGAAGAGGGTGTGCTGCGGGTGGAGACCTTCTCCACCTTTGGGATGTACTGGCTGTTGCCCAGGCTGCCGGAATTTCACAAACTGCATCCCGGCATTCGCGTGTATCTGAATACGGAAGAGAGTATTCGTCCCGCCGGATCAAGCGACGCGGACGTCATGCTGCGATTTTCCTCCGCGCCGCCAAGTGGTTTTTTCAGTCAGGCGCTGGGAACAGAACAAATTTTTCCGGTTTGCAGCCCTCTGCTGCTTCAGCAGTATCCTGATATCAGCGCTGCTGAGATGTTGCGTCAGGCCACCTTATTAGCCACGGCCAATGACGGCTCGGATAACTGTATGAAAAGTTGGGCGCAATGGTCGCGACGCACAGGCATCGACGTCGGCGAAGATATAATCTATTTCAGTCGCACGGAACTGGTGCTGCAAGCCGCCCAGGCAGGCCAGGGCGTAGCGCTCGGCCGCACCTACATCGTCGCAGACGCCATCGCCAACGGCAGCCTGATCGCCCTGGACGCAGACCCGATCCCGGCCCCCTTCACCTACTACTTCGCCACCCCCTATGAACGGGCGGACTGGCCGAAGGTGAAGAAGTTTCGGGAGTGGTTGATGGGGTTGTTGGTGAATTCATCGGATTAAAGTAACGGCGCTAAGAGAGAAGTATGCACTTAAACAAACGTAAGCGACTGGATCAGCAAGGTATTGATCTGGACTATCTGCAAAAGCTGATGCGCTCGTTATTCCCTAAAAACAATGACTGCGCGTCACAGGCGGATCTGAGCGAGGTCTTGGACGAACTGCTGCAGTTTGGAGTTCGAAGCCAAAAAGAGCTTCGACTGTTGATGAAGAAATATAGACACTGCTTATTAGCCATAGATAAAGAGCCGCTCGATCGAATTCATCAACGGATTTACCGAGAAGATATGGGCGATGCGGCTTATTTGGACGCAATAAGGCGGCAATACTGGTTTGGCTATCCTGCACTGGTTCGCATCGCCATGGAAAAGGAGTTTGGCGAGGCGTATGAACGCTATAGCGAAACAAGAGACCTTACCGCCTGAACTTGTCTGACGCTGTAGAGGCGCATGCATGATAAAACGCTCTGTGAAGTGATAAGAATGCTCAAAAAACTATTCGAATCAGATGTTCCCCTGTTCATGATCATCACATTGTTTGCAGTACATACTCTCCCCTTGGCATGGGCGTGCAGGGTCGCCTGGGGAGCTGAAGAAGCAGTATATATACTCACCGTCGCCGTTTCTAAACTCCTGATCGGGGTCGTTCTTCTTCCCGCTTGCCTTGTGCTGGTTGGGCTGTTTCTCAAGTGGCTCGACCGGGAGTTTAAACTCGGCAACATGTATTTTCTGGGGGTGTTTATGACAGCGGCGGCTAAATTGAATGGGACCTTGTAATAGAGATAGAAGGGACGGCGAATGAAGGTGCTACCGTGTCCGCAATGTGGCGCGAACATCGAAACAAAGTGGTGGAGAGTCATGTCATTCCACTGTCCGGCTTGTCGTGCGCACCTTCGAATAGAAGACAAGGTGGTTGATCCTCATCAGTACAATAAACGCAAGATGCTGTGGCTGATATATTTCGTGACCATTCCCTGGATCAATCTGGCTGCTGAGAAGTTTATAAGTAAGGCCTACTTACTCATCATCTCTTTTGGAATTATTTTGTTTGTATTTTGGCGGATGGGACCGGATAAAAGCGTCTCCGGGAAGGAGATAAAGTATGTCAAAAACGCTGAGACGTCTGTAAAGCCTTGGGTTTTTGCCGTAGCTGTAATAGGTTTTATCGTCTTTATATTTTCCATGCTGTTATTGCCCTGGCTTAAATAACCTTGGTTATAGGTAGCCAAGCATTTATTTTGCTCCCTTTGTGTTGAGGAGAGCGATTGTCGGATAGTCCCAACAAGGAGTTCTTACTCAATGTGCGGCAGATTCAACGCCACCGCCTCCGCTGAAATCGTTGCGGCGATGGAAAGTTTTGGTTTTGACGCCACCGGCCTGCGCAAACGCTGGTTTGGCGATATGTTTAATATTGCGCCGACGGAAGCGGTGATGGTGGCGATTCAGGAAGGCGGCAAGCGCTATTTGCGGGAGATGCGCTGGTGGCTGACGCCCCATTGGGCGTCGGAAATTTCCAATAAGTTCAGCATGTTCAACGCCAGGGCAGAAACGCTGGAGAAACGTCGCGCGTTCAGCGGGCCGTTTAAATACCGACGCAGCGTGATACCTGCGTCGGGGTTTATCGAGTGGCGCACCGAGAAGGGCGTTAAGCAGCCCTACTATCTAAAGCCCCCCTCTGGGAACTGTTATTTCGCCGCACTTTGGGATGTCTGGCTGAAGGAAGAGCACTACCTGGAGACCTGCGCCATTATCACTACCGAAGCCAGCGACTCCATTCGCTGGCTTCATGACAGAATGCCGGCGCTGTTATCGCCGGATCAGTTCGACGCCTGGGTTGATCCTGCGACGCCGTTGAGTGAAGTTCGCGCCATGCTGGTTCCGCGCGATTTGAGCGATTGGGAAATCATCCCCGTTAACCCGTCCATCGGCGCCGCAACCAACAAAAGCAGTGATGCTATTCAGCCGGTCAAAACAACGGCAAGCGACGAAAAGCTAACCCAGTTCGAACAGGCGGAGCTGTTCTGATCGGACCTGTTCTGATGTAAATGACAGCAGGCGACTCAACAAATTTCCATCATATCCGCCGGCTCCCTCACATTGGCGATCACCTGCTTGCCGCCGTCCCATGAAAACAGATATTTGGTGTTATCGCCTTGATGCTGGTAACGCTCTCCAAATCCGCCGTAGTTAAAGCGGGTTTCCTTCTGACCCTGCGCGTTGACGATCATGGTCGCCGGACGGGCGGTGACATTTGCTATGACCCCGTGTTCCTGTTTCAGGTAGTTATGAAATGACGCCGCGAAGCTGTTGGCGGGATCGAAATTGGGCTGGGTGGCGTTGCCGGCGGCGTAACAGACGGTCAGACTGATTTTCTTGATTTGCTTCAGTCCCGGCGCGGCTTTATTGGCGATGAAGCCAGCCACCGCCTTGCCGTATTTTCCCGCACAGGACACACCGTTCAAGTCGCCGTGTCCGACGATCTGGATACGTGAATTCTCCGTTAGTGCGCCCAGGTTTGCGCTGTTGATGACGACATGGGTTTTGGTCGCCACGTCATACTCCACCAGTTCCGATTTGTCAGGGTGTTTTCGATAGAGATTGTTCCCGAAAGATCGCAGGTTATCCTTGGGCTCAGTTAACAACACAATAATCAGCTGCTTATCGTAGTTCATCCTTTTTATCTCCCTTGTTTGACGCCCGTTTTTTGCGCAATTAGCGCGCACTTCAGGCTAATTCTCCACGCGGAAATTAGATAGTTAAGGTTATTCAATGATCACGGTTGTTTGGATCAGGGAGTCGTTTGGAAGTTCAACTCTTTTATTGCGGAGGGGCTGGGCGACTGACCATGCAGCAGCGCCCACAAGGGCCGCGCCGCCACATCAGTGTGGGAAAAGAGATAGCGCTCGCCATAGGTCTGTTGCGCGAGTTGCTGTTGCTCCAGTATTTGTTTGTCCTGGACATAAAGCGTGTGAACGAAGGGCTTGAACAGCGCAAAACGCAGGGCGGCGGGCATCCATGAGCGGGGGGCGTATAGCCTGACGAAAATACCGGTGACTTCAGCGCTGTGGGGGATAAAGTAGAGGGCGGAGCGAAAAAGTAGGCGCCCGTTCTTGAGATAGTCCAGTTCCACCAGCCCGGGAAGTTTGAAGCGTGCGATGTTCTGATCCACACCCGGATCGAACAGCCGGTTGATCCAGCCATTCTGCTTTTGTGTCAGCGCATAATGGGTTGCAAAACCATCGGCGCTGACGGTCTGCTCAATCTGCATTTGCTGGGGCCCCTGACTGCGCAATAGGCCTTGATGGATATAGGGCGTATGACAGGGGTCGAGAAAATTCTCAATGGTATGAAACAGGCTGCAGCGGATGCGGCGATACGCCTGAGTCCAGACATAGCCGGGCAGTTCGGAAAAGCCTGTCAGCGACTCGGTTGGCGTAGATTTCAGGCAGCCCCATATCAGTCCATCCCGTTCCTGCAGGACATAGCTTTGCAGTGTCGCGCGTGCGCCGCATTCCGATGATCCGGGGGTGTGGCGCAAGCGTCCCGCTGCATCGAATTGCCAGCCGTGATAGCGGCAGGCCAGGCGATTGTTGCAGATATTTCCTTGCGACAACGGGATCAAACGATGGGGGCAACGGTCCTGAAATGCGCAGGCTTTGCCTTCCAGTCGCGCCAGGACCAATGGCTCTCCCAGCAAATTCACCGCGATGGGCTTATCGCGCAACTTCGCCGCAGGCAGCAAAGGGAACCAGCCGTCAGTGACGCCGGAATAAGGAAAACCCTCAGGCGCGCTCATAACTCGAACTTCTCCAGAATGGGGCGATAGAGTTTCTCCGTCAGCAGAGACAAGCCGCGCCAAACTGCGCGCTGATAAAGCCCAAGATGAGCGATGTAAACATAACTGTATTCGATCGCCGCTTCAGCCCCTCGCAGCTTTTTGAAGTCCGGCGCGCCGGAGCTGAGATTGAGTTCCAGATTGTTGTCCATGGCGTAGCGGATCACGAACGCCATGATGCGCCGGTATAGCGCCATTTTTGCGGGCAAGCGGGTGTCATAACCGACTACGGGCGCAGTCAGGGTTTGGTCGACGCCGAACAGGCCCGCCACGCCCAACAGCTCATCCTGATGAAACAGGCCGAACAGTTTCAGCAAACCACTGCGACTGAAGGCGCTGAGATAGTCGGCGCTAAAACGCACATTATGGAGACTGTACTTCTCCAGATAGAGCTGATTGTAAAGCTGCTCCGCCCGCGCCATCTGCGTTTCGTCATCCGGGTCCAACTCTTTGAATGACCAGTTCGGTTGACGCAGGAGACGATCATCCGCGCGGGTGTTGTTGCGGTTCCACCACTGCTCGCGATCAAGAAACAAATACACCTGACGACTAATGATCGGTAGCCAGCCGTCCTCGCGCGCCTGTACGATGATGTCAGGGTGCTGTCGCGCATTCAGCGAGCGCAACATCAGCGCATGTTTGGGAAAGCGACGCAGGGCTTGCTCGCGCAGTGCGCGTAGGTTCAGCTCGCGCCAGTTGGCGCTGTAAAAATTGGTGGAGAGACATTGATTGTTGAGCACCTGCAATCGATCCACACGCGCCAGCCTGAACGGCCACTCCAGCAAATGCGTGAGGCCGAAGCAGAAATAACGTAACAGCGCCGACTCCACTTTCGGCAACTCATCGCGGGCGTAATAGATAATCTGCGTCAGCGGCGAAACCACGTAACAGTTTTGCGGGTGGTAGTCATTGATGCTGGCGGGCGCCACCACACCGTTTTGCTCGTAGGCGACAATATCCGTAGTGAGATTGCGGATCAGTCCGGGTTGCTGCATCAACTCGACAAAGCGGCGATGCAGCTCATTGGCCTCTAGCATGAGGCGTCCTGCGCGGGATCTGCGTCGACTTTGGCGTCAGGGCCGTCCCATTCAATGTCGAAGGTGCTGGCGTCGGTTAATGGACGCCTAAAGCGGGCGGAGCGATAAAACATCTCCGTCAACGCCAGCCATTGCGCTCGTTGCAATAAGGGCGTTTGCTCATCGGAAAGTGCGTCCTGGGCGCGGCGGTAGTCATGCAGCAAACGGCCGAACTTGCCTTGCAGCAGGGACGGCGCGCCAAAAAACAGAGGCAGCGTGGCGCCGATTCGAAATGGTTGAGCCGGACCCGGGGTGTATGCAAATCGGCCCTGTTCATCAATGTGCAGGGTCTGCCGCAATAAATGCAGTCCACTGGTGGCGCGCGGGTTGCACTCCAGTACGAACAACTGGCCAGCCTCCTCAATGAAGTCAAACGCGGCCTGTCCGTGATACCCCGTGCTTTGCCCAAACTGGCGGACGAATTCTTCCAGACGCGGGTCCGTATAGGGCTCAAAGTAACTGGCGGCGGCCTGATTAAAGCAGTATTCCGGTAGGTAGGCCTGATGCGCGACCA
The DNA here is from genome assembly GCF_029813005.1 of Hahella sp. CR1. Lineage (NCBI taxonomy): Bacteria > Pseudomonadati > Pseudomonadota > Gammaproteobacteria > Oceanospirillales > Hahellaceae > Hahella > Hahella sp. CR1. The sequence continues at coordinate 331,738 of NZ_JAPELK010000008.1, forward strand.
GCTTGCCCTGATCGAAAAGCGCGTAGTTGCAGATCGCCTGACCGACGATTTTACGCTGCTGCACCCAGGGGCGGGCGGCGCTGATCTGCGAGGGCGTAAGCGCCGCCTGATGCGGATTGCGAATCACCTGGCGGCCGAAACGGGAGTACACGGGTTTCAGGATCGTGTCGGGATTGTTCTCTACCTCATCGGGGCTGCGACGCAGATGGGTTTCCGGCGCCTGCACATCCCCAAGTCCGTGCATGATCGACAGGCTGTCCAGTTTACTGTGCAGGCGAAAAAGCAGTTCTGTTTCGGGCATGAACCAGTGGGCGTCAGCCTGCACAAGGGGGCGCGCCTGGGCCAGATAAAAAATTTCTTCGCAGGTAGGGATCAGCAGGTCGACTTTATGCTCCCGCAGCAGACGCTCCAGCTCGCGTGCGTAAGCGTTCAGGTCGCCTTTGGGCGGCGGCAGACGCAGGTAGCCCTGCACCCCTTGCAAATAACGCCCCAATGGCCAACGCAGATTATCCGCGAGCCAGACCTGATGACCGGATTTAATCGCGATGCGGGCCCAATCCAGCGCGACAGGCGCACGGGCGCCAGTGATCAGGACGACCATAAATTGATTACTCTGCGTTGTTTCTGTGAGGGCGTCCATTGTGGACGCGGACTGTGTTCAAAACTGAGGGCTTCGATTACGCCCAACTTTGTCAGCGCGGCGCGTATTGCCTGCTCTATATCAACGTGGCGGCGGTCGCTTTCAATGCGTAACCGCGTGGCCTCAATCTGGCTGATGCGGTAGTCCAAAGGCTCCGGGCTGGCCAGGGCGGCGGCGCGATATAATAAGTCAGGCAAAACAGTCACCGTGGAAGTCTCCCCCGGCAGTTGCAGTACATCGCCGGTACGGCCGCCGATGCTGCGGAGGGCGCGAAACACGCCGGGCTCATCGCCGGCCTCGATCACGTCGTCCAACAGGTAACGAATAATCGGTTGGGTGCGGCGACGGAAGTCGGTGACGATGGGTGAAAAGTGCGTCTTCTCCGGATTCAACCAATGCGGCTCGATATGCACAAAATCTTCGTTCCAGCGCAAGACGCCATCCTGTTGCGTGCAAGCGAGAAAGCCTTCCGTACATTGGTAAATCTCTTTGATTGGACAGGCGAAGCGCTGCTGCAACAGCGCTCTATCGGAAGGCGTGAGCACCTCTGCGCCGGAGATAATCAATTCCGGCTGCAACCTGTCGCCATGCTGCGCACATAGCTGCAACGCCTGGGCGCTGCCCACCAGCAGGGTAGGTTGAAAGGCTTCCAGCGCCGCCAGCCATTGTTCCTGCGGCTGCGTCAGGTCGGCATAGTGAAACTGAATGCGGCCTCGATTGACGGTCTGATACAGAGGACTGTCCGCCCGTAACAACAGTGCGATGCGATGACGTCCCAACAGGCTCGGCAAGAGTTTGGCGAAGATAACGCCGGCCCATTCCAGACGTTCCGCGCGGGAGGCCAGAAACAGTCCGCGTCGGCCGGACGTGCCGGAGGACAGTCCTACGGTGACGTCGCCCAGTTGCGACCGGCTGAAGTCCCGACTTTGCTCCGCTTCAAGGGCGATGTCGAACAGATTGTCCCGCTGCAGGCCGCGCGTATTCAGCTTATCGAAGTTGTCCATCATCAGCGCTTTGGACATGACTGGAAAATCCTGCAGCGGCTTGCCCAAATACCCCTGGTAGAATGGCGCATGGCGACATACCCAGTTCAGATGGCGACGCAGTCGCCGCGTTTGCCAGGACTCCAGCTGCTCTCGAGACTGAAAGCGTCGATAGCGACTGGCGATAAAGTGGCGGAGTATGATGAGCTTTTCCATCAATGGGCCTTAACTGATCCAGCCTTGTTGTATCAGCGGGCCAAGCGTGTCCTGGCAATGGGACGGCGCGAATATGACTTTGTCCGCCGTCGCCTGATAGCAGCGCCGCAGCTTTTCCAGAGTGTCGCGATAAGCCTTGCGGTCGTCGCAGATGATGTTCGCCAGCCAATGTTGATCTACGCCGTCGCGCAGGTTGTCCACCAGCCAGCAGGCGTCCGCGAGTAGAAACAGGAACTTGTCCTGCAAACGAACGAGTAATCCCATCTGGCCGGCGGCGTGGCCGGGCAGGGCGACCAGATACAGCGTTTGATCGCCGAACAGATCGCGGGCGCCCAACCCGAGAGGTCGCGTCGGCATATCCAAGATATCGCCCAGATCCAACGGAAAGCTGTCCGTGAATGACAGGCGTGACTCCGCTTGGGCGGGCAGCAAGTCTTTCAAATAGCCTTTGCGCAATCGACGCAGTCGTCCGGTTTGCGTCAAAAAGCGATGGCCGGCGGGATGGCAGTGCAGGGTCGCCTGTGCAAAGTCGCAGACGCCGGCAATGTGGTCGGCGTGAAAGTGGGACAACACCACATGCCTGACCTGATCAGCGGCGATATTCTGCGCCGCTAGCTGCTCTTTCAGGCTCTCGCCCTGTTGCAGGGAGCAGGGCGTCGCCAGCGCATAAAAGCGCTCTGGGTAATGCTGCGTGCATTGAGAAAAACGTTGATGGTAGCCCGTGTCGAACAGCAGTACGCCTTCCTGGGGGTGCTTGATCAGGGCGACGCCGGCGGGGAATTTGCGCGGCGCCAAACCCAGGCCTGGTTTCACCATGAAGCCGGGGTGGACGCAATGGCCGGCTTCAAACAGCCTGACTCTGACGCCAGTGGACATAGCGCTCGATTCCTTCAGCGATGGATATGGCGGGCGCGTAGCGGAGCTGGGCGCGCGCTTTGGAAATATCCAGGGTTTGATGATAGTGAAACAGGCCCGCGCTGTAGCGGGTCAGCTTGGGTTCAGGCCGCCCGGGCAGACGCGCCCGCAGCCACTCGGCGCCGGCAATTACTGGCGCCAGCGCGCCATAGGGGAGCGTTTTGATCGGCGTAGGCTGCCCCATCGCGTTAAAGAGCTGGGTGAGCACATCCAGCAACTGCACGGGCTCGCCATTGCTGATATTAAAGACGGAGCCCCGCTCAACAGGCTGTTGCAACGCCAAGATCGCCGCATCGGCGACATTATCGACGTAAGTGAGGTCAATTTCGGGATTGCGGGCGGAAGGCAGCCAGAGTGCGCCATTGCGTATTGCGCCGATGATGCGGGGCAGAATGGCGTTGTCGTGAGGGCCGAATATACCTCTTGGACGCAGGATGACCGTATGCATCGGACTGGCGGTGACGAGGTGTTCCGCACGGGCTTTGGTGGCGGCGTAGTCATTACAGAAACGAGGGCCAAGGGGCTGGGTTTCTGGAATATTCAACGCATCGCGGAACTGAAAATACAGGCTGGGGGTGGAGATGTGCACGAACTTCCGCACGCCGTTGGCCTCCGCCGCCGCCAGGATATTAATGGTTCCGTCGACATTCGCAGCTTCGAACTCCTCGCGTGTTCCCCAGGGACTCGATAGCGCCGCACAATGGATGACGGCGTCCACGCCTCGGCAGGCTTGGTGCAGAAGCGCTTGTTGTTGCAGGGCCGCTGGAGAAAACTCAGCGCCGGTTTCCGAGGAGATGCGCGCTCCCAGAGATTGATTCCGACCCATAAAACGGATGTCGAAGCGGTTCTTATACTTGCGCACGATAGACTGGCCTAACATACCGGTTCCGCCGGTCACCAGGATCTTCACAGACTCAGCACTCCCAACCCCAGCGACAGGCCCGCCGCCGAGCCAAATAACATCACTAACTCACCGCGGGCCACATGCTTGTTACGCAGCAGGTGGTCCAATGCAATGGGCAGTGACGCGGCGACCTGGTTACCCATGGTCGCAAATAAGTTGACCACTTTGTCCTCATCCAGACCAAGACGATGAACCAGGTGCGCGAGACCTGCGTGACTGGCTTGATGAGGCACGATATGGGCGATATCGGATAGCGTGAGTTGTGCTTTTCCCAGGCCTTGGCGGATGAAGTCTGGCGCGAGTTTGGACACCATTTTGTAGAGCGCTTTGCCCTGCATCTCAAAGTAGCTGCCTTCCGCAACGGCGTCCATCGGGTTACGAGTGGGATGCAAGCCGCTGCCACCCGCGCGAATCTGGCACAGAGAATATCCCTCCGGGTAAGTCTGAAACAGACTGGTCAGCAACCCTGCGCTGTTCTTGGAGGCTTCCAGCACAAAAGCGGCGGCGCCGTCTGCGAATAGGGTGGCTGTCTCGGGTTTGATGTCCTGGACGCCAATCTTGGCCACTTCGCTGGAGACGATCATCACCCGTCGATAGCGGCCGCTGGCGATGGCGCAATGACTGAACTCCAGCGCCGCCAGGAACGACAGGCAGCTGGCGTTGACGTCCATTGTGGCCAGCGGCTCTGCAATCTGCAGTTCCGCTAAGACGCCAGCTGCGTTGTAAGGAAGGGCCTGATGGGAAGTGCCGCTGGCGCAAACCAGCAAGTCGATATCCGCCCACTGTAATTCTGCTCTGTCCAGGGCGGCCCTTGCGGCTTCCGCTCCCATAAACAGTGCGGTTTCGCTCGGGGAGGCGTAGTGGCGGTAATCCACACCGTAACGTCTACGGCAGGTTCCAGGCTCCAGACTTAATCGTTGATCCAGTTCTTCCGCTGAAATTCTGCCCTGAGGGAGATAACAGGCGCTGGACCGTATAACAAATGACATCTTAAATCTCGTGCAAAGTGTTTTGAGAAACCACGTACAAACACCTTTCTACCGAATCCGGTATTCCGCGTCAGTGTACCCTTTGTCGTTAAACTCCTGTTTCGGTGGCGACCACCCGCCATGCTTGGCCGATAGATCCTCATCCATACTTGATTTTTGCGAAACTGTCGAGAAATTAAGCGATATTGACGTTGAAGATGTTTTGTCAAAGCCCCGCGTCGCTACATGGAATGAGGTCTAAACCCAGACAGGCTGGCCGGTTTCAAACATTGCGACGGAGTGTGGCCCGGGCGGGCATATTAGTGGAAAACCGAGGGGACCGAAACAGCAAAATTGAGGCGAAAGTGTTAGGGTTTGTAGAGTCTGCTTTAGCTTTTGGTCAACGAGCAGGTCGCCTCTGATCTGAAGGCGGCCTGCTAGAGGTAGGAGGAGCGGTTACTCGTTGAAGTAATCCTTCATTTCCTCGTCGATTTCCTGACGCAGGCTCATCAGCTTCAGGGCGTAGTCGCGCAGCTTGACGTCTTTCTTGGTTTTCGGCTCCCACGTTGGCACTTTCACCGGTTTGCCGTCGCGATCAATGGCGACGAAGATCATGATGCAATGCGTGGCTTTTTTACGTTCCTGTTCAATAGGATCGCGGCAATAAACGTCGATGGCGAGGTGCAGACTGCTCTGACCGGTGTAAATTACTTTGGCCTGCACTTCCACCAACATGCCGATATGGATAGGGCAAATAAAGCGGATACCGCCCACATAAGCGGTCACGCAATAGCGTCCGCTCCATCCGGCTGCACAGGCGTAGCCGGCGAGGTCGATCCATTTCATCACCACACCGCCGTGCACTTTGCCACCAAAGTTGACGTCAGTGGGCTCCGCGAGAAACTGCAGCGTCAGTTGTCGTTTATCCGTCGTTTGCGATGACATGGCTTTACCCTTGTTAACTGCTCAAAAACGTCAGGCAATGCTCTAAGTATCAACGTAGTAGTCGCCTGATTAAATAATAGCTGTCGAAGCACTATAAAGCCCGCTAACTGTCCGGATAATTAGACATATGATCTAAGCATTAACCCTGTCGGACTAAAGGTTAAGTGAGCTGGGACAGGGTCAGAGATGGCAGGGATAGCGGAGGTAGCAAAGAGCGAATAATGAGAAGAAAGAAAAACGGCGCATCAAGCAATGCGCCGTCAGAAATTACTTGTACTGCTCCATTTCCGCCAGAGTTTCTGGGGAGTATTGGATATGGAAGTGTTCTAGGAAGTCTTTGATATAGGAAAGTAGAAGATCGTTATAGTTATCTATCATGTTTCCATTGGGTAATGAGAACCCGCCAAAGCTGAACCCCAAAGTGAGAGCGTGCTTGTTGCTCAATGGCGTCGCCAGCCAGAATGGGTGTGGCTTTACGCTTGGGTGCCCAGTCTGGCCATAGCGCCATAGAGAGTTGTTTAATTCAAAGCTATTGAAGTCGGATTTGCTTTTGGGGTAAACCCACATGTGCTCAGGGCTGGGCTCAATCTCATACAGGGCCAGCTCTTCCAGTTTGTCCTTATCAAGAGGCGCGAAGTCATCTCTAAATAAGTTAACCAGCCATTGATCAAAAGCAGCAGGGGAGAGTAATGAGTCTCCTGGTTCCTTATCAAGCGACACTTCAGATAACTTTAAATGAAAGTTGAGTGTGCCGGCATTAAACGGACTTCCCACAAGTTTATAGAACCAGCCGTGTTCTACTAGGATGAGAAATTTGAGACTGCCTTTAGCCCCTCCTGACGTATAAATTTCAGGGTCCGTTGTGTCTATTTCTGAGGGAGCTAAAATAGACGGGGACTTCAGCTCATTCGAAGGTAGACGAAGCGTAATCAGGCTGTCAGCTAAGCTAAAGCTTACTAAAGGACAGCTGTTATAGTCAGGCCCAAATATCTGTGATTTATTCAGCACTACATCATCCTATTGAGTGGCGTTGCGGAGCTATTTGTATAGCTCCATTTCCGCCAAGGTTTCCGGAGTGTATTGGATGTGGAAGTGTTCGAAGAACTCTTGGATAAGGCGTTCTAACAGAGTGTCTACGCCTTCAGGGGAACCAATTTGCTCATCAAGAAATCCAGTTAGATTAATTCCGACATTGATAAGATGGTCTTTGGTTATGGCGTTGCTAAACCAGTAAGTCAACCGAGGCATACTGGGATGACCATCCTTGTATCTTATCCAGTTATTGCCATTTACATTGTAAGAATGAAGATCCTCTTCCTGTTTAGGATAGATCCAAAGTTGCTCGTCCAGGTTTGGATCCCCTTGTTTGATTAGCTCATCATTATTGTCCCTGAATAATGAATCACTAAAACTTAATATAATATTATTTAGATTGGATGGGTTTAAAAGGGAGTTTATTTTGTTCTGAACGATAGGGACTTTCCATAGAGTGACGGCGACCATTATGGTCCCAGCATTATATGGAAGGTCTTTGAATATATAGTTCCACGAATAATTTAACAAATTTCTTGATAATATGCCTAGATTAGCTTTTTCTTGATAGGTGTCGGGAGCATATATGTCAAGATTGCTTGGCGCTTGAATAGGCGTGTAAGTGCTTTCATGCGGGGGAACCCGCATGAGCAAATGTGTGTCTGATAAATTGAAAGTGACAAGAGGTGACTTTGAATAATCTGTAGATAAGACGGCATTTTTTATCACCACGATGATGTCCCTCTTGTGCGGTTAATTATATCCATGAATGTAGCTATCATCGGTGTGTTCATCATAGCCATCGCATTGCTAATGTTTTTTCCTGTATGGCTAGCTTGGTCTAATAATCCTTTTATAGATTGATTGTAGTTCTTCTTGTTTAGTGCGCCAATAATCCTTAATGTTTCTGCATTCCTGTTGCCTGCTCTAGATATAGAGGCCATTGACGCCCGAGCGCCAGTGCGGTTGATTTTTACTGGTGTATCATGGAGTTTTGCATCCATGGTGTTAAGGTTGCGTAATAATGGCGTTAGATCCATTGAGGGGTCAACAAACTGAAAGGACTGTTTATATAGTTTATATTGTTTGCTATACGGCATTTTTGCAACGGCTTTGTCAAGAAGCTTGGCTCCGTCGCCTTCAATTACCCAGTTTAGAGTTTCCTCTGATCCTGTATTCTTCTCAAGATATCTTTGAGTGTTAACAAGAATTTCGGCAAGCTCTTTGGCTGCGTCTTCAATTCTAAACGTTTTTTGAGTTGGGGTTATCCACACGCCTAGTTCATTGTGTAGGTAGGTGGGAATATAAAACAGATCAAAGCTGGCTTTTCCACCAAATTGTGTCTGTTCTATGTGCTCATTTGATAAGTGATCTGCCGCAGCTTGTACGCTAGAGTGGTGGCCATTAATTGCAGCTTGCCTTGACCCTATGAAATCTTTATTGCTTTTTACAATTCTTGAAAACGGTCGTCCAGAATCAAAATGTACGTTGTGTAGACCGGTTGGTGAACTATCATTTGAAAATGCAGGCCTAATATTTGTTATATAAACGCCAGCTTTTGACTTACTATCTTTACCTACTTGAAATATTTTATAACAGACCTGAACGTTCTTGATTAGCGTCATGTGCTCAAAAGCGCTTTTTAAGTTATTACTGCTAGATAAGCCGCCCGCTAAGCTTCTTAACTGGATAATCCCTCTGATTATCGCCTGTCCGTCTGCGCCACTGGTATTAACCAGAGAAAGAAAAATAGGAACTAGCCCTGTGTTGATGTAGATTTTTCTTCCAGTGACGCCACGTGTATCAGAAGAGAATAGGATGAATGCGCCATCATCGCCTTGGTTGAAGGTTGATCTGTTTGGTAAATAGCTACCAGGAGCTATTGGAAGGTTGGTGAAGGTCTCAGACATCTGCAAACATTCCTGTTAAGTATCAATAAAAACAAAAGATTAACAAGATGATGAGACAGCCGTGGGGGGATTGCAGTGGTAGCTCTTGGCTGTGCAGATTCGGCGCCTCATCCCTAAGGAAAATTGGATGAAATTTTATTCGATTTACCGATTTTTGAAATTGGGCATGGGGGTTAGGCTATATGGATTAATTCTTGGTCAGCTTGTTTTTATGGTCGCGTTAACGAAAGTCGCTATGAGTGGAGCTGGCTAGTATCATGGCGCTTTTGTATGGCCAAGGGGCACGGAAGTGGACGACCGCGTGTTGAGCGATTCAACTGACCTGTACATCAAGCACCTTTCAGAACGAAAGATTCCCGGGTTTCCGGGGGTATGCTTTCAATGTGAGTTTTCCGTGGATCGCTATTCAGATGACATGGTGAGTCATCTTCTTGGGACGGATTTGCCTGATTCAATGGATCGGGCGGTGGCGAAACGCAGAGCCGAGTTTGTTGCGGGGCGCTATGTGGCGCGGCGTGCGTTGATGGCGTTAGGGGCGACTGATCTTTCTGTCGGAATTGGCGAGAACCGCGCGCCTGTTTGGCCTGAGTCATTCACCGGATCAATCAGTCATGCGCAGGACATGGCTATTTGCGCCGTGGCTGATGGTGATCGGGTAAAAAGCGTCGGCATTGATGTGGAGAATATGCTCAGCGAAAAAGTGGCTGCGGATATTGTTGGATCTATTCTCACCGATGCGGAGCATGGGTTTGTCGGTAGTGCTGAACGCCCTGATCCTAAGGCGCTGACTTTGATTTTTTCGGCCAAAGAAAGTTTATTCAAAGCGCTCTATGTAGAAGTTGGTTATTACTTTGGATTTGAAGCGGCGAAGATGCTCACTATTGATTGGCGGTCGGGTATGTTTCGCTTGGAATTACTACAGACGCTCACTGATGCGCTGCCTTCCGGTAGTCAGTTTGAGGGACGCTTCGAGATTGATGCGCAGCGTGCTTTGACTGTTATCGTACGAGGCCATGGGTGAATTTTCAGCTTATTCCGGCAAAGGAATAAATTCATCTTCATCTCCTGGAACCTTCGGAAAACGTCCGTTTTTCCAGTCCTGTTTAGCCTGTTCAATACGCTCTTTGCGGCTGGAAACGAAGTTCCAGTCGATGAAGCGTTTATTGAAAGATTCGCCGCCGATAAGAACAAGGCGAGTGTCCTGAGTCGCTTCCAGGGTGACGTCGGGTTCGTTAGAGAAGAACGCCATGGCGTATTGTGGAAGCAGGTTGTCCCTGGCTTTCAGTTCACCCTGCGCCACATACACGGCGCGTTCTTCCGTCTGCGGTAGTGTGAAGGTTTGTCCCGGTTGCAGGTGGGCCTCCAGATATAAAGTTTCTGCAAATACTTTTACTGGGGAGGCCACGCCGCATGCGCTTCCCATCATTACCCGCACGTTGACGCCGTCCACGGTGAGCTGCGGAATACTTGCGCTGGGATAATGGTAAAAAGCCGGCTCGGTTTCCTCTTGGTCTTCGGGCAGCGCCAGCCAAAGTTGCAGCCCATGTATGCTATGATCCTTGTTGCGAATTTCCGCTCTTTCACGCTCTGAATGGACGATGCCTCGGCCTGCGACCATGAGATTTATATCTCCGGGCTGGATTGGCTGAACGCTTCCCAGAGAGTCCCGGTGCAGTATCTCGCCGTCAAACAGATAGGTCACAGTCGCAATGCCAATATGGGGGTGTGGGCGGACGTTAATGCCGTCTCCTGCGGAGAAATTGGCTGGCCCCATATGATCGAAGAACACCCATGGCCCCACCATTTTGCGTTTGGCGGTAGGCAATGTCCTGCGCACCGAAAAGCCACCGAGATCTTTTTCCCTGGGCTCGATAATCAACTGAATAGCGCCGCAACAGTCTTTGACGTCACATTCATATTCGTTCTGTCTGGTCAGATTGCTCATCGCGCCTCCTGGGCGTCTTTTCACCTTGGCTATGCGGATTGGACTCTATTCAGAATAGTTACTTTCGCGCCCTGCCGCCCGGGCGTTTAAGCTTTGCTCTGCTTATAGGCCTGATACGTCTTCTGGGCGGGCAGGGCTTTGAGCGTCTCCCAGGCCGCCACGGCGTCCGCGCGTGTGGCGCCGGTGTTCACCGGGTCCGCCAGGAAGTCTGTGATGAAATTGTTGAATCGCGTGGAGGGAATGCGCGGCAGTTTTCCGGGCGTGGTCATTAACTCGAATAGCTTATCCACCAGATCCTGATAAGTGATGCGCTGGTCTGCGCCGATTTGCGCCTTGCGCCAGTCATTCAGCCAATACCACTGACCGGATTTGTCTTTCAGTTGCGGGGCGCGCTTGGCGATTTCCTCACGCAAAAACGCTTTGGTGGCTTTGTCGCTGACATAGTTAACCACGAAGGAGTTCGCCGCCAATTTATCGCGAGCGCCGCTGGTCTGCCGATTAGCGACGTTCTTTGGCAGTTCGCCCTGAGCGACGCCGAACAAATGAGATTTAATATGCTGCTCAATTTCGTTCTTGCGTAACGAACCGGTTTTGATCCCCAGAGATTGGGCGAACTCTTTTAATTCCGTGGCGTAGAAATACCCGTTCTCGAATTCTTCCTGTGATATGCCTTTATGAAGTGTGGTCAAAACGGCTCCTTGTTTTATTCGGAGGAAAGATGAAAGGAGCGTTAATAGTCGTTAAATCAATGGATTAGTGTCAAGTCGCCAGACAAGAGGAGCTTGTAGGTCAAGCTCCTCCAGATAAGGGGAAGGTTAGATTTTCGCGGATTTATAAATATTCCCCTTCATCCCAAACAGGTAGAAGGCGTCGTCTTTGACGAGGGGGTCTGCGTAGATGAGTTCGTCCTGGGCGAAGTCGACGTTTTCCCGGACTTCGCCGCTTTCCATGTTGATGATGAGGACGCCGCCGGTGCGTTTGGCGTAGATGATTTCCTTGTCGTTATAGAACTGTAGTGAGGAGTAAGAACCTTTTTTGATGTCAGACTCGATTTCCCACTCAAGTTTGTTGTTGATGGCGTTCCAGGCGTACAGATTGCCGTAGTAGTCATTGAAGTAGATGGTGTCGTTTTTAACGATAGGTTTGCCCACGACGGGATAGTTGATGACGAGGGAGTGGGCTCTTTCTCCAGATTGGGTGAAGCAGGAAAGACCGCCGACATGGGTGTCGATATGAATTTCACCCTGGATAAAACAGACCTCATCCTGTACTCGCACAGGGCCATACCAGGCGGATAGAGGCAGCTCTTTCTTCCAGACTACAGAACCGTCTTTCAGGTTCAGCTTGTAGGCGAAGGGTCTGTTGATGCTGAATCCTTCCCTGGGGATGCCGCTGCCGATATAGACAAATTCGCCATGCACCAGTGCGAAGCCATCCATATGGCCGCCTTTGAACTGCCAGATTTTCTCCATCGTGTCTGGATTGATGGCGTAAAGGCCATCTTCTCCTGCGGTTTGCAGCAGGTAATCCTGGCCATCGGCGTTGGCGAATACAGGGAATATCTCTGTGTGTCCATTGGTCTTGAAGTGGCCGGTGACCTGCTTTTTCTCCGGATCGAATTTATACACGCCCATTCCATGCGACTGATGCAGGCCTTCCCCAAAATACAGGTAATCTTTATAGAGGGTCGGGCTGGGCGAGAGAAACTTGCCGAAGAACAGCTTGTTTTTGATCGTGCCTGTATCAGCGTCGGCGACGTACAAGTAGCCCTCATTGGTGCCGAAGAAAAGCTCGCCGTTCACGATGGTTCCTCGGGCGAAAACGCCCTCGTCCTCAAGGGACTGTTTCCAGAGCGCACGGTCGCCCTGCTTGGCTTTCTGATGATAGCTGGTGTCCGAGTTGGCGAACTTCTGCACCGCCTGCGGAACTGGGCCGTTCTTCACGTAATCAACGCCAACATAGCCGGCGTATATGGCCAGATTCAGCGCGCCGGCGGCGAACAGCACTTTCGGCTTGAGCAGCAGCTCCAGCAGCTTTTTGGGGCCTTCGGCTTTCAGCTTCACGCCGAACATCCCTGCGATGAAGGTGGCGACGACGCTGAGGGCGGTTCCCAAAAAGGCCAGGGGCAATAATACCGTTGGAACTATAGCGTATTGATAACCTTCGTTGAGGGTATTAGATGATGCGGATAGTTCCATCATTTCCGTCAAGCCAAACATTCTCTCCTCCTTTAAATTTGTTATGGCAATTGATGATTCCACTCACAGCAGGAATTCCCATTTCTCTCGCAACAATGGCGCAGTGCGACAGCACGCCGCCTTTTGAAACAATAATGCCCTTGGCTTTGGTGAAGATTGGCGTCCAGCCTGGATCAGTGGATTCCGCCACGACAATCGGGTTCGCCGGCCATTTGATGTTTTTCCATTTGTTCGGATCGTTGATGACCAGCACTTCTCCTTTAACCAGCCCTGGAGAGATGCCTTCGCCCTTCAGGTTGTCGTTCTGTGGCTGCCGGTTATTCAGGACATTCTCGATCTCCTGAATAGAGGTGACGGCGGAAAAATTGAAATGCTTGAACAGTTTGGATTTGAGTTTGCGTTCTTCTATGCGCGTAGCATACGCCGCTTTATCGAAGTGAATGATTTCTTCCGCATCCAGCCAGAAAATATCATTGGAAGGCAATTCATAGCGTTTGCCGAATTCCAGCAGGATATAGCGGAAATGGGCGAAGGGTTTGAGGATCGCCATTTTCCATTTTTCTCGCAGCTCCAGCAGGTCTTTCAGAAGTTGCCACTCTTCCAGAACCAGTGTCTTCTTGAAGGTTTTAAACTGGTTTATTTCTTCTTCGACATCGATAAAGGTGTGATTGTTTTTGCCTTTCTCATAATCCTCCACGCTAAGATCGTAAAAGGCGTCTTCGCCCAGTTCGATCCAGCGTCTGGATATCAGGTCCAGCTCGCCAGGGCCACGATGACCGTATTTCTCCAGAAACATGCCCCTCAACTCGGGCTTGGCGCAGGCCTTTTTGAAATAGCGGCCCATTTCAAAGGTTTCGGTTCTAATGCCGTTGCCGGTCCATTGTCGTATCAACTCCGCCGCTTTCTGGTCGTTGAAGATGTTCGCCAGCAGAGAGTGCAGGGTTTGAATCGTGGTTTCTGTCAGGGAAATCAGAATGTAGGGCCAGACCAGAGTATCCCGGGTGAAAACGATCATTTCTTTCAGCAGGCGGCCTTTCAGATCGTCGTCGCTCCAGGACTGGTAGTAGCTCAGGTCGTTAGGCCTGTCCATGACGGTGGAAAAACTGATCAGATCCTTGCTGGCGAGATTGATGAACTCTTTCCTGTGAGTGTTCACGCTCAGACCCGCCGACACCATTTTGAACACGGTTTTGGGAGTGTAGAGAATGGTCTTCAGGTTGATCTTGGAGACATGGAACTTCAGATGAGGCCTGGGCAGCGGCTCGATGGAATAAGGCATAGGCCCAAAATAGAGCGGCGCCAGTCGCGTGAGGTTGACGTAATTCTTGCCGAAGACGTTATCCAGAATCGACTCGCCTTCTTTCATGTCGCGAAAGCCCAGATAGCCGATCTTCTGCAGCGCCTTGTCGAAGGCGGCGTTTTTCTTGAACGAGTCGCTCCAAAGCTCGCTGGAGAAAATGCTGGGGTTAATCGAAAGCTCGGCGAAGGTTTGCCCGTCCCAGGTGGTGTCTTTGCTGTAGTGGGTTTTCAGGCGCTCCAGTTCTTCCAGACCGAATTTTTTGATCTGTGAAATGGAGTTTTTTGCGGTGATGGGGCGCGCTTGCAGCAGGTAGACGACGCCCTTGTCGTCAATCGCCCACTCGATATCGAAATCCTGATGATATTTAGCTTCCAGCTGCCGGGAAACGTTGACGATTTCCTCGACCTGCTCTGGTTTGATATCGTCGCTGCCGCTGTTTTCATGAATCTGCCTGGGCGTCTTTTTGCCGGAGACAAGGTCTTCTCCCACGCCGTTGATATATTCCAGCAGCCAGCCTTTGTCTTCATCTCTGGGATCTTTGGTGAAGAAAACCCCAGCGTATTTGGCGTCGATCATTTGCTGGATCACGACATTCATGGGGACGGCTTTGGCGGAGCCGAGGAAGTGTTTGCGATAAGTGGTGGAGGACTCTTTGAGAATGGAGTCGAAGCAGTTGTTAATGGCGGTGACCAGATCTTCCTGGTTTCTGATAAATAGAAACGTGGAGTTTTGCCCGGCGAAGCTGTGTTCTTTGGAATCCTCTCCGGTTGCGGAGCTGCGTACGGCGACGCAAAACTGATCTCCCAGTGTTTGGTAAATGGTTGCAAGTTCTTCCTGGCTGGGTTTGGCGTCCAAGATAAAACCTTCGGGCACGCGTATTCCCATTTGCGTCATCATCGCCAGCATATAAGCCTTGCCGCCTACCTCTGTTTTTTCTTCTGGTAGTGACGAAAAAGAATAAATCACAATAACTCCCTTTAATTGCAAAATATATTTTATGTAAATTTTGACGGGCTATAACATACCATGGCTATTTTTAACTTCATCCGTATTAAATGCGGATTATTTTATTTTTTAATATTTAAATGTTGATTATGTGGCTAATAGGGTGGCAATAAATATTCATACATTGAATATGCATTTGTTGTTAGTAATAAATAGTTTTTATGGGCCAAGAGTATTAAATGGCTAATTATTCGCGGGAGGCGTATGTGCGTTTCTCATTGTTATTGTTTTCCTTGTTTGTATAAGCCGGAAAGGTAGCACTGGCATCTTTTAAGCGCTGTGATTTGGATCATTTTTGCGGGAGAGGGAGCAAAACTGCGCAGCTTGAAACCCGCTGACGCCTCTGTTCAGCGATAACATAAAGCCCTCCCTGCTGACAGTTTCGAATGAAGTGGCGGTCTGTCTCAAACGGAAAAATTTCTACGTAAAAAACACGAACCTCTTAAGCATCACTTAAGTTTCCATCGTTAGTCTGGTTCCCCAAGAGAGTTATGGCCTGCAAGTCGCAACAAAACCTGTTCACCTTTGAGTGACCTTCTTGCCGCAGATTTGGGCGATAGCCTGTGAGAGTAAAAATAAGTTGTTAAAAGAGGAATGGATGATGCCTACAGGTGATCAGATACTGGCGAGAAGAATTGTGGACGCGGCAATGCGCAATAAGGACACGATTGATCCGATTATTAGCCGCGCGTCTTTGTCCTGTAGTGGCCAGTTGGTTGGGTTGGAGTATTGTTTAAAGTCAATCGAATCGATATTGAGTAAATTTTCGCGTTCGACTTCTGGTAGAAAGACGGTTAACGATGCCTTGCGTTACACGGTTCTGCTTCCAAGAATGGAGTACGTACAGAAATTCGAAAGCTTTATCACCTTTGTGGAGGGCTACGGTATCTATGAAAAGCGTCGCAGAAACGGATGGGCGGTTGAAGATGCTGCGCGCGGAGGATATAGAGGTATAAACTCTGTCTTTGAAATGCAGGATCATAATCCTAGAGCTGTTTCAAATAAGTTTCAGTTTGAGGTGCAGTTCCACACCTGGGATTCGTTCCAGGCGGTTAAGAATATGCACGGCATTTACGACGATATTCGTGAACTGGATAGATATGATGACGAGAGAGCGAGGGGCGAAGTCAGAGCTGTGCATACTTTCGCCTTTGTTAAGTGTCCTCCAGAGGCTAATTTATTGCCATCAATCGATTGGCGTGGGCGATACGTGCATCCTTTTGATTGGTTCGAGTTTGATCGTCGATGGAAAATGGCGTGATCAGGGAGAAGATGGGCTGGCTGCACAGACGCATCCATAGTTTTTCTGTCTGGCATTTGTGCTTGACCTCAAGTTGACTTGAGCTTGTATGCTGTCTCCACACATTCGAAGGAGCAACGCGTAGTCTTGCTGGATATCGGCGCGATGTTCCTTTATCGGCTACAAGAGGAATCATTATGGATGCAAATTTCTGGCATGAGAGATGGGCGGAAAACAATACACCCTTCCACCAAAGCGAAGCTAATCCACTGTTGGTCGCTCACTTTGACAGGCTTGATTTAGACGAGGGTAGTCGTGTTTTTGTGCCGCTATGCGGCAAAACCCTGGATATTGCCTGGCTGCTCTCAAAGGGCCATCCTGTGGTCGGATGTGAGCTGAGCGAAATGGCCATCGAGCAGCTCTTCGAGGAACTGGGCGTGACGCCTGCAATATCAGAAATCGCCGCTGG
Source organism: Hahella sp. CR1 (assembly GCF_029813005.1). Taxonomy (NCBI): domain Bacteria; kingdom Pseudomonadati; phylum Pseudomonadota; class Gammaproteobacteria; order Oceanospirillales; family Hahellaceae; genus Hahella; species Hahella sp. CR1. Next base: position 348,408 of record NZ_JAPELK010000008.1, read on the forward strand.
CAAACGCTACAGCGTAGAGAACCTGGATATCATCGTCGGCGACTTTTTCGAACTAACCGCTGAAGCACTGGGGCATGTTGACGCCATCTACGATCGCGCCGCCCTGGTGGCGCTACCAAAGCCAATGCGGGATCGCTACGCCAAACACCTTATGGCGCTCACCAATAACGCCCCCCAACTCATGCTCTGCTATCAGTACGATCAAAACCAAATGGAAGGCCCTCCATTTTCAATTAGCGCTGAAGAAGTCAAACACCACTACGCCGAAAGCTATGCGTTAACCGCGCTTGCAACGGTTGGGGTGGAAGGCGGCTTGAGAGAGTTGACTGAAGTGACCGAGACGGTTTGGTTGTTGAAGAGTAAGTAAGCGGCTTATGAAGGCAGTGATACGCCGGGATTTCCTGGCGCTAGCTGCTCAGTTTGCACCTCAATCTCGTCACTAATAATAGATTCGTATCCTTGTCATTATTTTCCTTAACCTCCTCAGTTTTCGGTGATGAATTAAATTGCAGAATTAATTGAGGTAGAGTGACGCCGTTTAGTAAACGGACGTAATAATCAGGAATTGAAAATGGCGCATCTTTCGCGTTCAGTCGTCTCATTTAGAGTCTTCGGTGATGATCTAATACCGGAGGAAATTACGAATATTTTGGGGTGTGAGCCCACACATGGTCAGACGAAAGGTGACGTTATTATCGCCAAGAAAACTGGACATAAAAGAACCGCTAGCACCGGCCTGTGGCGTATACGCGCTATAAGTAGAGAGCCTGGGAATATTGACGATCAGGTGCGTGAAATTTTCGATCAACTAACCTCTGATCCCGATGTGTGGAAAGTGCTTTCGGAACGATATTCAATGGATTTGTTTTGCGGCTTGTTTATGGATGTCGACAATGAGGGCCTTTTAATATCACCGCATACGTTGCGTCTATTGGGCTCCAGAGGAATCAGTTTGGATTTTGATATTTATGGCCCGGATTAAGTTGGTCCTGAAAACTATATCGAGGCGACTGATTTAGGGTTTATGGCTGATGGGGCTGTGCATTCCTTGAGTGCTAACATCGCTATCCCTCTCATACACAATGGATGCGTAATAATGGCTAAGCCAGAGAACCCTAAGAAGTTCTGTGAAAAATACATTGTAGATCGAGCTGAATAGCTACCCCATAGCCGGGTCCACACTCATGCATACTACAATTGGCTCGGTGGGCTGATTAACTTTACTGATATCAATAGTATCAGCGACCTGATCAAAATTTTGAAAATGATCAGGCTTCGGCTTGAGCGGGGGCATTTGCCGCCAGGAACCGTCAATATTTAAGTCTGAAGGGATAAACGATGACTCTATATGCAATTTATGCTGATCAGAAAAAATACCAGTATGTCGGTTTTGACTATAAGCAAATTATTAGCGAGTTTGGCGATAGCAAAGATACCCGCTTCGACGCGAATAGATCTCATCGATCCTATAAAGACATCTGGAAAAATCCAATTGGCATATATTTCGGCAGTGACAAGAAGGGGCTGCTAATCCCTGATATATCAGAGCATCAGGGACGTCTGTTTTTGTCAGAAAAAGCATACGATGTTTTAAAGGATATCATTGACCAGGATGGCGAGTTTTTGCCTGTTGTTTATGACGGAAGCAAGGGCTTTATGTTTAACACACTACGTCTGGCTGAAGATCTTGAAGCGCTAGACGAAACTCAGTGTGAGCAGGACGAATACGATGATGTAATGAGCATTGGCTTCCACGAGGGAAAGCTACAAAATGTATCAATATTTAGAGCGAAGTTTGACCGCTTTTATGTTGCATACTGTACGCAGGAAGTGAAGGATGCGATTGAAAAGGCGGGCTTAAAAGGGCTTTTGTTCTATTCGGATTTGCGGCGTCCTTGGCAAGCGGACGTTAATTTGTAGTAGCCTCAAGCCTGAGCGGTTTTTTTAGTAGAGAAGCTCATCCCAGAAAGGTCATAAGCCATGAGTTTGCTTACACTT
>NZ_JAPELK010000009.1:0-285921 GCF_029813005.1 Hahella sp. CR1
CGCCTCCGGGCTTTCTCCCGCCTGGACTTGCTGTACTGCGCGAATGCGGAAGAAATTGAGGGTTGGTATCAGCATATTGCAGTCGCAACTGAAGAGTTGAAGCGTGAGTTCAAGCTTATGGAGCTCAGCAGTCTGACGCCTGAGGATTATGGGCTCAAAGTCAGAACACATGCGAATGGCTTGAGTATCACTGCCGCCAACAAGATCAGAAGCGGCAAAAAAATGCAGGTCACCTTCTCCGATAGCTTAGCTCAGACGACAGTCTTCGATAAGAAGAAAGACACGCAGGAAAATAACTACAGGCATGTTGATAAGTGGATTGAAGGTCTTGGGGCATTTGACGGCCAAAAGAAGAATAATTATTTGTGGAGCAACATCAAACCAGATCAAATTCACGCACTTTTAACAGGCTTTAAGGTCCACCCGTTCTCGCGGGGAGCCGACCCTGAGCTCATCAGCAAATACATCGAAAAGGTCAATGACTTTGGAGAGCTTACTTCATGGACAGTTGCTCTGATATCAAGCAGTACTGCCAAAACCCAGTACGCCGTCGGCGGATATACGATTGGACTAACCGAACGTAAGGATGTCCAACAGGATAAAGATCTTTATTGGCTGCAAAAGGCCAACATTATTAGTCCTGAGGATCAGTACATTGACCTTGCCAAGACCCAAGTTACGTCAGCTCTCGCGTCCACGGTGGACGCCTGGAAAAAAGGTGAGACAAGACACAAGGACGAACCCGCTTCGCCCAGCGGCCCCTTCATTCGCCGAGCAAGAAGTCCCCAGCGAGGTTTGCTGCTGATTTATCCGTTGGACTCCAGCAACGTGCTTCTGGATGGGGAACGGTATACAGACATGCCCATTATTGGTATGGCTATGAGCTTCCCTGCCAGCAGTAAAAGGACCACTGTTGAATATCAGGTCAACACTAAGTATTGGCATGATCGCTATGGGGACGACGAAGACGATGTTTAAGGATCTATGGTCTGATCTTGAAGTATCTGCGAGCCATAAAACTGGACCGGGTTCTGCCAGGCGCTTAGTAGGCTTGGATGCTATATGCCCTATGTTCATTGGGGTTAAGGCACCCGGAATGCTGCGTATTTTCATTCTTGAAGTCCCAAGGGACAGCGCGCCGTTGCCCGATATCATCCGTGTATCAAGGGGGCTCCATTTCACCGTTCAGATTACGGGAAATGAAATACTGCAGGATCATGTAAGCTTGATAATTTCATCCTCTGCAGTCGGGTATAACGAGATATTTGCCTCTATCGCGGAGGATCTTTACAGCAAACTTCATCCCCTCGTCAGAAGAAAGGAGGTTATTGCTAGCTTCCTCGCTCGTGTCCGACTTTGGCAGGTTTTCTTTGAAAAACAGGGTGATGAGGGGCTCTCAGATGAGGCGCAGCGTGGCTTGTACGGCGAACTCAGATTTCTCAAAGACTATGTTCTTCCTGCTGCAGTGAGGTTAGAGAAAGCGGTGGTCGCGTGGACTGGCCCCAGAAGTAGGCAGCACGACTTTCAGTTTGGCGAAGTAGCTGTGGAAGTCAAGACCAGTGCCTCAAAACAGCATCAGAAGCTTCAGATCGCAAATGAGCAGCAGCTTGACGAGACAACTGTTGGAAACCTCTACCTTTACTATCTTTCAGTTGCGCTCATCGAAGGTGGGACTGATACATTGCCGGCCCTTATTGATGACATCAGGGCCATTCTCTCACCCCAGTTGGGTGCTCTCTCAGAGTTTGATAATTTGCTGATCGAAGCAGGATATGCCCACTCGCACAGAGCCAAATACGACCTCACCGGATACTCGATTAGGGAAGCCGCAGCTTTTCTAGTGGGGACTGATTTTCCAAGAATTCGTGAGAGTGATATTCGCATAGGTGTAGGCGACGTGAAGTACTCCATCTCCGTAGCGCAATGCAAAAACTATGAAGTTCCCATTTCAGAGCTTTCTGTAAATATTGGGGAGGCGTGCTTATGAGTGAAAAAGATGGAGTTAGCTCATTCTGCGATGACCTGTTACAGGAAGTTCTCGCAGGGACAGATGATCCGGATGATGGTGGCTTCAAGGTAGACCAGTTTACGCGATTGGTTGCGGACTATCTTATAGATGCCGGTGAAATCGAAGACGTAAACATCTGCTTTTATAAAGCTAGGGGAATGCAGCTCAACGGTTACAACGTAAGCCAGGATGAAGATTGTTTAGACATATTTGTATCCGTTTTTAATCAGCAGACGCCTCCTGTCACTGTTACAAAGGCTCAATGTGAAGCAGCTTTCAGGCAGGCGGAAACCTGCCTGCGCAAGGGACTTTCGGGGTTTCACAGTACGCTCGAAGAATCGTCAGAAAGCTATGATGCTTTTCAGCGAATTCATGAACTTAAGGACAGTCTTGTCAGTTGCAGAATTTTCCTATTGACCGATGGAGTCGTAAGTCAGGGTGCTTTTCACCTTGAGGAAAGCAGTGGCATTACAGTAACGCTGCATGTTTGGGACGTTGCACGGCTATATCGCCTAGTCAGCTCCGGGAGGAAATACGAGCCGATTGAAATTAATTTCTATGAAGAATTTGGCCAGAATATTCCTTGTCTTTCTCTTGCTGACCCTAAATTAGATTACAAAGGTTATCTCGCTGTCATTCCCGGAGATATTCTTGCTGGAATCTATGAAAAATATGGGGCTCGTTTACTGGAGCGAAATGTTAGATCATTCCTGCAAGCTAGGGGGAGCGTAAATAAAGGGATCAGAAAAACTATTCTTGAGGAGCCTCATCGCTTCTTTGCCTACAACAATGGTGTTTCCGCAACCGCAGATAACATTGAGTTCGACAAAGATAATGGCTATTCAATTTCTAAAATCCGCAATCTGCAGATTGTGAACGGTGGTCAGACTACCGCCTCTCTTTACTATACGGCCAAAAAGGACAAAGCTAATCTCCGAGGGATTTTTGTTCAGGCAAAAATATCTGTAATTCCTGAAGAACATCTTGAGCATATAGTTCCGCTTATATCGCGATTTGCCAACAGCCAGAACAAAGTTAACGATGCTGACTTCTATGCTAACGACCCATTCCATATAGCAATCGAAGGCCTCTCTAGGACGGTCTGGGCTCCAGCGGTTGATGGCTCCAGCAGACAGTCCAAGTGGTTTTACGAACGGGCAAGAGGACAGTATCTCGACGCAAAAGCTAGAGAGGGCACGCCAGCTAGAAAACGGCAATTTGATGCGACGTTCCCAACCCGTCAAAAGTTTACGAAGACAGATTTAGCGAAATACGAAAATACATGGATGCAGCTCCCGCACATCGTCAGTCTTGGGGCGCAGAAAAACTTTAATGACTTCGCCATCAGATTGAAGGGGCGCGGACGCGTTGATACCGACACTCGGTATTTTGAGCACCTGATAGCTAAAGCTATTATTTTCAGTAGAGCTGATCGTATTGTGCGCGACCAGAATTTTGGTGGATACAAGGCGAATATTGTGACATATACAATAGCCTTTATATCCAATCACACATCTCAGCGGATTGACCTAGATAAAATCTGGAAGAGTCAAGATATATCCGTAGCCCTTCACAATACAATTAGAGATGTATCGGTAGCGGTTCATCGCGTCATTGTCACCCCCCCCAACGGAAAAAACGTTACGGAGTGGTGCAAACGCAAAGAGTGCTGGGAAAAAATTAAGGATCTGAATCTCAGTCTGGATCCGGCGCTAGTGCATGAACTCATTGATATATCTCGAGGGGTAAATCAAATACATGGAAATCAGGGCCTAAGTGCTCCCAATCAGCATGAACAAAGCCTGATAGACCAAGTTATAGCTGTACAGGCTGGTACATGGTTCCAGATCTCCAAATGGTCTAAGGAAACTAACAACCTTCAGCCATGGCAACGAAGTCTTGCATTCTCCCTCGGTAAACTTATTAGTCGATCTGGCAGTGTAAGCGTTAAACAGGCAAAATATGGAGTAGCCATTCTTGAGGAAGTGTCCCGTCTTGGTTTCAGAGAACATAAGAGTATTGATGTCGATCCGTGCAAGTGAAAAATTACGCGAAGTTTGAGGTAGCTGACCTGCCTCCTACTTTTTAATCCGTTCTGAACTTAGTAATGTTCATCACCAGAGAGGGAGATGAACATGAAAAGACGTTTCACTAACGAGCAGATCTTAGCCGTTCTGAAGGAAGCCGAAGCAGGACTTACAGTGAAAGGACTCTGCCGTGAACACAACATTTCAGATGCGACTTTCTACACCTGGGTAAGAAGTACGGAGGCTTGGCGGTTTCTGAAGCTCGACGACTAAAAGCCTTGGAAGAAGAAAATGCTAGGCTCAAGAAGTTGCTGGCAGAATCCATGCTGGATTCTGATGCCCTTAAAGCTGCATTAAATCAAAAGTACTGACCGTCGAGGACTGGCGAAAGATCGTGCGCATCATGTTGTTGGAGACAACGATACCTGAGCGCAGGGCTTGTTCGCTCGTTGGGTTATTCCGCGCAACGATGTGCTATCAGTCTCAGTGTTCCTCAGATGAACAGACACTGAAGGAACGTATCAAAAGCATTGCGCTGAAACGCAGCCGGTTCGGCTACCGACGAGAAAGAGAAAAACGAATCAAAAACCACGGACATTACTAATAGCCGGTTGGACTAAATGTTGGGGGCAGGTAAGCCTGATTTATCTGGTTGTGGTCGTTGAAAGTGTGAAGATTTATTTGTCGCTTTAGGGCTAACTTCTAGACGTCCTGCCCAAATTCCCTAAAATATGGGGCTTACCTTTACAGTTTTGGTAAGTCTTCTCGAAAGCCCAATTTTTTCAATGGATTGGGATGGTGTTGTTCGTTTTTATAAGAACTGCCTTTTTTATTTGGAAGCTAAAGAATATTTAAGATATAGAGCTGTGACAGCCTGACTTGAAAGCCCCATTATTTTGGGGCTTTTTTGTTTTTACGTTTGGGGTGAGGAGAATTTGGGCCATGAAAATCGCAGTATTATTCGGCGGCACGAGTGAGGAACGGGATGTCTCAATCGCCAGCGCCGCGCAAATTATTCCGGCGCTGCGTAGTCTCGGGCATGAAGTGTTTTCTGTGGATACGGCTACTGGGCAGCTGTCTGCAGCAGACGAAGCGCGTCTTTTACAAGCCGGTGTGGGACCAGAGCCGCCGTCGACCTCGGTTATCGCCGATGTGAGGGGGCGAGCCATTGCCTTGTCTGCGGAGGCTTTCAATATCCGTGACGTCGATGTCGTTTTTCTTGCGTTGCATGGCGGCCCCGGAGAAGACGGTCGGATTCAGGCGATGCTGAACCTGGCGGGACTTGCCTATACCGGCAGTAATCATATTGCGAGCGCGGCGGCCATGGATAAGGACCTGAGTAAGCGTCTATTTCGGGCCGCGGGCGTACCCACGCCGGATTGGCTGATGGCGCCGGCAAGCAGTGATGAGGTTGCAGAAAAGTTAGGCTGGCCAGTGGTGGTCAAACCCAGCAAACAAGGCTCCACCGTTGGTTTAAGTGTGGTGCGCGAAGCGTCTGAACTGGCGCGGGCGATAGCGCTTGCAAGCGAATACGACGATGAAGTGATGATCGAGAAGTTTGTCTCTGGACGAGAATTTACGGTCGGAATATTGGAAGGACAGGCGTTGCCGGTTGGCGAAATTATCGCTCCTAACGAAATTTTTGATTATCAGGCTAAATATCAGGTGGGCGGCGCCCGTGAAATATTCCCTGCGGATATTGCCGAGGCTGACGCCGTCGTCATGCAGGAAATTGCATTACGTGCTCATGCGGCGCTGAAGCTGGGCGTGTACAGCCGGATCGACTTTCGTGTCGAAGATAACGGCGCAGTGTGGTGCCTGGAAGGGAACTCCTTGCCAGGGATGACGGCGAATAGTCTATTGCCGCAAGCGGCGAAGGCCGCCGGTATTGAGTTTCCCGAGCTACTGGAGCGAATCTGCCGCGGCGCCGTGCGTTAAGCACTTAGCGAAACTGTGGCGAATCCAGGTGGGGAGCATGCGGCCAAATCTATCGTTATAGTGTGTCATAATGCTGAAGACAGGCCGTCAAGGTACGACGGTCTGATTAGAAAAATTAACGGCAGAAACAAGGGAGTAGGATATGACTACAATTTTGGATATCGCAAAAAAGGACTTTGAGACCGGCACGGAATATCAAGTTGAATTGATCACTAAGGAAGGCTCTAAAAATGGTAAGCCTTCGCCGTGTCTGGAAGTATGGGAAAGAGCGAGAGGGACGCGTACGATTCTGGGTAGAGTCTTTCAGATCGATATGGAAGAAGCGCTTTATCATGCCTCCAAAAATGGCGCTGAAGAAGTCCTCATCGGCAAACGGGGTAAAGATGACGACGCTTTTTCAGAAGGTAAGATCGTGCTCGAAGGCGGCGCCCCGGCGAAATTGACGTTGGCGCTGAAAGTCACTTCTTCACCCACACCGGAAGTGAAAGAAGCGGCTTATCCCTGGTAAGTCGATTCGAGACCCCAAGGCGAAGCGGTGCAGTCTGGCGCTTCGCTGATCTCTGTAAAGCTCCCCTACCTCTGATGTGCCTGAATCCAACGCAAATTCACTGGCTCATTGGACTCCGCCAATAAGTCTCCCTCATGAGAATACAGTTGAATCATGAAAGGGCGCCCCGCCAGTACATCCTGAGCAGTTTTCACATTGGTGTGATAGCCATCGTTATTGGCTTTCTCGGCTAGCGCGGTAATGAGGATGACGCGCTCATTTTCCCAGTCGAAGCCCGCCAACGTTTTCAACTGCTCACGAAAAATCTGACTGTCGCTTTGCGCTGCGACCAATACCGCATACTCAATCGGAAATGCTTCCCCATAACAGGTATGGATGTCTTGCCGCAGACTGGTGATTCGATACTCACAAGAGGATGCGTCATAGAAGCGAACAGGTTGAGAGTATGTGGCGCAACCCAGAATGCTGGTGTTCAAGGCGATGGCCAGCGCCAGCTTTACTATGCTTTTCATATTGTCTTCCCTTGGTGTGGTTTGAGGCTTCCCGCGCTTCGTTGTTGCTGGACGACAGGCATACTTTCTATTGGCTATTTTAGCGTTGCATATCTTTATAAAAGAAGACTGTGACTCACTCGTTGCAACATATCCTGATGAATTTATTGCGGTTTGTTGGAATATGGTTACAGCCGCCGCTATACCCCCCGTTTTTACAAACCGTTTCTTTTTTGATCAGTTTCATCCTTATATGATGCCCTCGCCAAGTGTCCGTGTTCAGGCAGTTGCGGGCGATGGATTGCATGTTTGCCGGTAGATCCGGCGCTGAAGTGATGGGATGAACTATGTTGTTGCGAACTTATCCGTGGCCTGTCGTTCTGATACGAACAGGCCTCATGACGGCTAGATTATTATTAGCGGCTCTATTTTTGACTCTATGCGCTTGTGGCGGCGGTGGCGGAAGTACAGATAACGGCTCCGACTCAAATCGAGAGGTTGTAGATACCCAAAGCGATCCTTCGACCAGCATTGATCCAGATGACCCGGAACCAACAGGCATTGGGGATAGCGAAGATGGTCAGGACGACATCGTCGACGATCCTGATGAGCCTGAGTCACCTAAAACCTACGAACTTGCCGGTATCTATTGCAGTTGCGGGCCCACTACCAGCACCTCCTCCTCAGTGTTTAACAATATCGAAGAAGCGGCTTATTTGGATGGTGTATTGGTGCGTATTCCCTGGGCGGAAATGGAGCCGTCTCCCGGCGTCTATGACTGGTCATTGCTGGATCAGCAGTTGGTTAAAGCCAAAACGCAGGGGTTGCATGTCACCTTCGCGCTGCTGAATGGATATGCCGCGCCAGCCTGGTTGGAATCCGAAGGCGCGGACATGCTGGATTACATCTTTCGCGGGGACATTCCCCGGCGTCTGCCGATTCCCTGGGATGAAACCTATCTGCGTTACCTGACAAACTTTATTGCGGCCTTGGGCGCTCGCTATAGCGGCGAGGAGGCATTGCAGTTGGTGCATATGACCAACTCCACCACCAATGGCTTTGAAATGCAGTACTTTTTTGACGCTCAAGCGGAGGCGGACTTCTACGCAAAAGGATACAGCGAGACTGCGTTAGTGAATTCATGGAAGCGAATTCTGGATGCATACAACCAGGCCTTTGACGACACCCGCATGGATCTGGACGTGCATCCGGTACTGGGTTCACCGACGGTGGCGGAACAGGTTGTCGCCTATGGGCAAGCCTCTATTGGCGCGCGCTTTGGCGTATTCGGAGCTTGGTGGAGTCGTCGCAATGCGGAGGTGGCGTACCCGGAAATGTATAACCTGCTGTTGTCCGGCGCGGCGTCCAGCTTTGCCGGCGTGCAATTGGTCGGCACGGCTTCCACCCGGGCATATAACGAAATTACCCGGGAAGATTTGCTCGACGCCATTAAGTTTGCGCTGCAATCGGGCATTTACTATATCGAAGTCTGGAATCAGGACTTGTTGAATACGGATATATCGCCTCAAATGGGCGGCTTTCACACCAGCGTCAACAATGCGATCAAGTAAGCGGTCAACCCGGAGGCTGAGCCTCCGGGAGCTGTACTGGAATTAGCTGGTGACGGCGTTCAGAGTACGGGTGTGAACGCTTTCCGGCAGCAGTATTTTCAGTGGCGGCATGGCGTCTATCTTGGCGGCCACATCGCCGTAAATCAGCTGCAGCCCTTCAATGATGCGTGAAGGCTGATCCACCCAGGAAGAGTTGCGACGCTTCAATTCGAATGGCTCCTCACACTGGAAAAATTCCAGCACCTTATCGATGGTCGATCCCAGGCTCTCGTACTTGATCAGGATGGTCGGGTGTTTGGGAGAAAGATTACTGACCCAGTTATCAAACTGGCGCTCGATATTGAACTCATCCACGCCTCTCTCCAAATACTCCTCCAGCGTCATGCCGCGTAGCGAACGCGCCGGAGTGGGGCTGTTCACGTTCATGGCTTTTGCGTGCATGTCCTGATAATTGCGACGAAACAGTGAGAGCACCGCATCGTAAGGATTGCCGAACATGTAACCGAGTCGGATGTCGACTTCATCGTCATACACGGCGGGCGTATAGGCGTGTTCGCGGATGGTTTTATCGGAGATGGAGCCGATATGGCGCGCCAGGGCGGTGGAGCCGACGCCGCCCATTGAGCACATGGCGCAGCGCACAGCGGCCTTTTTACGGAACAGCTTCACTCGGGAGAGGAGTTGCGGTATGTCCAACATAATCGTGTCCTTGTCAGTGGTTGTGAGTTCCAGTTCAGGCGGCGGCTTCGCCAAAAATCGCGTCTTCCACGATACCGCAGATAATGTGTCCGATCATGATGTGGCATTCCTGAATTCTTGGCGTATGCGTGGAGGGCACGTTGATGACGTGCTCCGCCAGCTCCTGCACTTTGCCGCCGGAGCCGGCGAAGGCGGCGGTGATCAGGTCCATTTCTTTGGCGCTTTCCAGAGCGACCAATATGTTCTTGGAATTACCGGATGTAGTGATGCCGATGAACAGGTCGCCGGGTTTGGCGTTTGCTTCTACTTGGCGTGCGAAAACCCGCTCGTAGCCGTAATCATTGCCGATGGCCGTGAGCATGGACGTATCCGTCGTCACGGCGAGTGCGGGCAGACCGGGGCGATCGAATTCAAAGCGGCTGACGAACTCCGCCGCGATATGCTGCGCGTCCGCCGCGCTGCCGCCATTTCCCGCCAGGATAACCTTGTTGCCCCTTTTATAAACCTCCACGCAGACTTGACCCAGACGGAGCACTTTCTCCATCAATGGCTCGTCCGCGAGCAGGCGTTGTTTGACTGCAATCGAATCTCTGATGCGTTCTTTTACATAATCCATGTCAATGTTCATTGGTCATCCTCCTGGTTGTCCGGGCTCAGTCACTGAGCGCAGAAAGGGTTGCTTCCCGCTGGGGAAAGAACTGCTCTGTGTGGGCGCATAAGAAGTCGTAGTCTTCGGGTATGCCGATATCGATAAAGGGGCCGGCTTTGGTATAGGCGTATAACCCTCCGCCCACCAGCGCCGGAAAGGCGGTTTGTTCGAAGGAAAACGCGCCTTGTTGCGGACAGTGTTTATGCAAGAACTCGGCGCTGAGGAAATAGACGCCGGCGTTGATCAGGCCCGGGCCGGCGTTCGGCTTTTTCTCCTCGATCATGATTACTTTGCCGCTGTGTTTGTGCACGGTGAGCTTGCCGTAACGAGAGCAGTCGGGTTGCAGCGCGGCCAGCATGCCGTTGGTGAATTCGCTGCGATAGACGGAGGAAATAAAGTCCTGCAAATCGGTGTCGCAGAAACTGTCGCCATTGAGCACCAGATAATAGGGCGCGGGATGTTGCTCCGCCGCCATGCGAATAGCGCCGCCAGTGCCCATTGGCGCGTCTTCAATTACGAAATTCAGGCGCTGGGTGGCGCGGGGACGCTCCTCAAAATAGCGGACGATGTGCTCGCTTTTGTAGCCGAGAGACAGCACGATATCGTGGATATTCTGGCGCTCCAGCTGATCCAGCAGCAGCTCCAGAAACGGGCGATCAGCCACCGGCGCCATGGGTTTGGGCAGGTCCGCGACCCGCGAGCGCAGCCGGGCGCCTTTCCCACCGGCAAGAATGATGCAACGTACATGCGTTGCTCTAGCTTCCATGTTCATTTCATTCCCCTTGTTTATTTCTGCCATAAAAAGAGTCTGGCGTCGTAACTCTCATCCACCACGCGCATGCTGCGTTGGACGAATTGCAAGGTGTCCGCGTCGATGACCAGCGTCATCGCATTCCAGGGGGAGGCCACCAACCAGACACGATTATTCTGGTTCAGTACGTCCTGTAGCTCCCTGTCACTGCGAAGCACCACCGTGCCCAGGAATTTGTCCCGATAGAAGGGCGAGTCCAGGTTACGGTCGTAGACGATCTTGCGATCGGTAATGGTCTGCAGGAAATAATCCGGCGTAATGCCGGAATACAGCTTGGTTGGCATCGGCGCCATGCTGATGACTTTATCGCCTTCCCGATAGCCCTGTTTCAACGTGGCGGACACCTTGCGGTAGTCCACGCCGGCGAAACCGTCCCGGTAATCCGAGCGAAAACCCAGGTGTCCCAGGTTGCCGATGCTATAAAAATGGACCAGGTTGGAGTTCATTGACATCACCGCCATCAATAAGAGCGCCGCGAGATTGAAGCTGGCGACCGTTGTCGCCGCTGGGGCCTTAACCCGGGCGGTAAGACGTGTTACGTCCTCAATCAGAAAAGTCAGGATGGCGCCGACGCTGATGATGAAAAACGGGTAGATAAAAAACACATAGTGGGCGTTGTAGAACAGCAAAAAGTTGCTGAGGCACAGCAGCGTAATGAGGAACACCAGATAGTAAAAGCGCAGCGTTGGACGCTTCCAGGCGTAGTAGGCGCCGAGCAGGAAAACAGCGCCGGTGATGAGGTGGGTTTCCATGCCAAAGAAGTTGATGAAGTAAAACCCTGGCTCCCAACTGTCTTTCAGGAAGCCCAGCTGCGGCAGACTGACATCGCCTTTGCCGGAGCCCAGCATGAGGTGCGGCTGTTGCAGCACCACCCGGCGCACGCCTTGGGCGACCAGCGTTAATATCACCAGTAGATACATCACCCAGAGATTGCGCTGGAAGATCCAGGCCAGATTATCCCGTTTGAAGATAAGCACGATGACGCCCATCACAGGAAGCAGAAACCCGGAGCCTTCCCAGCTTAAATAGGTCACAGTGAATAGCGCCCAGACCAGCAACGCGAATCGTAGTCGAACCCGTTCCTGCTGCAGCAGATGGTAGACCGCCGTGGCGGTGAGCAGAGTGAAGAACTGCGTCTGCGCCGGGTGAAATGCGTTCTGCGACCAGTAGATAGACCAGGTTGAAAGGCTGTATAAGAGCCCCGCGATAATCGCCGCCGCCAAGCCAAAGCGGCGCAGGCTGATCCAGAAAATCAGGCTCAATACGCCAGTGGAGAATAGCAGCGCCGGCAGACGTAAAGTGAATTCGGAAAAGCCGCCCAACTTGACCGATAACGCCAAAAAGTAAGGCACCAGTTCGTAGGTGGCCAAGGGCACTTCCATGGTGCTGACGTAGATATAGGGATAGCCCTTATCCAACACGCCCTCTACAAAACTGGCGATAGTGGCTTCGTCGATAGTGAGCGCGCGCGCCTCCAGGCCGCCGACGCGCAGACTGAAAGAGAGAGCAATCAGCGCGGTGGCGATCAGCATGATCACTGGAAAGGAATTAGCCTTGGCGCGCATCAGCGGCCATTTCACCCATGGTGACTCGGCGCGGCTGTTCATAAGCTTTCCTCCAGAATTTTGGCTGCTCCGCCGACATAAGCGGTTGCGCAACTCTCGCGTCCGATTGCAAAGCGTGACGAGCGCAACTGCAGCGCGGACAGGGCTTGGGCCAGGAGTGCAGCGCCGAACAAGGCGGTGACGACACCCAGATTAAACAGGCTGGTAGTAAGCAGGCGCGCATCCAGGGCGAGGGCGCACAGCAAGGCGCCGAAGCAGGTAAGAGAGGTCAGCAGCAGATTGATCGCCGCGACAAGACGGGGCAGACCTGCCAGCGCCAACAACAGTCCTGCGCTGGTAAGAACGTTGAGCAGCAACCAGATTGCACACCATTTCAACGCGCGCAAAATCAATTCGGGGTAACTGACTTGCCGCATGACCTCCAGGCTGGGGTCTTCGAAACGAATTGGCGCGCTTTCCGCTGGCTCCGTCGCTACCTGACGGATATGTGGCGTATAGGCGGGGCGCTCGTACTGCGCCGGCGCATCCGTGGCGCTGACCGGACTGACGCGCCAATCTATGCCGGGAAAACTGATGAAGCGATCTTCCTCGGTCTGTACGACAGCCTGCAAGCCCATACCCAGGGCCGGGTCGCAATCCGCGAACACTTCAATCTGGTTGGCGGGCGCGGCGCCCAGTGGTTGAAACAAGTTAATGACTTTGATTTGCGGATAATCGCTGGCGTAGTCGCCCAGGCGGCGTTGATTGACGTTAACCTTCAAGGAGCCGTTGCATTGCGCCATCAACCAGGCGTTTTGCAGCGCGGTGCGGGAGAAGGGCAATGTCAGCACAAAACGGGCTTCCGACGCTTTGTCGCCTGCTCCGCTGCGCCAGACTGGCTGCAGCGCACTGGTGCGGCTCCACAGAAAATAGCCGTAATCCACATTGCCGCTAATCGCAGGCGGCTTTAACCCATTGGCTAACTGCGGCGCCCGCCAGTCCTCGTCATAAAACCCGTATTGATACCAAACCCGGGCGTCGGCGCCGCCATTGGCTGGGGTGAAGGATGCCTTCCAGGCGTTATCGCTGACCAGACGCTGTTCCTGTCCCTGGCTGTCCTGGACCCGAAGGGACAGAATCATCGCTGGCGCGCCGCCGAGTGTGGACTTTTCCACCCGAACGGCGATGACGTTTTTGCCGGGGCGTAAGTATGACTCCACTGCGCCGAGCCAGATGGGCTCAGAGGTGGCGGCGGATTTCACAGCAACTTCCACGCCGTTGATATAGAGCTTGTAATTCTCTGTGCCTGCGAGCTTCAAGAAGGCTTTATAGGGCGCTGCGCGCACGATGAATATTTTGCGGAAATAGCTGACGGCGCGGGCGTCTGGCGCAGTGATCCACTGGGCTCCGTCCCAGTTCAGGCGCACGCCTTGCTGATTCTTCAGCTCCAGCGCGTAGGTGGTCATCAGTCCCAGCAACAGAGAGAAAGCCAGCAACGCCGGAAAGATTTTGCGGCTCGCCCGCAGTCCCTGTCGCGCGCTTCGCCATAGCATGGTCATGACCCGCTAAGTCCGCGCACGGCGCGCAGATTGCGCACGTTGTCCGCATCAATGGAAAGCTGGAATGACTCCCGCGCCTGATCCACTTTCCCCATCATCATCAGGCATTCTCCCTGGGTCGCCAGCAAGTCGGCGCGCAGGCTGGAGCCTTGAATTCGTTCGAGCGAGGCGGAAACGCTGGACAGGCAGCTTTCCGGCACGCCCTGGCGGATATAGGCGAGACTGGCCATCGCCCGCAGAGTGTCGCTTTCTGGATAGACCCGCAGCATTTCCTGCAACGCCAGCAAGGCCTCATCCCATTGCTCGTGACGGTAATTGCGGCTGATGACCCGGTCAGTCAGGATGGCGAGCCGGCGTTTGGTGTGGTGCGCCACATAAGGAAAGAATTCGTCTTCGCGCCGGTGTTGCAGAGCGGCATGCAGCGTGTCCAGCGCCTCCTGGCGCTTGCCTGCGGTCTCCAACTGCGCCGACTGATAGAGCGCAGCGGCGGGGTTTTCCGGTTTGAACACCATCGCGTTCAATTGTGAGAAAAGCCGGCTGGCCTGCTCGGAGTAAGTCAGCAGTGGGTCGAGCTTGAAGGCGATGACCATGGAGCCAAAAGCGGACGCCGGCGCGCCCTCGGTCAACCGCCATTGTGCATCCTGTTTGTATTTGGCCGCTTGCAGGGTCGGGTAGAGCGTCAGCGCCAGCGGCGTGATCAGAATGAGTAGCGCAATGGGATAAAAGCGCAGGCGCGCTTTGGACAACGTCATCATGAAAAGAATGGCGGCGGCGCCCGTGGCGATATACCAGCCCCATTCCAGACACAGAAACGCCAGCTCCAGACGACCGCCCAATGAATCAAAGTTGGCGGTGTCGGGGAGTGCGATGGCCTGGCCTTTATTGGGCGTGAAGAAGGAATTGAAGAACCGCTTCAACGTGCGGTAATCCTCAATATTGTCGGCGTAGGTTGGCAATGTATGGGGGTCGAGGGCGACGAGATATCCGGGAACGCACGCCAGGAACGCAAGGGCGAAGGCGGCGCTCACCAAAGCAAGATTCGGCTTGTTGAAATGGACGCTGATCGCCAGCAACGGTGCGGCGATCAAAAGCAATAAGGCGGGGCCTAGCATATCAGGATGAGACAGCGCCATTGACGCGGCGTACTGGACGCCAGACTCGCCGCCGGCGAAGGGCAGGTTGATCCAGGGAGCAAGGAACGCGCCCAGCATCGCCAGAATCAGACTTGCCTGTATCCCCGCCAGCATCTTCATGGACTTATTGCACCCCTTTGCCGACAGGACGACGCCTGATCAGCGCCGCCAGGAAAGCCAGCTCGCGCTGATCCAGCGTTTTGCTGACCAGAATCAGAATCAGATAGGCGACGGCGAACAGCAAGGACGCCAGGATAAACTGCAGCAGACCCGGGGACGCGAAAGCCGCGTTCACCGCGTAGCCCGCCAGCAGCGCCGCCAGCAACGGCTTGTAAGACATGCGCACCCATTGCACGGGCACAGACTGGCGATACAGGAACCAGAGCGATCCGGCGATAAATAAAGCTTCCGCGGTCACTGTACCCACTGCCGCGCCAAAAGCGTGCAGATGTGGTATCAGCAAAATATCCAGGATAGCGTTGGTGGCCAGGGTGGCGAGGGAGATCAGCGTGAACAGGCGCTGCCGTCCCATGGCGGAATACACGTAAATCATGATGGAGGAGGGGAAGATAAAGAAGATCGCCACCGCCAGCGCTTGCAGAATATTGGCGGAAGAGGCGAACTCCGGCGTATACATCAACCCAATAATGTCCTCGGCGAAGACGAACACATACGCCACGATGGGCAGCGACAGAATGGCGTAGAACTTCAACACCTGATTGAGAAAACGACTGAATTCCGCTTTATCGCCAAGCGCCAGGCGGGCCAGTTTGGGATAGATCGGAATAGACAGCGTGAACGGCAGCATTTCAATGATCTGTATCACCCGATAGGCGGCGTTGAACAACCCCAGGGCGAGCGGCGCCGCCATCGCTTTCAGGATGAGGGTGTCCACATGCAGAGTGGCGCGTCGACACATCATGGATAAGCCGATGGGAACGGACTCGAACAGCACGTATTTCCACAGACCGGGATCAAAGCGCCAGGGAATGCGTTTGAAAACCGCCAGGCTGCAAGCGTAAAACAGCAGGAACTGACAGACATTCGCCAGCAAATAGTAACCGCACAGCGCCAGAATGCTGGGATCGTGGTCGCGCCAGTACAGGGTGAGCGCCAACAGAATCACTTTGTGTATGACGAAAATGGCGGCGTTGAACTCCATGCGTTCGAAGGCGCGAAACAGCGCGCCATAGATCACGCTGTGAAACACGATCAACGCGGCGACCGTCATAATGAACAGACTCATTCCGAAGTCGCGGTCCTCCAGAATCAGCAGACAGACAACGGCGGTGGGCGCGGTGGCCACCAGGGTGACCGCCCAGGCCAGCAGGCGCACATTGCCGAAGAAATGCTTGTATTGCTCCGCCTTCTGCGCAATTTCCCGCACCAACAGATTGGTGACGCCCATGTCGGTGACCAGCTGCAACAGGCCGACAAACGCCAGAATGAAGGCGAAGTCGCCGAAAGATTCCGGTCCCAGGGTGCGGGCGATCAAGACGATGACGTAGATGTTGAGCAGCGCGCCCACGCCCTCGCCGAGCAGGGTGGCGATGATATTGCGGAAAATCTTCTTATTCGAAGACATTGATTAATCTCCCTCTACGGAGCAGGACCATCGCGCGCCCGGCGTCAGCCGGAATTGCAGCAGCCACAGCTTGGCGTAGGCGTCCAATTTGCCCAGCTCAATTTGTCGGATATCGGAACGGGATTCGATCACCTCACTGACGCCCACCTTGCCCAGTCGAAACAGCTCCTGGTTCTTCTCCAGTTCGGATCTGGCGCGATCCAGGGCGCTGAGCGAGTTTTTCAGGGTCAGTAATTGCTGTTGATAGTCCCGATAATTTTGCAGGGTGACGATGCGTTGATTCGCCCTGATCAGATCCAACTGCCTCTGTTCTTTTTCCACCTGCAGCGCCCAATAGCGAGACTTGCCGCTGGCGCGCAGGGTGTCTTGCAGCTTCACCTCAAGACTGACTCCCACTGTGGTGAGATGCTTGCTCTCGCTAAAGTCTTCGTCCGCCACCCCGCGGACGGAACCGCTCAAGCCGAACGCCACGCCGTTATCATGGCGCGCCTGATCGTACTGGCGACGGGCGATGGCGAGTTGGGTTTGCTGCAGGATGACGTCGATGCTGCTGTTCTCCGCCGCATTGACGAGGGGCTCCAGGTCCCCGGCGGGGGGCAGGGATTCCAGTTTGAAGTCCGGCGTCGGCATGGCGTCGGCGGTTTGCGCCAGGAATGCGAACTTCTGGCTCAGATAGTCACGGTTATTCGCGGTTTGTTGCAGCTCGCCTTCCAGTTCAGCGACGGCGCCTTCCGCTTCCAGCAGATCTGAGCGTTCAATCAGGCGGGCCCGGGCGGCATTGCGCGCGATGTCCAATTGCGACCGGGCGTCCGCCAGCAGTTCCCGTAGCAGAATTTCCTGTTGTTGCGCCTGTTGCAGTGAGACCAGCACTTCCACCAGTTCCAGCAGGCTTTCCTGAAACAGCTTCTGATGCTTGGCGGTTTCATACTCGATGCGCTGCCGCAGAATCGCGGCGTCGTCGGTTTCCTGTCCCACCCAGCGGCTATTGCGGTAGATCGGCGCGTCCAGCGCCACCTTGGCCTGATTCACAAACCCGGTGCGGCGTCCGCTGACGGAGGTTTCATTGTCTGAGTCGATGAAGGCGCTCTGATTCTGCTCGAAGGCGAAGTTCCCCACGGATTCGCCTTCGTAGTACTGCGGCCCTGCGCTCAGAGTCACTTCTGGATACCATGCCTGTCCGGATGTGTATTCGAACTCTTTGCGCAAAGAGGCGATTTCCAGACGCTGCACCTGCAATTGCGGGCTGGTGCGGCACATCTTACTCAACAGGGCCTTAAACTCGGGGCGGTCTTCAAAGCCATGACAAACTCCCGCACTCAACGTCATGCAGACGCCGGCGGCGAGCGATAGCGACAACCTGGCTGACATCATGAATTCCTTATCCTTTTACCTTATCGCCGGCTTTAAGACTCTGCTGTCCCGCCACCACGATTTCATCTCCCACATGCAGACCTTCAATGATTTCCACATAGCCGTCGCCGGAGATGCCTACTTTCACCGGGGTCAATTCCGCGGCTCCGGACTCGCTGACCCGAAACACCACCGCGTCGTCGTCAAAGCGATTGATCAGGGCGATGGAAGGAATGCGCACGGTGTTTTTGTTCTGCTCCAGATACACCGTGCCAGTCATGCCGGGCTTCACGATCAGCTCGGGATTGGGCGCCTGCACATAGACCCGGGCGGCGCCCTGGCTTTCATCCAATTCGGGGTCCACCCGATAGATTGTTCCGTGCAGGGTGGTGCTGGTGAATGCCGACAGACGGATATCCACGGCTTTGCCCAGTGAGAAATTGCCCAGTTCTTTTTCCGGCAGCAGAATCTTGAACAGAATCGGGTCGATGGAATTGATGACCAGCGCTTCCTCGCCCTTCTTGATATAGACGCCGGGAAAACTCTTCACTTCGCTGACGACGCCGGATATCGGCGAGGCCACTTGCGTTTGCTTAAGCTCCTGGCTGGCGTTGTTAAACTGATGAGTGGCTTCGGCGAGGCTGCTTTGCGACTGGGTGAAGTTGAGAAACGCGGTCTTATACTGCTCCTGAGAAACGTATTCGCCTTCCAGCAGACTCTTCATTTCACTGAGGTTGGCGCTGTAGTAGTCCAGCAAGGTTTTGCGGTTTTCCACCAGGGATTTCGCCAGGGTGTAATTGGATTTGTAGAGCGTGTCGTCCAGCCGGAACAGCTCCTGGCCCTCGACCACCAGATCGCCCAGTTTGACCGGCTGCGCCCTGATAGCGCCTTCGATTTGCGGACGTATCGCGACGGAAACCCCTTCCGTGGCGACGGCGGTGGCGGCGAAGCGGGAGGTGACGTCGCCTGCGCCGACTTTGTGCAGCTCTACTGGCGCGGCGTTCCCCACATTGCGGGCGATTTCCGTGTTGGTGATTTCCATATGCTTTTTGGCGGACAGCAGCAGGAAGCCGATCAATCCGACGATCGCCACGATGAAGATGGAAAATACGAAATTGCGCTTCATGATGTTCAGCATGCGTCCAGTCATTTGAATCCTTCTATGGTGTTGCGGGCACCGCGCGCCTGGCGCCAAAGCAACCAGGTGAGCGGCGCGAACAGCAATAACTCGGACGCCACCGCCCACACATTGCGCCAGCCGATAAAGCGGGCCAGGGTGTCGTGGTGAGGTCCAATCAATAAAGTGAACGGCGCGGAGATGCGCGTATCGCTTAACGGCCAAAGCAGGGGGGCGCCAAAGCTGCTGTGCAGCCCCCGTTGCGGGCCGGTGAAAAAGTCCAGCAAGGTGTGGCTGAGCAGGGCGCAGGCGATTACTGCGAAGCGTTGCGTGTAGCCAGGCCAGAGCGCCAGCAGTTTCCAGCGCGGCCACGCCAATAAGGCGGCTGCAGCCAGTAACGTCGCTGGCGCGTGAGATGCGCGACTGTGGTAAGCGAGATGGTCGCCGCTGATGACATATCCGACCAGCATATCCAGATCCGGCGCATTGCCGAGCAGAGCGAAAAACGCCAGCGCGGCGGCTCCGGGCATAGGCGCGCCGCCGCGCAACGCATGGGCCGCCAGGAGACAGTCGATACCGCAAAGTGCGTGGGCCACTGTGGTCGCCATAAGTACGCCGTCAACTCTTGGGCTGCTTGAACTTCAGATAACTGCTGGTGTTGTTGCGCGAAACGATCCGGGCCGGTGCGCCGACGACAGTACAGTTATCCGGCACCGAGTCGATCACCAGCGCGTTGGAGGCGACTACCACATTGTCGCCGATGGTGATGTCTCCCAGAATCTTGGCGCCGGAGCCGATAAAGACATTGTCGCCCAGTCGGGGACGGCCTTTGCGTTGATAGTCAGGGCCGACGGTGACGCATTGGTTGACGGTGCAGTCTTCGCCTACGATTTCTGCGTCTATAAAAACGCCGGAGAAATTATGGATGACCAGACCGGGGCCAATAGCGACCCGGGGAGGAATGCGAATGCCGGTAATGGAACCCAGCAGAAACTCGGTCGGGAAATATAACAGCCACGCCGCCAGCTTCAACAAGGGATTGCGCGTGCGCGCGGCGTAGTGTCCCAGACGGTACGAGCACAGATAGAGCGTGCCCAGCTGGAACGTGATTTTCAGGTACTTGTTGACGAAATTGTCGATGCGCACATAGTGTGAACGCTTCCTGCGGATATCCGCCGCCAGTAAACCGGCCATGGTTACCTAACCTCCATATAAATCGGCTGCAAGAGCCTGTTCCCTGGGCTGGCGCTGACGCCAGGCCCCACCGGCGTGACGCGGACGCCGGCTTCGCCGTTGCATGTGGGCGAATGCGCAGATTGCCAGAATCCGCGCATTCGCGCCAGCGTTTCAATGACGTTGGAAAAGGACGGTTCGCTCCCTTGCCGCACTACATTCCTTTTATACACTTCAAGATCTTACGTCGTTTGGAGAGTAGGTCTCCAGAATGAACTCACGCAGCTTTTCCTTGGGCGCGCGTTCTCCTCCCGTATACAAATGTTCGTACAGCACTTCAATGCCTTGCGCCAATTGTCGCCAGGTGTAGAACTTGTCTACGACCTGACGGGCGGCTTGTCCCAGACGCTGGCGTTTGGCGTCGTCGTCCAATAATTGAATCGCCGCGTCGGCGAGCGCGTCGCAGTCATGGTTGTCCACGATCAGCGCATTGCTCTCATGAGTCAGTCCTTTCGCGCCGCCGCGAAATCCGGCGATGGCGACGCCGGCGGACATGTAGTTCAAGACCTTCACCGGATGTCCCGGGCACTCCGGACGAGGAATCACCGCCACATCGGCGACCGCCAGATAATCCGGCAGCTCGTCCAATGGCACCTGATCACAGAACAACACCTGATGGGCGATGCCCAGTTCCTCCGCCATGCGCTGGTATTTGCGGTGGGCTTCCGGGTTGGAGATATTGCCGACCAATAACAGCTTCACGTCATTACGGCGGGCGGCTACTCGCGCCATTGTCTCCAGCAGGTAGTCGATTCGCTGAAAGGCGTCTAGACTGCCTGTGTAAATCAGATAGTGGTCGTCTTTGCTTAACTGGTGGCGGGCGTAAATGCGCTCCGGATTGGGGTTATCAAACATCTCCGGTACGACCCCGGCGGGCAGTACGGTGATTTTGTCCGCGTCCACGCCCAGTTCCACCAGAAAGTGTTTGAGATCATCAGACACTGCAGTGACATGGTCGCCTTTGAAGGGCAGGGTTTTGTCCAGAAAAGTCGCCAGCTTGCGGGCGAAATCTTTGTTTTTGAAGAAGTCGTAGGTAGGCAACTCGTCGGTCATGCTGTTGACCGCGTTATACAGCAACGGCCGGCGCGTGATCAGTTTGGCCAGCCAGCCTATCAGCACGCCTTCATAATTGTGAGCGTGAATAATGTCGATATCGTATTTGAGGATGACGCGTATGAGCTTGAACACCATCAGCGGGTTGAACAGAAACTTCTCCGGGGAAGGGCCAACCCGTATGGCGTTTTTCTTGAAACCCGGAACCCGCACCCGATGTATGTGCGGCCCGACAACGGGAATGTCCTCTTTAATAGGGTAGGTGACGATATGGACTTCATTGCCCAGGTTCACCAGCGCTTCCGACATTTCCCTGATGGAGGCTGGCGATCCATGATTGGCGGGGAAAGGGCAGGCCGCCACCATGGCGATTTTAAATTTCCTTTTTTCTGGCTTCACTTTGTATGCATTCCTTCTAAAAGTGACGTAGATCCTGGCTGAAAAGCAAACAGGTTTAACCTGCTATTAACTCCGAAAAAGGCAATATTCGAGCCAAAGGAGGAGGGGCAGGATGACAGGTTTGTAAAATGAAAACCCGTGGTGATGACGATAAATGAGCGCAAATTCTCCTTTTTGACGCCGGCTTTTTCTCGCCGAAATACCCGATGTATAGAGGCTATGGCCCGGAAACCCTTTAGTGGCGCGGGATATCGCGAATAAGCTGACCGGGTGGTCAAAAGTGGTGCAAAAACAATGTGTAAAATATATTGACGATTCCGGTTTTGTTTGTCGTTAAAAGTATTGGGATAGTTTACAGAGATTAATAAGTGAACAGAGAAAATGGCCAAAGCGTAAACTGAATCGACATTCATCTTATTATTTTCTTTACACCTAGCGCATAAGCGGCTGCCCTTTTTTCTCTATCGGCGCCCTCAAATGAATCAAAAATTGAGGTAAAAATCGGGCTGTTTTCATTCCGGTACGTGAGAAAAAATTCATTTTTTTTCGGTGTTTTATACGGAGGCGGAGGCTCAAAGTCGTGATCTCCTATCTCGACTTCTTCCCGCGTAGGCCATCGTTAAACCGGTCTTAAGTGGAAGATAAAACAGCTCTTTATTTGTTCAGGTCGTAACCGGCGCCCGTCGGCTTCGCGATTTCCTCTGACTGTCATATAAGCGTCATCTGCGTTTTTTCCCTGTTTTGCGCCTTGCTCGGGCATGCTTTTTGCCTCGCTGAGGACATTGGGCTGCTGCTTTACTCTGCTGAGATTGCTCCCACGGATAAGGAAATGAACGCGGATTTGCGTTTCGCACATGGCTTCAGGAGTACGACGGTGGCTAAGGAATATACAATAAAGTCTGGGAATGACGTCTGCGCCGACATTGTCTGGCATCAGCATAAAATCAGTAAATCCCAGCGTGCGTCCATTAAGACGCAAAAGCCTTGTCTACTGTGGTTCACCGGCCTTAGCGGAGCAGGCAAATCCACGATCGCCAATGCAGTGGAGGCGCAGTTGTTTGACTTGCAGCGCCACACCTATCTGTTGGACGGTGACAACGTCCGTTATGGGCTGAACAAAGACCTGGGTTTCTCCGACGAAT
The DNA here is from genome assembly GCF_029813005.1 of Hahella sp. CR1. Taxonomy (NCBI): domain Bacteria; kingdom Pseudomonadati; phylum Pseudomonadota; class Gammaproteobacteria; order Oceanospirillales; family Hahellaceae; genus Hahella; species Hahella sp. CR1. The sequence goes on from NZ_JAPELK010000009.1 coordinate 22,818, forward strand.
CCCGGGTCGAGAACATCCGCCGAATAGGCGAAGTCGCCAAGCTGTTTGTCGACAGCGGCATGATCGTTCTGAGCGCTTTCATCTCCCCCTTCCGCGAAGATAGAAAAATGGTGCGTCAAATGCTGGAGCCCGGCGAATTTGTCGAGGTCCATGTTTCGACGCCTCTCAACGTTTGTGAACAGCGCGACCCCAAAGGCTTGTACAAGAAAGCCCGCGCAGGCCGCCTTGAAAAGTTCACCGGCGTTGATTCTCCTTATGAACCGCCAGTCAATCCGGAATTGACTCTGAATACTGATGCAGTATCCCTGTCCGAATGCGTGGAGAGGGTTATCGGTTATCTCATTGCACAGCAATTTATTGTTGAAAGGGACGCAACACTGTATCGCGCTTCCTGAGCGCAAGGACTGCAGTTTGTTGTAACTGGACGTATTCAAGATGATTAGGTTACAAAACTAGGGAAAGGACTACTTTATGTTTTACCGATCAAAAGCTCCGCTAAGGATCAGCTTCGCCGGAGGCGGCACCGATATCGCCAGCTACTCCGACATATATGGCGGCAATGTTCTGAATGTCACCATAAACAAATACGCATACACCCATCTGGAATTGCGGGAAGTTCCGCAAATAGAAATCTACTCGCAGGATTTCGAAAGCATCACTCGCATCAAAGCCAACAAGGACCTTCAATTCAATGGCGAGAGCGACCTGGCCAAAGGCGTGATCAAGCGCTTTTACGAAGGTTCCGCCGGTTTACGCATCGTCACCCACAATGACGCCCCGCCAGGGTCCGGTCTGGGCTCTTCGTCAGCCATGGTGGTGTCGTTGATCGGCGCTTTCCGGGAACTCAAAAACCTGGCGTTAAGCCCTTACGACATCGCCCGACGCGCCTGCGAAATCGAGCGCGGCGATCTGGGGATTCTGGGGGGCATGCAGGATCAGTACGCGAGCGCTTTCGGCGGCTTTAACTTCATGGAGTTCCAGAAAGACCATGTCATCGTCAACTCGCTGCGCATCGACCCCTGGGTTATTCATGAACTCGAATACAACCTGATTCTGGCGTACACCAGAAAGAACCGGTTGTCTTCGCGCATCATTGAGTCTCAGGTCAAGAACGTAGAGCGCAACGACCAGGCGAGCCTGAACGCCATGCACAACCTCAAGGCGCATGCAGTGGAGATGAAAAAAGCGCTGCTGACCGGTCGTCCGGATGAATTCGGCAAGCTGCTGGATTACGCATGGCAAGAGAAGAAGAAAATGGCGGCGACCATTTCCAACGGTCAACTCGACCAGATTTATGAAGACGCGATTAAAGCCGGCGCCCTGGGCGGTAAAGTCAGCGGCGCGGGCGGCGGCGGCTTCATGATGTTCTATTGTGAGTCCACCCGTAAACGTCGGGTGATGGAAGCGCTGGTGAAAGCCGGCGTGGAAGTGATGTCTTTCAACTTTGAACTATCTGGCGTGCAGTCCTGGCGCAGTTCCCGTGAGCTGCGAACGCCGCAAACGGTGTTCACCAAGGACAAATTTCTGGCTGCGTGATTTACGGGTGGTTAAGTAAACGCCGGAATGGAATAACCCAGCGAAACAAAGGACAGTTCAATGGAAGCGGACATCATATTACGTAAGGTGGATAAGGCGCCCACAGAGGATGCCCAGACGGAAGCTTCGGTTTCCGCGCAAAATAAAAAATTATCTAGCGTATCTGTCGTATTCCCCGCCTATAACGAAGAAACGAATATAGAAATGACGGTCCTGAAGGCGATAGGAGCGTTTAAAAGGCATTTTGAAACCGTAGAGATCATTGTCGTCAACGACGGCAGCTCCGACGGCACGCGGGATATCCTCGAACGCCTGCGTCAGGAGCATGAGGAAGTGCGCCCCATTCACCATGTGCAGAACAAGGGATATGGCGGCGCAGTCAGGACCGGTCTGAAGTCGGGGCGAGGGGATTTTATCTTCTTCTCGGATTCCGATGGCCAGTTCGACCTGGAGGAAGTCGACCTGCTGCTGCGGCACATCAACGATTACGACATCGTGGTGGGTTACCGGGCGCAGCGCGCCGATCCCTGGCATCGCAAGCTGAACGCTTACTGTTGGGGAACCCTGGTGCGCTATCTGTTCGGTATTCGGGTGCGGGATATTGATTGCGCCTTCAAGATTTTCCGGCGCGATTTTATCCAGAGTATTCGGATTGAGGCGGAAGGCGCCATGATCAACACCGAGATTCTGGCTCAGGCGGGCATGATGCACTGTACGATCAAGCAGGTGCCCGTGAGTCACTATCCCAGGTTGTCAGGCTCCGCCACCGGCGCCAATCCGTTAGTCATCTTCAAGGCGTTTGTGGAGCTGTTCAATCTCTACGGCAAATTGAAGGCCACCGGCTATAAAGAGCTGCAAACCAAAGCATAGAGTGAAGTCGTAAACATATGTTATTTGCACGTTTTGTTGAGCAGGCGCAACGGTTTCCCGAAAAGGAAGCCGTTGTCTGGCGCGAGGCTTCCTATAGTTATCGCGAAATTATCAGCGCCGCCGCCGGATACGCCCGCACGTTGCGGGCGGCCGGCGTCGGTCCCGGCGAAGCGGTGGCGGCGCTGGTTCCCAACTCCATTTACTTTGTGGCGACCTCGCTGGCGGTCTGGGCTAACGGCGGCGTACTGTTACCGTTAAACGTGGCGTACACGCAGGAGGAAACTGCGTTGTACCTCGACAACGCCCGAGTGCGCTTCGCCTTTGTCGTTCCTGAAGCGGAAGCGAAGCTGCCCGCTGAGATGGCCCGTTGCGTGATTGGCTTGGATGACGGGTTGCCAGTGACGGATGAGGCCGCCCCGGAAGTCCGTTATCCAGGAGCGGCGGACGCCGTCATTATGTTCTCGTCAGGCTCCACCGGCGCGCCCAAGCAGGTAGTGCGCACGCAGGCGCAGGTGTTGGCGGAAGTGGAGGGCTCCGCCGTGACGCTGAGCATCACCCATGAAGATGTTATCGCCTGCAGCGTGCCGCTGTTTCACGCTCATGGCTTTGGCAACTGTTTCCTGGCGGCGTTGATGAATGGCGGAACCTTGTTGATTCATCACGGCGAGTTCAATGCGCGAAAAATGATGCGGCTGGTGTCGGAACATCAGGCGACCTTGCTGCCTTCCGTGCCGTTTATGTGCAAAATGATGGCGATGACGCCATTCAGGCAGGCGCCGGATTTGAGCCGATTGCGTTTGGCGTATACGGCTGGAGCGCCGTTGGAGGAAGACATATTCACCGGCTTCCGCGAGGCCTTCGGTATTCCTCTGGGGCAGTTATATGGCTCTACGGAAACCGGCGCCGCGGCGGTGAATGCGCATGTTTCGGCCGCTAACTTTCGCTCCGTCGGCAAGCCGGTGTCTGGCTCCGTTATCCGTTTGATCGACGATGAGGGAGAGCCTGTGGCCGCAGGCCAGGAAGGCGAAGTGGTGATCGACTCCCCAGCCATGACCCATGAGTACCGGGGGTTGCCGGAATTAAGTGCGGAAACCTTCCGCAAAGATGGTTACCATACGGGAGACCTGGGGCGGCTGGATGAGGAAGGCAATCTGGTCATCGTTGGACGCAAAAAACTGATGATCAATGTGGCCGGTCATAAAGTCGATCCCGCGGATGTCGAGGAAGTGATCCGGCGTATTCCCGGCGTGTTGGAAGTGGTGGCTTTGGGCAAACCCGACGGGATGTACGGCGAGATGGTCAAGGTGGCGGTGAAGGCCGGCGCCGGCGTCACCAGGGAGATGGTGGCGGCCTGCTGCGCGGAGCGTCTGGCGGCCTACAAAACGCCGAAAATTATCGAATTCGTAGACGAAATTCCAAAGAGTCCTCTGGGCAAAGTGCTCAGGAAGTATCTTTAATCCGCAAAGTTAAGTACAAGGTGGAGAGCATGTTAGATTGTTTTAAAGCAAAGGGATATATTGCTGGCGGCATCATTACCAACAAGCGCGATGAGAGTCTCGACATCGCTGCGATGCCGCCGATTTTGCGGACGCTTCTGGTCACCGACGGCACTGTGACCAAAACACTGGAAGCCTATTATTGGGAGCCGTTGATGGTCGAGCAACTCGGCCAGAGCGAACAGGCGTTGGAAGACGATCTGGAGGAAATGTCCTGCTACAAGGGCGACACCGTATTGCGACGCAACGTCTGCATCCGCGGCGTGGACAGCGGCGACATATACGCCTACGCCACCTCAATCATCAAAACGCAAGACCTTCCCGAGCAAATCAGCGATCAATTACTGCAGGGTAAAATCGGTATTGGCGAGCTGCTGCGGGAAATGGGCCTGGAAACCTATCGTCAGGTCGCGGACATCTACCGCGAAATTAAACAGGAAGTGGTCCCGGGCAGCTCCAGCTACTACTGCGGAGAACTGATCTGCCGCACCTACTATATCTATGTCGGTCACAACCCGGTGATCCAGGTGACGGAGAAATTCCCCTACCGCCTGTATATCAAAAAGGGCTGACGCTTCACCGCGCAGTCCGCAGAAAGGGTTACGGAAACAAAGGCTTAAACGGAAGTGAACATGGAGAAAATAATATGAGCCAATCGGATACGCTAGAACGCTTGAAGTCAGTCGTAGGCGGCGTCACCCGCGTCGATTATGAAGGAGTGGGTCTCGACGAACCCCTGAATCTGGATTCCATTCAGCGCATTTCACTGATTGTGGCGTTGGAGGGGGAGTTCGATATCGAGATCGACAGCGAAAGTCTGGAGCCGGAAACGTTTGACACCTTCGGCGCCATGGCGACCTATGTGGCGGGATGCGTAGCGGAATCCGCCGGCGTCTGAGCAACGGACAGCAAAAGGACTTATGCAAAAGATGGGACTTTTCAGCCTGATCAAGGCGGACGTCAAATTCAAGCAGCAATGGTTTCTCAGCCAGAAAAGCTGGTTTACCCGTAACGTGCGGGTATTTCTGGAGCCGGGCACCATTGCCGTCATCGTCTATCGTTACGGGAGCTGGGCGCGCACCATCAAGCCCGCTCTGTTGCGCATTCCTCTGTATATTCCCTACGCCCTCGGCAAGGTTCTGGTGGTGCTGGGGTTCGGCATCTACGTTCCCTCCAAGGCCAAAATCGGCCCGGGATTCGTCATTCACAACTTTTCCAACATCTTCATCAGCGAAGGCGAAATCGGCAGCAACTGCATCGTGTTCCAGGGTGTGACCACGGGGCACCTGCGTGAACAGCCGGAGCCGCCGAAGCTGGGGAACAATGTGTTTCTCGGCGCCGGCGCCAAAGTGTTGGGCAGTGTGAAGATCGGCGATAACGTCGTGGTCGGCGCCAACTCGGTGGTGATCTCCGACGTGCCGGACAACTGCACGGTGATGGGAAACCCCGCCCGCATTATCTCCCGGGAAACCAACTGGATGGCGGAGAAGCGGGAAGGCAAGAAGGTGGTTAATTACTGAAGACGGAACATGATAACGAACATTAAACAGGATGTGAGGCGCAAGGCGGAGCTGCTATACGGCGACGCCTCCACCGCCAATTGTCTGCGCGCATTGCCGCACAGAGGGACGCTCGCGGGGATGGTGTATCGCTTCGGGAGGCAGGCGGGCGCTATCAAATTCAAACCCTTGTCGTTGCTGCTGAAAGTAGCGTACTTCGTGTTGTTTTATCTGGTGCAAATGTTCACCGGCATCAGCATCCAGAGCTACGCGAGGATCGGTAAGGGCATGGTGGTGTGCAATTTTTCCGGCATCTTTGTATTGGCGGAGGAGATCGGCGAGAACTTCACCGTGTATGAGGGCGTGACCGTCGGCAATATTCGCGGCAAACCGCGTCTGGCGATCATTGGCGACAACGTCACTCTGGAGCCTGGATGCAAGGTGCTGGGCGACGTCACTATCGGCGATAACGTAGTGGTGCGCGCGAACAGCCTGGTGATCACGGACGTGCCCGCCAACTCAATCGCCATTGGCAACCCCGCGCGTATCGTTCCCATGAAGACTGAGGAAAAAGTGGAAGAGCCCAAGGAGAGGATGGCGCAACATGGCTAAACCATTCAACGTCGACTTTATCGGCATCGGTTCTGGAAAATGCGGGTCCACCTGGTTTTTCGAAAATCTGGTGCAACACCCGGAAATATTCGACGGCAACCCGAAAGAAATTAACTATTTCAGTGACCTGTACGATCAGCATGAATTCGCCTGGTATGAGTCGCAGTTCAAAGGCAGCGATGACCACCTGTTGAAGGGAGAATTCTCGGTGACGTACATGTATCGGCCGGGAACGGCGGAGCGCATACGCCGCCATTTTCCAGAGGCCAAGATCATTGCGATTGTGCGTGATCCGGTGCAGCGCACGTTTTCCGACTACCTACATGCTATCCGCAAAGGCGATATCGCCGGCAGCACCTCTTTCGCGGAGTTTATCCGCAATGAAGAGCACCTGAAGTTCGGTTGTTACACCCAGTACCTGGAGCCTTTTTTTGCGAGCTTCCCCAAGGAGCAGATCAAAATCATCGTGCTGGAGGATTTCAACAAGGATTACGCCAGAGGCTTTCGTGAAGTCTACGAGTTCCTCGGCTGTCAGGACGTGAACTTCCTGCCCGAAGGCGTGGAGCAGCGCAGAAATCAGGCGCGTTCCTACCGTTTTCTGTTTCTGGAAAACATCATGGTGCGCACCTATCGAATGCTGGCCAAATCCGGCTACACCCGTCTGACGGAAGTTATCAAACGCACCGGCGTGCCTGAGCTGTTGCGACGTTTGAATGTGAGTTCCAAACCGCTGCCGAAAATCGACCCGGACAGCCGGGAAGTGCTCAGCAGCTACTACTCCGGCGAGAAGAAATTCGTCGCCGAATTGACCGGCAGTAATCTGTCGGCCTGGCAGTAAGAACTCTTGTTTGCATCTTCGCCCGTAAGGGCTTTCAAGGGGCGCGGCGGCGCCCCTTTTTTGTTGCGGCTCCGGTGCGCAGGCCTTCATGGCCGTCTGCAGGCCGCCGGCGAAGCCTAACGTTCTGTGGATGGCGCGCGGTGAAACGGTCATCGCAAAGTGGGTTCAAAACGCGCATTCTTCACCTGCCTGAAAGCCCTTAAATGACGTCGCATTTCACTGTTCGTGACGCCCGGAAAGCGCCGTTTTTGTCAAATCCTTTTTTACACTTTTACATTTGCAACAATAAGTTAGTGGTCTAAGCTGAAGTTATGTAAAAACTAGGATCAGTGTGCCCGTTGTAAGGATACCGGCCGTTAAATATCACTCTGTGATGCGGCTGTTGGCGCTTAAAACGAGGTATTAGATTGCTTTCATGGCTTTCCTTTTCCAAAGGCAAAAAAGGGCTGGTCGGCATTGAAGTAAGGCCGGACGGAATGGCTATCGCTGTCTCGGAGCCGGCCGGCGGGCAATCACAAATCCGCGTCATCGACTATCTGGACGCCCGCGCTGCGCAGCGGGCGGCCGCGCTCAAGGCTTTCGTAAGCGAGCGCAAACTGGAAAAAATGGCCTGCAATCTGGTGTTGCCGCCGGAAATGTACGCCCTGCATCAAATCGAACGTCCCAGCGTTGAGGAAAGCGAACTGCGGGAAGCGGTGCGCTGGAAGGTGAAAGACCTGCTGGATTACGCCATCGACGACGCCATTATCGATGTTTTCGAATATCCCAGCGACGCCCTGCGCGGCAGACCCGCCCAAATCAACGTGGTGACCGCCCGTAAATCCCTGCTGAAAGAACTTATCCGCGTCATCAACGACAGCGGTCTGGTGTTGTCCTCCATCGATATCACGGAGCTGGCGCTGCGCAATCTGGCGCAGCCTTTCGAAGAAGACGGCAAATCCCTTGGTCTGATGATGATGCGGGAAAACACCGGCCTTATGCTGTTAATCAAAAACGGCTCTGTCTACCTGTCCCGTCGTCTCGATGCGGACATGGAAGCGCTGGCCGACCCTGAGCGTAAATCCTGGGTGGGGCAGCAACTGGCGTTGGAAGTGCAGCGCTCCTTTGACTATTTCGAAAGCCAGATGGGTCAGGCGCCCCCCCGCCGACTGATGGCGGGCTCCGTGGTGAATGAGGCGGAGCTTTTGTCGCAGTTGGATGAAGCGCTCGGATTGACCGTGCAGACCTTGCAGGAGGACAAAGTCGGACTGCCGGACGATCAACTTGCATCGGCCATTCACTGGGTGGCCTGCGGCGGCGCCATGCGCAAAGCCGGCGGGGGAAGGAAAAGCGTCTGATGCAGCAGGTCAACTTATACGTAGAAGAGTTTCGCCCGCGGCGAGATCCGCTCTCCATCCCTGTGATGATTGCCGCTGTGGTGGCGGTAATGGTGTTATGCGGCTGTTACACCGGCTATCTGGTATGGCGCAGCGCCGACGTGACCATGAGCCAGTTAACCGCCGAATCCCGCAAGCAGGCGTTGGGGGTGGAAATAGACAGCATGCGCAAGCAACTCGAAGCTCGCGCCAGAGATACCCGTCTGCAGTCGGACAATGACCGTCTGCGTCTGCAAATGCAGAACACTGAGGCGCTGCTGGCGGCGCTGGAATCCGGCCTGAAAGCGGACGGCGGGGCCATGTCTTACAGTGAACTGATGATCGCTCTGGCGCGGCATCGCCAGGAACCTTTGTGGTTGCAGCGGATTCGGATTCAACAAGGAGGCGAACGTCTGATTTTCAGCGGGACCACCGTGCAACCGGACTTACTTCCCGCTTATCTGCAGGCGCTGGGCGATGAGCCGGCGTTACGCGGTCGCGCCTTCAATATGCTGACCTTGAAACCGGAACAGGAAAGCGCCAGCGCCCGGTTATTCGAAGTGGACACCTATGTGGAGACGCCTGAGCCGGAAGCGCAGGCGTCCCGTCCTGCGGCGGGCGGCCGTACGCTGAATCAACCCGTGGTCAGCGCGGGAGGCAAACAGCCATGATGAAGAAATGGACCTCCCGGGTGAACCGCTTCAGCTTGCGGGAAAGAGCCATCCTGCTGGCGACAGTCATTGTCGCGCTGATATTGCTGTACGCCCAGTTCGCCTGGGACCCGCTGTGGCGCAGCAATCGCTCGGCGGAGCAGGCGATCGCCGCCGCCAATCTGGAGCTGCTGGACCTTAGCGCTCAGGCGGACGTGCTGCGCAAGCAATTAGCGCAAGACCCGGACGCCGCGCTGCGCAAAGAGAACGAGCGTTTGCGCAACCAGCTCAATGCCCGCCAGGAAAGATTAAAGCAAAGCCTTTCCCGACTGGTGGCCCCGGAAGAAATGCCTGAGTTACTGATGGAGCTGTTGCGCAAGCACCCCGGTTTGCAAGTGGTCGCCGTCGCCAAGCTGCCGCCGCGGAAAATTCAGCATGGCGAAGGCGAGGCCGCCGCGGTGTTGTTCAGTCACCGGGTGAAAGTAGTGCTCACCGGCGGCTACTTCGACACCCTGCAATACATTCAAAAGATTGAGCGCAATGAATCCCGTCTACGCATTGTGGACATGGATTACAAGGTGGACGCCTATCCCAGGGCGGAAGTGACGCTGGAATTCGAGACTCTGGGGCTGGATGAGAGGTGGCTGGGTGTTTGACGTAAAAAAATGGTCGCTGGGTCTATTGCTGTTGGGCGTTGCGATGTTTGGCCGCGCAGAGAGCTTCCGGCTGCCGGATGGCGAAGTGCTGGCGGACCCCACCCGGCCCATGGGATGGCGCGCAGATGGCGTGATGGTCAGCGGGGCGCCCAGTCGTCCGGCGATCAGTGTGGATTCGATCCTGTATTCCTCCTCCCGCAAGGTGACGACGATTAACGGCGTCGCCCTGGCGGAAGGACAGCAAACCGGCTCCGTGCGCGTGGTGAAAATCGAAGCGCGCAGGGTGTTATTGGACTGGCGCGGTCAGCGCTGGTACGAAAGTGTGCAAGGCGCGTCCCAGGATGCGCTGACTATTCGGAGATAAGAATGAGAAGTCTTTGGCGGACCTTGTTGTCAGTTTGGGTCGGCTTCGGCCTGGCGGCGTGCGCCAGTCAGCCTGCTACGCCCAAGAAGGATGAACCCGAGCCGCCGCCGACCAGCGCGCAGGCGATCGGGCAGGCGATGCAGGCAGCCGAAGAGACCATGGCGCAGGCGCAGCAGCCCGCGCCGCCGCCGGACGTCATGCAGGCGCTGCTGCCGACCATGCCGGCGGCTGAGACGATGCAGGCGGCGGAGCGCTTTGACATCACCGTCAATAACGCGCCGGCCAGAGATTTCTTCATGGGACTGGTGAAAGGCACCGGCTACAACATGGTGGTGCATCCCGCAGTGGAAGGGTCGATTTCCCTGGACCTGAAAAACGTCACCCTGGATGAAGTGATGGAAATCGTCCAGCAGCTCTACGGCTTTGAATACCAGCGCAAGGGCAATCTGTTCAAAGTTCTGCCCGGCGGCGTGCAAACCCGCATCTTTCAGATCAATTACCTGAACGTCAAACGCAAGGGCGCGTCGGACATCATGGTCAGTTCCGGGCAGCTGTCCAACTCCTCGGGCTCTTCTTCTAGCAGCTCCAGCAACAGTAATAGTAACAACAGCAATAATTCCGGCGGCTCCGCCAATGCCGTATTGTCGCGCATCACTACTCAAACGGATTCGGATTTCTGGACCGCCTTGCAGGAGACTTTGATTACGATCGTCGGTAATGAAGAGGGCCGCAAAGTCGTAACGAACGGCGGCGCAGGCATTGTGGTGGTGCGGGCGACGCCGAGCGAACTGACGGCGGTGGAGGAGTATCTAGATAAAGCTCAGCTCATTATGCAGCGGCAGGTGGTTCTGGAAGTAAAAATTCTGGAAGTGGTGCTGAACAAAGGCTTTGAGCAAGGCGTGAACTGGTCCTATTTCGATGAATTCACTTCCAAAGTGGACGCTTCCGGCAATCCCACCAAAAGCCTGACTTTGGGGCAGACTTCCCGAAGCGTCACTAACCCGGGATTTGAGGGCGTCTTCAGCGCAGCGCTGCGCATTAACGACTTCACGACGCTGCTGCAGTTGCTGGGCGAGCAGGGTACGGTGCAGGTGCTGTCCAGCCCGCGCATTTCCACTATCAACAACCAGAAAGCCGTGATCAAGGTGGGGGATGACGAGTTCTTCGTCACGGGTATCGAGACTAACGACGCCACCACCACCAGTGGGACCAGCAACCTTATTTCGGAAGTGGAGATCACGCCGTTTTTCTCCGGCATCGCCCTGGACGTTACGCCACAGATTGGCGAGAACGGCGACGTAACGCTGCATGTGCATCCGACGGTGAGCGACGTAGAGGATCAGACCAAGACCATCTCTCTGGGCTCCAATGATCTGGTGCTGCCGCTGGCGTTCAGTTCCGTGCGGGAGACCGACAGTGTGATCAAGGCCCGCAATGGACAAGTGGTGGTGATTGGCGGCCTGATTCGCAACATGACGGAAAAAACGCAGGCGAAAGTGCCGCTGTTGGGGGATATCCCGCTGCTGGGGCAGGCGTTCAGACAGAAACGCGATACCGAACTCAAGAGCGAACTGGTGATCCTGATCCGGCCGATTATCGCCGACAGCGAAAGCTACCGTCAGGATCTGCGCGGCAGTCGCCAGCGCATGGAAAAACTGCAACACCGGGCGAGCGAGCAATTCTGACCGGCGAAAGGAGGGCGTATGTACGAAACACATTTCGGATTGCGCGAGGCGCCGTTTTCCCTCACGCCCAATACGCATTTTTATCTGGACGCGTCCACTCACCGTAACGCCTTTGAAACGGTGCGCGCCGCGCTGGAGAGCATGGAAGGCTTTATCAAAGTGGTCGGCGAGGTGGGCACGGGGAAAACTCTGCTGTGCCGCCGCTTGCTGAATTTTCTCGATGGCGATTATGTCTCTGCTTACATCCCCAATCCGCGTCTGTCGCCACAGGACCTGTATCTGGCCCTGGCGGAAGAACTGCAGGTGGATCTGGGCGAGCTGAATGGCGGTCGCCATCAATTGCTGAAGCTCATCAACGAACAGCTGATCGCTCATTGCGCGGAAGGCCGGCGTGTTGTGCTGGTGATCGACGAAGCGCAGGCGATGCCCGAGCAGACAATCGAGGCGCTGCGTTTACTGACCAATCTGGAAACCGAATCGCGAAAGTTGCTGCAAGTCGTGCTGTTCGGTCAGCCGGAACTGGACGTCATGCTGTCGCAGCCGCAATTGCGGCAGCTGAAGCAACGCATCACTTTTCAGGAATATATCCGCCCGCTGGATAAATATTCGGTGGAGCAGTATCTACGGCATCGCCTGATGGCCGCCGGCTACAACGGCGACAGCCTGTTTCGCGCCGACGCCGCCAAGCTCATATTTCGCGGCAGCGGAGGCGTCCCCAGGTTGGTGAACGTACTGGCGCATAAGGCCATGCTCGCCGCCTACGGCGACGGCGATAAAACTGTAGCGCCCGGCCATGTGCGGCGTGCGGTGAAAGATACGGAAAGCGCCCGTCCGCTCCGGTTCGCCTGGCTGGGAGGTTGGGCGTGAGCTTACTCAACGATGTGCTCAGAGATCTGGATAAACGGGAGTCGGCGCCGCGGACGTCAGTGCCTCACAGCCTACAGAAGACGCCCCCCAGCGCGACCCGGCATTGGCCAGGCGTGCTTGCGTTGGCCCTGGTGACGGCGGGACTGGCCGGCGGTTACTGGTGGATGAAAGACCCGTCGGAACCGCCGAGGCAAGTGGTGTCTCAGGTGGCGATGGTGAATACGTTGTCGGCGCAGGACGAGAAGCCAAGTCCGCCAGATCACAGGATAGAGACTCCAGCTCCACCGGAAGTGACGGAATTGGATACGCCTGTCGTCGCAGAGGTTGCGACGCCGATCAGAGAAACGCTGCCGGAACCTGCTTCCCAGCCTGTCGTTGCGACGCCGCAATATGCTCAGGAACCGGCGCGACAAACGCAACCCAAACAAGAACCAGTCGTGATCGTCGAAAAAGATCCACTGCAACCCATGATGACGCAAAAAGCGCCTCCCACCGTCAAGCAGGAAAGCCCGGTCGTCGGTGAAGTAACGACGAATAACGCCATGACTGATACCGAACCCAAGGCGCAAGCCAGAACGGTGAGGACTTCTCGCAATACACTGGATACGCCTGAGCCGCTGGCGGTGAGACCGGAACTGGCGCCGGAAAAGCCGGCTACGCTAACGCGCCACATAGATATCGCCGCTGCCTCGGCTGAAGAGGTCGCGCCTTCTGCCGCCGCCATGAATATCGCGCCCTCGCAAACCCCGGAAGCAATCGCCGCCCGCGCTCTGCAGCAGGCGCGGGAGTCTTATCGCCAGGGAGAGGTTGAGGCGGCTGAACAACGTTTGCGGGAGTTGCTGACGTCGATGCCTGAACATGAAGCCAGCCGTTTTCAGCTGGCGACCTGGCTGATCGGCGGCGGCGATTACGTTCAGGCGCTGCAAGTAATGCAGAGCGTTGACGCCTACAGCAGCGTGGACTTTAAGTTGATGAAAGCGCGCACTCTGGCGGCGACGGGGATGGCGGCGCAGGCCATCGCGCTGCTGGAAAGCGAGGCCCCAAAAGTAGAGGCGGCGCCGGATTATCACAGCCTGCTGGCTGGCCTTTACCAACAGGCGCGTCGTTATGAAGACGCCATCGCTTCCTACGCCGCTCTGATCGAAGCCCATCCCCACAAAGGCGACTGGTGGGCGGGCCTGGGCATCGCTCTGGATCAGACCGGGCGCAGCCAATCCGCATTACAAGCCTACCGTCAGGCGGTGGGCGATCCGGAATTACAGACGACTCTGGCGCAGTACGCCAGCCGCCGCATCCAACAGTTGGAGCCGGGCGGCGGGGGCGGCTGACACCGCAAGCGCAGCGGAGAGGTAGAGAGTAATTATGGTCGAACCGAAAAAGAAAATACGTTTGGGCGATTTGCTGGTGCAAAACGGCGTCATCACGGAAGAGCAATTGATGACGGCGCTGAGCGAGCAGAAAAAGGCTGGCCGCAAGCTCGGCCGCACCCTGATTGACCTGGGGTATATGGACGAGGACAGCCTACTGCGTTTCCTGTCGCAGCAAATGGGCATTCCTTTTGTACAACTGCGCCATTACCAGTTCAATCAGGAACTGATCAAACGCCTGCCGGAAACCGCGGCGCGCCGTTTCCGCGCCATCGTGCTGTCGGAAGAAAAAGGCGAGTTATTGGTAGGCATGTCCGATCCTATGGATATCTTCGGCTACGACGAACTGGTGCGGGTGCTGAAACAACCCATGCGTCAGGCGGTTGTGCGCGAAAGCGAGCTGCTGGACACGCTGGATCTGGTGTATCGGCGCACGGAGGAAATCGCCAGTATCGCCGGCGAGCTGGAAGATGAGCTGGGCGAAGACGCCTTTGACCTGGCGGAACTGGCGGCGGGAGGCGATGACACCGAGGCGCCGGTGGTGCGCCTGCTGCAATCCATATTTGAAGACGCCGTGGTGGCGCGCGCCTCGGATATCCATATTGAGCCGGACGAAAACGTGGTGCGTTTACGCCAGCGTATCGACGGCGTACTGCACGAACAGGTGATGAAGGAAAGGCGCGTTAACGCCGCGTTGGTGTTGCGCCTGAAACTGATGTCCGGCCTCAATATTTCCGAAAAACGTCTGCCCCAGGACGGCCGTTTTAACGTGCGGGTGAAAGGCCGCTCCATTGATGTGCGTCTGTCCACCATGCCGGTGCAGTATGGCGAGTCGGTGGTAATGCGTTTGCTGGATCAGACCGAAGGCATGTTGAACCTGGAAGCCACAGGAATGCCGAAAAAGCTGCTGGACAGGCTACGCATTCTGATCAAACGGCCCCATGGGATTCTGCTGGTGACCGGGCCTACCGGTAGCGGTAAAACCACCACGCTGTACGGCGCCTTGACGGAACTGAATCGGCCGGAAGTGAAGGTCATCACCGCGGAAGATCCGGTGGAATACCGCCTGCCCCGGGTGACCCAGGTGCAGGTGAATCCTAAAATCGGACTCGACTTCGCGTCAGTGCTGCGCGCGGCGTTGCGGCAAGATCCGGATGTAGTGCTGGTGGGGGAAATGCGGGATCAGGAAACTGCTGAAATCGGATTACGCGCCGCCATGACCGGCCACTTCGTGCTTTCCACATTGCACACTAACGACTCCATCTCCAGCGCCATGCGCCTCATCGATATGGGCGCTGAACCCTATCTGGTGGCGAGCGCGTTGACGGCGGTGGTGGCGCAGCGTCTGGTGAAACGCATTTGCGATAACTGCAAGCAGCCTTATCAGGCCAGTGAACAGGAGAAAATCTGGCTGCACGCCATGACGCAGGAATCCTTGCCTGCGCATTTCTTCAAAGGCGCAGGCTGTTATCAATGCGGCAACTCCGGTTACCGCGGTCGTATCGGGGTCTACGAATTACTGGAAATGAGCGACGCGTTATTGGACGCGCTGCGTAAGAATGACCAAAGCGCTTTTACTCACGCCGCCAGACGCTCGCTGCATTATCGCCCGTTGGCGCTGAGTGCGTTGGACTATGCGCGGGAAGGCGTCACCACCTTGGATGAAGTGTTCCGCATTTCGGCGTCGCTGGGCGATCTGCCGCACTCACCGAGCCATCTGGAGTTCAGCTGACGTGGCGAATTTTGCATTCAAAGGGCGGGACAGCAAGGGCGCGCTGATAGAAGGCGTGCAGGAGGCCGTCAACCGGGAAGCGCTGGCCAATGAACTGCTGCGCAAAGGCGTGACGCCCACCAGCATTCAGGAGCAGGAAGCGCAAACCGATGTGCTGCTATGGCTGAAAAAACTGCCTATCTTCCGTAAAAAAGTGACGCTGGATGAGCTGGTGATTCTCTGTCGTCAGATGCATGCGCTCAGTCGCGCCGGTATTCCTATTATTCGCGCTATACGCGGGTTGGCGGAGTCAACACGCTCCGAGACCTTGGCGGAAGTGCTGGACGATGTGGCGCGGCGTCTGGAGGGCGGGGTGAATCTGGCCACCGCCATGCGCGCTCATCCCCGCACCTTCAACGAGTTGTTCGTTTCCATGATTCTGGTGGGAGAAAACACCGGGCAACTGGAAGAGTCATTTCGTCAGCTGGGGGAAAATATCGAGCTGGAGCGAGATACCCGTAAGCGGGTGGCGCAGGCGGTGCGATATCCCATCATGGTGGTGGTGGCGATCACCATCGCACTGCTGGTGGTTAACTTTTTCGTGATTCCCGCCTTCGCTGGCGTGTTCGCCAAGTTTGGCGCCGACCTGCCGCTGCCCACCAAGATTTTGGTGGCGACGTCCAACTTTCTGATCAATTACGGCTGGTTTGTGGCGGCGGGGTTGGCGGCGACGATTTACGGATTCATCCGCTGGAAAAAAACGCCTCAGGGCGCCTATCGCTGGGACCGCTTCAAGCTGCGCATTCCTATCGTCGGTCCTTTGTTTGAATTGGTGGCGTTATCCCGGTTCTCCCGCAATTTCTCCATGATGCTCGCGGCGGGGCTGCCGGTCACTTCTGCGCTGACGCTGGTGGCGGAAGCGGTGGACAACAAATATGTAGGGTCCGCTATTGCCGACATGCGCAATGGTATTGAGCGCGGCGACACGCTGGTGCGTACGGCGCGGGCCACCAACATGTTCTCGCCATTGGTCATGCAGATGCTGGCGGTGGGAGAAGAAACCGGCTCAGTAGACAGTCTGCTGGTGGAAGTGGCGAATTTCTATGACGAGGAAATCGAATACTCCCTTAAACGACTGGCCGAATCCATTGAGCCCATTCTGTTGGTGGTGATGGGCGTGATGGTGCTGATTCTGGCGCTGGGCGTGTTTCTGCCCATGTGGAGTCTGGGTCAGGCGGCGCTGGGTAAATAAACATGGCGGGACGTTGGCTGAGCCAGTTTCTGCGAGTGGAGATATGGTTGATTGGGGCGCTGATCGCAGTGCTGATCGCGGTGTTTCTGCGCTCCATGGATAACCTGGTGGATAACGCCGGCGAGGTGCGCGCGCAACAATTGAAGACTGCGTTTCTCACCAGCCTGCGGCTGGCTCATACGGCCTGGCTGGCGAATGGGGGGCGCTCAGATTCAGTTGAGTTAGGGACGTTGGCGGCGGGATCTGACTTCAGTCCCGAAGATTTTCAGGAGCAGGGCGGCGGCGTATTGAGAATGAACGCGCAAGGGTGGCCGGTAGACGTTGGCGATAGCTATCCCATAGCGGCGGCGATGACGGACGAAAGCTGTCGGCGATTGTATTCCTCACTGCTGTTGCGCCGCAGCGGCGCTACAGAGGCGGCGTTGCAGGAGAAGGTGGAGGCATTGGCGGTAGGCACGGTTTGCGCCTATCAGGTCGGCGTACAGGGGAAGGATTTTTTTTCATTGCTGTATAACGCCGAAAGCGGCGAAGTGAGGCTGTCCATACAACGTAAAAGCGCTGATAACGATTGAAATATTTAACTATTTTACAAACAGAAGAATAACTTGGCGTCTATACTTGATTAAAAGCTTATATGTTCTCGTGGAGGGACAACTATGCAAAAGCGGATAAAGACACAGCAGTCGGGCTTTACGCTGATAGAGCTGGTCATGGTTATCGTTATACTGGGAATACTGGCGGCGTTTGCGTTGCCGAAATTTGCGAATTTATCTTCACAGGCCGAGGCGGCGACCCGTTCCGGCATAGAGGGCTCAGTGAGGTCGGCATCGGCGATTATTCATGCCGCCTGTCTGGCTACCACGACTTGCGACGATCAGGCTGCAACCAGCACGGTGACTGTAGACGGAACCGCGATTGATGTCGTGTTTGGATATCCGGCTGGCACCGCGACGGGAATAGAAGCCGCATCGCAAGTTGATGGCGGAAATGTCTCTGTCGCTCACTCAGGCGGCACTACTACCGTTACTGTCGCGACCAACTGTACTGTCACTTACGCGCAATCCGCGGCGGCAAATACCGCTCCTGTTATTGGCGGTACAACCACTTGCCCTTGATCGTTACCTTAAGCTGAGTCAGGTCCGTGTGTGAAGGTATTCCGACAGCGATGGGGAGGCAAAACTCTCAATAGCGGTTTCACCATGATCGAAATGATCATGGTGATGATTCTGCTCGGAATCCTTTCGGTTACGGCCATCAGTCTTTTCGCCACACGGGACGCTTATTCGGCCCGTGTGGTCGCTGACCAAATTCTCTCTCAGGCGCGTCTGGCGGAGCAAATCGCCCTTGGACGCCGCGCCGCCACTACTACCACTCTGACTCTTTCACTGTCCGGCTCCGATTTTGCCGGCGTGGTGGCCCAGGGCGGCTATGTTTCACAGCGCAATGTCGATGCTTCCGGCGTCAGCATCAACTGGAGCCAGAGTGCGACTACCTCCTGTGCAGGAAGCGCTTTGCCGGCGACCATCACTTTTAATCAGGATGGCGACGTGATCAATCCAGCCACCAGCGGAACCACCAACACGCTTATCTGCGTCAGCGGCGATACGGTTTACCCGATTTGCGTCACCACTTTGGGATACGCCTATGAAGGCTTTTGCGAATCCTGACCGGCAGCATGGCGTCACATTGGTGGAGCTGGTGATCACCATTATCGTGATCGGCATCGCTCTGGTGGCGATCGTCACCGCCATGAGCGGCAGTATCGGCCGCAGCAGCGATGTACTGTTGCGCAATCGCACCATTCAGTTGGCGCAGGCGTATCTGGATGAAATTCTGGGTAAACGTTATGACGAGGCGACTCCCTCCGGCGGCGTTCCGCCAGTGACCAGTTGCAATATCGTCACCGAGGAGGGCAGTCGCGACGAGTACGATGATGTGGACGACTACGATGGCATCGTCAATGAAGCGCCGCGCTCGCAGACCGATGCGGATTTTAATAACTATCCCGGCTATCTGGTGAGCGTGTCGGTGACCTGCGCGGGCGCGGACATTGGCTTGTCGGCGTCGAACGCCAAGCTGGTGAGGGTGACGATAACGCCGCCTTCCGGTCCGGCGATGACCTTTTCCGCCTATCGGGCCAATTTTTGAGGCGTAGTATGAAGACAGGACGCTCCCACGGGTTTACATTGATCGAATTGGTGATGGTCATTGTCATCGTCAGCGTGCTGGCGGTAGGCGTGACCCGTTTTATCACCGCGACCGTGGGAGGTTATGTGGACACGGCGGAACGTCAGCAAATGGCGACGGCGGGGTTGATCGCAGCGGAAAAAATGTCGCGTGCGATCCGTTCTGCGCTGCCCAACTCAGTGCGGGTCGCCAGTGGTTGTATCGAGTTTATTCCCGTGCTCGCCGGCACGGACTACGTCAGCGCTCCCATCTCCAGTCCCGCCGCCAGTATCGATGCGGTGGGCGCTCGTCTGGACAATGCAGTCATTGGGCGGGCGGCTATTTATCCCATTGATCAAGCTGAGCTTTACGATCCGCAGAGCCCAGGTCCGAATTCTTTGTCCGAGGCGCTGGCGCAGCTCCCCACGGGCTCCGATGACGTCACCGTCACTTTATCGGCGAATCACCAGTTTCCCACGGATTCTCCCGTGCGCAGATTATATGTGGTGGGAACGCCGATGGCGTTCTGCCAGTCCGGTACGGCGATCTATCGCTATGTGAATTACGGTTTCAACGCCACACCAGACCTGCCGCCTTCGAGCGGCGCGGTGCAGGAAATGCTGATCAATCTGGTGGCCACGGGAACGACGGACTTCAATTACACGCCAGCGTCGCTGGTGCGTAATGCCGTGGTGCAGATGAGCTTCCGGGTCTCCAATGGAGGCGAAAGCTTCGATATTCAGCAGGAGGTGAACATTCGCAATGTGCCCTGATCGTCGCCTCATGCATCCGATACATCGCCAGCGACAGGCGGGCCTGGGTTTGCCTGCGGCGTTGTTCGTCATCGTGATTCTGGGATTGTTGGTGGTGGCGATCACTGAGTTGGAGCGCTCCACGGCGGAAGGCGTTTCGATGGACATTCTCTCCACGCGCGCTTTCTATGCGGCGGAAACCGGGGCGCAGGCGGCGTTGGGGCGATTGTTTCCCGCCGGTGGCGCAGATAACAATTGTTCCGTGGGATTTCCAGATTTAAATTTCACCGCAGACGGCCTGACGGGATGTTCCGCGTCGGTGGTGTGCCTGACGGACTCAGCTGGCGGTGATGACTACTTCACCCTGCGTAGCACGGGAAGCTGCGGTGGCGGAGATGAAACCGCCTCGCGCACCATTGAAGTGAGGGCGCACTGATGCATCGGCTGCGCCGGATTCTGTTAACGCTGACGGCGCTGGTGTGTCTGGGCGGCCATAGTGCGGGCGCGTTTGCCGCCTATGTCGTGGAAACCGTATCCGGCACGGCCTTTGATTCCACCTCGTCGACCGTCACCTGGAATCGGGACAGCTCATTGACTGGTTATCCCCGTGACGACGACTTCCAACTGGTGAATATCGGCTTCACGTTTTACCTGGGGCAGACCGGCTACACCCAGGTGCGTATTCTCTCCAACGGCGCACTGCACTTTGGCGCCGATCAGGGGTTTTACAAAGACTACACCAATGAAGCGCTGCCGATCGAAGGCGCTTGCACAGGCACTTGTCCAGGTTATGAAGAACCCGCCGACAGGGCCATATTGGGCTACTGGGATGACCTGGAACCGTCATTGGGAGGCAGCGTTACCTACGGAACATCCGGTACTGCGCCCAACCGGCGTTTCGTAGCGTCTTGGAATGGCGTTCCCCGCTATAACGGCTCAGGCACCAGCTACTCCCTCCAGATTGTGCTCTATGAGAACGGCAATGTGTTGTTTCGCTACGGCGCCGGCAACACTAATGGCGCCAGCGCCACCATTGGCATCGAGGTGGATAACTCCGATTACACCCAATACTCCTTTGACACGGTTTCCGTCAACGACGCCACAGATTTGCTATGGCGGCGGGAGTTTCCCGCCTTGTCCGCCGCGGCTGCCAGCTGTACGACGCCCAACCAGGTCACGGTGGATTTCGCCGCTCCGGTGTCGCCGGCGCGTGCGGTCGACGTATCCAATTACAGCCTGGACAACGGCGCGTCGGTATTGAGCGCGTCTCTGGTGGACTCAGATACGGTGCTGCTCACCACTAGTTCGTTGAGCCTGGGCGTTACCTATACGCTGCAAACCACCTATCCCACTCAGAGCCTGTCCTTTAGTCTGGACGATCCCACCAGCGCAGATTTTAGCGACGATTTTAGCTCCGGCGGCTACAGCGGCGGCTCTGGAGCCTGGAGCGGCAGCTGGCAGGAAGTGGATGACAACAGCAGCGCCAGTTCTGGCTTTGTTCGGGTTAGCGGAGGCGCAGCCCGCTTTAATGGTTATTTCAGTTTCGGCTATCCCGGGTTATACCGGGAAGTGGATCTTTCGTCCTATTCGTCAGCGACGCTGACCTACAGTTACAGCACCACCAACAATCTGGAAGGTTCGGACAGCTTTGGCGTGGAGGTTTCCGCCAACGGCGGCTCCAGTTATACGGTGGTGGCGTCTTATTCCAATGAGGCGAGCGGAACCGCGACGATTGATTTAACGCCTTATCTTTCCGCCAATACCCGCATTCGCTTCCGCATCAGCAGTAATTACAACAACTACGATGAGTTCATGTACATCGATAACGTGACCATCGCCGCCCGTGGAGCGCCCAGTGCGTGCGGATTTTCCGCCATCGCCATCTGGCGCATGGAAGATGAAGTCTGGAATGGCTCCGCCGGCGAAGTCAGTGACGCCAGCGGCAACAACCTGAGCGGCCGCGCCTATAACGGCGCGCAGACATTGGATACGGCCCCGGCGATCGCCGGCGATCCCGGCACCTGCGCCTACGCTGAATTTGACGGCAGCTCGCAGTATATCGAGATCGCTGATAACAACCTGCTGGACATTACCAATAACCTGACTGTTAGCGCCTGGGTATACCCCACGCAGATCCCCACTTCGGAACTGAAAACCATTCTTTCCAAAGATGAAAACTACGAGTTCCATATCGATAGTTCCGGGGAGATCTATTGGTGGTGGAACGACAGCAGCGGAACGTCGCGTTCGATCACCACCAGCGGGGCCAATATGGTCGCCAACGCCTGGCGTCATGTGGTCATCACTTATGAAAGCGGGGCGCAAAGAGTCTATGTGGATGGCGTGGTGCGCGGCTCCTCTTCCTATACCGGGACGTTGTTGACCAACTCCGACCCGCTGCAAATCGGACAGGACCAGGGCTACTCCGTGCGCTACTTCAGCGGGCGTATCGACGAAGTGCAGATATACAACAAGACATTGTCCGCAACAGACGTTGGTGATCTTTATGTCGAAACACACCCCTGTGAGGGCAGCGGCGCCTGTCTTGGAACATTCCCGGACGCCATCTCCAGTCATTCCACTGGAACCATCAGCTTTGGCTATAACTCCCAGGTTATCGATAGTCCCGATAATATCCTGGAAGCAGGAACCGTGACGGTGACCGGCAGCTCCTCGGTGTTGAGTTGCACTTCCACCACCTGCGTGGCTTCCGGTGGCGCCGTGGATACGCTGAATCCGGGAACCTTTCCCGACACCAGCGTCTATGTGACGGATTTGAGTGTGAGCGGGGCGGGAACCTTGGGCGGCGCCACCAATCAATATCGCACGGTCTCCGTCAGCGACGCTTCGGTCATGAACGTATCGAGCGCTTATTCCGAGTACTTTATCAATCAATTGAGCATTGGCTATCAGGGTAAGGTTAACCTGCAGCCGGGCGACTACTGGGTTAATCAGCTTACGTTGGGGAGTGAAGTGGAAATCAATGTGGCGGGATCAGGGACGGCGCGCCTCTTCGTCAATCAGTCCTTGTCAATTGGTTACCAGGACTACCTGAACGCCGCTGGAGGTAGTCCTTCCAACGCCAGCCGATTGTTGCTGTACGCCTACGGCAATGTGACATTCAGCTCCGCGGTGACATTCTCCGGCGTGCTCTATAGCGCTGGCGATGTGAGTCTGGGTTATCAGAACAAGATCTACGGCGCGATCACGGCGGAGGATGTGAGCAGCAACAGCGATGTAGACGTCACCTACAATTCCGGTAGTGTGTCCGCGCTGGATTATGGCGCGTTGTGCAGTGTCGGCGCTTTGAACCGTTTTATCATCACCACCGGCTCCACCGCCAGCACCTGCCTGCCGCATACGGTGCGCATCGAAGCCCAGGATTCCAGCGGCGCCACCTTATCGACCTACGCCGGCACGGTGGCGCTGAGCACCTCTCGTTCTCGTGGGGTATGGGCGGTGCAGACCGGCGCAGGAACCTTATCGCCGGACCCCGACAGCAGCGACGATGGCTCCGCCGCCTACACATTCTCCGTGGCGGACGCCGGTGTGGCGCAATTGACGCTGAGCAACAATCTGGCGGAGTCGTTGACCCTGACGGCGACGGATGCGGACGCTTCCATCAGCGGCGCAGGCGGCCCGATTCAGTTCCTCGACAATATTCTGTATATCGAGGAGAACGACAGTCTCGATTACGACCTGATTGCGGGACGTCGCCATAATTTCAAAGTCTCCCTGATCGCCAAGGACCCCGATGGAGCGGGGAGTTGTGGACCGGTGGAGGAATACGATGGCGGCGTCAACCTGAAGGCCTGGTTGACGCGCAGTAGCGCTGACCCGGCGGGCGTAGCGCCGCAGATTGTGGGCAATACCACCGCGACGCTTCCTGACAGTCAGCCTGCCAGCGCTAATCTCAACCTCAGCTTCACTAACGGCGAAGCGACCTTTGCATGGGATACGTCCGATGTGGGCGCCTATGTGTTGAATCTGCGGGATGACAGCAGCGGGCTGATTCTGGACGAGTCGGATAATCCTCTGACTATCGCCAGCGACAATGCCTCTGCGCCCTGGATTGTCAGACCGTTCGTCATTCGTGTCGACGCGGTGGGCAATCCCGCCGCCGCCGGGCCCAGTGGCGGGGCTTATCGCAAAGCCGGGGCGGATTTTACGCTGAATGTGGGCGGCGTCTTGTATCAGGCGGCGGATGACCTGGATGGCGATGGACAGGCGGACGCTGGCGCGGATCTGTCCGGCAATGGGCTGGCTCCTGCGTTTGGCAATGAAGGGGAAACGGTGCAGCTGTCCGTATCGAGCATTGCGCCGGCGACCAATGGCGCATTGTCTGGAGATTTGAGTCTGCCGGGAGGCTCAACCTTATTCAGCGGCGGCCAGGCCAGCGGCGCTTACCAGTTCAGTGAGGTGGGCGTTATTAATCTGAGCGCTGTCATCGACGACAGTAACTATTTGGGCGCCGGCTCCGCCAGAACCGCGAAAATCAGCGGCGCCAGCGGCGATATCGGACGCTTTTACCCCGCCTATCTGGCGGCGTCCTCCAACACGCCTACATTCACGCCGCCCTGGGCCTGCGCGTTCACCTATCAGGATCAGAGTTTCCCTTATGACGTGAGTCCAGTGTTGACCCTGGTTGGCAAAAACGTTGCGGGGGCCACGACACTGAACTATGACGCGGCCTACTTTAAATTCAGCAACACGTTGCAAAGCAATAGAAGCTACAGCGACGCCAGCGGGCGCAGTTCAACACTCAGCTTTGATAGCAGCGGCGCCTCATTGTCATTGAACACCGGCGCGGCCTATGACGGCTCTGGAACCTTGTCCCTGTCCGGCGACGCGTTTACCTACCAGAAAACCAACTCACCGCCCCTGGCGGATGACGATCCGTTCGCCGCCAATGTAAACCTGACCTTCGCTGCAGCGGACCTGCAGGACAGCGATGGCGCCTGTTACAAAACCAGCGATGCGGACGCCTGTCTGGATTTCTCCATCACCGGTATCGCTGGAACGGAAATCCGTTATGGTCGTCTGCGCATGGAAAACGCTTATGGGCCGGAAACGTCCAGCCTGGAACTGCCCATGTACATTGAGCATTGGAATGGCGCCCGCTTCATCGAGAACGCCTCAGATAGCTGCACCAGCTACAGCAGCAGCCCCGCAACCCTGGCGATGAGCAGTTACAGCGGCAATCTCAACTCCGGCGAAACCCGGGCGGAAGTCGCCGGCAACCCCGGCGCCGGCGGCGCCTTCGCTTCAGCGGTATACCCGGACGGACAGGAGGTCTACCTGACCAGTCCCGGCATCGGCAACGAAGGGACGGTGGGGCTGCGTTACAACACCGATCTATGGCTACGCTTCGACTGGGACGGCGACAACGCCCTCGACAACCCCTCCGCCACCGCCACTTTCGGACAATACCGGGGCCACGACCGCATCATTTACTGGCGTGAAGTAACCCAGTAAAGAAAAAACCGTCCCAATCCGTTCTTATTCTCCACCGTTCGTCCTGAGCTTGTCGAAGGACTTCCCAGAACGCCAGACCTACTTCAGTGGGTTAACCATTGATACGTCTGCATTGCCTAGCGCCCTTCGACAGGCTCAGGGCGAACGGGGTGAGTGTTTGCAAAACTCACTGGCGGCTTTCGGTTGATATCAGGGGCGTGTTATCAACGCTATCCGTCGGCATTCTGATTGGTTTTAGTCGGGAGGTTTTTGTGAATATGAACTCTGGAGAGCTGGCGGAAAATGACTCAGTAAAGGCAAAATTGGCGGACACAACACTCCTTCAATCTACCCCCGTTCGTCCTGAGCCTGTCGAAGGACCTCCCAGAACGCCGGATCCTATTTCTGAAACCTGAATTGGCGAGACGTGAGACCCGAAACGGACCGCAGCCCCTAAATTCCACCCGTTCGTCCTGAGCTTGTCGAAGGACTTCCCAGAACGCCAGACCTACTTCAGCGGGTTAACCATTGATACGTCTGTATTGCATAACGCCCTTCGACAGGCTCAGGGCGAACGGAGTGGGGCGGTGCTCTCTGGCGTTCTCGGTTGGTTTTAATCGAGCGGGTTGAGGTGTAGGGGGATTCGAAGCAAAGGCGGCGGGCCTTGGTTGGCCGCCGCCATATCGGTATCGTGAAAGGGCTCAGTCTGCTGGGACGCAGCGGGCGGCGGCCCAGGCGCGTAGGGCCAGCATGTCTTCCGCCATTACGACGGAGAGAGGTTGGGTGTTACTGATTTCCTCCAGCACCAATTCGGTCGTTAACGGCTGTCCTAGGGCGGCGGCGGAGTAGAGGGCGGAGACAACCGCTTGCTCGATTTCGGCGCCGGTAAAGCCGTCGGTGGACTCCGCCAGCAACTTGGCGTCGAAGTTGGCGGGGGAGAGGCCGCGTTTTTGTAAATGGATGTCGAAAATAATCTGGCGCACGTCCAGAGTAGGCAGATCCACGAAGAAGATTTCGTCGATACGGCCCTTGCGCATCAGCTCCGGCGGCAGCGATTTGATATTGTTGGCGGTGGCGACCAGGAAGACCGGGTGTTTGTTCTCCGACATCCAGGTAAGCAGCGTGCCCAGCACCCGTTTGGAGACGCCTTGGTCATTGCCGTCCTGTCCCAGGCCTTTTTCGATTTCATCAATCCACAGTACGCAGGGAGACATCAACTCCGCCAGTTGCAGCGCTTCGCGCATGTTTCTCTCGGTCTCACCGAAGAACTTGTTGTATAGCGCGCCCATGTCCATGCGCAGCAGCGGCAAGCCCCACATTCCTGCGACGGCTTTGGCGGCGAGGCTCTTGCCGCCGCCTTGTACGCCCAGCAGCATAATGCCCTTGGGCGGATCGAGCTGCGCTTCCGACTTGCCTTCGACGAAGGTGACCCGGCGTTGCTGCAACCATTTCTTCAGGGACTCCAGCCCACCTACGTCGGTAAACTTGGCGGTGTCGTATTCAAAACTCAGCACGCCTTCCATTTCCATCAGTTCGAACTTGGCGCGGTTCACTTCAGGTATATCCGATTGCGTGATGGCTCCGTCATCGAATATCGCGCCCCGCGCCAGTCGGCGAGCCTCTTCGAAGGTGACCCCGGACATGTTGCGGACCAATTGCTGCAGCGTCTTGTTGTCGGTTTTCACCTTTTCGCCATAGTGCTGCTGCGACCAGCGCGCGGCTTCTTCTCGTACAATGTTGATCAACTGATCTGCGTTGGGCAGACGCATCTTGAAGTTGGCGCTCAGGTGTTTGAGCTCTCCAGGGATGTTCATTGTATGGCTCAGGAGAATGACGGTATGCCCGTTATTGCGGTGAGTCAGGGCGATGTCTTTGAGCAGGCGGATGTGCTTGGGCTCGTCATCCAGGTAAGGGTGGTAGTCGCAAAGCACGAAAATACTGGCGGTATGGCTGCGTTTAATGTGCTCCAGAATCTTTTCCGGATCTTTCAGCTTATCCTCCTGCTCCAGATCAAAACCGAAACCCATCCGCTTCAGGCCGTCCGTGACGGTCCAGGCGAACAGCGGCAGGCTTTTCTTGATCGCCAGACGGGTGACGGTGTCCAGCACCCGGGTCTCTTCATGGCTTTGAATCACTATCAGGGGGATTCGGGAATCAATCATCAGTCCCAGGTCATGTACTTCGGGCATAGGCGCCTCTGCTCTCTGCGGTGTCGTCAAGGTTGTGTTTGTCCTGAAAGCAAGATTACCATAGCCCCAGCCCCGGCATGAACCGCCGCGCGCAGCCAGTTCAGTAAACGCACGGAAACAGTCACGTATAAGGCTCTCCGATTGGAAGCCGTAGAAGGATACGCATTCATGTCCGCCCGCCACCCCATTATCGCTCTGACCGGATCTTCCGGCGCCGGCACCACTACCGCCAGCCGCACCATGCAAAAGATCTTCGTGGAAGAGAGCGTGAACGTCGCGATTGTGGAAGGCGACAGCTTTCATCGCTATACCCGCGAGCAGATGGCGGAGCTGGCCCAGCAGGGGCGCTATGGTCAGTGGAATCACTTTTCTCTGGCCGCCAACCATATCGATAAACTGGAAGAGCTGTTCTGCGATTACGGTCAGAACGGCCAGGGTCGCTTTCGTCATTATATTCATGACGACGATATGGACCTGATCCGGGGCGGCGGCGCGCCGGGCACGTTTACTCCCTGGCAATCGCTGCCCAAGCAGACGGACTGTCTGTTTTATGAAGGACTGCATGGGGGCGTCAGCACTGACGATTACGATATCGCCAGCCATGTGGACTTACTGATCGGCGTGACGCCGATTGTGAATCTGGAGTGGATTCAGAAGATTCATCGCGACACCCATGACCGCGGTTATAGCCAGGAAGCGGTGGTGGCGACGATTCTCAATCGGATGGAGGACTACGTGCGTTGCATCGTACCGCAGTTTTCCCAGACCCATATCAACTTCCAGCGGGTGCCGACGGTGGATACATCCAACCCCTTCATCATGCGGGAGATTCCCAGTCATGATGAAAGTTTTGTGGTGATCCGTTTCCGCAACCCCCGGGAAGTGGACTTTCCTTATCTGATCAACATGATCGCCAACGCCTTCGCGTCCCGTCACGATACCCTGGTGGTGCCCGGCAACAAGCTGGCGCTGGCCATCGACCTGATTATCCGGCCCATGGTGCTGGAGATGATCGAGCGCAGTCGGACCTAGCTCTGAAAGCGCTCCAGAGGTGACTGTCTCTCAGCGAAACTTCCCGAGAAAGCGTACGACCACGGCGATGATCACACCGCTGAAATAACCGAGCAAGTGGGCCTGCTCCGCGACAGGACCGCCAATCAGATGCGCAATCTGGCCTTCATCATAATAAGGCGTCTGCTCCCAGATAATCTTGCTGGTGACGCCGACGAACAGCACGACCAACACCCAGCGAGGAAAGCGTCCTCCCCCCAACACGCCAAGCACAAGCAGTCCGTGTAATACGCCGGATAGGCCGACATAGGTGCGGGTGGTCTTGTAAAACAGCAATAATCCGATGGATATCAAAAGACTTAGAAGTCCCAGATAGAGAGGAAAACGCCAGTTTTTTAAATTGTGGTCGAAAGAGTCGTAAATCAGGTAGGCCGCAACAGCGTTCAGGGCCAGATGAACCCAACTCAGGTGCACGAAATGGCCGCTGATCAAACGCCAATAATCGCCGCTCATGATTTCCGGGCGATTGAAATTGAGCAGATAGCCGTACCAGTGAGAGATGACTTGCATTAAAACAAGAAGGGCTGCGAAAAGCAGCCCAATCTTGTTCAACGTCAGGGATAAAGAAACGCGATTAGTCATTTATGCCTGTTCCGTCGAATGTATACGCCTGTCTTGAAGACTTGATCAATAAGGCATATTGCGAGAATAGAAGATCTCCAGCATTTCCTTTTGCAGACGTTCCCTGATATTGGAGGCTTCGTTGGCGGTCAGCTCGCTGATACCGGTTCCAAACAGATAATTATCCAGGTTGAATTCCTTCAGAATCATCTTGGTGTGGAACAGGTTCTCCTGATACACGTTCACGTCGATCATCTGATAGGCTTCCTGAGTGTCTTCACTGAGGAAGTTCTGAATCGAGTTGATGTCGTGATCGATGTACAGCTTGGCGCCGTCGATGTCACGGGTGAAACCGCGTACGCGGTAGTCGACGGTGACAATGTCGGAATCGAAGCTGTGAATCAGGTAGTTCAACGCCTTCAACGGAGAGATCAGACCGCAGGTGGACACATCGATGTCCGCGCGGAATGTGCTGATACCGTTGTCGGGATGACTTTCCGGATAGGTGTGCACGGTCACATGGCTTTTATCCAGGTGAGCAACCACTGCATCGGGCAGCGGTCCGGGCGACTCTTCGCTGGAGTCGGCCGGCGGGGGCACTTCGTGTTCGGCGATCAGCATGGTGACGCTGGCGCCGTGTGGATCATAATCCTGCCTGGATACGTTAAGAATGTGGGCTCCGATAATTTCCACAACGTCGGTCAGAATTTGTGTGAGGCGCTCGGCGTTATATTGCTCATCGATATAAGCAATATATTCCTGTCGGTGTTTCTCCGATTGCGCGTAGCAAATGTCGTAAATATTGAAACTTAGCGATTTCGTCAGATTGTTGAAACCGTGGAGTTTGAGCTTTTCAGACATCTCAGACCCTCAGTAGATTTGCTGTTCAACACATCGCCGGAAGATCCGGCGCCTACATTCACACAGTGTTCAGACCTGCTCTTCAGACAATCCGGCGAAACCGGAGAATGCGCCGGACGACTGCCCGGAAAAGAGGTCCCGGACGGCATATGTCCCGGCTGCGGAAAAGCCGCATATTATGCAGGCTAAGATAGCCGTTGGATAGTGCAATTTAATGTCGCGTTTATGAGTTTTTCTTATTAAAACCGGGCGAGCGATTATCAACTTCATTAAACGGGCGGCTTATTGCGCCCGTTTAAAGAGTAATCGATGCTGACAGTGTAAATATTTGAGGGCGGTGGAGTTTTTTGAAAGCTGCTTACTGGGCGCCCTCAGGGGCGCGAATTTCAAAGTCGTGGGTGATTTCCACGCCGCCTTTTTCCAGCATGATGGAGGCGGAGCAGTATTTCTCGGCGGACAGGTCCACGGCGCGTTTCACCACGGGGTCGCGCAAATCTCTGCCGGTGACGACGAAGTGAATATGAATCTTGGTGAAGACAGCGGGAACCGCGTCGGCGCGCTCCGCGGTGATTTCCGCCACACAGTCGGTGACGTCGGCGCGGGCTTTCGTCAGGATGCTCATGACGTCAAAAGAGGTGCAGCCGCCAAGTCCCAGCAACAGCATTTCCATCGGACGCGGGCCTTGATTCTGACCGCCGTGATCGGGAGGGCCGTCCATCACCACGTCATGGCCGGAGCCGGTCTTTCCGATGAACTTGGCGTCGCCGCCCCAGGTAATGGTCGCTTTCATCTCATACTCCCACTGGATTTTCAGACTCGCAATAGCCGCAACTGCGCGGGGCGGTCAGAGTAGCATAACTCCTTGTCGTGGAAAATATTTCACAAAAGATGGTCTATACTGTGGGTAGTAACCCGCAGTAAAACGCCTGCAGGCGGATATTTACGTCTGATCGCCGCATCACGGTGAAACGAAACAGCTGGCGTCTGGATAACTGAAACACTGAAAGAAAGAAGACTGGCCGGCGAGATAGTCACACTTATGTGATGCAGGCCGCATTGACGCCCCATGACCTCCATCAGGCGCAGGGGGAAGGGCGGGGCGTCTCTTGCCTAAAGTGATTATTCGTGCTTAATTTAAGGAACATCTTGATAATTAAGCGGTTGCGGCCAAGCGCCGATCGGCTTCGGAGCGACTCCAAAGCGCCGGATACCCGAGTCGAAACGCCTGTGATGGTTATTAAACAATTAGAAAAACGTTATACCGAACTCAGCGAAACATCCAAGGCGGATAAGTTTCTGCGCCAAAGGTAATGAATGGGACATTAACATGGTCACGATTGCTAAACCGGTCGAGCATAAAACCAAACATCTGGATTACTTCCTGTCGCAGTGCCATCGTCGCCGCTATCCCAGCAAAAGCACCATTATTTATGCTGGCGATAAGAGCGATTCACTGTTTTACATCGTCAAAGGGTCTGTGACGGTCATCATCGAAGACGACGACGGTCGTGAAATGATCATGGCGTATCTGAACGCCGGAGACTTTTTTGGCGAGATGGGATTGTTCGATCAGGATCAAATGGGCTCCCGCAGCGCATGGGTCAAAGCCAAGACCGAGTGCGAAGTGGCGGAGATCAGCTACACGAAATTTCGTGAAATCGCTCAGGAAGACCCCCGCGTACTGTATTTCATCGGCGAGCAAATGGCCTCGCGCTTACGCCAGACCACCCGGAAAGTGGGCGACCTCGCGTTTCTCGACGTGACGGGCCGGGTCGCGCGCACCCTGCTTGATCTGTGTAAGGAGCCGGACGCGATGACGCACCCGGACGGGATGCAGATCAAAATCACCCGTCAGGAAATTGGGCGCATCGTGGGGTGTTCCCGGGAAATGGTCGGCCGCGTGCTGAAGGCGCTGGAAGATCAGGGGCTGGTGCAGGTCAAAGGGAAAACCATGGTGGTATACGGCACCCGGTAATTCTATTCAGTCAGTTGGAACTACAAAAAACGGCGCAATGCGCCGTTTTTTTTCGCTTAGCCTTTTCTCTATCACGTCTTTGTACGACGGGCGGAGAAGCGTAAACCCAGGAGTCCCAGCAATAGAAGAACCAGTGCGGGGGGCTCGGGAACATTGCGAGGATCGTCCGGGCCGGGGACGTCAAAGATAATGTCGTCGAAGCCAATGCCCGCCGGATCAGTGTTATAGATAGAAATCCCGGCGATATCCTGAAGCCCGCCTTCACGGGCGAAGCCAAAATAGTCCGTGCCGAGACTGGTGGGCATGATGGTGTCCAGGAGCGAACCATCGCGGGCCCAGAATTCAAACACGGCTGATCCGAGGTTGCCGCCCACCGACTGGAATCCGAATTCGGACTGATCGTTGTCGAACAGGATGGCGACGGCGCCTTCGCCGATGGCGTCAAAGTTGGGCCATCCCAGACGTCCGAGACCGGTGAGAACATTGCCGTCGGCGCCGTAAGTAAACACGTTGAGATTACGGCCGGCGGCTCCGACCGATAAGGTCAACGCCCCGCCGGTCGGCGTGCCGCTGAGAATATCCGAATTGCCGCTGGTGGAAAGTATTTGGCCGTCAAACTTTTCGGCGAACGAGGCGCCTACCAAGTCAATTACGCCGTCGTAGTTTGTTCCTGGCGCGCCGCCGCCAGCGACGGATTCAAAATCAATGAGGACATTGCCGGAAAGGCTGAAATAATCCACCTGATTGATCATCGCCGCGTGCGTCACGGTCGCCGACAGGAACAGCGCGGAGGTCGCCACATAGGCTTTGAGGTTGGTTTTCATTGTCACTGCACTCCCTAATAAAACAGACGCCTTCAAAGGCATTTATTAATAGCGCGGTGTAAAGCGTTGACGCGGAAGGGCCAACAAGAGTCGTTATAGTTATTGATGCAAACAAGCACGGCGCGCTTGCCTGACAAATAGTAAGTATAGGCGCTCTGCAGTGAATCGGTTAAAAAATGCGCTAAATTTTGCTGGGGAGACGGTAGTCGCCTGTCTGCAATAGAGTTATTTTTGAGCCTGTCAGTGACAGGCGGCTTCCATTGACGCAGCGTCAATGAGTCCGGCGTTCCCTCGCCGGTGAGTGGGAAATCGACAAGGCTCAATTTCTCCAGAAGGGCTTGCTGGTTTCCTGACGGCGATCCTCTTCGGTAATTCCCAGATCCCTGAGCAGGTGGTCATTCAAATTGGCCAGCTCGCGCCGGGTTCGCGCCTGCTTTATCCATCGCTGTGTTAAATTTTTCAGTCTGGTTAGGAAATCTAATGACTCTGCTTGCTGTGCGTTCTGTGCTAATCTGATTGCGGTTTTCATATATGGCCTCCTGTGTTGTAGAAATATTACGGCGGCTAGACTTGGCGTTAAAACGATATGTCCTAATTCATGGATTAGTAAAACTTATGAGTAGGTTGGTTCATCAGTTGAAGTCCCTGTGGGTGTTGGATGTGGTGTTGCGCACAGGCTCATTCACCGCGGCGGCGGAAAGACTGAATGTGACTCAGTCGGCGGTCAGTCAGCATGTTAAAGCGTTGGAGGCGGAGTTCGGTCCTTTGTTTGAGCGTGGCGCGAGGAGTCTGACGCCAACGCAAACCGCGCTACGACTGGGCCCGCACCTGCGCAAGGGGTTCGATCACCTGGAGGAGGGCGTAGAGGCGATTCGCCGCTGCTGCAACCAGATTACCGTCAGCGTATTGCCGTCTTTCGCCAGCGCTTGGCTGATTCCCCGATTGCATAAGTTCAACGCAGAGTTTCCCGACATTGATATCCGCATCACCATGTCCAATGACGTCGTGGACTTTCGTGACGCCGATGTGGACGCGGGCATACGTTTCAGCTCCCGCACCTTTCCCGAACTGATCGTGAAAGACCTGGCGGGAGAGGAAATCTTTCTCGCCGCGAGCCCGGAGCTGGCCAAAGGTATTGGCAACGACCTTCGCGTGTTGAAAGATCATGTGCTGGTGGATTCAGATGCGCCGGACAGCTTCAACTGGAGCGCCTGGAAGAAAGCTGCGGGACATTCTGATCTGGAGCCGCGCCGCCGTATCATCATCTCTGACTCAAGTCAGGTGATTCGTCTTGCCTTGGCGGGACAGGCGGTCGCTTTGGTGCGCAGGATACTGGTGCAGGAAGAGCTGAGCGCGGGACGTCTGGTAAAGCTGTTCGATTTTAGTTTGCAGATAGATCAGCGCTATTTACTGGTCATGCCTACACGTTCGCGGGGTAATGCGGCGTTAAGGCATTTCACGCAATGGTTGCAACAGGAGATTGATGCAGCGTCAGCGCCGCAGCAAGGCGGCGCGTAACAGATAAGAAACGAGCGTGGCTGGGCTTAGAGAAACAGCTCGCGCAATTTCGCCCCGGGGTCGTCCGCCCGCATGAAGGACTCGCCCACCAGGAACGTATTGACCCGGTGGTGCTGCATCAAGGCCACATCTTCTGGCGTATGGATGCCGCTCTCCGTCACGACGATACGATCTTCCGGGATGCGATCCAGCAGATTGATCGTTGTATCAAGGGAAACGTCAAAGGTGTGCAGGTCGCGATTGTTGATGCCTACTAATGGCGTATTCAACTCCAGGGCGTATTCCAGCTCCTGAGCGTTATGCACTTCCACCAGCACGTCCAGGTCGATTTCTCTGGCTTTGGCGCAGTAGCTCTTCATCTGTTGGGGCGTTAACGCCGCCGCGATTAACAGAATACAGTCCGCATTGAGCAGGCGGCTTTCATACACCTGATACTCATCCACGATGAAATCTTTGCGCAGCACCGGCAGAGACGTGGCGTTGCGAGCCTGAATCAGGTACTGATCGGCACCCTGAAAGAAATCAATATCGGTGAGGACGGAAAGACAGGCTGCGCCGCCTTGCTCATAGCTCTTGGCGATGGCTTCGGGATCGAAGTTTTCCCGAATTACTCCTTTGCTGGGGGAGGCCTTCTTGATCTCCGCGATCACCGCCGGGGCATTGTGCTGAAACCGCTTTTCAATGGCGCGGGCGAAACCGCGCACGGGGCCGGCCCGGTGCAGGCTGTCTTTCAGAACGGACAAAGGCTGGCGCATCTTGCGCGCTTCCACTTCCTGTTTTTTACGGTCAATGATCTTTCTCAGAATCGTAGGCGTGTCGTTCATAGGTTGACCTTTATTCCTCTTCCTTAAAGCAGGCCGAAAAACTGGCCAGCTCTTTTAGTTTAGCAAAGGCCAGCCCGGAACCAATCGCATCCTGGGCCATTTCCACGCCTTCTTGGAAGGAGCGGGCCAGGTCTGCGGCGTAAATCGCCGCCCCAGCGTTCAGGGCGACAATGTCCCGAGCTTTTTGTGACGTTTGATCCGTCGCTTTGGTCAGCGCTGCTTCAATCAGTTTCAGGCTTTCCTCTGCGCTGGTCACGGTCAGGCCGTCCAGAGAGCGGCGCATGATTCCTGCGTCTTCTGGAGTAAGCGTGTATTCGGAGATTTTACCGTCTTTCAGCTCCGCCACGTGGGTTTCACAGGCGAGGCTGATTTCGTCCAGGCCATCCGCAGCGGAGACGACCAGGACATGAGTGCTGCCCAGTCGTTGCAGTACTTCCGCCAGCGGCAGGCACAGCAATGGATTGAACACGCCGATGACCTGCTTGGTCACGCCAGCGGGATTGGTCAGAGGCCCCAGCATGTTGAAAATGGTGCGGATGCCCATTTCCCGGCGCGGCCCGATTGCGTGCTTCATGGCGCTGTGATGGGCGGGCGCGAACAGAAAGCCGACGCCGATTTCTTTGACTGCGCGGGCGACCTGCTCGGAGCTCATGTCCAGGTTGATGCCGGCGGCTTCCAGCACATCGGCGCTGCCGGAGCGGCTGCTGACGCTGCGATTGCCGTGCTTGGCGACTTTACCGCCCGCGGCGGCCACGACAAAGGCGGCGGCGGTGCTGACGTTAAACAGATTGGAGCCATCGCCCCCGGTGCCGCAGGTGTCCACCAGATGCGGATCGTCGATATCGACTTTGCTGGCCAGCTGGCGCATGACCTGGGCGGCGCCGGTGATTTCGCCGACGCTTTCGCTTTTGAATCTCAGCGCCACCAAGAACCCGCCAATCTGTGCGGGAGTGGCCTGTCCGGTCATGATCTGCTGCATGACCTCAATCATTTCTTCGGTGGTGAGGTCTTTTCTATCGACAACTTTGGCGATAGCGGCTTTGATATCCATGGCGCAATTCCTCGTAGTTTTTAGACTATGTTGTTTTCTTATCCGGCGCGCAATTAAACCTAAGCTTACGCCGTTGGCTGATATCCGACTTAGCGGCTGACCGATTGCTGCAGGAAGTTACGCAGTAAGTCGTGGCCCTGTTCCGTGAGAATGGACTCCGGGTGGAATTGCACGCCTTCTATCGCCAGTTCCTTGTGACGCACGCCCATGATTTCTTCCAGACCGCCGTCTTCATTCTGGGTCCAGGCGGTGACTTCCAGGCAATCCGGGAGACTGTCCGCGCGGATGACCAGTGAGTGGTAGCGGGTCGCTTCAAACGGATTGTTGAGACCTTTGAATACGCCGATGTCGTTGTGATACACCTTGGAGGTCTTGCCATGCATGACTTTGCCGGCGCGAATCACTTCGCCGCCGAACGCCTGGCCGATGCTTTGATGACCCAGGCATACGCCCAGGATAGGAAGTTTACCGGCGAAATGTTTGATCGCCGCGACGGATATCCCCGCTTCATTGGGCGTGCAGGGCCCAGGGGAGATCACCAGGTGCTGCGGTTGCAGCGCCTCAATTTCTTCTATCGTGATTTCATCGTTGCGATAGACGCGCACGTCGGCGCCCAGCTCGCCCAGATACTGCACGACGTTGTAGGTAAAGGAGTCGTAATTATCAATCATCACCAACATGTTCAAACCCTCAAAATTCTGTCTGTGTATTCGCCGTCATGTGATCGCAGGCTCATAGCCCTTTTTGCGCCATAGCCACGGCGCGGAACACGGCGCGGCCTTTGTTGAGGGTTTCCTTCCATTCCAGGCGCGGCACGGAATCGGCGACAACGCCGGCCCCGGCCTGAATATAAAGCGTCTTGTCCTTGATAACCGCTGTGCGAATGGCGATGGCGGTATCCATGTTGCCGTTCCAGGACAGATATCCGATGGCTCCGCCGTAGACGCCGCGCTTAACTGGCTCCAGTTCGTCGATGATCTCCATGGCGCGGATTTTTGGGGCGCCGCTCAGCGTGCCGGCGGGCAGGGTGGCGCGCAGTACGTCAATGGCGCTCAAGCCCTGACGTAGTTTGCCGGTGACGTTGGAGACGATATGCATCACATGAGAGTAACGCTCGATCACCATCTTGTCGGTCAGTTCGACGCTGCCGATATCGCTGACGCGGCCGACATCGTTGCGGCCCAGATCGATCAGCATCAAATGCTCGGCGAGTTCTTTGGGGTCAGCCAGCAGCTCTTCTTCCAACGCCTTGTCTTCCGCCTCGGTGGCGCCCCGCTTACGAGTGCCTGCAATAGGCCGCACGGTGGCGACGCCGTCTTCCAGGTGGGCGAGAATTTCCGGGGAGGAGCCGACTACATGAAAATCCCCAAGATCCAGGTGGTACATATAAGGAGAGGGGTTGAGGCAGCGGAGAGAACGATACAGGTTGATGGGCTCGGCGGTGAAGGGGACGGACATGCGTTGGGAGATCACTGTTTGCATGACGTCTCCCGCCAGTACGTATTCCTTGATCTTCTCCACAGCGGCTTCGAAGTTCGGCTGCGTGAAACCGGAAGCGAAATCCTCCTCGGCAATCTGCAGGTCTTGCTGGACATGCAGGTTGTGCTCGGGAATGGGGCGTCGCAATAGCGTTTCCAGTTCATCCAGACGGGCCTGGGCGCGTTCGCTGGCTTCCGCTGCGCCGGGATCGACATGATGAATCAGCATCAGACGGCCGCTCAGGTTATCGAACACCACCAGCTCATCCGACACCATCAACAGAATATCCGGCGTGCCCAGCGGGTCCGGCGGCGTGCTTTTAGCCAGCTTCGGTTCAATGTAGCGAATGGTGTCGTAGCCGAAGTAGCCCACCAGTCCGCCGTTGAAACGGGGCAGGCCGTCTACATCCGGCACTTTGAAACGTTGCTGGAAGGTTTCGATATAGGCCAGCGGGTCTGTGCATTCGGTGGACTCGACGAGCGCATTGTCTTCATAGAAATTGATTTGATGCCCATGAACTTTCAACACGCTGCGACAGGGCAGACCAATGATGGAGTAGCGCCCCCATTTATCGCCGCCCTGAACGGATTCCAGTAAGTAGGTATAGGGCGCGTTGGCCAGTTTCAGATAGGTGGACAGCGGGGTGTCCAGGTCCGCCATTACTTCGCGGACGACCGGTACGCGGTTATATCCCGCCTGATGATAGGCGGCCAATTGTTCGGGTGTCATGATGAATCTCGCCTCCGAGCTCGAATAAGCTAAGCACTAAAATACAAAGATTTGAAATATAGGCATGCCGATGAAACGGCAAAAAAAGATGTGCGGCGCCTAGCGCCATCGAGTCCAGACGGAGGAGGGAAGAAAGATGTTCAGGACGTTTTTTATATTCACTGAAACCTGGGTCTCTGGTGCATGAACAGTATCGTAACCGCCCAGTAGCTTACAAAAGCTCTGGCGGTGAATCAACAGGCAAAATCCCCGGCGTTATTTTTTACGCAGGGGAGCCGCTTGTTCATCACGTCCCATGGCCAGCAGAACCGGATTGGCGCTTTGTCTCGCGGAGAAGCTGTGTTTATCCTCGACGCCGCGCCAGTGAATGCGCGCCATGGTTTGCGCCACTGAACCGCCCAGGGTGTCGCCGGGACCGAGTACGATAACGCGATCCGGGGAGAATTCTTTCAGCGTGACTTCCACGGCTTTGGTGAAATCATAGGTTTCAACGACCTGATGGCCCAGCGTGTAATCCCACAATGCCTGTGTGTCTGTACTCCAGGGCGTCCAGATGACGCCGCGTCCGTCTACTAACGGCGTCTGGGGCGCGCGAAACGGCGCGGAGGCGAGTTCCTGGCGGGCTTGCTGCATAACGGGGTTCTGCAAAGGCGTATGGAACGCGGCGTGGTTGTGCAGTTTCAGCGGGAAGCGCTCCTGCTCCGGGGGCAGTTGCGCCATCATCATTTTGCAGGCGCGATCGCTGCCGGCCAGCACCAGCATGCCGCCCAGCTCAATGGAGACAAAGGCTTCTTCTGCGCCCAGCTCGTCATTGATGTCATTAAGCAGCGCCAGAACCTGTTCGCGCCGACCGGGCAGCGGATTCCATTGTGGGTCAAGCAGGGTGTAAACCAGCTGACCGCCGATAAGCGCGTTGTGCATCGCCACGCCCATATGATTGATCAGATGCAGCGCATCCATGGGCGCCAGCGCGCCGGCGCAGGCCAGGGCGATGTACCAGCCCATACTGTTGCCGGTGACGGCGACAATATCGTAGCGATCGCGATCAATACTGAGAAAGTCTGCATAGGCGCAGGCGTAGATTAGCGCGGACGCGTTGTCTCCGGACGAGTGTTCTTTCAGGGAGTATTTGTCGCGACC
This sequence comes from Hahella sp. CR1, assembly GCF_029813005.1. Classification (NCBI taxonomy): domain Bacteria; kingdom Pseudomonadati; phylum Pseudomonadota; class Gammaproteobacteria; order Oceanospirillales; family Hahellaceae; genus Hahella; species Hahella sp. CR1. Next base: position 62,170 of record NZ_JAPELK010000009.1, read on the forward strand.
ATCCAGATCACTAAGTGTCGGCTGCCCCTGCTGCGCGCGGTAGGCGTCGAATTCGCTGAGCAGGGCGAATCGGTCGCCATGATTGCGTTTCAGGTAACCCAGTTCATTTTGGTTGTAGGTGCCGCGACCCGGGCAGACTATGGCGATTCTTTCTTTCATCTTATGTTCCGCACGCTGTTAATCGTCTCTGCGAGTTATTCTGCTTTCGTCCGGTTATTCCGCTTTGGCTAACAGGATATGGCCGAGCAGGGCCCTGGCCGCCTCGACGATGCCGTCTCTGTCAGGCAATGTACAGGTGGCGGCGCGACCCAGGGGAATGAAGGAGTCTTCCGCGCATAGGCGGCTGACTTGCGTACGATCCCAGCCGGATTCCATGAGAAGGGTCATGATTTCCTCGCTGACAGATCCGGTGCGCCGACATTCATCCACCACCAAAATCCGCTCACAGCCCGCAATGGCTTCTAATAACGCCTCTTCCGGCAGTGGCAGCAGCCAGCGCAGGTCGATGATGCGCAGGCGGACGCCATCCTGCTCCAGCGCTTTCGCCGCCTGACGGCTCAGGTAGTAGCCATTGCCGTAGGTGATGATCGCCAGATCTTTACCTTTTCCCCATTGGCCAACTTGCCCGAAGCTAATGTGCTGGTTTTCCTGTGGTGGTAAGTAGGGGTAAGTCCACTGACCATCGCCTTCTTCATGTAAATCGCGGGTCATGTACAGGGCGATGGGTTCTAGGAATATCACCACACGCTGTTCTTCGCGGGCGAGACGGACGGATTCGCGCAGCATGGACACCGCGTCCCAGCCGTTGGACGGACAGGCCACAATCAGGCCGGGGATATCGCGAAATACGTTAAAGGAGTTGTCGTTATGGAAGTGTCCGCCAAACCCTTTCTGGTAGGCCAGACCCGCAATGCGCACCACCATGGGGTTAGTGAACTGACCTTGCGAGAAAAAGCTCAGGGTGGCGGCTTCCCCGCGCAGCTGATCTTCGGCGTTGTGCACATATGCGAGAAACTGGATTTCCACGATAGGCAGCAAACGGTTGTGGGCCACGCCAATGCCCAGGCCGAGAATGCTTTGCTCGTCCAACAGCGTATCGATGACGCGGTGAGAACCGAACTTCTCCTGCAGCTTCTGGGTGACGCCGTATACGCCGCCTTTGCGGCCGACATCTTCACCAGCGAGGATGATGTCGGTGTGGCTTAGCATCAAGTCGCTGAGCGCCCAGTTAATCAGGCGGGCGGTATGTTGCGGCGACTCCATCTGCACACGCTCGCGGGCGAATATGCGCTCGCGCGCTTCCTGGTAAGCGTCGTCGTATTCCGTTTGCGGCGCTGCGACGCGGCGTGGCGGCGTCAGACTGGCCATCACGGATTTGCTGGTCAGTAATTTGGGGCGCTTGATGGCTTCCTCCGCCACCTTCATCACGCGCTCCGTTGTGCTCTGATACATCTCGATCATGTCGTGAGCGCTCAATATCCCATGTTCAATGAGAATGCGCGCTGAGTGCAGTAAGGGGTCTTGCGCTTCATGAGCTTCGATTTCTTTCATGCTCAGATAAGCTTGCTGGGCGTCGGAGCCTGCATGCCCCATCAGGCGTACGCAGGACATATGCAGAAATGCAGGTTCGCGGCGTTTTCTGACAATGCTCTCAGCACGGTGGGCTGTGGCGTAGACATCCGCAAAATTCAGTCCGTCGCAACGCAGATAGTGCAAACCAGGGCGGCGGCTCATATTCGCTTCCACCCAGCCCTGGGGGGTGCGTACGGAAATGCCGATGCCGTTATCTTCGCAGACCCATAACAAGGGCAGCGGTACACGCTGGTAAGCAGTCCAGCATGAGGTGTTAATGGCTCCCTGCGCGGTTGAGTGGTTCAGCGACGCGTCGCCAAAACTGCATAGAACCACCGCGTCGTCAGGCATTTCGCCATTGAGCTTGAGGCGGCGGTTGAGGCCGATGCTGTATGCCGCGCCCACCGCTTTCGGCAGGTGCGAGGCGATGGTGCTGGTTTGCGGCGGAATAAACAGCGATTTCGAGCCCAGCACTTTATGTCGTCCGCCGGCGATAGGATCTTCCGCAGACGCGGCGAAACTGAGCAGGAAGTCCCAGGCGATAGTCTGCCCTGGAACCTGTTTGCTGCGCTGAATCATAAAGGCGGCGTCCCGGTAATGCAGAAAGGCCATGTCGTTGTGCCGGAACGCCGCAGCAATGGCGGCATTGCCCTCATGGCCGGAGCTGCCAATGGTGTAGAAACTTTCTCCCCGCGCCTGCAACTTGCGCGAGTGCAGATCCAGAATGCGCGAGAGCACCTGGGATTCGAATATCGCCGCCGCCTGCGCCGGACTTAAGCCAGCCTGTTGCGGCGAGGTGTCGGACAGCGGGGCGGGTAGATCCCCTGCGCTGACGCGACGAAGAAAGTTTTGTTCCACCACTTCAGCCCGGTTTTGCATGAAGAGCTACCTCAGCCTGATTCAGTTCTTGGAAAAGCTGTTTATATCCTGATGGCGGGGAGCCGGCGCTTACGCGCCGGTGAATGCCTGGATGCCGGTTTGCGCACGTCCCAAAATCAGGGCGTGGATATCGTGCGTGCCCTCGTAAGTGTTAACTGCTTCAAGGTTGCACACATGGCGTATGACATGGAATTCGTCGGCGATGCCGTTGCCCCCGTGCATATCGCGGGCGACGCGGGCGATATCCAGGGCTTTGCCGCAAGAGTTGCGTTTGATCAGAGAAATCAGTTCCGGCGCGCAGCGGCCTTCGTCCATCAGACGGCCGGCCTGTAAACAGCCTTGCAGGCTAATACTGATTTCCGTCTGCATGTTGGCCAGTTTCAGCTGAATGATCTGATTCGCCGCCAACGGACGGCCGAACTGTTTGCGGTCAAGGCAATACTGACGCGCCTGGGTCCAGCAAAATTCGGCCGCGCCCAAAGCGCCCCAGGCAATGCCGTAGCGAGCTTTGTTAAGACAACCGAAGGGGCCTTTCAGGCCGGAAGCGTTGGGTAGCATGTTGGCTTCAGGAACGAAGACGTCGTCCATCACGATCTCGCCGGTAATCGACGCGCGCAGGGAGAACTTGCCTTCGATTTTCGGCGCGGTCAGGCCTTTCATGCCTTTTTCCATAATGAAGCCGCGAATTTCCCCATCCAGCTTCGCCCATACCACCATCACATCGGCGATAGGGGAGTTGGTGATCCACATTTTGGTTCCTTTCAGCAGGTAACCGTCGGCGACGCGTTCAGCGCGAGTGCGCATGCTGGCGGGGTCAGAGCCGGAGTCAGGCTCAGTGAGGCCGAAGCAGCCCACCCACTCGCCGGAAGCCAGCTTGGGCAGGTATTTCTTGCGTTGATCTTCGCTGCCGTAGGCGTAAATAGGATGCATCACCAGTGAAGATTGCACGCTCATGGCGGAGCGATAGCCGCTATCCACCCGCTCTACTTCGCGCGCCACCAGTCCGTAACTGACATAGTTGGCGCCGGCGCAGCCGTATTCTTCGGGCAAAGTGCAGCCCAACAGACCCAATTCACCCAGCTCGCTCATGATCTCCCGGTGGAAGATCTCCTTACGGTTGGCTTCAAGGATGCGAGACATCAGTTTTTCCTGCGCATAGTTGCGCGCCGTGTCCCGAATCATGCGCTCGTCGTCGGTCAGCTGGGTCTCCAGCAGAAACGGATCGCTCCAGTCGAATTGGGGTTTGCTTGCGCTCATTGGATCACCTTTTCCTGAATTGGATTCGCGCCATACGCGCGCCATTTTAGGTCTAGCATACGAGCGCTGTTGGTAAAGTAGAAATATTATTTATATGCATGTGATATAGTTAATTCCTATATCAAAAGCCGGGGCGCCCACTATGGATTTACGAGAACTGCGGTACTTCATTGCGGTGTATGAGCTGGGCTCCATCTCTGCCGCTGCAAGGCGTTGTTATGTGGCGCAACCTTCTATCTCCGCCGCTATTCAGCATTTGGAGGCGCATCTGGATACGCTGCTGTTTTCCCGTCACAGCAAAGGCGTTTATCCCAGTGACTCAGCGCAGCGTCTGTATCCCCTGGCGAAAAAGCTCACTGGCGAGGCGCAGGCGATATCCCAACTCTTTCGCAACAAGCCTCAGCCTATGCCTTTTTCCCTTGGCCTGATGCGGTCTTTGGGGGCGGAGCGCATGAGTTTTTTGCTGAAAGAGCTGATTCAGTCGGTGGAGTCGCTAGAGCTGAGCCTGATGAACCCCGAGGAGCCCTGCGACGCCCGCATTATCACGCCGGCCTACTTGCGTGAAGACGAACGCTTTCAACCTATCTGGCTAGATCGCTATCTGTTGGCGCTGCCGGCGGGGCATTCGCTCAGTCTGCAGGAACAGGTGACATTGGAGGAGCTGGATAATCTGCCCTTTATTCATCGCAGCCCATGTGACGCCCTGGAAAGCCTGCAGCAGGAATTACGGCATCGCAAAATCAGCTTCCTGACACGGGCGAATATCCGCACGATTGAGTATGCCTTGGGTCTGGTCAGCGCTGGCGTAGGCGCTGCGCTGGCGCCGGACTGGCCGGAAACCCGTGAGCGTAAGGACATCGTATTGCGCCCTCTGGTCGATGTTAAATTAGAGCTGGAAATTGGTCTGGCGTATCCGAAAAAGCGCGCCATGGAAGGGCCTTTGGCTTGTCTGCAAGGATTGTGTCTAAGGCGCTGGGAAGAGGCGGGGATCCCGGAACGCACTGGCGGATGACGGGTTATGAATAAAAACGCCGCTTGGTTTGGCTGTGCTATCGCCTAAAAATGCGTAGGGCGTATCGACATGCAAAACAGAGCCTATGTTTGACGATAGGGCTCTGCTAAGTTTAGACATGCTCTTTCTAAACATTCCCTCCTTTACCTTGACCAACGGATGAGAAGTTATGGCGTTTTCCAAACTTGAACAGAACATATTGAAAGCGAAAGGCCTCAGCGAAGACAACATTCAGGCGTTAGTGGACGCAGGGATAGAAAGCAAACAGGACTTCCAAACCGTTGGCGACGCCGGCACGCTGGCCGCACTGTCCGGCCTTGAACACAGTGTCGCCGCCGAAGTCATGGCCTGGGCGGTTGGCCCTCAAGCGGCCTCTACGTCCTCCTCTTCCTCAACTTCTTCCGCATCTGTATTAAACCCTTCCGTTGTTGTTGAAAGCGCGGACATCGTGAAGTGCGCTCATTGCCAGCATCGCCAGCCTAAAGACTACAAAAGCGGCGACCTTTGCGTGTCCTGCGGACGTCAGGTTGAGCGCTTCGCCACCTGCCACTGGTGCGCGGCGTCCGGCCCCGGCAACTTCTGCCGCTCCTGCGGCGCAGAGTTCGTGCCGGTGGCTGATTTTGAAATCGCGGTATTGCTCAAGCGAGAAGGCGTCGCCAAAGATCAGATTGCACAGCGAGTCCGAGACATGTCCGCAGATGAAAAAGACACCCTGTGGGGACGAATCCGCAGTCTGCGCGGTCACTCTTAAACGCTAGTCATCCCGCTTGCTACGCAGCGTCAATGCGCGCTGCGTGTTTATTTGCATCTTCGATTGACGTGAAGCGGGCTGCGTCATGATTCAGTACAGGTGTTTCCAATGGATGTAATGTATTGCGAGCAATGTCATGCGAAGCAACCCAATGACTGGCGCGCCGGCGACAGTTGCGTGGAATGCGGCGGCGTTGTGCGCTCCGATGTGCGCTGTGGCTGGTGCGCGAAACTGACCGCACCGGGCAAGTTCTGTCGGCAATGCGGCTTTGAAATGACTGACGCGGAGCATTACGGCGTCGCTCGTATGCTGAAGCAGGCCGGGGTGGATCAACTGCAGTTAAGGGAGCGTTTGCTGAGCCTGCCGCAGGATCGTATCGACCATTACAACAGCCTGTACAATCAGCATCTCACCCTGGCTCTGAATCGCATCGATGAGCTGCGTCTATGTCAGCGTTATCTGACGTTCAAAGAGCATGTTTTTAATCTGGAAAATGAGCTGATCGGCCATTTGCCATGGAATGACCAACAGACCGCCCTGATGAAGTCCGGGCCGCAAGGTCCATTCGAAAATCAGATTGAACGACTTTCCGAGATCGCGGCTGCAAGTCCCTTGTCCTCTACCCGAATCCTCGCTTTCATCGCGTGGGTGCGCTGCCCGACAATTGAAATCAATGAAGAGTTGGAAAGCCATTGGTTTGACGCAGTATTAGCGGCTATTCAGGCCGGCGGCGTCATTGCCGCGGAGGCGTTTAGTGTCCTCGGTCACTGGCGGGCGCAGGGACATCTGGCCGAGTCTGGGCCGCTAAAGCAGCCTGAGCGCGCGCAGGAATGTCTGCAGGCTATGTTCAGATTATGGAAGACGCAGTCAGGCACTGGAAACCCCTGGCTGGCCTGCGCACTTTTGCACTTTTCCAGACTCTGCGAGTTGAATCTGCCGCAAGCTGAGCAGGAAGAGGTTATTTCCCAGGTTAACGAGGCCTTGACGTCTGCGGAGGCGGATCTTCGTTGTTCGGCCGCTTTGTTGCTAGAGGATCCAGCAGTGCTTGCCGAATGCCTCAATTCGCCGCTGTCCTCCCTTGTCTGCAAAGCAATTGTCGTATTGGCGCGCCAAGGCTCAGCCTCGCTGGCTTCTTATGTTTCCCGTCGCGGCGCTCACTGTGAGTTTCTGTTGTGGCGTTTGATTGAAGAAAGACTTCCGGCTTTGCCGGCGGCGCTAACACTGTCCCTTTGGGGGCTGCTGGAAGACGACACCGTAGGGGAACACTCGCGTCGATACGCTATTCAGATACTCTTGGCGCTACCACAGGAAAAGCGGGATGACTCGCGTATAGCTGCGATTTGTCAGCGTAGCCAGATATTGGATGGGTTGTACACGATGCTGGCTATTGGCGACGCAGGCGCTCAGCGCTGCGCCTTGGAGGCGATGGGAGAGTATCCGATACAGCCGCAGTATCTGGAGGCCATCGCTTACGCCGCATCCCGCACGCCTATGCCACTGAATATGATCGAAGCTTGGCGCAAATTTACGCTGGAAGCGATTGGCGCCGGAACGTTGGATCAATACAGCAAAGCCCTGGGACAGATTCTGTGTGGTCAGATTAATCTGGACGGTCATGAAGGCTTTCTGTGTTTGCGCTTTATATTACAGCAGAGCTTTAACGCCAAAGCCCCTCTGTATGCAAACGCCTGTTTCCAGTTGTTGCGCGATTCAGCGGGAACGCGCATGACCTATCGTTCGCCCGAAGACGGCTCTATGACGGAGTTAGAGATGGGGCCTGAATTCGCGCGCCACTTCTTTGGCTCCGCAGACCTGTTCGCCACCATGTTCTGCGAGCTCATCGCCAGGGCTGGAGACATGCTTGTGTGGAATTGGGCGCTGGAACAGTTGGATCGTTCTAAGTTCGATGGCGTCCAGGGTAGTATCTGGATGCACATTACGCCCTCCAAACATATGCTGCTTGAGCAACTCGCCAGGCAACTGGTGGGCCGAGCTGGTCATGGAGATTATGATCGCAGAAAGATCGCCAGATTTATATTTCAGGCGCCAAACGGCGTTATTTCGCCACTGGTCACAGCATTGGAGAAATTGAGCGTCGACGCCAACAATCTGGAAGCAATTATGGACGGCGAAGATTGTGGGGAGTATTCCGCCAGAATGGTGGAAAAAATCTTTGAATTCGCCTTAACCCAGGAAAATGAAGAGACGGATCGCGCGTTAGCCAAGTTTGCTGAATATCAGGCCTATCGGCGTGGAGTGGGGTCTTATCATGTCCTGCGCACGTTGCTGACGATGGCGCTGACCTATGAGTCCTCAACCTTGACCCGTCGCGCAGCGAGATGGGCGCGTAACCTTTCGTTGTCCTTGCACCGCTACCGAATTTCCCCTGATGGCGAAGAGCGCCCTTGCAGGCTCAGCGCGCAGTGGATCGCGGATATGTTTCATGATGAAGGCCACTTCCTGCAAAGCCTGATCAATCTGTTTTATGCGCCGCAACCGTCTATCTCCGCCGCCTGGTTTGTGGAGAAAGTAGTGCGAGAAGACGAGGATAACTATCTGGCGACATTGCTGGCGGAGCGTCCCAACGCTGCTATCTACTTTATGTGCGCCGCGCTGAATCTGCTGCGCTTCAAAGATCTGGATGAAGACAACTCACACTGGCGCAATTACCTCAGTCGCGCCACGCAAAAAGCCTTTGATGAAAGTTATGTCTCGGAAGAACTCATCTGGCGGTTGTCGACGTTGCCGGATATCACTTCAGACATGCATTACTACATGGAAAATATGCTGGCCCGCTCGCTGCGCAGGCTTGCGGAGCAAGATCCGCAGACTTGCGGCAACATGACTCAGGCATTAATGGAGCATCCAGCGGTTAACTCAAGTCTGTTGTATGTGCTCAAAGACTTTTGGGCGGAGTGGGGAGAGGCATGGATGGCGTCTCAGCCGCAGGCGGTGGAGGCAACGCCGGTTGAAGAGCCTGTTGAAGATTCGATTGAAGAGACGGCCTGCGAGGAAGAAACGCAGGAAAACGCTCCTGCTTCATTAATTGAGCTTGCCGCCCGTTGCGATGCGTCTGAAACCTGGCTGACGGAAGTCGTAGAACGCTTGTTCGCGCCGGAGGATGAAGCCTTGCCTGTGTTGCTCGGCAGTATGCATGGACAGGTTGACGAATTGAAGCAGACGGTAACCCATTCTCCTGGCGTAGCGAATACGCTGTTCGCTCAATTAACTCGGTTGGTGGCCCATGCCGGTGATTTGCCGGAAGATGAGGGCATGACGATTTTTTATCAGGCGTTAACCTTGTTTCAGCAATTGGCGGAGGGCAGTCCTTTTCGCTATCCCTACATGTTGCAATTGGCGGAGTTCCATCAGGCCCGAGAGCGTGGGCAAGTGTATGAGTTTAACCTGAACCAGATGTTTGAGGCCCTGTCCGACGATACTTGGCGGGCGATGTCGCAACAGTACAAGGGAACGCTGCAATGATAAACCACAACCAAATCAGCGAAACGGTTATTGAGCGAGTTGTGGATGATCCGCTGCTTCAGGCCTATTGGCTGGTGTGTCCAGCCGAAAATATTCCCTATCAGCGAGTGGCGCAGATGTCGCTAGGTCTGCATACAATCCGCTGGCAATACAACCTGGAAAAAGGGCAGTACTATCTGCTGCCTTTACGGGTGGATGGCGCTTTATTTCAGGAATGTTTGAGCAGTGACGCGACCATGGGCTGCATTTTATGGACGCATTGCGATCTGGAAACTGTGGCGGAGCATCTTCGCTTTCGTCGCGACGCAGGTGAAGAAGAATGGCTGGCGACGGATATGCGGCATTGGGCCTGGACGATGGACGGACTCACGCCACAAGGCCTCGGTCGATTTCTCGGGCCGATAGAGGCGCTTTGGTCGCATCACCCTGATGGAGACTGGCGCGTTTTCACCAACGCAGCCCCGGGTGGCGGCAATGAGTCCCCGCGCAGAACACCCTCTGAAAATCCCTTGTCTGACGTTCAACTCTGGGGATTGGCGGTTTCCGCCATTCTGACGGAGTTCAACCGGGCCAGGCATGACTTGCTTGGCAGCGAAGTAGCGACGCCGGAAAGCGTGCAGGCCTGGAAGGAGGGGCTGCAGGAATGGTGGTCGGTGACGGACAGAGACAGCCTGTTGGAAACACTGGACTTTTTACTGGAAGGCGGCCATCGGGCGGGCTTCGATAAGCTGCGCGAGCAGGTTATGCCGCTGACGGCGGAGCAATACAAAGCCGCTTGGGAAGCGAATGAAGATGAAGCGCTTCGCGCTAATATGAAAATTATCCGCCGTTTTTCAAACGCATTGGGCGAAGCTGGCATCGCCTCCTGGGATATCGCGCGCTACATATCCCTGTGCCGCTGGGGGTATTTGGTAGGCATGATGTCCGAAGAGGAGGCCTGGGAGCGCATCCTTCACGCCTCGCGCGCCGTGCAGAGCATGTATCATAGCTGGCGGCAAATGGGCCTGGGATACGTCGTCGGGCGAATGTACTGGCAATCCGACGCCAGTGATGAGCATATGACAAAGTTTTTCAATCTGCTGCGACGTCAGACGGTCAATCCTGACAGCTATTGGGTGAAGCTGCCCTGGGACCTTGACCTAGGCGGAGAAGAAGAGGAAAACCATGGCGCGGTGCATTAGCCGCGCCTGTTTCCTGCTGGCTTCATTGCTTTAATCCTGTCACACAGTCGTCAACACCTGTCGTTTTACTCTGGCATAATTTCGTCTCTTCATAGCAATGAAATTGACGGCGGGAACGCCGTTGCAGTTTGTCATTTTTATGGTTGATAGAGGCGGGTGATCAAAATATAATCCGCCCCCGCTCACCCATCGTTAGTTGTCATGGTAGTCAGGATGTCTGAAACAAATTCCACAGGGAGGTTGGATACCGGCCTCGCTGCGTTGGTGATGTTGGCCCGGTTTCACCAGGTCGCCGCCGATCCCGCCCAGATTCAACACCACTTCGGTACTCACGAAAACGCCTTTACTGAACAGGCGCAACGCTATAAAGCCATGGCTGCAGCAGCAACATCGCAACTTGCTGCAACAGGAAGCGGCCGAGTTTATTGCCCGTTTGAACGCCCTGGAGCGCGAGGCGGCCCGGCTGAATGCGGAGCATGACATGACCGTGGCCGAGATCACCAAGCAAAGCCGTATTCTGGAAGTGCTGCGGGAGCGGGTGAATGCCTTGGATATCATGCAAAATCGCAAGCTAGGCTCGCGTGTTCAGTATCTGGAGCTGAAACAGGAATTAATCGAAGTCGAACAGGATCTGGCGGTGCAGCAGGCGCGTTTGAAGCAGCTTGGCGCATCTCTCGCCGCCAATGAAGCTCAGCAAGAAACCCTGTTGCATGAACAGTATAAAAATACGCTGGCGCAATGGCGGGAAGCGGATACCCGCGCCGCCTCGCTGCAGGAAGAACGCATCAAGGCGGAACAGCGTAGTCGTCAAACCCGCCTGACCACACCCATTGATGGAACCGTCCAGCAATTAGCGGTGCATACGGTTGGCGGCGTTGTGACTCCGGCTCAGGAATTAATGCTAATCGTACCTGAACACAGCGAAATGGAAGTCGAGGCGTTAGTGCTTAACAAAGACATTGGCTTCGTTCAGGAAGGGCAATCCGCAGAAGTAAAAGTAGATACCTTCAATTTCACCAAGTATGGAATTATCGACGCGGAACTCGTCGACCTGTCCGACGACGCCATTCAGGACGAAAACCTCGGCTTGGTTTACAAAGCCAGACTCAAACTCAAACAGGATGGACTGACGGTGGAAAACAAATACGTTCGCCTAAGCCCCGGCATGTCCGTCACCAGTGAAATTAAAACCGGTCAAAGACGATTAATCGAATACTTCCTGTCTCCGCTGTTGCGGTATAAGCAGGAGAGTTTGGGGGAGAGGTGAGCCCCCATAAACTTTGTATGAGCCTATTGCTATTAGAGAATTGAGCCTAAGTTTAGATCGTCTCGAAAATATCGATGAAGATGATTGTCCAAAGCTCCCAATAGTTATATGTGTATGAAGGAAACAAAACGGAGGGGGTTGTTTTGAGGGGCATATTTATTGAGTTTGTAGAATAAATATTTAATTTGGAATGTGTATATGAATGGTGATAATTGGGAAGGGAGCTTCTATTCAAGGATGTTTGGTTGGCTGTTTTTATCCCCCTTTGTTTTTGGCTACTTTCTGTTGAGATGTGGAGTTGACGTTTCTAGCTATTCTGCTTTTAAAGTTATTAATTCTTTTTTTTATGGCCTGATGCCAATACTTGAGTCATTCGAATCTAATAAGAGTTTTGATGGTTCAGTAAGTGGATTTTTCTCGTTTTTATATGTATGGATGCCAATGACGATGCTATTTATTTTTATGGGAAACCTGTCGCGAAAAGAAAAGATTATAAACTTGGCTGGTTCTAGAGAGGGGCGAAAACTTATTTTTCTAACCCTTATCATGACTATTTTACTTATGCTGGCAACCCAATTTTCAGGTGTTGATCCAGGTAGTTGTAGAAAATACTGTGCAAATGCATCCGTTTTTGGATTTTTGGCGATTCTAGGCGGATTGTGGGTGACTCTAACATTGTTTTTAAGTTTTTTTGTTGTGCTGATATATGCAGTTTTAAGAAAGGGGTGATTGTTCTTTAGGGAGGATTATTGATTCTTGATAGACTCTAAAGTGTCCGTAACTAGTGAAAATAAACTTAGCTGATGACGATTGAATGAGAGCTTCCCATCGCCATTGCTGCGATGTGATTTAAATGGTTTAGAAGAGAGATGGTATGAGAAACTTGGTATTAATCCTTATCTTGACGGGTGTTGCGCATTTCGCTTGGAATAAAGTAACTGAGGAAAAACCAGATTGGTTTCTGGATTTTGTCGCTGACTCAATACTATTTGATTCAACCGTTAATATAAATCTTAGTGCGGATCCAGGATGGACGGAGAACCTATTAGTTCAGCAATTTGACCACCTTTATCTTGTTTGTCAGAAGGAATCTTCAGACTTGGGAGATCGGGTATGCTGGACGCGCATATCTTCTCTCAATGGCGTTCCTGCCAAGGACATTGCTTTTTTCTTTCGAGATGACAGGTATCGCTTCCTTAGAGTAACGTTCGATGTGGAAAAGCACAGAGACCTTAAGTCTTATTTGGATGATAACTTTCGTTATGTCGGGATTTCACCAGGATCCAAAGAGAAAGTCGGTCAAGAGTTAGGGGTATGGAAAACGCTAAAAAGTACATTGGCGACTTATGTGGAAGCGCCTAGGGGAGAAGATGAAGTTATGTTGACTTGGTCTGTGTACTGAATCATTTATTCATCTTCTTGACTGGTTTTTTAGCGGTATATGGATGAAATATTTCTAACTGCTATATAGACGAAAGGCCTGAAAAGCACAGACATGCTGTTAGGGGGGAAGGGCAGTCTTCCTGATCCGTCTCGTTTGAAACAGGCGCTTTAGCGCCTGTTTCTCTCGGCTAACTGCAAATAAAAAAGGCCGTCCTCTGCTAATGCAGCATGGACGGCCTTTTGCTTTTCTGATCGAGAATCTTAGCCTGAGTTACTTCAACTCAATGAGTGAATCCATGACCCAGTCTGGATTGGCGTCGCGGATGTCTTCGCCATGGTTGTAGCCATAGGTGACGCAGGCGATTTTCATTCCCGCGCGGCGGGCGGCCTGGACGTCATTGATGGAGTCGCCGATCATCAGCGTGGTCTGCGGTTGAGCCTGTAGGGCTTCGCATGCATGCAAGAGCGGCGTTGGGTCTGGCTTTTTGACGGGCAGGGAGTCGCCGGACAAACTGATAGCGAAGTACTGCTCCAGGTTGAGGGCCTGCAATATCGGCTGGGTGAAGCGGGCGGGCTTGTTGGTGACCACCCCCATCGTTACCTCCTGATCGCGCCAATGCTGCAACAACTCTTCCGCGCCGGCATAAATGCGAGTGCGCACGCAGCAGTATTCGTCATAGCGATCATAGAAGATCGTCGCCGCTGCCTGGAACTGTGAATCCGCGACATTTTGCGTGTTTTCCAGCTCCATTGCGTATGCCAGTGCGCGTTTGATCAGCATCGGCGCGCCATTTCCGACCCATTCCCGTACTAACGCTTCTCCCGCCGCCCTGAAACCGGATTGCTCCAGCATGTAATCCACCGCATCCGCCAAATCAGGCGCGGAATCGATCAACGTGCCGTCCAGGTCGAACAACGCCAATTGTGGCAGACCGTTCTCGTAGCTGGGGATCAAAAGGTCTGGCATGCTTCGGTAATGTCCTTGCTGTTTTAGGGTTAAACGGACCGCGCCAAGGCGATCTGGTCGCGCATTTTTGCGATGGTCGCTGCGTAGTCGTCAGTATTGAAGATGGCGGAGCCGGCGACGAAGGTGTCTGCCCCTGCTGCTGCGATCTCGCGAATGTTGTCCACTTTTACGCCGCCGTCGATTTCCAGGCGAATCGGTAATCCACTGGCGTCGATCTTGGCGCGGGCTTCACGCAATTTATCCAGGGTGGCGGGGATGAAAGCCTGTCCGCCGAAGCCTGGGTTGACGGACATTAACAGCACCATATCCACCTTATCCATCACGTAATCCAGATAGTGCAAAGGAGTGGCGGGGTTGAACACCAGTCCGGCTTTGCAGCCGCCGTCACGAATCAATTGCAGGGAGCGATCAATGTGCTCGGAAGCTTCCGGGTGGAAGGTGATATAAGTGGCGCCGGCTTCAATGAATGACGCGATCATGGCGTCAACCGGCTTGACCATCAAGTGCACGTCGATGGGGGCCGTCACGCCGTGTTTCCTTAGGGCTGAACACACCATCGGGCCGATAGTGAGGTTCGGAACGTAGTGATTGTCCATGACATCGAAGTGCACGATGTCTGCTCCCGCCTCCAGCACGTTGACAACTTCTTCGCCCAATCTGGCGAAGTCTGCGGACAGAATCGAAGGAGCGATCAATGGATCAGCCATGGGGAAAGTCTCCGGTATGATTGAGGCGCCGTCGCCGCATTGGCGTCCGGTCGCGGTCGCTTGAAATGCGGGGTATTGTATCGTGCTATGCTTTTAAAACCCAGGTCGGCGCGGAGTTCCGACTGAAATGTGCTAATAGGCGTATGAGCGCTGTTTTATGGCGAGAATCATTACTGGAATTATTGTGGGATGCCTGCTTCTGAGCGTAGTTCCCGCGCAGGCGGAGGAAAAAGCTGCCGCTGAGAGCGGCGGGCAGACTGCGTCTGAACCTGCGCCACAGAGGAAACCGGCGTTAAACCCGCAGGTCAGTATGCTGCTTTCTCTGGCGAAAGACCTTCCTGGCAGTCAGGTGTTATGGCTCAACGGCAAACAGGGCGACGCCAGCGCCATGCTGGCTTTATATAAGCCAGCAAATGTGGCGGAGCAGCAAGGCGCGGTCATGTTGCTGCATGATCGCGGACAGCATCCAGACTGGCCGCAGTTTATCCATTCCTTGCGAAACGAGTTGCCGGATGAAGGCTGGCACACGCTGTCTATTGCACTGACTCCCCCGGCTGAAGCTAAAACTCCCAAGCGTGTTTTGTTATCCGCGAGTGATAAAGAATTCCCTTATGCGCCGAAGAAGCCGGCGGCCGGAGACGCCCCAGCGAAAACCGGTTCAAGTCAATTGGAAACGTTAACGCCAGAGCAGTTGGCGGAGACCAATGAGGCCACTGAGCAGCTGGAACAGCAGCAGGCGTCTGAAGGCGTGGATATTGATGTCAGCGGGGAAGGGGATACGACTGCTGACGCCGCCGAAAAAACTGCGGAAGCGACGGTTGGAAATACCGAAAGGATCGAGCTGGGCATGCAACAGCTCAGCGCGTTTGGGCAGGAAAACAAAGTGCTGCTGGGTGTCGGCAGCGGCGTTGACGCTATGCTGCGTTATGTATTGACGAATCCACAGAGTATGGCGTCAGGGTTGTCCATGGTATGGATCAATGCCGAGGTCAGTGAGGGGCTGTTGGAAGAAATTAAAGAAAAGGCGCCGGACTTTTTCTCACTGCAAGTGCTTGATCTGTATGACTCCACTTTGGACCTGCAAAGCCGAAACGCTATGCAGCGGCGGGACTTCGCGCGTCGCAACAGCATGCAAGGCTATCGCGTGGAGGGGATGAGCGGCTTGAGCCTGATTCCATCGTCGGAGGACGGTCAGGTCACCCGTAAAGTAGAGAGTTGGCTGACCTTCCATGCGCCGGGGATGAAGAAGCAGGCTAAACGGCTTTGAGCGTACTTTTTATTTGCGCGTAGGCCTGCTGTATTTGTTGTGCGACCTCTTTGGCGCGCTCTACTTCCTTCATCGATGCTCCGCGCGCCATTAATTTATCGGGATGAAACTGGTTCATCAGGCGGCGGTAGGCTTGCTTGATCTGTTGCGCGTCTGCGTTTTCACTGACGCCAAGGGTGCGATACGCATCGCTTAGAGGGGCTCTATGTGAATAGCCTTGTTGGCGGCGCGCCTTGAGAATTTCCTGAAAGATATACTCAAACTCGCTGCGACTGACTCCCAGGCCCTGGCGAAGTATTTCCAGGGCGTTGCGCGTGGCGGGCCCCGGTTCGCCCTCTGCAATCGATATCTGGATGGCCAGGTTCAGCAATAAAGCGATGTTGTAAGGTCTGAAACGGTTAGCCTGATGAAACTCGCGCACTTCCCCCATTAAGTTGAAGTCTTGGGAGGCGCCTTTGAAAAAGGCCTCGCGGCAGCGTTTCTGGCGAACTTCATCCAGGTCGAGAAAATGGGCGAGACTCACCACGCGGGCTTCCAGTAGGGGCTGCAGATCGTCTTTATGCGCTTCCGTCGACGCGCTGATGTTTCCCCATATGCGGAACAGACCGTTCAGCACTCTGGCGCTGTCGTGATCATTAAAATTGATTCGCCATCCGGGGGCGAAAGGTTGCATGGTCTGGTCGAACTTATCCCCCAGCCAGATACCGAAGGCGGCGCCGAACGGGCCGCCAGACATAAATCCCATTACACTGCCGAAAAACTTACCCCACCACATCGTCCGCTCCTGTGCGTGATTGCGGTTATGGCGTTTACAGCTTCGCCTGAATGAATCCTCTAAAAGTGTTTGTGCAGAATGCGGTTAAAGAGCGGCTTTCGTCAACTGTTCATCCAGCCATTGCAGGCGGTCTGGCGTGCCGATATCAAACCATAATCCATTGAAACGCTCGCCGCTGACTTTGCCTTTGGCGATCGCCGCGCGCAGAACGGGAGCCAATGGATAAACGCCATTGGGTACGCTGGCGAACAGGCTGGGGCGGTATACGCCTATGCCTGAGAAGGTCAGTTTGCTTGGTCCGCGGGGAAGAACCCGCTCGCCGTCGCCCAGTTGGAAATCGCCGGTTTGGTTGTGGGGAGGGTTCTCCACCAGCACCAGATGAGCAAGGTCTTCGCTCGAAAACTCGCGGTTAACCAGGCCGGAAAAATTGTAGTTGCTCCAAATGTCGCCGTTCACCACCACGAATGGAGTGTCCGCGCCGTCGTCCAATAGCGGTAAGGCTTTCTTGATGCCTCCGGCGGTCTCCAAAGGCGAACCTTCTGGGGAGTAGTGAATGCTTACACCAAAGCCGGCCCCGTCTCCCAGAAACTGCTCCAGTTTATCTCCGTGCCAGGCGTGATTGATAACCAGCTCGGTGACGCCAGCGCGCTTCAACGCATCGATAATGTGCTCGATCAGAGTTTTATCTCCCGCCTGTAACAGCGGTTTGGGTAGATTTTCGGTCAATGGCCGCATGCGCGTTCCGAGACCTGCGGCTAGAATCATTGCGCGCATAGAACAACCTCCGGGTTGCTTTCCAGTAGTCTGACAGCGGGAACCAGACGCTCCTGGATCCATTCGTTGATTTCGGTGAACTCGTCGTATTTGCTCGCCACCTCAATTATATAGTTGAGCGTGCGCGGGATATCGGCCAGATAGCCATGTTTGCCGTCTCGAAGTGAGAGGCGGGCGAAAAGACCGGCGGCCTTCAGGTGGCGTTGCACGCCAATCCAGTCAAACCAGCGGGTGAAGGTGGCGAAATCCGCGCCATTTAATAAAGCGGGATCGACTTGGTCGTAATAATAGCGGCTCCAAGCCTCCACTTTTTCACTGGGCCATTTGACGTAGCAATCTCTCAGCAGTGAGGCCAAGTCATAAGCCAGGGGGCCTTTGACTGCGCCCTGAAAATCGATGATCCCCAGACCTCCCTGCTCGGATACAAGCAGGTTGCGGGAGTGGTAGTCGCGGTGAGTGACCACCACTGGCTGCTCCAGAGCGCTTTCCACCAGACGGTTCATGCAGTGGTCGAGGTATTCCGTTTCGGTGGGGTCGAGGTTGAAGCCCAGTTTTTTCTCCAGCAGCCACTCGCGGAATATGCTCATTTCAAAGCGCAGCATGGCTTCGTCATAAGAGGGGAGCGTGTAACCTTCTATGTCTGCGGCTTTCTGTATAGGAAGCAGGGCGTCAATCGCCTGTCGATACAACTGGTCTACCTGCAACGCCGGCGCGTCTGCGATGGCGTTTCCGAACAGGTGGTCGCCAAAATCCTCCAGCAATAGGAAGCCGTCTTTGAGGTTTTCCGCATAAATCTCAGGAACCCGAATGCCTTCGGCGCGCCAGCTGCGGGCGATGGCGATGAATGGGCGGCAGTCTTCCTGCGCCGGAGGGGCGTCCATTAAAACAAACACACGTTGTTCGCGGGTAACGCGAAAGTAACGTCTGAAACTGGCGTCGCCGGATAAAAAGCTGACGTCGAACTGGTCGTCGCCGAAGTAGGTGGCGAGCCAGTGGCGGATTAGGTCAGGACGCTGGGTCATGGAATCTCTTGAAGTTCTAAAGGTGTACAACTGCTACCGGGCATGCAGGCCAAAGGCTCCAGATTATGCCGCTTTTCCGAGCGGCTGCAACTGGCGGCGCTTACTGACTGAAAAAATTTTCAATCTGCCGGGCATGGGCCTGGGCGTCCTGATAGCCGAGTTTAATCAGGTCCCGCATAAACGGGCCTTCAAACAGTAGGTAGCTGGCGAGGCTGGCGCCGCCCTCCTGATTAGGTTTGCCCTGACCCAGAAACTGACGCACTGCTTTGGGCAACTCTCCCGCATGCCGGGCGGCGATTTCATCAATAGGCTGGCTGGGGGAAATCACCAGCATCTCCAGAGGACGCATGCTGATGCCGGCCTCGCGTAAGCTTTCCTCTGGAGCCAGTTTCAACAGCTGATTAATAATGAGGGCGCGGTCGATGTCATTTTCCATGGTGTCGATGAACGCGCCATTCAGCATGTGCTCCATGATCTGCGCCAGGGACGGATATTTGCCGCTTGTGCGGCGCACGGGCGCGCAGACCCGGTTGGCGCTGACGCCGATGACCAGTATGCGGTCACACCCCAGATGCACTGCCGGGCTAAGCGGCGCCATATTGCGGACCACTCCGTCGCCAAAGTACTCACGGTTGATTTTTACAGGAGGAAAAATAGTCGGGATCGCGGCAGACGCCAGCAGGTGGTCGACTCCCAGCTCACAACGCACGCCAACCCGTTGCCCCAGATGCCAGCCCTGGACGTCAGGCGGCGCTTCGAAAAAGCTGACGCTTTGGCCGCTGCGATAGCCGCAGGCGGTGAGACAAACCGCGCGAATGCCTTCCGGGCTGGCGAGTGCTTCCCGCAGGCGGTTGAAGTCCGTGTGTGTGGCCAGGAAATCCCGCAGAGGGGCGTTATCCAGCATGGAGGCGGGGATCTCTTTATCATCGCCGCTTAGAAACGACTTTACAAAGTGCCCCATGCGCTTGGCCATGCCCCAGAAGTCGGAGCGATACACCTGTTCCGTGCGTAACTCGCTCCACAAATTCTCCAGGCGTTCGACGCTGTGCCGAAAAATATCGCCGCTGCTGGCGAGGCCTACTGCGTTGATGCCGCCGGCGGAGGTGCCGCAAATGACCGGAAACGGATAATGAAGATCCGGTAACTGATCGGAAATGGCTTTCAATACCCCTACCTGATAAGCTGCTCGCGCTCCACCGCCGGTTAACACCAAGCCTGCGGTTTGTGAGGTTTGAGACACAGCGCCCCCTAAACGTATGGTTGTTTGTTTTTGTCCGTTGCTTAGAAATTAGCATAACACAATGCATCTGGATGCTATCTTTAAGGT
Organism: Hahella sp. CR1; assembly: GCF_029813005.1. NCBI lineage: Bacteria > Pseudomonadati > Pseudomonadota > Gammaproteobacteria > Oceanospirillales > Hahellaceae > Hahella > Hahella sp. CR1. The sequence continues at coordinate 81,794 of NZ_JAPELK010000009.1, forward strand.
TTTGTTGGACGCCGCGACACTCGCCGGCTTAACGAATATTGCGGCTGTACTGGCGTTGCCTGCGCCGCTATCATGTCCGGTTCCAAATTACAGCTGCCGTCATCTGGGGATATCGTTGGACGGCGGGCATTTCCAAAAATGAATCAAGGGGTTTTATGAAGGAAGGGCGGAAGCGTCTGCGCGCCGGCTATTGTTACATGCTCGCCGGAGTGGTCGGTGTGGCTTCGACAGGGTCCTCGCGTGCGGATTCCGCACCGCAGTCCGCAGCCACGCTGGACTGGCGAATGCGTGAGTTCCTGACCCCACAGCAAATGACGACATTGGAGCCTCAATGCAGAGGAACCTATGTTGAGCCGGAGTACGGCTTCGTCAATGCTCCTTCTACTGCCTCTACTTCTGATAACGAAGCGCTCAGGGCGCGTTCCGACTCTCTGGTCTCACCCAGCGAATCCGCCATGCGTCTGCAAGGTAATGTCAAAGCGCAGCAAGGCGCCTGGTGGCTTGAAGCGGATCAGGTCGAGCTGGATCGCCAGACCAATGTAGTGGATTTACAGGGCCTGAAGGCCGCCCGGGCTCCCGGGCTGCTGCTGCACGGAGATACGGCCCGCTACAACCTGGACAGCAAAGATTTTAGCCTGTCCGACGCCAGTTACCTGATACACCAGCGCCACGCCCGCGGCGACGCTGAGCGGATAAGCAGCGCCGACGCACAACTGGTGCGTATCGAAGACGGCAGCTATACCACCTGTGATCCAATGCATAACGACTGGTCTATCGCCGCCAGCGAGATCATTCTGGATCGTGAGCAAGGCGAAGGGACCGCCAAGCATATGACATTGCGGGTCAAAGATGTCCCGGTGATGTATTTCCCTTATCTGCGCTTTCCTATCGATGACCGCCGCAAGAGCGGCTTCCTGTATCCCACCATCGGTACGTCGAACACCGGACGAGGCATGTCTTTCGGCATTCCTTACTACTTCAACTTGGCGCCTGACTATGACGCGACCTATTCGCCTCTATATATGCATGGTCGTGGTTTGCTGTCTGAGTTGGAAGGGCGCTGGCTGACAGAAGACACGTACAGCGAACTGCGTCTTGGCTATATCGCCCATGATAGCGAGTTCAGCAAAGAGAACCCGGATGAAAGCGGCCGTCGTTGGGCGTTGGACTTCACTAACCGTTATGACGTGAGCGAGAACTGGCGTTCCACGATCGATTACAATGTGGTGAGTGACAAAGACTATCTCAACGACTTGAACCGCACCTTGGAGATTCAGCAGGAAACCCACATCAAGCGTTCCTGGGATGTCACTTATTTAGGCGGCGGATACAGTTTCAAGAGCCACGTGCAGGGTTATCAGACGGTCGACGACGATATCGTGGATAACGACCGCCCTTATATGTTGCTGCCGCAGCTGTCTTTTGGTTGGGAGCGCGACTTTGATCCGGTGGCGTTTGGTCTGGAATCGGAGTTCACCTATTTTTGGCGTGACGACGAAAACCTCGATCCGGCTAAGGATCAGCAAGTGGTGGGCGCGCGCTGGCGTACGCAACCCAGTCTCAAGCTGCCTCTGTCTACAACCTGGGGCTACCTGACGCCAAAACTGCGTCTTGACCACACTGACTATCAGCTGGAGCAGCGCGCTACCGGGCTGGATGAGTCCATCAGCCGAACCGTGCCTTTCTACAGCCTGGATGCGGGCATTTATTTTGATCGCACGCTGACGCTGTTCGGCGACGAGTACAATCAGAGCCTTGAACCGCGTTTGTTTTATGTCTACTCCCCGGAGCAGGACCAGGACGATATTCCTGACTTCGATACCTCCGTGGCGACCTTCAGTTATTCCCAGCTTTACAAAGAAGACCGCTTCGTGGGCGGCGACCGCATCGGCGATAACAATCGTCTAACTCTGGGCGTCACCTCCCGTTTCAACGACCGCGCCACCGGCGCCGAGCGTCTGCGCGCCAGCGTTGGTCAGATCTTCTACTATGAGGATCAACAGGTAGGGCTGGGGACGGAAGGCCTCAGTGATGAAAGCGAGTCGCCTTGGGCGGGAGAACTGGTCTGGCGTCCGAACGACAGATTTGATTTCAAAGTAGAAGGGCTGTGGGACTGGCAGGAGCGTCAGACTGAGAAAGGAGCCACCACGTTGGCGTTCCATGATCCGGAGTATCGCAAGCTGCTTAACCTGAGTCATAGATATACTCATAACGATCTGGAACAGTCGGACGTGTCCGTGCTTTTCCCGGTGACGGATTCCGTCAGCGTGCTGGGTCGCTGGTTTTTTGATCTGGTCAACCACCGTACCATCGGTACTATGGCCGGTGTAGAATACAACGATTGCTGCTGGCGCTTTCAGGTTATCGCCAGAAGCTTCCTGAAAGATGCGGACGATACCGAAAACAGTGAGATGGATCATGGTGTCTTTCTGCGCTTCCAATTGCGCGGCCTGGGCAACATAGGCAGCCGCTTCGAAGATGTGATGGCTAAGGAAATGCGCAATTTCAACGAGCGCGAAACTTACCGCACGGAGCGTTATCAATGGTAGGGCCGCATAGCGGTCCCACCTCCCGCCGTAGTGACGGACGGCGATGAACAGAGTTGATCAAAGTACAGTTTTATTCAGATATACAGGGTTTCATGAAAACGCTAAGACTTAATTTCAGATCCGCCGTACTCAACGCGCTGGGTGCGCTGTTACTGCTTCAGGGATGTTTGGTCCACGCTCAGGTGCAGGAGCTTGATCGCGTCGTGGCGGTGGTTAATGACGACATCGTGCTGTACTCCGAGTTGCAAGACCGCGCCAGTCGTATCAAGGACAAATTGCGTCAACAAAAGACCTCCTTGCCGCCGGAGTCGGTATTGCAGGAAAAAGTGCTGGATCAGCTGGTGCTGGAAAGCATCCAGATGCAGATGGCGGACCGCGGAGGCATCCGGGTCAGCGACTCGCAACTGAACCAGACCATGCAGAATATCGCCAAGCAGAACGGCATGACCCTGGATCAGTTCCAGCAGGCGCTGAGTGAAGAAGGCGTGACCTATCAAAACGCCCGTGAGCAGATCCGCCGCGAAATGATCATCTCCCGCGTTCAACAACGCAGCGTGGATAGCCGTGTGCGGGTGACAGAGAAAGAGGTGAACGACTTTCTTAAATCCGCTTCAGCCAAACAGCAGCGCGCGGAAGAATATCACCTGGCCCATATCCTGATCGCCTTGTCGGAAAACGCGTCTGAAGCTCAGCGCAAAGAGGCGGAGAGCAAGGTAGAGAAGATCCGCAGCCAGCTTGACCAGGGCGTGGATTTTAAACAGCTGGCGGTCACTTATTCCGACGCGTCGACCGCCACAGAAGGGGGAGACCTGGGATGGCGCAAGCCGGATCAGGTGCCGTCCCTGTTTGCCGACGTCGCCCCCAAACTGGCTCCAGGCCAGACATCTGAACCCATTCGCAACAGCAGCGGCGTGCACTTCGTCGCCATGCTGGAAAAGCGCGGCGGCGTCAGCAAAGTGGTTGAGCAGTCCAAGGTCAGGCATATTCTGGTGCAGCAAAATGAGCTGCGCGACGAAATCGCTGCGAAAAAGCTGATTGAAGAAATCTATGACAAAGTGCAGGCAGGCGAAGATTTCGCAGAACTGGCCAAGGCCTATTCCGATGACGCTGTCAGCGCAGCCGCTGGCGGCAGCCTGGACTGGGTGAGCCCGGGCGATATGGTGCCTGAGTTTGACCAAATGATGCGTGAAACCTCTGTCGGCGCTGTTAGTAAGCCATTCCAGAGCACTTTTGGTTGGCACATCCTGCAGGTGCAGGATCGCCGCGAGGCGGATATCGGCGACCGGCTGATGGCCAGCCAGGCCAGACAGGTCCTGCATCGCCGTAAGTATGAAGAAGAGTTACAGAACTGGTTGAACGAAATTCGCGACGAAGCATTCATTCAGCTCAAGCTTTAACACATTGACCCTGCGCTTCCTCTCCCAGGGAGGCGCTACTGACGGCGACGGACAGGAGCCAGACGTTGAAAATAGCGATCACCCCGGGAGAACCGGCGGGCATCGGACCGGATATCTGCGTCGCCCTGGCGCAAAAGAGCTGGCCGGCCGATTTGGTGTTTGTGTGCGACCCGGAAGTGCTGCTCAAGCGGGCTGAAAGCCTAGGGTTGCCGCTGCAAGTGGCCATCTATTCGCCGGGGGATGATAGTCCGCCTCATGCTCGTCAGCCGGGATCTGCGCTGGTGTCGCCCGTCTCATGCGGCGCGCCAGTGACTCAAGGCGAACTGAATCCCGCCAACTCCCAATATGTATTGAATACCCTGCGTCGGGCCATTACGGGCTGCCTGCAGCGGGAGTTCGACGCCATGGTCACGGCGCCCGTGCACAAGGGTGTCATCAATGACGCTGGCGTCGCCTTTTCTGGACACACCGAGTACCTGCAGCAGCTCAGCAATGTGTCGCAAGTAGTGATGATGCTGGCCTCGGACGCCATGAAAGTGGCGCTGGTTACAACCCATCTGCCATTGTCGCAGGTCGCCCGCAGTATTACGGACGAACGCCTGGAGCGGGTGATCACCGTCCTGCACAAAGATCTGCGATACAAGTTCGGCATTGCTGATCCGCGCATCATTGTGGCGGGCCTTAATCCCCATGCGGGTGAGGGCGGTCATATGGGGCGCGAGGAAATTGACATTATCCAGCCAGCGCTGGAGCGTTTACGGAGCCAGGGGATGAACCTCATTGGCCCGTTGCCGGCGGATACCCTGTTTACGCCGAAAGTCCTGGAGACGGGCGACGCCGTGCTGGCCATGTATCACGATCAGGGTTTACCGGTGTTGAAGTACCAGGGCTTCGGGCGCGCCGCGAACATTACACTGGGCCTGCCCTTTATCCGTACTTCCGTTGATCACGGCACCGCGCTGGATCTTGCCGGGACGGGTAAGGCGGACGGCGGCAGTCTGGAAACCGCTTTGGAATACGCAATTAATATGGTTGAGCGCAGTCGGGGAAACATTCATGGGAAGGCATAACGAGAACATCGGGCATCAGGCGCGTAAGCGTTTTGGGCAGAACTTCCTGCATGATCGGGGTGTCATTGATCGCATCGTGCGGTCCATTAATCCCAAGCCAGATCAAAATCTGGTGGAAATCGGGCCGGGGCTGGGCGCCTTGACGGAAGAGCTGCTGAAAAGCGGCGGTTCCGTGACGGCAGTGGAGCTGGACCGGGACCTGACGCCCATTCTGCGTACAAAGTTTTTTAATTATCCGCAGTTCAATGTTATTGAGGCCGATGCGCTGAAATTCGACTTCACGCAACTGGCCACGCCGGAACGACCAATGCGCCTGGTCGGCAATCTGCCGTACAACATTTCCACGCCGCTGATTTTCCATCTGCTGACTTTTCGTGGGTTAGTGCAGGACATGTACTTCATGCTACAGAAGGAAGTGGTGGATCGTCTGGCTGCGAAGCCGGGCGAGGACGCGTACGGACGTCTAGGCGTCATGGCGCAGTATTACTGCAAAGTGGAGTCTTTGTTTAACGTTGGTCCAGGCGCCTTTCAGCCCGCGCCCAAGGTCTGGTCGGCTATCGTCAGATTGACGCCTTACACGGAGCCGCCGCTGGTCTGCAAGGATGTCGGGACGCTGACCTTGGTGGTGCGTCAGGCGTTCGCGATGCGCCGTAAGACCCTGCGCAATACGCTCAAGCAGTTGATTACCGTCGACGCGCTGCAATCGCTGGACATTGACCCACAACTCCGGCCGGAACGACTGGGTTTGCCCGAGTTTGTGAGAATCGCGGACTATGTATATGATCACCCGCTGGAAAACGAATCATAAGAATATCAGCGCCAGCGTGTAATCCGCTGGGCATAAGGGACCAGGCAGATGAGTGAGACGTCTTTGTACGATATTCGGGTAACTGTGCGCACGCAGTTTATCGCGTCACAATCCGACCCGGACAATAACCGCTTTGTGTTCGCTTACCACATCACGATCCTTAATGAAGGCGCGCGTGCGGCGCAGCTGTTGCGGCGGCGTTGGCTGATTATCGATGGCGACAACAAGGAGCAGGAAGTCACCGGTGACGGCGTGGTGGGACAGCAGCCGGTGATTCAGCCGGGCGCGAGCTATGAATATTCCAGCGGCTGCGTACTGGATACGGAAGTTGGCGCGATGGAAGGGCATTACGAGATGCTGGCTGACGATGGTCATCTGTTCAACGCGGAGATTCCCCGCTTTATACTCGCCGCGCCCCGCGTTCTGCATTAGGCGCTCTTGCGCCGTTCAAAGGGCTTCCTTAAACAACGACACAGATGTGACTCCTGGTTATGGCGACTTATGCAATCGGAGACATACAGGGCTGTTTTGAGCCCTTACAACGCTTACTGGATAAATTGAGCTTTGATCCCGCAGTGGATTCGCTCTGGTTTGCCGGGGATCTGATCAACCGGGGGCCGCAGTCTCTGGAATGTCTGCGTTACATTAAAAGCCTGGGCGACAGCTCGCTTAGCGTGCTTGGCAATCACGACCTGCATGCCCTGGCGGTGTATTACGGCGGTGAAAAGGTAAAACGCAAAGATACTTTCCAAAGTATCCTGCAAGCGCCGGACTGCGAGGAGCTGATGCAATGGTTGTTACGTCATCCGCTCGCCTACTATGACTCCGCCCGTAATATCTTTATGAGCCATGCCGGCTTGCCGCCGCAATGGGACGTCTCCCAGGCGTTAACCTTGGCGGAGGAATTGCAACAGGCGTTACGCGGACCTGACGCTAAATCCTACTTTCAAAATATGTACGGCAATGAACCGGCCTGCTGGCGGGATGACCTGACTGGGCTGGAGCGTTTGCGCTGTATTACCAACTATTTCACGCGCATGCGCTTTCTGGATGCAGACGGCGGCCTTGAGTTCAAGCACAAAGAAAAGATTGAAACCGCCCCGCCGGGGTATGCGCCCTGGTTCAGCTATCCAAGGCAAGACGACACAACGATCCTGTTTGGCCATTGGGCGGCGCTGCAAGGACATACCGGACGGGCCCGGTTTGTGGCTTTGGACACGGGGTGCGTATGGGGAGGAACCCTGCGCGCCGTCAATCTGGACACAATGGAAATGACAGAGGTGGCGCATGCGTGAGGAAGATAAACATGGCGGCTCGGGTATTCTGGCGGCCGGCCTGATTCTGATGGGGCTGTCAGTGGCCATGGGCGCAGTCGGCGCGCATTTGGTCGCGCATTTTCATCCAGAGGCGACAGGCAGTTTTGAAACGGCTGTGCGCTACCACTCGCTCCATGCGATGGGACTGATCATTCTGGCGCTGTCACGGGGATTTTGGTCGCGTAAGGCTTATGGTATTGTGGCGGCCTTTTTCGCCGCAGGGCTGGTTTTGTTCTGTGGCGGACTGTACGCCAAGACTTTATTGCAGTTCAGTTTCCCCAATGGATTCATACCCACCGGAGGCATGGCCTTTATTCTGGGATGGCTGATTTGGGGAGCTGAAGCGATACGCCTGAAATGGGGCAGGCGTGAGCGGGCGTTATAAGGGAACCAACGCACCGCGCTATCTAGATCCGTAGTTTGGTTGTGTTGTATTTGACCAAGGAGAACCTGGGAAAAATGAGTAAAGATCGGAACAATCGTAAAGAACAAATTCTGCAATGCCTCGCGCAAATGCTGCAGGACGAGCCGGGGGAGCGCATTACCACGGCCAAGCTGGCGAAGACCGTCGGCGTTTCGGAAGCCGCTTTGTATCGGCACTTCCCCAGTAAAGGGAGGATGTTCGAGGGATTGTTTGAGTTTATTGAAGAGAGCATTTTTTCCCGCATCAAGCTGATCCGTTCTGAGGAAATCAGCACCGCCCAGAAAATCAATAAATCTGTCTTGTTGTGCCTGACCTTCGCACAACGCAATCCCGGCATGTGCCGCCTGTTGCTCGGCGATGCGCTGCAAGGAGAAAAAGATAAATTGCGCGCTCGCGCAGCCTCTTTCTTCGAACGTTTGGAAACCGAGTTTCGCAGTATGCTGCGGGATGGGGACGTGCTGCATGGTCAACGCACCCAGTTGACTCAACTAGACAGCGCACAACTCTTTCTGAGTCTGATCGAAGGGAACATGCACCGCTTTATCCGTTCCGGCTTCCGCATCGATCCACTGCAAGGCTGGGATGAGCACTGGGGTTTTATCTCCCAACACCTGTTCGTTTGAAAGCAGCTATTCTTTTAACTATGTTAAAGTGAGCCTGAAGCGCTCCTATTGTTCGTTTGTAGTACAAACGGGTTATGGATTACTTTGGGCCGGACTGAGACTATTGTACAAGAATGTAATGGGCTGCGTGGTACACTCTCCCGCCATAAGTACAACCAAATACAGGTTTTTGGAAATCGCCAGTGACGGGTTTTTATCGATTGCACGCTGCGCTATGCAGCGTGTTTGCTTTGTGGTTGGGATTCGCCGGACCGGCTATGGGTGCGGAAGCGCCTGCTGAAAAAGGTAAAACGGTCCGCATCGCCACCGGTGAATGGCTGCCTTACGTCAGTGAGACTCAGCCATACTGGGGCGCTTTGGGTCACATCATCACGACCGCTTTTAACCGCGCGGGTTATCAGGTGAAGTTTCAGAATTTTCCCTGGGCGAGGGGATACCAGCTGGTCAAGGATGGCGTTTGGGATGCGACCATGCCTTACTACTGCTCACCGGATCGCGAGCAGGAATTCTATTGCAGCAATCCTTTGGTTAGCGGCGAGCAGGTGTTCTTTCACCTGAAAGAGGTGCCTGTTCAGTGGGAGCAGCTATCTGATCTGAAAGGATATTCAATCGGCGCCACACTCGGCTATTACTATGGAGAGGCTTTTGAAAAGGCGGAGAGTAGCGGCGAACTGATGGTGAAACGTATCGCCAGTGACGAAAAAAACATGCAGTTGTTGCTGATGGGACGCATCAAGCTGTTTCCTCAGGACAAAGAAGTCGGCTACAGCACGGTCCGTCACATGTACCCGCATCAGAAAGAGTTACTGACCCACCACCCCAGACCAATTCATACTAAAACCTTGCACCTTATTTTTCCGCGAGATAACCCCACCAGTCCTGAGCTATTGAAAGTCTTCAACAAACAGTTGGGCGAGTTAAAGCGCGAGGGTATTTGGGATCAGTACATGCGCGCCATGCGTGATGGGGATTACGAGAAACCCGCTGGTGGGGCTGAGCCGCCAGCGGGCAAAGAACATTAAAGCGGACGGTTTACAGGGTTTTTAGCAGAATGTCCGCTAAAGGCTGATACAACGCCGGGCTGGCGATGAGCAAATCCTTGCTGTTTAACTCTTCTGGCATGCCTTCCGGCGCCACTGTCAAATTGCCGCAACTTGCGCCCGCTTCCTGGGCGATCAGGCGCGCTGCTGCGCAGTCCCAAGGGCTGACGGTTTCGTAGTAAGCGTCCAGACGTCCCATGGCTACCCAACAGATATCCAGCGCCGCCGAGCCGATACGGCGAATATCCTGGCACTCCATCATCACCGCCTGTAGTCGTTGAATCAGCTCCGGCAATCGACTTTTATCGTAAGGAAAGCCGGTTGCCACCAGCGCTTGCCGTAAATTGGTGGCGCCGCTGACCTGGATAGGCTTGTGATTGCGCAGCGAATACTGGCCGCGCATAGCGTGAAAGGTTTCTTTCTGAAACGGACAGTGCACCACGCCGATTTGCGCTTCGCCTCTTTCAAAATAGGCGATGGATACCGCCACCTGATAATGGCCGTGGGCGAAATTGACGGTGCCGTCGATGGGGTCGATGACCCACAATGGGCCGTTGAGGTCGCCGACTTTGCTTATGTCGGACATATTCTCTTCCGACAAAATGGCGTGATCTGGATAGTTGGCGCGGATGCGTTTGTGTATCAGCTCATCGACTTTCAGGTCAACGGAAGTCACCAGCTCCTGGTGATTTTTGAAGCTGGTTTCATATTCTGCATTGCGCTGCTCTTTTTCCATTAACTCGCCGGCCTGCAACGCCAGATCCACCGCGAACGTTGAAATGTCGTGTAGGGAATGTGTCATGTGTTCAATCACCTTGATAAGAGTAATGGATGGCCCGTCGCGCAGGCGAGCGCCGGGCCGGGAGCGTTAGTCGTGAAAGCTGCGGCTGGCGCGCATGGAGTGAGCCCGATATGTGCCCAGCATGCGAATATCCTCGGCGAAGAAAGTCAGCTCTTCCAAGGCCAGCTTCATGTTCGGCGAGTCGATGTGTCCCTCAATGTCCACATGGAACTGACTGGCGTTCAAAGTGCCGCCCGGCATGTAGCTCTCCAGTTTCACCAGATTGACGCCGTTGGTGGCGAACCCGCCCAGGGCCTTGTACAACGCGGCGGGAATATTGCGCACCCGGAAGAGCAGGGAGGTGATGTACTTCACTCCTGGCTCAAGGGGAGGGAGTCTGTTTTCGTGGGAAAGGATAATAAAGCGAGTGGTATTGCCGGTTTTATCCTGAAAATTCTCTTTCAGAATCTCCAGCCCGTACAGCTCAGCCGCCAGACTGGACGCGATGGCGGCTTTGGTTTTATCGCCGCTCTGGCTGACTTCCAGGGCTGCGCCGGCGGTATCCAGCGTGGCGACTGGGTTCAGTCCCAGCTCGCGAACGTGATCGGCGCATTGCGCCAGCGCCTGGGGATGTGAGCCGACAACGCACAGATCTTCCAGACGCGCCCCAGGAAGCGCCATGAGGCAGTGGTTTACGGCTTCGAAGTGCTCTTCCTGAATATGCAGGCTCATTTGTGGAATCAAGCGGTAAATCTCCTCCACACGTCCTGCGGTGGAGTTTTCCAGAGGGATCATCGCCAGTTCCGCTTTGCCTTGCTCCACCTCTTCCATGGCTGCGCGAAATGAGCCGCAAGCACGCGCTTCGCGATCGGGAAATACTTGCTTACACGCCAGATGGGAGTAAGCGCCCTCATGACCTTGATAGACAATCACCTTGAACCTCGTAATTATGTGCCGGACGAAAAGCGCGACGCTGTGTGCTCAGACTGACTCTGACTGCGCAGGCCTGGGGCGTCGCCGGGTGCGTTGGCGCTTGGAAATAGAAAAGCATGTACTCTAAGGACTTCCCGTCCAGTTTTCTAATAGTTTGTGGGTGAAGCGTCCGGGATAACATTAATTTTGCCGTTGGCGTCGCCGCATAAGCGCTTAACCTGCAATACTTTTTAGTATATTTAACAGAGAATCGGTTTGCGGAGGCAATGATATGAATAAAACGCCAGCGAGACCGAATGCGCCGCCAGCCAGCAAACAGGCGATCCAGCACTTTCTGCAAAAGGTCAAAACGACGCCCTTGGCGCACACTCATGGGAGCGGGCGTCTTATATTCGCAGTCGACGCCACGATGAGTCGTCAGCTGCTCTGGGATCAGGCGAGTCAACTGCAGGCGGAAATGTTTCTTAGCGTCGGAAACGCGACGGGGCTGCAGGTACAGTTTGTCTATTATCGAGGACTCAAAGAGTTTAATTGTTCTGATTGGGTGACTGACGCAAATGCCTTGGTGCGGGCAATGACCTCCGTATATTGTATGGCGGGCCAAACACAGATTGGCCGAGTGCTGGCGCACGGAAAGTCAGAGTCTTTGAAACGCAAAGTTCAGGCATTGGTGTTTGTCGGCGATGCGTTAGAAGAAGATGCTTCCGGATTATTGAGACAAGCGGGGGAGCTTGGCATTATCGGCGCGCCGGTCTTTATGTTTCAGGAAGGCTGTGATGCGGGCGTGGAAGCAGTGTACAAAGATATCGCCAGACTCTCCGGCGGCGCTTGGTGTCGATTTGACGAAGGTAGCGCAGAACAGCTAAAGGAGCTGCTCGGCGCTGTTGCCGAGTATGCGCGTGGCGGCCTGCCTGCATTGGAGGCCTACAGTCGTCGAGGTGGCCCTCGTTTGCTGGAATTGAGGCGACAACTCCCCGGGCCGAAAATAGATACCAAAACGCCCTGACATGGCGGCGATAATAAGGAAAGAGAAGTGCAACTGATATTGGGGTTTTTGCTGGCTTTAATTTTTTTCTGGCTGCTGCAGCATGTATTTCAGGCGCCGCCGGAAAAAAGAAAGAAAAATCTGACCTATCTCGCACTGGGTATTGGCGGAGTCGTTATTCTATTGCTGGTGGTGACCGGCCGGTTGAATTTTATCGCAGCTTTGTTTGCGGCGCTCCTGTTGCTGTTCAAGCGTCTTCCTTCCGTCTTGCAGTGGTTGCCCCTGCTGCGCAAACTTTTCAACGCCGGACGTGACTCTGTGGCGGGAGGCGATGGGCAATCCAGCATCGAAACCAGCCTGCTGCGCATGACGCTGGATCACCGCAGCGGCAAGATGGATGGAGACGTCCTGGCGGGCCGTTACTCCGGGCAGAACCTGCAAGCGATGGACGTAAGCAGTCTGGCGACTCTCTATCGTTCAGCAGTGAGAGATTATCAAGACTCCATTGAGATTCTGGAGACCTATTTTGAACGAGTCTATGGCGTGCATTGGCGGACCCAGTTCTCCGTGGACGATGTGGATAACGTACCAACCCATGATGAGGCCATGACGCTGGCTGACGCCAAAGACGTGCTTGGCCTGACGGATCATGATTTGAGTGAAGATGAGGTCGTGGAGGCGCATCGCCGATTGATGCAGAAGTTTCACCCTGATCGCGGCGGCAGTAATTATCTGGCGGCGAAAATCAACGAAGCCAAACGCATACTACTGGCCCATCTACGTAGCCAGGGATACCAATAATTTGAAATCAGTGGTCGATAACGGGTAAGGAGAGGGGAAATGAAAAAAGATCTGACATTATATGAAACCCGTGTGGTCGGGGTGTTGCTGGAAAAAGAAATCACTACGCCGGACCAATATCCGTTGTCGCTGAATGCGCTGGTGAACGCCTGTAATCAGAAAAGCAACCGCCATCCGGTGCTGGAACTGGACGAAGCGACTGTCCGCCAGACTCTGGAAGCGTTGCAGCGTAAGGACCTGGTGAAAGGCAGCAGTTATGGAAGTAGGGTGGAAAAGTACCATCATCGTTTCTGTAACACAGAGTTTGGCGAACTTAAGCTGGATGCGCAGCAAGTCGCGGTGGTATGCGAACTCCTGTTACGGGGGGCGCAAACGCCGGGAGAGCTGCGCTCACGCGCCAGCAGAATGGCGGAGTTCACCGATGTCCTGGCTGTAGAGGCGACGCTGAAACGGCTGCTGGAACACAAGCAGGGACCTCTGGTCGCGATGTTGCCTCGTGAGCCCGGCAAGAGAGAGTCGCGTTACATGCACATGTTCAGCAGCGACATAGAGCCGGTAGAAACGGCGACTCCTTCTGACTCTGGCAACATCTCCGCCTACAAGGCGAGGATTACGGACTTGGAGGCGCGTCTGGAGGCGCTGCAGGAGGAAAACGAGTCATTGAAGAAGAAGTTAAGGCAGTTGGGGCAGGTGGTGTAAGGCGTCGAAAGGGAGGCGTTATTGGCGCCTTCGAACTTTTTTCCCGTTTGCAGTTGCTTTTTGTTAAAACCGCAGGTTAGTATTTACTCCATGAATACGCACAACACTCTCAACATTTTCAAATCTTTCTCCGGCAACGCAGCGGTTGCTGGCGTTCGTGCGTATTTTAGCGGTTGGCATTTTTGGTTTTATTTTTATAACCATCGTTAACGAGCCCCCGCATACTTAGGTTACAGGAAGGCGCGTTTAACGAAGCTGCCTTCCGGAAGAACTCTCAAAGAAGCTCCGAAGGCAAACGTCTCCGGGGCTTTTTTTATACCCTCGCGGGACTGGAAGCTGCGAATCAACAAGGTGTCGTTGGCAGTTGGATTGAAGCAAACAGGTAATCAACAGGGTAAGGTCATGACGGGTAATCAGTCGTATACTAAAGAGGACAGGGAACCGGCGCCGGCGCTTCAACATAGTGATGTGTGCGGTCGCTTTCTGCCTAGATGGTGGTGTCAGTCTCGATTTAGTTATTGATTTTAAAACTGAATCTTTAACTTACGAATCGAATGCAGACACAGAGTAATATCGGGAGAGAACCAATGAACCAGGCAGCGACAGTCAAAGAATCCGGCGTAAAGTCGATGGGAATCAAGGCAAGAGCAGTTATCGACGAGACATTGAAACATATGGAGCCACCAATACAGCCGATGGGCGATATCCTGCCCTCAGCCAATCAACTTCGGCACCGCTATCCTGTTAACGCATACCTGGCCACACAGCTGGAGAATGCGCGGACAGCCATCAATAATATTGTGCACGGCGATGACCCGCGTCTGTTGGTCGTTGTCGGACCTTGCTCCGTACACGACACCGATGGCGTGCTGGAGTACGGCCGCCGCTTGGCTGAACTGAAGCCGCAATTGGACGACCGCATGCAAATCGTTATGCGCGCCTACGTAGAAAAGCCTCGCACTACCGTCGGCTGGAAAGGTCTGGTGTATGATCCTCTGCTGGACGGTTCACACCATATGGCTTACGGCTTGGACAAAGCCAGAAGGCTGATGGTTGAATTGGCGCATCTCGGCCTGCCTTTGGCGACTGAGGCGTTGAGTCCGATCGTGTCGGACTACTTGCAGGATTTGGTGTCCTGGACAGCGATTGGCGCTCGCACCACAGAGAGTCAATTGCACAGAGAGATGGCCAGCGGCCTGACCTCCGCAGTCGGATTCAAGAACGGAACGGACGGCGGAGTGGAAGTGGCGATACAAGCCATGCAATCCAGCCGCTCTCCCCACTGTTACCCCACCTTGTCCACCTGCGGACGCCCCCAAATGCGCAAAACCCTCGGCAACCCCCACGTTCACTTAGTGCTGCGCGGCGGCAGAGGAAAACCTAACTACGATGAAGATAGCGTAAGAGAGTACAGCGAAGCGCTGGAAAAACATGGTCTTCCCGTGCGTTTGATGGTGGACTGCAGCCACGACAACAGCCGGAAAGATTTCCGTAACCAGTCCAAAGTGCTGAATGAAGTCGTGCGTCAGTTGAAAACAGGTAGCTCCACGGTTATGGGCGTCATGCTGGAAAGTTATCTGCAAGAAGGAACTCAGAAAGTACATCCTGACAGACCGCTGCAGTATGGCGTCTCAATCACGGATGGTTGCATTGGTTGGGATGAAACGGAACGTTTGCTGACTGATCTGTATGGACAGTTGCCAGCCAAGTAAGAATCAGGAATTAAAAACTCTGTGTACGCCTTGGCGCTTAATAGTAGCGTCGAGGCCAGAGAGGCGAGATTTCCCGCTCGCCTTTCTGTGCTTCTTCTAGCGGACTTTACGCAGTATTAATGCGCTCTTAGTCGCGAGTCGCGGCGAACAGTCTGGCCGCGAGACCAAATAACACGACTCCCATCACTCGCTCAATCCAGTGTGAACAGCGCTGGAATACTCTGCGTACGCGCTCTCCAGAAAGGAAGAAACTGAAACCGCAGAACCACAGCGTAGTGGCCACGAACATCCAGCCGCCATAAATACCCTGAATCCACTTGGGCGTGTCCGGGCTGATCACGACGGAAAACAAGGCGACAAAGAACAAGGTGGCTTTAGGGTTAAGCACGTTGGTTAAAAAGCCCAGACGAAACGCCTGCCATGCGGACTCACTAGGCAGTGTTTGTTGCAGCGGTTCGTCAGATGGCGCTTGAGGTTTGGCGCGCAAACACTGGAAGCCCACCCAGATTAAATAAGCGGCGCCAATCCACTTCAATACGTTGAAGGCGACCACGGACTGAGAAATCAGCAGGCCAATACCCAATAATGAATAAGTGATGTGTAGAAGTATGCCTGAGCCAATCCCCGTACTGGTCCATAATGCGGGTTTCAGTCCTCGACACAGGCTTTGGCGCATCACCACGGCGAAGTCCGGTCCGGGGCTGGCGACAGCCAATAGGTGGGCGAGGGCGACGGTAAGAAACTCAGTCCAGTACTCATGCATGGGCATACTCCTTGGATATTGAATGCGCTAGCGATCAGAAAAGCATAATCATACGCCGGAGCGGCGGATTCAAGCCTTTCTGAAGCCTGAGCATATTGAGCCTACTCCGGTTTGGGCGTTTCCTGTTCGTCTTCAGAAAAAAGAAACGCGGGCAAGCTGATATTGAAGTACACGCCGGCAAGCCGTGACGCCAGTGTGACCGCCATTCCTGACAACGCGGCGACATCCGAGTCTATGCTGAAGTAGCTCAAAGTCAGGTATAGAAATGAGCCGGCGATGGCTGGCGTAGCGTAGATTTCGCGATGGAAAATCAGCGGGATTTCGTTGCAGATAATATCGCGTAAAACACCGCCTGCAACGCCAGTCATGATGCCCATCAACAGGCAAATTTCGAAGCTGTGGCCCAGCGCCTGCGCTTTTTGCGTGCCGGCGATCGTGAAAAAAGCCAGTCCAATGGCGTCGCAGACTTCCAGCATATGAAGAGGGATGCGTTTGAGCCTGACCAGTACGAACGTGGCGAGGGCGGAAATAATGCCCACGCCAAGATAGGTTGTGTTGGCGATCCAGACGACAGGGTGAGCGTTCAACACGAGGTCGCGCAGAGTGCCGCCGCCGAGACAGGTTACCAGGGCGACCACAAGCACGCCGAAAACGTCCAGTTTCTTGTGTCCGGCGACAAGCGCGCCGGAAATGGCGAATACAGCGATACCAAAGAAATCCAGAAACACGTACATGGAAGCTCCGCAAAGGGCTGGTTTGACGAAAAGAGCGCGAATTATACAGATTATGGCCAAAAAGTGAGTAATGACTGTCCGCAACTGGAGACATGCGACACAAGTACAATCACAACTGGGCCGGCGATAAATTTGTGTTATGATCGCGCTCAGTTTACGAGGTTAAGTTTTAAGCAGCGATGACCCACAAAAACAAGCATATAGTCGTTGTGGACGACGATTTGGAAATTCGGCAATTGCTGAGCCAGTATCTTTCCAAAAACGGTTTTGACGTATCTCCGGCTGAGGATGGCGAGACGCTGTTCAAGCTGCTGGAGGGCGAGACACCGGATCTGATTATTCTGGACATCATGCTGCCTGGCGACGATGGCTTTATTATCTGTCAGCGTCTGCGTAAGTCGTCCACCGTTCCCATCATCATGTTGACCGCCAATGCGGATGACACTGATCGTATCGTCGGTCTCGAAATGGGGGCCGACGACTATATCGCCAAACCTTTCAATCCAAGGGAGTTGCTGGCGCGGATGAAAGCGATTCTGCGTCGGGTGCAACCCAAACAGAGCACGCCTTCCGGGCAACCCAAAATCTATCGTTTCGGCAATCTGGTGCTGGACACTACATCCCGCATGCTGGTGCAACCTAACGGCGACAAGAGCGCCATCAGCGGCGCCGACTACACTTTATTGTGTCTGTTTCTGGAAAAGGGCAATGAAGTGTTAAGCCGGGACGAAATTTCCGACGTGCTGCACGGGCGCGAGTGCTCGCCATTGGATCGTAGCATCGACGTGCATATGAGCCGGTTACGGCAGCGACTGGGCGATGACGCCAAAAATCCCACTCTTATCAAGACCGTGCGCGGCTCCGGTTATGTTTTAGCGGTTCCGGTTGAGCGCGAATATGGGGATTAAAAGAGGCGCTCGCCGAGGATTGGCGGGCTTGGCTCCGCGTTCTTTATTGTCGCGAATGGTGATTGTTCTGGTCATCGCCGTATTGGCTGCGCAGGCGCTGTCCAGCTTGATTTGGGTGGCGCAGATTAAGACCCGTAATCAGGAAAATGTGCTGAGTATGTCCAATCACTTGGCGTTCAGCATCGCTTCCACTGTGCGCTTCTTTAAATCCCTGCCGGTGGAATACCGCCATATCGTCCTCGATCAGTTGCGGCGCATGGGCGGTTCGCGCTTTTTCGTCACCTTCAACAGTGAGTTGATCAATATCAGCCCGACGCAGGACACGGACCTGAAGCGCTGGGTGTTAGAGGAAGTGGATTCTGTCCTGCAACGAGAGCTGGGCCGTCAGGTGGAGATTATATCCGAGTTCTCTTTCGCCGAGTCCCTGCACGTTTTTAACAATGATATTCGTCTGCTGGATCTGCCGCCGGGATGGGGGCATCACAGCCTGTTGTTACACCCGCAAAAGACTCCGATCCTGGTGGTGCAGATAGGTTTGGAGAAAGACGAGTGGCTGTATCTGGCCACGCTGTTGCCCACGCCGGATGGCCTGATTGAAGGCGATTATTTGCCCGCCGAGCGCCTTTGGTTTATGGGAATCACCGTGGTTCTGGTGGTGCTGTCGCTGTTTGTCGTAGTACGTTGGCTGACGCGGCCATTGAAGTTGCTATCGCGGGCGGCGGACGAATTAGGCAAGGACATCGAACGGCCTCCGTTGCCGGAGGAGGGCAGCACAGAAGTTGTGGCGGCGGCGCGCACCTTTAACGCCATGCAAGAACGCATTCAACGTTATATTCAGGATCGGGAAACGCTGTTCTCCGCCATCTCCCATGATCTTAAAACGCCGATCACCCGTCTGCGACTACGGGCGGAAATGCTCGACGACGACCAGCTGCGCGGCAAGTTCATTCAGGATCTGGAAGACCTGGATCACATGGTGCATGGCGCCTTGCAGTGCGTTAAAGACACCACTGTCCATGAAAATCCGGTGAATATCGATCTACACTATTTATTGCAGCAAATTTGCGAAGGCGCGGATCTGCAGCGCAAGAAAGTAGTGCTGACCGGCGTGTTGGAGCAGCCGTTCTGGGGTAAGCCGTTGGCGCTCAAGCGCGCATTCAGCAACATTATTGATAATGCGCTGTTCTACGGGCATCAGGCGGAAGTATTTCTGGAAGATGTGAATGAAGGCGTGCACGTAGCGGTGCGGGATTTTGGTCCGGGAGTTCCGGAAATGGAGCAGGATCGCATTTTCGAACCTTACGTAAGGTTAGAAAAGTCCCGCAATCGTAACACGGGCGGATCTGGTCTGGGATTGAGCATCGCCCGCAATATTATCCATGCTCACGGCGGCAGGCTGAAGGTCAGAAACCATGAGCAGGGCGGCTTTGTCGTGGAAGTCTGGCTGCCAAGGCAGTATCAGGAAGTCTGAATCTGGCCCATTGCCAGCCAATGGCCGCTTAATTGTGGCCGTTGGGAATCTGCAAGGTTTTTAAGGTTTTGTTACATTAGGTTGCTCTATCTTACCCCGCCCCCGTATTTCCACCCCTATACTGAGTAAACCTTTGAGCGTAATCAGAGGATTTCAGCCTTCCTAAAATATCCCATCAGGGATTGTTCAATCGGGAATGGCGAACCTTTTATTTAAACAACAATAAACAGTAGGTTTGGTCATGAAACGAATCAAAAAAGCTCTTGCTCCTATCGTTCTTTCTGGCATCGCAGCAGCAACTTCAGCACAGGCGGGCGAAGTTGAGGTGCTCCACTGGTGGACCTCCGGCGGTGAAGCGGCGTCTGTCGCCGTATTGAAAGGCTTGTTGGAGAAAGAAGGGCACACCTGGAAAGACTTTGCGGTTGCCGGGGGTGGCGGGGAAAGCGCCATGACCGTTCTGAAATCACGAGCCGTATCAGGAAACCCACCTGCAGCAGCCCAGATCAAAGGGCTGGATATCCAGGAGTGGGCGAACCTCGGTCTGTTGGCGAACCTGGACTCCGTCGCCAAAGCCGGGAACTGGGACAAACTGCTCCCAGATGTCGTTTCCAACGTCATGAAATACGAAAACCACTACGTTGCTGTTCCGGTAAACGTGCACCGGGTGAACTGGCTGTGGGCCAACCCAGACGTGTTCCGTAAAGCGGGCGTAGGCATCCCAACCACTTGGGAAGAATTCCCTGCAGCGGCCGACGCCATTCAGAAAGCGGGCTTCATTCCGCTGGCGCACGGCGGTCAGGCATGGCAGGACGCTACTCTGTTCGAAGCCATCGCTTTGGGCATGGGCGGCAGCGAGTTCTACAACAAAGCCTTTGTTAAGCACGACGCTGATACGCTGAAGAGCGAGAAGATGGTTAAGATCTTCGAAACCTTCAAGAGCATGCGTAAATACATCGACAAAGATGCAGCCGGTCGTGACTGGAACATCGCCACTTCCATGGTCATCAACGGCAAAGCCGCGATGCAGGTAATGGGCGACTGGGCCAAAGGCGAATTCACCGCAGCGGGTAAAAAGCCTGGCGTTGACTACATGTGTCTGCCTGCTCCCGGCACTTCCGGTCAGTTCACGTTTAACATCGACAGCTTCGCCATGTTCAAGCTGAACAATGACGACAACGTGAAAGCACAGAACGCTATGGCGCGTCTGATCATGGAGCCGACTTTCCAGGAAACCTTTAACCTGAACAAAGGCTCTATCCCAGTACGTAGCGGCATGGCTCGCGACAAGTTCGACAGCTGCGCGGAAGCATCTATGGACGCTTTCAACGCCGCCGCTTCCACTGGCGATTTGGTGCCCAGTATGGCGCATGGCATGTCCACCACGTCCTATATCCAGGGCGCTATCTATGATGTCGTCACCAACTTCTTCAATGACGACAGTCAGTCCGCTAAAGAAGCGGTCAACAAGCTGGCGCAGGCTGTAAAAGCAGCAATGTAATCGGCTTAGCGCGCGCGAACAGATCAGTTCGCGCGCGCAACCCCCATCTCTATCCTAAACTTGCCTTTAACGAGGGGAACCATGAGGGCGATATCCATGGGCGCACACGATCGTCCCGAAGCAACTGCAAAAGCGAAAGGCGGTCTTGCCTGGTTGGAGCGCTGGCTGCCAAAAATGGTGCTGGCTCCGACGTTCGTCATGATGCTGGTCTTTATCTATGGCTACATCATCTGGACGGCGGTCCTGTCGATGACCAATTCGCGTTTTCTGCCGTCATATGACTTTGTCGGCCTGCTTCAATTCGAAAAGCTGTTTGAAAACGACCGTTGGCTGGTGGCTTGCACCAACCTGGGTATTTTTGGTGGACTGTTCATTCTGGTCTGCCTGGTTCTGGGGGTGACCCTGGCGATACTGCTGGACCAGAAGATTCGTCAGGAAGGCGCGATCCGTACGGTCTATCTGTATCCTATGGCGTTGTCCTTCATCGTTACTGGTACGGCCTGGAAGTGGATGCTGAATCCTGGACTGGGTCTGGAAAAAGTGGTGCGGGATCTAGGGTTTGAAAGCTTTAGCTTCGACTGGATTGTCGACCCGAATATGGCCATTTATACGCTGGTGATCGCCGCCGTATGGCAGTCATCCGGATTTGTGATGGCGATGTTCCTGGCGGGGCTGCGCGGTATCGATAATTCCATTATTCAAGCGGCTCAAATCGACGGCGCCACGCTGCCGAAAATCTATCGTCGCATTATTCTGCCGAGTCTGCGTCCGGTGTTTTTCAGCGCCTTTATCATTCTGTCTCACATTGCTATCAAGAGTTTCGACTTGGTGGCGGCGATGACAGGCGGCGGCCCTGGCTATTCTACTGACTTGCCGGCGACCTTTATGTACGCGCACTCATTCACCCGCAGCCAGATTGGCTTGGGCGCGGCGAGCGCAATGCTGATGTTGGGCGGCGTATTGGCCATCCTGATTCCCTATCTGTACTCAGAATTGAGAGGGTCGCGTAATGGTTAATCAGACTGCGCAATCATCTATGAACTGGAGTCGTATTAATCGCGGGCTTATCTACGCCGTGTTGCTGACCGCAGCGCTGTTTTACCTGCTGCCCTTGGTCGTTATGGTGTTGACCTCGTTCAAAACAATGGACGACATCCGTAGCGGCAACCTGATTTCTTGGCCGACCGAGTTTGTCTTTGACGCTTGGTCCAAAGCCTGGAGCACTGCTTGCACAGGCGTTCGCTGTGAAGGCGTGGAAGGATACTTCTGGAACTCCGTGCAAATCGTTGTGCCGGCGGTTCTGATCTCCACATTCCTGGGCGCCTTGAACGGTTATGTATTCACGAAGTGGAAATTCCGCGGAAGCGAGCTGTTGTTCGGCCTGCTGTTGTTCGGATGCTTTATTCCGTTCCAGGTAGTGTTGCTGCCTATGGCGCAGACCCTGGGGTTATTGGGCCTGGCTAACACCACTGCTGGCTTGGTGTTCGTGCACATTGTTTACGGTATGGCGTTTACGACCCTGTTTTTCCGTAACTTCTACATCAATATTCCGGGTGAGCTGGTTAAAGCGGCGCAGCTGGACGGGGCAGGTTTCTTCACTATTTTCTGGCGTATCCTGCTGCCGATTTCCGGCCCGATCATTGTGGTGACCATCATCTGGCAGACCACGCAGATCTGGAACGACTTCTTGTTCGGCGTGGTTTACGGCAGCGGCGATACTCAGCCGATTACCGTTGCACTGAACAACCTGGTGAACACCTCCACTGGCGTGAAGGAATATAACGTGCACATGGCGGCGGCGATTATCGCGGGTCTGCCCACACTATTGGTTTACGTACTGGCCGGCAAATACTTCGTCAGAGGACTGACCGCCGGGTCTGTGAAAGGCTAGGCGCGCCGCCGCCTTTCACACAAGAACAAAGACAGTTTCGAGGTTAATTTAAATGGCTGCATTAGAAATTCAAAACGTTCGTAAGACCTACGGCGGTAAAACGGAAGTCCTCAAAGGCATAAACATCAGCATCGAGAAGGGCGAGTTTTTGATCCTTGTCGGTCCGTCCGGCTGTGGCAAGTCCACGCTGATGAACAGCATCGCAGGACTGGAGGAGATCACTGACGGCGCTATTTTGATCGGCGGCGAAGACGTTTCCGGTCGTAGCCCGAAAGATCGCGACATCGCTATGGTGTTCCAAAGCTATGCGCTGTATCCAAGCATGAACGTACGCGACAACATCTCGTTCGGTCTGGAAATGCGCAAGGTGCCAAAAGACGAGCGCACGGCTGAAGTAGAGCGTGTGGCGAAAATGCTGCAAATTGAGCATTTGCTCGACCGCAAGCCTTCCCAGCTTTCCGGTGGTCAGCGTCAACGTGTGGCCATGGGGCGGGCGTTGGCGCGCAAACCCAAGATTTATCTGTTCGACGAACCGCTGAGTAACCTGGACGCCAAGTTGCGGGTGGAAATGCGGACGGAAATCAAAAAGCTGCACCAGAATCTGGGCACCACCATCGTTTACGTAACGCACGACCAGATCGAGGCGATGACCCTGGCGGACCGCATCGCGGTCATGAAAGACGGCATCGTGCAGCAATTTGGCACCCCGCAAGAGATCTATGACGAGCCCGCCAACATTTTCGTTGCCGGTTTCATGGGCTCACCCGCGATGAACTTCATTCCGGTGCAGATCCAAAACGAAGGCGGTGGTCTGGTGGCGAAAGTCACTACCCGTGACGGTCGCACTTACAGTCTGCCTCTGGGCGAGCGCGGAGCCTGCCTGACTTACTACGTCGGCAAGCAGGTGACTCTGGGTCTGCGTCCTGAAAGGGTGACTCAGGTGAATCCGCATGAAGTGGAGAGAGCCGATGTTATGGTGCTGGAGGCTGAGATTGATATGGTTGAGCCTACCGGACCGGACACCGTTATGCACATTCATCTGAACGGCACGGAAGTGAGCTGTCGGGTAGCGCCTGACAGCGCGGGCAAGCTGGGTGAAAAGATGAACCTGATGCTCGATCTGTCCAAAGCCGTTTTCTTCGATATCGAGAGCCAGGCCCGTATCGGCTAGAGCCTTTAGCCCGGAGCCTCTGCTGCGAATCAGACCCGGGCGTTTTTGCGTTCACTAAAAAATATCAAGCTCATGGCGCTCGCTGAGACTTTGCCTCGGCGACTGCGCCCCGGGCATGCCTTTACCTGAATAAAAATAATTAGGGGGTGAAGCGATGATTGGTCAATCCTATGGCCGAGAAAGCCATCCGTACGGATTTGAGCTGGAAGGCGAACGCCACCAGCCGGAAGCTATGGCGGCTGCGCATCAGCACTGCCATCTGGAGATTCTTATTCTGACCCGCGGCAGTGTTGAGATGCTGTATGGTCAACAGACGATGAAATTGTTCGCCGGAGACCTTTTATGTTATTCCGCGTTGCACTTTCATCAGTTTGGCGCTGTGAGCGATGACGCCGTGGCGTACAGCTTTAGACTCCCTCTTTTCGCCTTGTTCAATCTGCAACTTTCCTGTGGCGTGAAACAGCAACTGTTTCATGGCGTTCCCTGTCGCGCGCGGTGCGCTGGATTGGTGGACGATACTATGTTGGCGCGATGGGTGGCGGAACTGCGGTTATGTGACCCCGCCCTGGATGACCTCATTTTGGATGAAATCACGCTGCTGTTGCGGCGTCTGTTCAAGGACGCCTGTTACACCCCGCCTGATCAACAGATCTCAGGCGTTTCGGGGCTCAAAGTCAGCCAGCATATTCCTGTGATGCTGCAGTTCATCAATGACAACTATCATGCGTCTATTAGCGTTTGCGATGTGGCGGGCCATGTGGGGCTGCACAAGAACTTCGCCATGACGCTGTTCAAGAAAACCCTGGGAATGTCGATTCTAGAGTATCTGACCGCGCTGCGGGTGCATCATGCCCGCCGTATGTTGCAATACACTGGGGAGCAGGTGACTCAGATCGCCTACGCCAGCGGTTTTTCCTCCGTGACGCGGTTCTACGAAGTGTTTGCGAAATACTTTGGCGAGTCGCCGCAAAAGTATCGGAAAAGTTGCGCTTTGGTAGGAGACGACTGAGAGGAAGACGTGTATAACCAGGGCATTTTCGGCGATAAATCTGTCGCCGACTTCGACTTATAATGTTTAGCCCCGGAATGAGTTAGCGGATTAGTAACTATGAGCACAGTCGTTTGTTTTGGTGAAGCCCTCATTGATTTTCTGAATATCGGACAGGATGAGGAAGCCCCTCTACGCCTGCGCAAATTCAAACAGTTTCCTGGCGGCGCACCGGCCAATGTGGCGGTAGCCATCGCCAAGCTGGGAGGCGACGCCAGGTTTGCGGGGCAGGTGGGAGAAGATGAGTTCGGCCGTTTTCTGGCTCATGCGCTGCAAGCCTATGGCGTGGACACCAGCCATCTGCTGTTTCATCCGACGGCGAAAACCGCCCTGGCGTTCGTGATGCTGGACGACTCGGGCGAGCGTACGTTTTCTTTTTATCGAGATGGCTCCGCGGATATGGTTTTGCAGGCGGAGCAGGTCGCTCCGGCTTGGTTTGCGGGCGCTTCCGTCTTTCATTATTGCTCTAACACCCTCACGACGCCCTCGATCGCCGCCGTCACTGAGAGCGCGCTGCAAAGAGCCAAAGACGCTGGCTGCGTCATCAGCTTTGACGTGAATCTGCGCCATAATCTGTGGGCGTCGGGACATGCGGATAAAGAAGTGATCATTCGTTTGGCGGCCTCTTCCCACTTATTAAAGCTGTCTCTGGATGAGCTGGAGTATCTCGCTGCAGGCGCTGATTCCGAGGCGCTGTGCCAGAGCTGGCTGCAACAGGGGGTGAAGTTGATCCTGGTGACGGACGGCGGAAAGCCTATTCGTTATGTCTCCCTCGCGTTTTCTGGAGAGGAGGCGACACCGCCAGTGAAGGCGGTGGACACCACGGCGGCGGGGGATTCATTTATGGGCGCTATATTGTTTGGACTGTCGAAATGCGGCGACCAGGCGGCGCTGCTCAATTCACAATCACAGGTCGCCGCGCTGGTGCGTTTCGCTTCCCAGTGCGGCGCATTAACAGTAAGTCGGCAAGGGGCTTTTCCTGCGTTGCCTGACTGGTCTGAAGTCAGTCGTTTTTGGGAGCTGAGTGAATGAATTTCAGAAGCAGGGATTTTTTAACTGCGCACAGCCGCGAGATATTGGATTTCTATCTACGCGCGGGCCGTGACGAGCGGGGTGGCTATTTTCAAAACTATTATGACGATGGCCGCGTGTTTGCGCACGGAGACAAGCATCTGGTCAGCAGTTGCCGGATGACGTTCAACTTTTATCAGGCGCACCAGTTTTTGGACGCGCGCAACGAGGAAGAGCGGGCGCAATGGCTGGCCTGGGCCGAACACGGACTGGCTTATCTGCGTGAGGCGCACAAGCGTGTGGATGCGCCTGGTTATGTGTGGACTTTCAAGGACTACCAACCCGCAGACCAACGGCAGTACTGCTATGGCTACGCCTTTCTGATTCTGGCGTTCGCCTCGGCGGTCAGCGCCGGAGAAGAGTCGGCGCGCGAGGATTTATATGCAGCCTGGGACCTGATGGAAAAACACTTCTGGCAGCCGCAACAAGGGCTCTATGCGGATGAAATCAGCGCTGATTGGAGTCAGGTGTCTGACTATCGCGGTCAGAACGCCAATATGCACGCCTGTGAAGCGATGATCGCCGCCTATGAAGCCACCTCGGACTCGCGTTTTCTGGCCCGCTCCATTGAGCTGGCGGAGAAGGTGGTGTTGGCGCTAGGAGGAAAGTCTGACGGGCTGGTGTGGGAGCACTTTACCCTGGGCCTGGATATCGATTGGGACTACAACAAAGACGATCCCAAGAACCTTTATAAGCCCTGGGGATTTCAGCCGGGCCATCAGACTGAATGGACCAAACTGCTACTGATGCTCGCCCGTCACAGCGATTTACCCTGGTTGGCTGCTAAAGCGCGTGAGCTGTTTGATCGTGCTATGGAAGCCGCTTGGGATGATCGTCACGGCGGACTCTATTATGGCTTTGCTCCAGACCAGAGTATTTGCGATGACGATAAATATTTCTGGGTGCAAGCGGAAAGCTTCGCGGCGGCGGCGTTGCTGGGCGAGGCGACAGGAGACGAAGGCTATTGGCGGTGGTATGAGCGTCTTTGGGAATATTCCTGGACGCATTTTGTCGACCATGATCATGGCGCCTGGTATCGAATTCTTAATGCGGATAACTCCAAAGTTACAGATAAGAAGAGTGAGGCTGGCGCGAAGTGTGACTATCACTCCTTGAATGCCTGTCTGGAGACATTGCGCGTGCTGCGCGCTTCGTCAATCTGACGGAACAGTCAGAAATATAGGTAATATTTATTTCTTTTTTTGAAATGTGAATGTCAAAAAGGCCGCTTTACTTGAGAAAGGGAAAAGCGGCTTTTTTATGCTTTTCATGAAGTATCAAACCAGTTGTTAGCTAAATATAGGATGCTTTGTTGTTTTTTTGTCCAAGCTGGCGTTAGAATGAAGCGCTGTAAAAATGAAGTAAAAAAACAACAAAAGCAAAAATGCCCCCAGCCGGAACGCAGTAAGCAAGAGATATTCAGGCAGATAGAATATTCGAGTCAGATTTTCTTGTGTGGAAAATTTATTCCAATTATTGGTTTTATGGAATATATTTGCTGTTCGTCTGACACTGCTGAGTAGTCTCGCTTATTCCTGAATAAAAATAACACGGGGAAAGCAATGAAAAGTCCTTCTATTCACGATAGGCATGACGCCAATACGCATACTGACGCCTCTGGACTGGTCAGTTTTCACTTTGGTGAGCCCGAGATCATGGGAGGCTCACATCAACACTGCCACCTTGAAATCAATATCCTTCTATCCGGCTCCATGAGGCTGAGTTACCTCGATCAGTTGTATGAGCTGGAAAGCGGCGACGTCATCTGTTTTTCCGCATTACACCGGCATCAGCTGGTTTCGGCGGACAAGAACGCCTTGCTGCTGCAGCTACGCCTGCCTTTGTTTCTACTCACGGATATGTGCGCGAATGAAATGTTCAAACATTTGCTGATTCGCGGGACGCCTTATCGCGCTAATGCAACGGGCTTGCTATCCCTTGATGCGGTAGAGCGTTGGGTGCAGGAGCTGCGGTGTCTGGATGGACCGCTGCAGGATTTAGTGCTGGACGAGATCACCCTGTTTCTACGCCGCATGATCATGCGCAATCCCTGTAAGTCCGGGCAAGGCGCTGGCTGTGGGGAATATCGCAGCCGGCACTTGCACCATGCGCATTGCATGGTGGAGTTTATTAATGGCAACTATCGAACGCCCATCACGATTGCTGATGTGGCGGACGGAGTCGGACTGCACAAGAATTTCGCCATGAGCGTGTTTAAGAAAGCAGTGGGAATGTCCGTACTGGAGTATCTGACTGACTTACGAGTGAATCATGCCCGCCGATTGTTGCTGTACTCTCAGGACCAGGTGATTGAGATCGCTTTCGCCAGCGGCTTTTCCTCCGTCACTCGGTTTTATGAGGTCTTCGCCAAATACTTTAACGAATCGCCGCTCAAGTATCGCAAGCAACACGCAGACCCAGGCTGAAACTATCGTCCGACTTGGGTTACTCATGGTATTGGGCGCAGGGATGGCTCGCGTCAGCCATCTCGCGCTCCTCATGAGAATACTGTGCGGGAGGGCGCGCATGCTTGAAGATATCAATGAAAAGCTTCGCTATATAGGGGAGCGCAATGGCCTTAGCTGGCTGCAACTGGACGCTCAGGGTGTATGCGGAGCGCAGACTCAGACTGGAATCAAATGGCAGATAGAGTGGCCACAGGCCAGCCCCTGGCTGCTGTTCCTGGCGGAGTTGGATGAAGCGCCGGAACGGAACGACGATTTACTTTCTTTATACGAACTTTGTCAGACGCTGAACTTTCCTGGACCTGAGTGTCTTTTGGGCAGCGTTTCGATAAAACCCGGCGGTCGATTTTTTTACCTTCATTACCGGCATGAAATTGAGAACCTGCATGCGAACAAGCTGGAGGAACTGCTCAATCAGTTTTTGGCGGATGCAGCGTTGGCGAGAGAGCGTATACAAACCGTTAAGCGCGGCCAAACCGGCGCCGGAGAAAGTGGTCTGAGCCGGTCGCGTGAGGCCCCGCCTATGCAAATATATATGAATGTATAGGTTTGCCGGGTCATGGATGCAATCAATGCTAATCGAGGACATCAGGTCTCAGCCTATGAGCGCCAGGATGTTGATAAATCTGTCTCTGGAAGTACTTCTCCCCTGGCTGGATCAAGCCCAAAACCCGTCGCACCTGAAGCGCCTGTCGTTAATCCTCAAGCAGCTGGCGCTTCTGGAGAAGCGCTGAGGACGAGCCAGCCCAGTGAAACAAGAAGTGTCGAAGCTCATAACGCTGGCTTTGGAAGTGTTTCGAATGAAAGCGATTATAGTCAGGTCATTAGCGGTTTAATTGAGGACAGTAATAAAAAGTTTCCGTTAACTGAAATAAACGCAAGGATAATACTGGATAAGTTTGTGCCAGAAGGCTTTGTTCCGGAAGCTGTCGCAGGACCTGGAGGCAAAGGAGCCGATTTGGTTACGAAAGGACCGGATGGAGAGGTTTTCAAAATCGAGAATAAATGCACCGCCTCCGCACGTGGTTTTGACAAGGAAATTTCTCATGCCGCACAGAATCAAGCCGAGGGATGCCTGGTATTTGTTCAGGTTCCTGAAGGCACAGATGCTGCGCGATGGATGGGAAAATTTTGGGGGAATCGGCAGACTATTCTAAATAATCATACCCCAGAAAATGTTCAAAAACTGGAGGTATATAAGAATACCGATATTGTGATCTATGACGACAAAGGAAGCGAACTATTGCCTCGACAGCCAATATTCAATCCGGATGGGAAAAGGTAGTTGATATGAGTGAAGTGTATTACTTGTTTAACAAAATAACGAAAGAGTGTGTTTGTCTTGGGAAGAAGACTGGCGAAGATGGCTCCGAATATACTGGCCCTGTCTGCTTTATTGGTGATAGCAGGTACTACTTGCCAATGAAGTACATGCACTTACTTGTCGAGCGTTTTAGAGGCTCCTCTCCCGCAGGGACCGTTTGTGAGGTGGCTGGGTCTGAGCTGTTCGACACGGCTTCGTATCTTGGCCCAGACGAAGACGTTATTGAAGTCGGGGGGGATAGAGATTTTGACCGTCCATTGGCGGTATACCTTCCTGAGCTGGAAGACTGTCGAGTCAAAGAAGAAATTAAAAGGAACGGCATACTGATTAATTGATTGGGACGCCTCAAACCAAGAATGGATTATGCGCCACCACAAGGTATGGAAGAGGTTTTACACCGTTGTGTTGGGCGACCATTTTAATAAGTCTTAGTATGTTTTTACCGCCTTCACCGTTTCATCCAAGTCCGCGGCGGATATAAAACCGATGTAGTTGAGATTCTTCGCCACCAGCTCTTTGATGTCCTGATTGCTGGAGGCGGTGATCATGGGAGCGGCTTTACCGGTGAAGATCAGCCGGGACCAGTAGGAGAGGAACTGGCGCGAGCCTTTGTTGACGACTTTGGCGCAAAACTCTTCGAACAATGCAGAGGAGCTGTCGATGGAGACGATGGTGGCTTTTTCTCCGTTGGGCAAGAAAGCCTGCTTCGCCATGAACAGCTTCTGGATATCTTCATTGCTCAGATCAAGATTCGCTTTCGGATTAACGATGATAGCGACCTCGGCTTCCACGGCTTGCGCCTGCAGCAGCGGGTAGATGAGAGCAAACACGATAGTAATGAGTCTTAACATGTCGGCGCTCCTTAAAAAACGAAACTAATCGCAGTGCTGAATAACTGGGTGTCGATGCGGTTAGCTCCGTCCTTGTCGTAGTTTATTTTGCTGAAGTCGAACTTTAGTGAAGCGCTGTGATGAAAGTCATAACGTACGCCGATCGTGATGACTTTGTTGTCCTGATCCGTGCCTTCAATGATGCCTTCCAATGTCGAGTAAACAGGATCGGATTCAGACACCCCGTCGAGAATACTTCTTCTCGGACTGGTGTCGAAAACCTCATAAGTGAGGTGGGGAGTGAACTTGCCCATGGTGTAGCCGACGGAGACGTAATACCCCAGCGGATCAGGGAAGATACTGTCTTCAATTTCCGATCTGGTGACTTCCGCCACGGCGAAAAAGTTATCGTATTCCACTTTCAAAGAGATGCTGCCGAAGGCGCCGCGATCGTCATTGGCGCGGATGGCGTCGGCGACTTCCTCTGACACTGTCGGGCCGGAAGGCGCTGGAGCGCTTGGGTCTTCCGGAGGCAGGATACTGTCCAGGCCAGGCGCGATGGCGGGTATGGAAAGCTTCGAGCGAAAGTAGGAGAAGCGCATGCTGATCCAGTCAACGCCGATGCGCCAGGAGCCGCCATAGACGAATTTCAGGTCCACCTGACCGATAGGGATGTCCTCTTGCACCGAGCCATAGAAGAAGTTCAGGGTAGAGTCGAACTGACGCATTTGCGAGGCGTAAGTAATGTTCAAACCATCCAGGTTTTTAAACAGGGGTACGTAAACAAATTTGGGTGGCCTGACCCAGTGGTAGGCGTAGCCGACATCAATGGTGTCGCTGTATTCGAAAAAAGGCGTTCTGAAACGACCCGCCTTAACGGTCCAGTTATTGTCGATGGCGTAGGTGACATAGGCCCACTCGAACTCGGCGTCATGATCTTCCGAGCCGCGAGCAATGATCTGCGCGGTGGCGGAGAGGTTTTCTCCCATGTCGCCACGCACCTGCAGGCCGAACAGGGACTCGTTCTTGAAATTAAGATCGTCGTCGTAGGAAAAATAAGGTTTTTCATCGTCAAAGGTAGTGGCGGCGACGATAGTGCCGAATCCGTTGAAGTGAATTCTGTCGTTGTCGGCGTGGGCCGGGCTCACGATACACAGCGTTGAGAGGCCAAGACTGATACAAGACTCTTTTATTCTCATTGTTGGAACCCTGCTTTCCTTGAGGCGTCAGTTTTTCTTATGAACTTTGCCGTATAAAGACAGTCCGGAGTCCAGCCGTGACTCCAGCTATTACTATCACCACTTCCGCTTGGTTCTTTGCATGGGCGCTCGCAATGTTATCGTTGATAGCGAAGCGCTCTCGGTTGCGCGCGGACCGGCTTCTGGCGGCCTTGACCGCCTTTTCCTAAGGGTAGTTGCGGCGTAAAAAATATCCAGCGTGTAGCAAGGGGCAAATTAGTCTGGAGAGCCGACTCGCCGTTGGACAAGCCCGAGGCGGCTTACTAATCTTCTTTATAAACACGGTCATTCTAATGCGGGCTGGCAGGGACGAGTCCGGCGTCATGTCATTGCAACGCGGTATACACATGTCCTTGATGAAGCTGGAGAGCTTGGCGCTGCTGATCCTGGCGGGGGTGTCTCTGCAGGACAGTCGCGCCGAAAATCTACGTCTGGCCTTAGCCGTCGCCGAGGAAGTTGAGCCCTATGTCTATCACTTGGAGGACGGCAAAGCGACAGGGATCGATTATGAGATTGTCGATGAGGCGTTAACCCGGGCGGGGGTGGATTTCGAGCTGAAAAGCTATCCTCGACCTCGTATAACGCTGATGCTGGGGCAGGGGCACTTGGATGGTCTGCTTACCACCACCGGTTATAACGACAAAGACGCCCTCAACGCCATGTGGCTTTCCGCTCCGTTATATACGTCAACGGTATCCGCATTTGTGCTCAAAAAGAAAGCGGAGGAGGAAGGCGCTGATCATAGCGGGGCCTTGAAAAACTGTCATCAGGCGGGCGTATTGCGAGGCTTCAACTATCGCTTTCCCAATCTGGATATGACCCGTTTCAAGAGCGTGGTGGAGGTGAACAGCGCCGAGCAGTTGGTCAAACTGACCCTGTACGGCCGCGTAGATTGCGCGATAACGGAAGACATAACCTTTATGTATCAGGCGCGTAGACTGGGCTACTTCAACGATGTTGAGATTGTCGATGAAGTCGTCAATCGCCCCGTGGTGATCGCTCTGTCCAGAAAAGTTATCGAAGACAACAAAGGGCTGGATGAACGCATCAATCTAGCGATCGATGATCTGAAATCCCATGACGTCATCGACAATATCATTATCAAATATCTGAGCCTGGGTGCGTTCTAAGAGACCTCTCCTGGCGGGAAGCGTCAAGGATTGTGAAACCTGTTGGCAGTCGCTGGTTATGCTTTTACTTCTCCCTTTAACATGGCGCATTTGTCGTCGGTAATAAGGTATTGAGTTTTATGGCGCGTAGGGTAATGGCTGACAAAGAATCTGGTCTGCGCTGGAAACGAACAGCGCGGATGGGGGCGCTATGTTTTGCAGTTTTGTATTCAGGCCTGGGATACGGGCAGATATACAAATGTGTGAACGCCAAAGGGAAAGTCGCTTTTCAGGAAACGCCTTGTCCTGGCGCTTCCGCGCAGACAGAGGTGGAAATCAGAGCCGCGCCGACGCCGGCGGCAGTGGAGGAGGCGCGCCAGATTAATCGTCGCATGGAGCCCGACGTTGAGTATGTTAACCCTGAGCAGTCTTCACCTATGGAAGAACAGGCGGTGCAAGAATACAAAGCAGAGATGCAAAAGAAATGCGATAACCTCAAAGAGAAAATGCTTGAGGAAGAAAAGAAAATTGTCGCTGAGTGTAATAAACGTCGAGATGTCTACTGTGACTTGCCACCTGAAAAAATTATCGAGACCTATGAAGATAAGCAGTTAAGCAAGCTGAATAATCAGCAGCAGTATTTGTATTTGCAAAATAAAAAGCCGCACCCTCTTTTCGCAATGAAAAAGTTTGCGGCGTTATGGGCTTGCGATCGTTAGATTTTTATCGAGTCGACGGATAAAAAAACCGCCTGGAGATCACTCCGAGGCGGTGAGGCAGATTCCTGCTGAGGGAGCCTCAGTTCGCGCTGGTTAGCGGGGTTGGTTGGTCGGAAAACGTTGCTTCTTCACGATGCGTCAGTTCGGTCAGGCTTTTCTTGGCGGTGCGCACATAGCTCTCTATCAATCGATAGGACGCCTGTTGCTCTTCAAACTCATTGAGCAGGCGGCCGATGACGCCCATGATCTGTCGTTCTTTATCTCCATTTAATCCCATACTGAGAATGGCGTTCTGGATCGTCCACTTCAGGTCGGCGACGATCTGGACGGTGTAATCACTGCGCGTGTTTTCAATGGCCATGATGTCGTCCAGCAGATCGAGCGTGCGCTCGACATTCTGCTGGCTTCGGTTTTCTTCTTGCAGGTTGGCCAGTGTTTCTGTGCTGAGCTTCTCCATCAACATGCTGACCACGCTGGCTAGTCTCGATAGATTATCGATGTACTGGTCCCGCTGTTCTTCCGTCAGCGTGACGCACAGCGTGAAGTGCGGATAGATCACGGCCCAGTAGTGCTCGTGATGGATCATGCGAATGGTTTGCTGCGATAAATGGGAAATAATTTTTTCCTGAGCGAACGAGACGAAAGAGTCGCTGCTGAAAACATAGCTGTGCTGAGGTAGCGCGATTTTAAAGACATAGGAAATGTTACTGTGGGCCAGAGCGCGTTGCACCGAAGCGGCTATCTGTAAAGGGTCCTGGGTGTCCTGGTAATCCTCCAGCAAGTCGATGATGCGCCCCAACTGGCTGTTGGAGCGCAGCAGGAACATACCCATATGATGGAGACTGCTTAAGGAGTTCTCCAGCTCGTTAATCTTGTACTTGTCGTAAATGGTATCGTTGAGTTTGACCACTTTTGAGAAGACCATGGCGCGACCCTAAAACGCTGTATGGAGGAAAGTATATCTTTCACGTTGGGTTTGACGGGATGCGTAGGGCTACTGAAATAAAACCATGAGTCTCCGTACTACTACGTAGACGGCGATGATGGGCGCAGTAAAGGCGGTGGATTTGAAGGGCTTAAACGCTGGCGCAAAAAAGCGTGAAGCGGAGCCGCCTCCAACTTCACGCTAAAGATGCGTAAACGCAAAAAAGCGCCGCACGTGGAAGCGGCGCAATCAACACAGAAAGGAAGGAACGAGAGTGGCCTTTCTTCTTAGAAAGTGTAGTTAATACGAGTCCTTATTTTGTGGAGGTCGTCGTCGGTGTCGCCCGCCAGATGGTCTGCGCTGGAAGTAGAGCCGGCGAAGGTGATGGAGGCGTTGTCAATGTTGAATAAAGGCAGCGTGTACGCGACATACAGCGTCGATACGGTTGGGTCGTCTTTAGCGCCAGTGTCGCTGATTGAGTGCACCGCGCCCAAACCAAATGCGCCGTAGGTAACGTTGGCGCCGAAGGAGGTGACGGTGATGTCTGATCCTGCGTCCTCGATATCTTCACGAGCGGCGTTCAAGTTGATGCTTGCTCCGCTGAATCTAATGTTTCCGGTCAGACCAAAGCCGCTTTTATCGATTTCAGTTTTGGTAGTGACTCCGCCAGAAGTTGTCTCCTGATCGTATTTCAGTACTTCATATCCAGCAGTCAGACTGAACATCTCACCGGTGAACGTCACGCTGGGACGCAGACCGGAAAAGACTTCTTCGTTATTGCCGTTTTCATCGGAGTCGCCCCAGATTGAAGCTAACTCGAAGCTCAGAGCAGAGCTGGGACGGACATGCAGCGCAAACTGACCGCCGTTATCGCCTGCGCGACCGCGCACCAGATTGGCCTCATACACTCTTGCGCCTTTGCCGTCGCCGGCATGCGCGACAACCGTATCTTTACCCAGTGGGAACAGGTTGACGGCCTCGAAGCGGCCCGCCTGCACGTCCCAGGTTTCGTTACCGAATTTCACCCACATATCGTCGGTGGCGGTATCGCCATTTTTCTTCAACAGGCCTGATCCCTTGCCTTCCACAAAATAACCATTGAGTTCGGTTTTGCCGGTCACATTCACTTCGATACGGCCGCCTTGCTCGAACTTGGTGTCGCTGTCTTTAGCGTCAATGATGTCTGTATCGAGCTCGATATTGGCGCCGATGCCAAATTCCGCGTGTGCTTGTGAGATACCCAGCGCAAGGGAGACTGCCAGAGGCAAAGTCTTCATGAAATACTTATTATTCATAAATGCCAATTTCCTGTTGTTGTTTTCTCTTTTGAGATAAGCGCCTGCGGCGCGGCTTTCCGGATTAATTCGCTATATCGGTAAATCTAACCGGCATTGCGGCCGAAAAACTTAAGGTAGCCTCATCCTAAAACGAGAAATTTCCCGCCGCTTACGCGAAAAATAAGAAATATTACGAAATAGTAAGATCCTGGTAGGCCATATGGCCGGTATTTGATGGCGATAAATCGTAAATGTGCGTTGGTTTAGCAAAGCGAGTGGCGTAAGAGGCCCATGGGGGTGGCTTTGGCGATCATCTTTGATACGCGAACCGCTTATTTCGAAATATTCTGAATTTTCTTCCTTTTTCGGCTGATGCCAAGGTCTGGGCGTATTGGCGTTGCAATGTAAGGATTCGTGGCGATAGGCGTCAATATGCGTCCGGTTGTAACTCCATGTATTAAAAATGCTTTTTTCTTTCCTGCGAAGCTATTGAAACGCGGTGGCCTGTGGTATGCGCTTTTAACAAAAAGTTTCCATGACCCACTTCTCACTTTGGAAAAGATGTGACTATATTTTAAGCAAGTTGAATGCTTCTGGAGGAAGTAGGAAAGGACAGGATGCTTTTTCGGCTTGTGAAGTTCTGGGAGAAGCTTCGGGAGGGCGCTTTGCGTTCAGGCTGCGGCTACTTTCTGTTTCAGGCTGGTAGTTAAGGGTGTTGGATTATGAGTGAAGTCGGTCGTCAAATTGTCCCTGATGCTTATTGTGCGCGTCTTCCCGCGAGCTTTGATGTGCGAGGTTTACTGCGCGATCTTGAAATGCTGTTGTTCGCTTTATGGGAAGGCAATTTCAGCGCCTGTAACTTCAACGACGGGTGGGATGCGCTGCCTGTAGACGGATTAATGTCCGGGAGCGGCATAGCCTCTTCATGGCCAGGCTCTGATGTGGTCGCCTCACTGCGTAAAGGCGAGATGCGGGACGTATTTGAGTACCTGCAATGCCCGCTGGTGTCCGCCAGAATCATGCGCTTGAATCCCGGCGTCACCATTGCCAATTACCTGTCCCTGAACCCGCTGGGAAGGGAAGATCTGGTGCGTTTACAGGTTCCTATCTCCTTAAGCGATGGACTGACCTTCCGTGTAAACGAAACGCCGGCGCAAATGGCGGAGGGCGAAGTCTGGTATTTCAATCCGGGCCTGTCGCAATGGGTGGAAAATGAAGGGGGCGAGGCCTCGGTTTATTTGGAAATAGACTGTGTTCTCAACGACTGGCTGTACACGGAAATTAATCGCGCTCGCATGCCCAAACTGGAGCAGGTGGACGCGGACATGGGGGCTTACTACGGCTATCCGGCGTAATTTGACGCCAGCGGCTAAACAGTCTCTGCAAGGCGACAGTTAACTGCGTTTTCATTGAGGCGCGGTTAAGTGAGCACACGGCATTGTTTGCGCCAGGGCAAAGGATATTGGCGCGAATAATCAAAACATAAAGGACCTCAGGGAATGACTGATCCGCTTTCATTCGCCAGGCTTGATATCAGCGTTGACCTTCCCGCCTTGAAGGCCGATCTGCAACGCATTCGCGAATTACCCTGGTTGAACCACGTCAATCAGCGCGACTACAGCGGTGAATGGGATGTCATGCCGTTGCGTTGTCCCGCTCACTACCGCGAAGCCCATCCGATTCTGCAAGCCTTCGCCATAGAATGCTGCGACGACTGGGTGGACCTGCCGGTTCTGGAGCAGAGTCCAGGTCTGCAACGGCTGCTGGCGTCACTTCGCTGTCCACTTAAATCCGTGCGCTTGATGCGTTTGCGCCCCGGCGCGGAAATTAAGCCTCATCGTGATCACGGGGTTTCCCTTGAGCACGGCGAAGTCCGGCTGCATGTCCCCATCGAAAGTCATGAGCTGCTGGAATTCTGGGTGAATGATCATCTCGTTCCCATGCAGGAAGGAGAGTTGTGGTATTTGAATGTGGATCAAACACATACCGTCATCAACCAGGGGGACTGTGACCGCATCAATCTGGTCATCGACTGCGTGGCGGACGAGTGGGTGCGGGAGAAAATTGAGACCAGTCAGTTAACCTGTCAAGGAAGGTATTTTAATGAGCTATGCCCATAGTGCAGGTTCTGGAACGCCGCCATCTGACTCGCCCTCTCATTCACAAACAGACGAATCGCTGCCTCCTGCGGAAGAAGTGGGAGAGCTTGGCGTGCACCGTCTCAAGCGGCTTTGGTATAAGACGCGTCTGAACAAATGCGGCAAGCTGGAAGAACGGCTTCGACAGGAGGAGTGGCGAACGGACGTGGCGCTGATGAATCTGTTGGGGCTGGGGCTTGATCAATGTCTGGGGTTTCTTTACGGCGGCCAGCCGACCTTCAGCGAGTTTGAACACTGGGTCTTGCGAAAGAACCCCAGTGGGTTAAGCAAAACGCGTATCCGTGATATCAATCGAGTTCTGGGCGACTATCAGGCCGGGTCGTGCTCACAACCGCTGGACGCCAGGGAAATCCTGGAGGGACCGCTGTGTGGCGATGCGCCTAAGTTTCTGAGTGAGAGTCAGGTTGCGTTCTGGCGTGAGAACGGATACCTGGTGGTGGAAGACGTGCTGGATAAGGCGCAATGTCAGGCCTCAGTGGACGTGATCTATCGCTTTTTGCAGAAAAGCCCGGATCGACCGGAGACGTGGTACAACGCGCATCAGGGGCAGCAGAACATCATGGTGCAATTGTTTCGTGATCCTGTGCTGGACGCCAATCGTTCTTCCGAAAAAATGCGCCAGGCATTTGCAGATATTTGGGGAACGGAAAGCTTACAGTGTTCGATTGACCGGGCGGGGTTTAATCCGCCGGAAACGCCCCAGTATCAGTTTTTTGGAACCCGGCTGCATTGGGACGTGGACTTCAGTCGCGCCCCGGAGTTGCGTACACAAGGCCTTATCTACCTCACTGACGTCGCCGAGAACCAGGGCGCTTTTCATTGCGCGCCCGGTTTTCATCGCCATATGACTAACTGGATGGCGCAATTGCCCCCGGGGGCGGACCCGAATCAACAAGATCTCTCCCACTTGAAGCTCAAGTATGTCGCCGCGCCTGCTGGATCACTGATCATCTGGCACCACTATCTTCCCCACGGCGCGAGCCCTAACAGGGCGGCGACGCCGCGTGTCGTGCAGTATCTGAACATGACGCCGCTGCCCTGTGCGGAGGCGACGCTGCGTAAATAGTTCATCACCAATAACTCATCACCAATAACGTATAAAACGTATAAAAAGGAATGCGATGATGACAGATGCTGGAACCTCTAATCTCGTAAGCGCTGAAGCCATTGTTGATACGACGCAAAAGTTGCTGGGAGCGACCTCCGCCGGCGACGCCAGACCCCATTTGGATGCTTTAGTCAGCGCCCTCGCGACGGTGACGGGCATTGATCTCTATCCTTCCTGCTATAACGAAGACTTGTCTACCCAGACCGGGTTCGGCAAGGCGATTTCGCCTCTGGAGGCCGGCAGATGCGCCTGGGATATTGAGCGCACGCGAATATTCATGGCCGGCGTCTATCAGGCGATACAGGATGTGTTGCGGCGGCAGGAAAGGGTGGAGCTGCTGTATGCGGGAACCGGGCCATTCGGACTTCTACTGGCGCCGCTGGCTCCGTTGTTTCCCGCGGACAGGCTGAGGGTGACGCTGCTGGATATCCATGAGGCTTCCCTGGAGGCGCTGCAGAAGATGATTTCTCTGCTGAAAGTCTCGGACCGGGTCGCTCATATCGTCTGCGCAGACGCTACTGTCTGGACGCCTCCTGCGGGCGAATCCTATGACATTCTGTTATCGGAGACGATGAAGCATATGTTGCAACAGGAGCCGCAAGTGAAGATCTTTTCTCACTTGCAGCAGTTTCTAAATCCGGATGGTATGTTGATTCCGGCCTCTGTGCAGCTGGATGCCTGGCTGCATTCTTCCGAAAGCGGCAAGAATATCCACCTTGGAGAGCTGCTTACGCTGGATCGTTCATTGGCGGCGGCGCTTCATGTTGGCGATGATTCCTGTCTCTCGGGCTCTCTGTTAATCCCTGAGTGCGAAGAGAATATGACGGATCTCAAGGTCACAACGTTCATACGAATTTATGGCGATCATTGTCTGCAGGAGAATCAGTCGCAGCTGACTTTGCCCAGATACAAGAAAAATATACGACCGGTTCCTGGCAGTACGCTTAATTTTCACTACCACTTGAATGATTACCCGGACTTTGAGTTCTTCTATCGCAGTCGTCCTGCGACAGCGGACCTTCCTTTGCCTGACAGTCTGGAAGTGGGAGAGCTGGGCGTTTATCACCTCAAACGGATATGGTCGAAAGCCGCGCACGCCAAGGTAGGTAAGCTGGATGAAGCGGTTCGGAGTCGAGAGTGGCTGCTGGATCAGTTAGTGTTTGAACTGCTGGGCGCGCCGATGGAAAAGGCTCTGGCGACGATATATCAGAGTCGACGCTTTCAGGATGTCGAACAGTGGTTTAAAGAGGCTTCAGAGGACGATATCAGCGCTCACCGGGTGTCCGCCATCAACGCCAGAGTGGTGGATGAGCTGGAGGCTTTGCGTGGATAGTCGCGAGGTTTACTCGCGACTACTGGAAT
The DNA here is from genome assembly GCF_029813005.1 of Hahella sp. CR1. Lineage (NCBI taxonomy): Bacteria > Pseudomonadati > Pseudomonadota > Gammaproteobacteria > Oceanospirillales > Hahellaceae > Hahella > Hahella sp. CR1. The sequence continues at coordinate 122,003 of NZ_JAPELK010000009.1, forward strand.
CAGAAGAGGCGTTAGCCCAGTGTGTGGCCTGCCGTCATTTTGATGATTTACTTGCCACACTAAAACGTTATTCCGACGTCGAAGAGCAAGGAGAATCCGACCCTTTATCGGCGCTTATCGCCTGTAACAATGAGGAGGTCGAGCCTGACCTGCCTTTGCTGTTGCGTCAGTGGACGCCAGTGCGCTACGTAGCGGCGCGCAAGCGGGTGATATGGGGCGTGGCGCCGACCGCGCGAGACTGGGCTCCTTTTTGGGATGAGCGCATCGCTACGCAAAGGGCGCGCTCGATTTTTGGAAGTATCATTAAACCCGCTACAGGTATCGAGTATCTGATCCGGCATTCCCATCTGTTCAATGAAGTACGCCCCGCTGGCTTTATTTTTCATCTGTCCCGTTGCGGCTCGACGCTGGCGTCAAACCTGTTGGCCGTCTCTCCCGCGCACTGCGTTATCTCAGAATCCAGCGTATTGACGGAGCTATTGCTGGATAAGGAGCTGACGGGAAGTCAAAAAGCGGAAGCCCTGCGTTTTCTGCTGGCGGCCCAGGGGCTGGCGGGAGGCGGCGATCAGGATCTGATTGTGAAGTGGAACGCCTGGGATATTGGCTTCTGGCCGCTTCTGCGCCAGCTCTATCCCGACACGCCATCCGTGTTCGTAATCCGTCGGCCAGAAGAAATACTGGCGTCTCATCAAAGGCTTGCCGGAAGGCATATGGCGGCAACAGACTTGTCTGTGTTGTCTCATCTTGTGGCGAAAGTGGATGACGCCGCCTCGGACGTATTGCTGTCCTACCAGATGGAGGTATTGGGCGCGCTTATGAACAGCATGGCGCAGTCGCTGGATAGCTCTGTACTGGTTGTGGACTATACGGAGCTTCCAGATGCAGCGGAGAACCGTATCGCAGATCACTTTGGCGTGTCTTTCTCTGCGGATGACCTGCAGCGTCTGAAGAGCAGAGCGGGACAATACTCAAAAGACCCAAGCCGCTCTTTTCAGGGGGACAGCGAGGACAAGCGCCGCCTATTCTCAGCACAAGACGCGAGCATGATTTCCCAAAAGCTGGACGGCCTCTACACTCGCTTACTTGAAGCTAGGCATACCAGATAGTCTGGCTGTAACGCACCTTTCCCTTCGCGGATTTGGCGAAGGGCGCAACACTGTGGAGCAGGTTGGGCTTGAAGATAATGCAACGGTTAAAGAGGGCGGACAGGGTTAACGTTTTCCCTCGTAGCGTCAGAATATTGAGTCCGCCTTCATCCTCCTCCAGCCAGTCCGGCGACAGGTAAAACACGATGCACACATGCCTTGTTACGCCCGTTCCCTTGTCGGTATGAGGGCGCAGGTATTGTTGCTCCCGCAGCGCGGTCAACAGCATATCCTGGCACAGCATTTCCCTGGGCGGGTTGGGCGTCAGACTGGCGGCGTAGCGGGCGAACAGGCATTGCACCGGGCGCTGTTGAAATCTCATATACGTCAAACTGGCGGGCGTCATCATGAACTCCGGTTTGGGTCCCTGATAGCGCGACATGTGAAAAAAACGTCGCTGATCGTCGAGCTCCGTCCATTCTTGCGCGGACACTTTTATATCATTTTGATACGCGCCGTACACTGGTGAATATGAGGCTTCATGGGCGACAAAGTGCGCCAGCTTGTCAGCGATTTCCCGCCGCAGGAAACCATCCAGATAAACCAGGCCATCCTCGGCGAAACGCTCAGCGTATTCATTAACACGGGAAGCCGTTAAGTGTTCCTCTGCGACCCAATAGGCGAGTTCCAGTTGTTGCATGTTGCTCCGTTATGCCGTTTCCGCTTCCTGTTAATCCGGGCGCCTCTGCTGGCTCGACAGCTGGAAATTATCGTCCAGGAAGACTGTTTTCTAGCATAGGACGCTTTGTCGTGGAATCCAATGACGCAGCGAGCCTTGCATCACTCAGGCCCGAGCTATACTTGTTGCATGGATGAGAGCGCATCCCGGTTCATTTCGTGGGCCGGACCTAATAAAAAAGGGGTAAAGGAATTATGAAAGTGAAGGATGTGAAATTAGGGCAGGGCCTGGTTGTCCGCCCCTCTACCGCTTCCGATAAGGCGTTTCTGGAGCAGCTTCATAACAGTACACGAGAAGATTTGCGCCTGATCGACGGCGAGCGCGATTTTGTCGAGTCCATCATCGATATGCAATTCAGGGCGCAGCAGCAGGGATACGGTGCGCAGTTTCCCAACGCTATGTACTTCATTATTGAAAAGCAGCACGAACGTATTGGTAAAGTCACTATCGATTTCGGCCATAACGAAGTGCATGTCATCGATATCGCCTTTATTCCGCAAGCACGCGGCAAAGGCTTCGGAGAGGAAGTCATTCGCAGCCTGCAAGCCGCCGCCGCCCAAGTGTGCGCGCCGCTGACGCTCAGCGTGCTGATGCAGAACGTCCAAGCGAAAAAACTCTACTTGAAGCTGGGATTTGTCACCGAATCCATCTCTCCGCCTTATGAACGCATGATGTGGCGTCCCGAGATCGCGCAACGTGTGATGGTATGACCGCAGCTGCGTTAGAGCAGGTAAATATTAATGCGTCTTATCATTTATTGCGTATGTGTCTGGCTCACGACGAAGTTCCGTTGTCGACCCTTAAAGAGACCTGTTCGCAATTTAAACACTGGGATTGGGAGTATTTTTTACAACAGTTAAGGTGGCATCGGGTAACGCCATTAGTGTGGCGAAAGTTAAACGCGGCTGGCGAGTCGGTTCCAGATGGAGTCCGTAAAAAAATCCGCCAGATGGTGCGGGAAGCGAGGCTGCGTAACCTCAAGCATTACGCTGAACTTGAAAGAATTGGCGGGCTCTTGCAAACCAGCGGATTGCCTTTTATTTGCTTAAAAGGACCGGCTTTGTCAGAGAGGCTTTATCAGGACGCTTCGCTTAGAGAATGCCGTGATCTGGATATATTGGCGCCGCGCGAGCATGTTTCGTTGATAGGGCGTTTATTGACGGAGGGGGGGTATCGCCGGGTCACTCCAGCTGAGAGTGCTTCACCTCTTGTGGTGGAAGCTTACCTGAAGAGCAATAAAGATTTCATTTTTCACAATGACTCAAAAGGTATTTTCCTTGAGCTGCATATGCGTTTGGACGACAACGAATACGTGCTTCCTGAACTGGGGGAGAGATTATTTGAGCGAGATTATCCTTGTCAAAAAAACGATCCCGGACATGTTTGCCTGGGCGCTGAAGATGAGTTTATTTATCTGGCGATGCATGGGGCCAGATCATGTTGGGCCAGATTAAGCTGGCTGTCTGATATCGACGCCTACTTATCCCGGGGAAAGGTCGATCTCGACTTAGTCATGGATAAAGCTTGTCGATGGGGCGTTGAACAACCCGTTCTTGCTGCAATGATAATGGCTCAAAAGTTATTGTTTTCTGCGTTGCCTGCGGCGCAGGAAACACTCGCAAAGAATAGTCCGTTCGTGCGCTTACTGTGCTCCAGGTGGGAGCGCGCGAATCGGCGTCAAGCTTATCTAAGCCCTGTCGAGCAGTATGTGCTGCTATGTTTCTTTTCATTCAGGCAAAAGTATTTGATGCGCCATCTGACTCAGTTTTTCCGCATCTCGGCTAATGATATCGCGCTTCTTGAGCTTCCCAGATGGATGTTTCCTTGCTACTACCTGCTGCGGCCATTTTTGTGGAGTTGGAGATACTTTTTTTCCAGGAAAAGAGTCTGGGTGGACTAGCATTCAAAGGGCTGAGGTTTGAAACAGGACATTAAAGAAACTCTTTTCTCATACGTTTTGATGTCGTGGCGTTACGACAAGCGCGGAATCGCTTTGCTCACGACGCTGCTTTTTGCTCTGGCTTTGGTTAAGGGGATTGGCCTGTTGGCGCTGATTCCGCTATTGACCCTGGCGGGAGTAGACGCCGGGTATGAGTTGGGGTCTCAATGGAGTTGGTTAGGTTCTAAGTTGGAACTGAACGAAGCATTGATTATCTTCATTGTGATTATTGCTATTCACTCTACGCTTAAATACTTCCAGCAGACTCTTGCTGCAAGACTGCAGACTGAGCTTACTGTCAGCCTCAGAGAGCGGCTGACAGCGAAAATATTGGCTTTTTCATGGCTGCGCTTCATTCAGTATCGAGCCTCTCATTTAGCTCAGCTATTAAATCATGAGGTGGATAGAGCTTCGCAAATATCTCTTTTGCTCATTCAGCTTGCTTCTTTGAGCTGCGTGCTAGGTGTGTACAGCATAGTGTCTTATCTTACGTCTCCCGGCCTGACCCTGGTGGCTTTAGCAAGTGGCGCCGGGATCTACGCGGGTTCACGCTGTTTGAATCGCTTGAGTCTTCGCAATGGAGATGACGGGAAGGCGCTGCGCCAAGCTTATTTCTCTGCGGTAAGCGAATATATGCAAGGAATGAAAGTTGTAAAGGCGTTTAAGCAGGAAAGGCGCACTGGTGGCGACCTGGAAGAGAAAAGCCGGCGCTTGGGCGAAACATTATTGAGGTTCAAGAAAATCAGCGCATTAGTCGCCCTGTACTATGAAGTACTCATCGCCGTTTGTGTGGTTGGACTCTGTTACTTTTTTATTAGGTGGGTGAAGCTTCCAGCGGCTGAATTTATCGTGCTGCTTTTTCTTTTTTCCCGATTCGCGCCAATCTTGAAGGATATCTCTTATCGGTATCAGCAGATTCTCAATATCCTGCCTTCGTATATTGAAGTGATGGGCATATTAGACAGTGATGCAGATGAGTCCGTTTCGGATAAGAACATAGCAGTGGAGCCTATAGTGGCGATGCGAAGCGTGCGTCTTGAACGTGTGAGCTTTTCTTACCCGTCGACGCCAGGGAAATTCGCGTTCTGTGACTTCTCAGTTACTTTGCCTGTTAACAGCATTACGGCCATGCTTGGGCCTTCCGGCTCTGGAAAAACCACCGCTGCGGATATTCTGTCAGGACTGGCTGCGCCGTCCAATGGACAGGTGCTCATTGATGGGAATGAACTAACCGAGCAAGAGATTGCGCAATGGAGCCACTCGGTTAGCTATGTGACGCAGGAGAGTTTCTTGTTTAACAAGAGCGTGCGTGAGAATTTGCTTTGGGCTGCGCCCGAAACTGAGGAAGATGAACTTTGGGCGGCATTGCGAAGTGTGTCGGCGGAGCAGTTTGTCAGAGCGTTGCCTCAAGGCATAGATACTCTTATTGGTGAACGTGGCGACTTGTTATCTGGAGGTGAAAAGCAGCGTCTTGCAATGGCCAGAGCACTATTGAGGAAACCATCTTTACTTATTCTGGATGAAGTTAGCAGCGCTTTGGATGAGGAGAATGAAACTGTAATTATTGAGGCTATTTGCGAACTGAAAAAAATGACTACAGTGCTCATCATCACCCATCGAAAAGCGTTGCTGTCCTGTGCGGATTTTGTCGTACATATGGAAAGCGGCGAAGTTCAGAGTCGCAGAGTTTCATCTCTTGAGCTGCAAAGCATCCAATAAGAGAACGTTTCGCACACTACAGTCGTTGAAACCAGCGTAGGAACACCAGGCACTGCACCCCGAAATCCACCACTTTTCGCGCCAAGTCGACGCCGTTGTAGGGGGCCCATGATGGGCGTTGGTTGAGCTCTTTTATCGTGCGCTTGATTCTTTCAACATCAATATAGTCTCTCACCGGATCTGATGGAGAGACGTCTTGAACAATGCTCTCGTAGACAAGGGCGTCAGTCTGCATCAGCCTGTGATAATTTGGGGAGAAAGGTCTTTTATCTTTACGCCATTGAATTTCTGAAGGAAGCGTTTTTTCCATCGCGGCGCGAATAAAATAACGGCGCCAGCCTTTCTGTATGAACCATTCGTCCGACAGTCCCAGGCAAAACTTTAATACCCGTTCATCCAAATAAGGGAAGGTGTTGCGAACATGAAAGTGTGGTGAATACCATTCTTTAGGCGTGCGCCCTCCAAGTATGATATTTAGCCGTTTGCCCAGAGGCGATTTGCCAAATGGGCTTGCCCCGGGTGGTGGAGCCGAATGCTGATCGTAGAGCCGGTTAGATAGGGGAAGCCTGTTTTCCTCTACTGAGCGCCCTCTCATTTTATGTCGGATATGGCGGAGGAGTCTGGGCTCCAATGGAGCTAGAACTTCGTTTCGGAAGACTCTGAGAGAGGGCTGGGAATAGTTTTGAGACAAACTGAAGACAGCTTCTTTCAGTTTTTCCCAATGCAGTTGTTGAAGCAAATACGGCAAATAACCTTCCCCTGTCCAACTGGGCCCCCACTCGCCGCCAACGCCATCCATCACAATACGCGCGCCTTCACTCTGCGCTTTGGCGTAGAGCGTTGTATAGACATGTGGATTGAGGTTAACGGGAAGGCCTGTCATGTCGTGCACCTGATGCAGTAACGCGGCGGGACCGGACGTGGGCGATACGTAGTGAACTGGCAACTGCTTTTGCTGCGCAACGATATTAATAAATTTTCTTTCATCCTGCTCAGGATCTTGATCGGTCAGACAGGACGACAGCGCAAAAAGGGGAGGGGAGAAGCTGCCCCGCTGGTCAGCGGCTATGCAACTGATAGCGGAAGAATCCAGTCCGCCGCTTAGTAGTGTCGCTACGGGGTAGGCGCTGCGCATTCGACAAGTCACCGCCAGTTTGAATTTCTCTCTAAACGCCTCAAGCGTCTCCTCTGGACTCCTGAACTTCAATATTTCTGGCTGAAGGTTGTAGTAACTGCGCTTCTCAACTTTCCAACATACCTGTGCAGGAGATGGGGGATAAACAGATAGGTACTCGCCACCGGTAAGCCGGGTTAGGCCTTCAAAACAGGTACGCTCTGGCGCCTCCCGTTTACGACCTGATGCAAGCAGGGTGAATCCGAACTCATCCAGTTTTTTGTCTACTCCTGACACAGATAACAACGCTTTAGCATCTGTAGCGAAAGCAAAAAGGGCGGAGGAATGAAAATAGAGCAGTGACCGGGTTCCCATCGGGTCCATCGCGATAAACAGACGACGTCTGCCTTTATCCCAAATAGCGAAGCAGAAGTCGCCCAGCAAATGCTCCAAACAGGCTAAGTCCCAATGACGGTAGGCTACTAGAATCAGTTGGCTATCACACAGCAGTGGCAGCTCATTTCGACTTATTCCCAATGCGGCGGCGAGCTCCTCTCGGTTGTCCAGGCGAGTGTCTGCGGTAATCACAATCTGCCGGTCGCGTGACTCCGCTGGTAAGGCTTCAAACAATGACTCTGGCGTGGTGTGCAGCATATTGTGGCAGAAGCCAATGTGCGCCTGTCGCCAAATATTTTTCCCATCTGGTCCCCTGTGGGACATCGCTTCTGACATGGCTCGCATGTCGGCGTCAGTAACCATTCTTTTGTCATGATATAAGCCTGCGATACCACTCATGAAGCGGCTCCTTGCGCAGTCCCTGTTGTAATCTCCTGAGGACTGAGCGCTTCGCAAATATGACCATTAATGGCGAATCTGCCATTCATAATGTCTCCGGATGGTTCAGAGACTTTAAGGACTTCGTGAAAAAAACCGCTTGGAAAAAGCACCAGGGTATTGAACCGGGGGGAGATGTCGTCCATACGGTTGCGTGAGAAGATATTGTGCCGTCTATCTGTGGCGTAAAGTCGTAACTCTCCTCCCGTAAAGCTTTGTGGATGGCGATGAAAATAGTAGGCAAAACTGATTCTGCGTCCGCAGGGGATGCGTTTGTCAGGATCATCACTATAAGCGGCCTGGTCGTCGCGGTGAGTGTGAAAGTAAGCGCCATTGGGATAACAGCAAAACTTAAGCTCTATTTCACTGATATCGAACAAGGAGACGCCCAGCTGCGAACAATACCTGGATAGCTCTCTGTGAAGGCGTGGAGAAAAACAGGCCTCCATTTTTTTATCTAGTTCAAGGTCCCTCAGCCGTAAGCTGTTTCTTACCTCTGGCGCAATATCTAAGTCTCCAGAGACTCTACCTTTCTCGAATTTACAGAGGTGTATATGTGCGGCGTGTAGAAACTCATCAATGAGGCCTGGAGGTAAGAAATCAGGAATGATTACATGAGGACAGGAAATGACGCCGATGTCCTGCTTTCTACCTCTGGAGATAGATAATAGTAGATCATGTGCGTGTGGGCAGTTGGGGGTGGTGCGGAGGTGCTGAGTGAGCGTGGATTTAGCTTTATCCAACTCGTCATATGAAATGTAGGTTCTGGCGAGTTGAATCAGGTCCAGCATTTCCATAGGGCTCACTCCCTGTTTGATCATTTATCCGCTGAACTGATCGGCGACCGAAGAAGGCTTGTGGTCTGGCGTATCTGCGGCTATACATTTTTATTATTGATGGCTCAACTACCTGTAGTAGCCATTGTTTTAAATTATAAGCGTAGTCTAAACCTCACCTTAATAAAGTGAGAATCAAGGGAATAAACTGCATGTACTACTACCAGGTATATGGGTTGCAAATGCAGACGGAGTTTGAGTTTCCATGGCTTGTACAAGGTGGAGATGGATCTGATTTAACGGTCGTTTTTGGAGAGGCCCCAACGCGATTGGATAAGGTGGCGAAGCAAGGAAAACGCTATCAGGCTAATGAAAGCGAAGTACTTATCTTTGACGATGAAGACGGTGGGCGTTTCTGGGTGCGCCCCTGGCGCATAGTCATTACACCTGGGGAATCTTCTCAAACCTGGAGTATTTATGCTCATGTGCTTGGATCGTGCTTGGGAGCGATATTGCAATGGCGTAAGTGTTTGGTGTTACATGCTTCCGCTGTGCGCTTGCCAAGTGGGCGCGCCTTGTTGTTTTGCGGTAATAAGACCGCTGGAAAATCCAGCATGGCGGGGCTTTTCTATCATCGGGGCCATGAGCTCTTGAGTGATGATATATGTCCATTAACGATAGAGGGGAATAACGTTAGCTTATGCCCTGGCTTTCCGAGACTTAAACTGTCGCCCGAAATATTGCTGGCAATGGGGGAAACGCCTGAGAATCATCTCCGTCTACCCTTTAAAACCAGAGTCAAACACTGCTATCCGGCGCGTCGCAATTTCTCTTCAAAAAAAGCGTTTGTGCAAAGTGTCTACATCTTAACGGAAGGGAAAGAGCTATCACTGCAACGGCTAACGCCACAAGAGGCGATAGCCGGATTATTTGAACATTGCTTCAGAAAGGTGTTTCTGGTCTCGCTTGAGCAGCGGCGAACAATGTTGAATGCATGCGCGGCTCTTGCTGGCGTCACTTCTGTTTATTCTTTGCAGCGTCCCAAATTGATGTCGGAAGCTATCAGTATTGTGGACATGCTTGCAGCGCAGGAACTAGAGGCGTCTACAGCTTGAGTGACGCCTGGCCGAGGCTAGGAGCGGGAGTCTCCGCCAAATCCACCATCAAGTCCGTCACCAGGTAGGTTCTGGGCCTGATTGGCGTCCATGACGGTGAAGTCAGGTGTTTCCCACTCTTCAGTAACTTTAGTTTCTTCGTTTTCCTGATCCATAGTGTAAATACCCTTTATAAAAATTGAATCTGGCCATACCGCAGGCGAGGCGTGAGGGTTGTTCTTTTAGAGTTTCATTTTTTGCGCTTTGATGACGCCTTTTTCCCGCAGACGATTGAGCAGGTTTAGCACATCTTTTTCACAGCGCTCGGAGTCGACGTTATATCTTTCGCAAAGGCGATCGCACAGTGTCGACACTTTTGTGGGAGAGTCCAATAGCCTCCAGACATCGGACGCGGAATGGTTCAAATCGTAAAACTCGCCAGCATCGACGTTCATGACGACAATGCCTTGATCGACAGAGCAGGAAACCTGTTTGTCGCTTTGCATGACCACATCGCCCCTTGTGATGGCTTCCATGTGTTTCCTCCATATTGGGTTAGAGGAGGTCCACTTACAGCTTGTGGGCCGCTCGGAGAAGGTACAGCTGCTCCTTCAGCATAGACCTGAACCTTTTGATTTATCAAGTTAATAGGCGGCGAGCGAGGAAGGTTGGCGTGATGCGTCCGCCAGAGAGGCGATGTCCCTAACGTGGATATTCATACTCGCCACTATCAGTCGCTCGACTGTTGTCTATACTCTATAGGAGCATGCAGGGTTAGATGCGTGTGTTTGGTGTAAAAAGTTTATGAACTCAGCAGGGAGATGCCGATGTTTACCCATGACCAGTTTCAGTCCAATCAAGATAAAACTTTCTACGCAACTTATGATTCCAACCAGCCGCCACTGGAGTTAACGCTGGTGGAGGTGTCGGATAAAAAAGAGCTGGGGGGCGGTTTTGAAAGCTTCTCGGTCATCTTCAAGGCGGGAAAAGACAAAGGCCTGATGCCGCAGCAAACCTGTGCGGTTAAGAACGATAACTGCGGAGCGCACGATATCTTTATCGTACCCGTCGCGGAAAAAGACGACTGCTATCTGTATGAGTCAGTATTCAGTTACAAAGTGGGTGGCTGAGCATACTTTGTCTTAACAATAGAATAGGGCGCGTTGAGCGCCCTTCTCAGATTAGAGCAGTTAGTTTCTAGTTGGGAACACACCATCTAAAGCGATACAAAAGGGGAGCGCCAGATAGGGCTGCATGTTAGGGTGGGCTTGGTTGCCTCCTGAATTATCAAGCATTTGATCGGACATCTCCGCCAGGCTGCCGAATGGCTCCTGCTTGTAGTCAGGCTGGAAGTCCCCCTGTTGGTAGGCGAAGAATTTACCTTGGGGTTCTGTATTGTCTCCCGGCGATGTTGCGGCAAAGAGGGAATGAGTGTGAGAAGGGATTTGGCTTATCTCAAGCTCCACTTCTGGCGCCCCATACCTTTCGGCCAAAGGGTAGAACCGCTGTCCGGGACCGGCGCTTGCTCCGCTATGCAGCGGCGTTCTTCCAAGCATGCCGGGAATGCCGACGGTTACACGGCCATCGCCGCCATAGAGGGTTCCTGTTACAGCAAATAACGCAGAATTTTGAGAAATAGGAAGGATCTGGCCTGCACAGTAGGCCCAGTTCCTTGGGGCATAGGTATAGGGAAGTAAGCGAATTTCAGCAATAAATGGTTCCGACATAGCCGCTCTCCCTTTGATCAGTTACGGGATGGGTAATAGCCTTTCAATGAAAGAATAAAGTTCAAAGCTAAATAGGGCATCATGTTGTAGTGAGCCGCTGTTTGGCCGTTGCCAAGGCCACCGGTATTTCCGATAGCGTCCGGCGCCAGGTTGGTCATGTTGCTGACTCCTGAGTAGAATGGGACTGCTGTGACGCCGGTAGCCTGACCTGTCGGATCGACATTGGCGGTGACGGCCTCATTTGATGCTTGTAGGAGATGGGTGTGTGGCGGCAGATTCGCTTCGGTTAATACGACCTCTGAACTTCCAAATGAACTGCCGAAAGCTCTGTCTGTGAGCCCGGGACCTTGTCCAAAGTTCAAAGGAATGCGGCCGCGCATATCGGGTAGTCCGAAGCTGGTGCGAGCGTCGCCCCCAAAAGTTACTCCCATTACGCTGAACAACGCTTCATTTTGTGCAATCGTCAATAGCTGGCCGTTACAAAATGTCCAATTGAATGGAGCGTAGTTTCCCGCGAATATCCTGATTTCTCCAATAAATGATTCAGACATGGCTGCTCTCCTTTATGCTCTAACTCGGAGGTTGTTTCCAATATATGTTGATGTATCTCTATGTATTTCCACTCTAATTACGTGTTGGGAAGACGCCATCCAAAGCTATGCAAAATCTCAGGGCTAAAAAAGGCTGTCTGTTTTCATGGGGAAGCCCTTTCCCTGCGCCAGTCAGCATGGAAGGCGCCATAGCGGTGAGGGGGAGGTAGGGGTCCTGCTTGTAATCTGGTTGAAAGTCTCCCGCTTGATAGGCGAAAAACAGGTTGGCGGGTTCGGGACTTGTCCCGGCGGCGCCTGCGGCGGCTAGTTGATGATTGTGTGACGGCATTTGGGTTGTGCTCAGAGATATGTACTCTTGGCCACCAGGATGCGAAAACGGGTAGTACTGTCCTGAGACTTGTCCCGCATGCAGTGGAGCCCTGCTGCGCAGATCAGGCAGGCCCATAGTTGTCCTCCCGTCGCCGCCGAAAGCTGTCGTGATCACTGCGTAAAGAGCTTGGTTTTGTGCAATGCTGGTGAGTTGCCCTTGACAGAACGCCCATCCAGCGGGGGTGAAAGAATACCCAAACATTCTGATTTCACCGAAAAAAGGATACGACATAGTGAACCCTCCTGGTTATTAGATTACTCAATTTAATGTGGTTGGAGCGCTTAGTTTCTTTGGGGATATTCTCCCTTGAGAGCGACACAAAAATTGATCGTCAGTGAGGGTTGCATATTCTGATGGGCTTGGCCGCCGCCTGTAGCGGAGATTGCGTTTGGCGACATTGATACCGGTAAGGTGAGGGGGCGATAGATATCAGGAGTCGCCGCCAGAATTCTGTTATCTCTGGGACTTCCTTTATCGGCATCCAAGCTGGAGGCGTAAACCTGATGGCTGTGAATCGGCATTTGATCTTGAATGAGGGTGACTGTTTCAAACCCTCCTTGAGCGCCCATATTAATTCCATTTTGTGGGTCTATTTGTATGGGAGCTCGACCACGCAAATCAGGTAAAGCGAATGTGGTGTTTCCGTTACCGCCGAAAGCTGTGCCAAATAGAGAGTATAAAGCTGGGTTTTGCGAAATGGTTTGTAAGGCTCCATTGCAAAAAGCCCAGTCTTTAGGGGGGAAGTTAAAAGCCATCATGCTGATCTGTCCGAGATAGGGTTCCATAAGCGGCTCCTTGTTTGATCCTTGTATGCGCATACCTGAAGCTTGGGAGCGCCGGTTAGGAAGGTATGCAGCTTGAATACTCAACAGCAAAACAGGTCCGCTTGCGGAGGCGGGCCGTATACAGAAGCCTAGTAGACCTTTTTTTGTACAGCAAGGCGGGCCCATCTTTAACAGCCGGGCTGTCCCAAACTGTCACAAACCTGCTACACAGGCAGGTATTCTCTCACCGGATTTTTTCCTACACTGAGCGAATTTCCCCTGATCCTGTTGGTTAAGGCGACGCTCTCCCATCATGACACCCGTATTTTCGAACTGCGCTCACAATCATCGCTTGCTGCTGGTGGAGGATGACCAGGAGCTGGCTTCCTTGATTCAGGACTACCTGACTAAAAATGGTTTCCAGGTGGCGATTGTCGCCAATGGGCTGGATGCGGTGCGGGAAATTCAGACGCAGCGTCCGGCGCTGGTGATTCTGGATGTGATGCTCCCCGGGCTGTCGGGCATGGATGTGTGTCGGCAGGCGCGGCTGGACTATAACGGCTTTATTCTCATGCTGACGGCGCTGGATGAGGATATGGACCAAATGCTGGGATTGGAGCTTGGCGCGGACGACTATATCGTCAAGCCGGTGCAGCCGCGGTTACTGCTTAGCCGCATTCGCGCGCTGTTGCGACGGCTGGAGCACACTGGAAGCAACGAAGGCGTCGCGACGGCGAGCCAGGATAAAAGCGTGATCAGCGCCGGCGCGTTGACCATCGATCTGCGCAACCGCGTTGTCAGGCTGGGCGACCGTTCGGTGGAGCTCACCACCGCGGAATTCGAACTGTTATTGTTGCTGGCGAGGTCGCTGGGCGAAGTGGTGGATCGCGACTTTATCATTCAGGAGTTACGCGGCTTCGATTACGACGGTTTGGACCGCTCCATAGACCGACGCATCTCCCGCTTACGGAAGAAGCTGCAGGATAGCGGAGCAGGGCAGGACATCATCAAGACGATTCGGGGCAAAGGCTATCAGCTATGCACTGATCCTGACCTGACTGGAGGCCGTTGAGGATGATGTTAAGAACCTTGTTGCGTCTGGTGATCGTCATTGTCTTGCCGGTCGGGCTGCTGCTGACGGTGGAATCCTACAATCCTGTGCATTACATCAAAAACCGCATTCTCCTTAATTACTTCGTTAACACCTATAACGGCACATTTTTCCTGATTGACCGTGATTTGGCGGAGCGGCCGCAGAGCGCCTGGCGGGACAGAGTGGCGTCGCTGGATAACCATTTCGGCTATCGATTGCGGTTGACGCCCTTGGCGGAACTACTCACGCAAACGCAGTACGGCGATACCTTGCGAGAAGGCGGTTATGTCTATGCAGAGGCGGATACCGATGTGCTCTGGCGCAGGGTCGGTGACAGCGACTGGGTGGTTGAAATGGTGCTGGATGAGACGGATGACGAAGAAACTCTGCGCAGCGCCAGAGGCACTTTGTTTTTGTTGGGCGACATGTTTGCGAAAGCGCCGGAAGCGCAGTGGCCGCAGCTACTGACGCAATTGCAGGCGGAGTTTCGTTTTCCGCTGGAGATGCTGACGTTGACTGGGCTGGACATATCGGCGGAGAAACAAGAGGCGCTGATGCAAAAAGGCTACGCCTGGACCACCACCGACGACGATGAAACCCTGTTTTACTACCGTATTGGCGATAGCGACAAAATCCTGTCGGCGGGGCCAACGCCTTCGCCCGGCGGGGTGGTTCTCTCTTATTTGGTGACGGTATTCGCCGCGATACTGTTAGCTACTGCTTTGGGCCTATTATCTTGGCTGACGCCCTTATGGCGTGATCTCAAACGGCTCGACCGCACGGCGTCGGAGTTTGGGCAGGGCCGGCTGGAGCATCGCGTGACGTTGCGTAAAGGTTCTGTCGCCGCACGTCTGGGCCGATCATTCAACGCTATGGCGGACAGCATTCAGAAGCTGATGCGCTCGCATCAACAGCTGACCAATGCCGTCGCTCATGATCTTCGCACCCCGTTGGCGCGCTTGCGCTTCGCGGTGGAAATTCTGGAGTCGGAGGATTGCACGGCGGAAGAGCAGGAGCGATATCGCAAAAGCATCCACGCCAGCATCGACTCACTGGATTACCTGATCAATCAATTGCTCACCCACTCACGCTACAGTCGCGCCATCGACATCAATCACTTCAGCGAGATTGACCTGGCGGCCCTGGTGGAGGAAGAGGTGGATTTGCATCAGCCTGAACGCAGTGACCTGGCCTGTGAGTTTGTCTGTGACGAGACCCTGCGCGGCGCCCGCATATGGGCGGACTCACGCGCCATCGGTCGGGTGTTGCATAACCTGCTGGATAACGCCTCCCGCTATGCGCAGTCCCGCGTGCGGGTCAGCCTGCGTCGCGACGGCGCACTCTGTCGTTTAAAGGTGGAGGATGACGGTCCAGGCATTCCCCTGGTTGAACGGGAGACCATCCTGCAGCCCTTCGCGCAATTGGGCAACGCCGAACGCGCGTCATCCGGCGGACACGGCCTCGGACTGGCTATCGTCAGTCAGATCGCGCAATGGCACCAGGGCGACGTCACCGTCGGCGACTCCCCGCTGGGCGGCGCCGCGATTGAGGTTTCCTGGCCGGCTCGCGCGCCCTCCGCCGGTTAAACTGGCCGCTTTTTCTCCGCGCCTCTCGCTTGTCCTGTTATCCAAATCCGTTGATGAAGCACTCTGGTCACGTGCGCGGATTTGGCGTCACATTCTGTCCCAAATCAGCCACATACCTTTTTCGTTTGGCCTCTTAAGATCACATCTCCTTTTGTGTAGTTAGATTTGAATATTTTTGAATATTGATAAAAGAGGGAGGCCGGGCAATGGCTGGCAATTCTATCGTTCGCCTGGGGGCGACACTTATTTTGGCGGCGGCTTACACGACTTCGGCGCAGGCGGCGGATTACTCTGTAGGCGGCATGCTGGGGACGCAGGGCGTTGGCGTCACCGCCGCCAAACGGACGGACTGGAGTCTGGTGGATGAAGATCAACTGCAGCTGCGTTTTACCTTCGGCGGGCTGGATGTGGACGACGTCGATGATCTTGAGCTGAGCGGGACCAAATACAAAGCGGATCTCCGCACTGGGACGCTGACCGGCGGCGTGGACTGGTATCCATTCTCCGGTAAGTATGTGGATAACATCTTTTTCTCCGGCGGTCTGGTCTATTTTGATCACGATATCAAAGGGACCACCAAGGCGGATCAATCTTTCGACGTTGGCGGCGCGCATGTCAGCAGCAGCGATAATGTGCGTTTGAATGCGGAAATCGATCAGTCTTCCTGGGCGCCTTATCTGAGTCTGGGGTGGGGGAATCGCATTCGCAGCGAATCCGGCTTCTCTTTCCAGGCCGAGTTTGGGGTGATGACGCCGTTAAGCGATCCTGATGTGAAGCTGAGCGCCAGAGATCCTGGAGGCGTTCTGTCTGCGGATAATCTGGAGCGCGAGCGTCGCGATATAGAAGATGATCTGGGCGGCGCGCAGGGATTCCTGTCTGTGGCGGTGACCTATCAGTTTTAGTCTTTCCGCGCGAAAACGGCGACACGCGCTATAAAAGGGCGCGTATCGCCGAGCTTAATAGCGGGGCTCAGTCCTGGGCCTCCGCCAGCTTTTCCATCTCCAACGCTTTCTCAGTCTGATGCCGGATATAGTCCTGAATGTCGTCAGGCCATAGCGAAATCATGTCATCAAAGGTTTCATAGTCTTTGGCGAAGAAGGCGCGACAGGCCTCTTCAAAGCCGGGGAAGTCGCCGGCGACGGTGGACATGAAGCGATACACGGCTTCCAGCGCCAGGCGTGACCGGTCTTTGTCCACATTGTCGCGTCTGGCCGCTTCGACTAGCTTGCGCAGCGCCACAGACGCGCCGCCGGGTTGCGCTCTTAACCAGTCCCAGTGACGGGGCAGCAGCGTGACTTCTCGCGACACCACTCCCAGTTTGGGACGTCCAGGTCCTGCTTTAGGTTTGGGGGCTCCATCTTCGCTGCTTGCTGCGATCCTGGCGAGGACGTCTTCAGCCGCGCCGCGATAATCGACCTCTACAATCCGTCCGGTGGCGTTGTCGTAAATGGCGACGGGAGCATTGGCGTCCTGCTCCAGTAAGGATTTGGCCTTCAACGCCACTTCCGGTAAGTCGCCGGCGGCGAAAAGCTGGTGGCCGTGAAAGCCGGTATAACTTTGAGTTTCTTTTGCGCTCATCTGTTTCACTCCTGTGCTCGCTCGGATAGCCGGTAACCACGACTATCCTGAAAAATATGTCGCCAATAATACCCGGGTAAAAAATGAAGTCAATATTACCCGGTAAATAATATTTCTTTGGATGTATAAAAAAGCGTTTTTAAAACCACAGGTTAGTGGCGGTGAGCTAGCGGTTAAATGGACAAAGGGGGAGGTTGGGGTGGGGAAAATAAAAGCCTGGGAATTTCCCAGGCCTGTATTCACCATGAAAAACCGAAGTCTTTTCGTCTCAGTTTGGCCATGCGTCCATCCGGCGCATGCCAGACAACGCCTTCCATGTTTTGCGCCGCCATCCAGTCTCGTAGAGAGTGGAAGTCCAAGCGCTCCGGCGGCGTCAGGATCTTGCCGCCATGCGCCCACAACGCGTGGCGCTGTAGCTGGTAGCGGTTACCCTGAACTTTCGGGCCGACCAGTTCGTAGGTCTGGCCTTCGACCAGTTTACCGGCGGTCTGCTCAAGGGCTTCGCAATGCCAGCGATCTTCCGGGCTGGCCTCGGAAACCGGCAGCCAGCCGGGCCAATGTCCGGTGATGGCGTCAGGCTCCGCCTCGCAAGGCGCAAATCCATCCGGCGCCGATTTGAACATGGCGTGGTCCAGAATATCGAGACGTCCGGCGCGGAGTTTGGCGGCGAACGGCTTACGCAGTTTGCGATCGTAGCGTTTCCACAAACGGCCTTCTCTGAACAGACAGGCGCTGCCGTCGAATTTCTCGGTGGCGAACCCTATGCCTTGCAACACCCAGGCGGATTCAGGAGCTACTTGCTCCGTCGCCAGATGACTACGGCGATCGATGACGAATAACGTTTTGATCTTTTTCATGTTTTTTCTCCTATGAAGGTTAAACGGATTTCGAGTCCCGTCCGGCTCCATGAAGAGAGGCGGCATGGTAACGCCAGTTATCAATGGCGGTCAAACCAGGTGGTTGGATTACACAAAATTTTTCAAATAAATGCATATGACGACAGCCTCTGTCGCTCCGCTGCGTAATATGTCTCTTGTAAAGCGGCGCTGGTCGAAGGTGTGATCGTTTCACCGCAGGGAAGCCACTGCCGCTGTGCTGTCTATGTGGTAATGGAAGGCGTAAGAGATAGGGATTTCTCACCCCACTGAGTTGATGTCCTTGCGCGCACGGAATAGCGCTTGACCCAAAGGGATTTGGGGTCTTTTTCTAAACGGCGGCCAGTAAGCTACACTGACCGGCTTTATCGAGTTAAGGCCGGCGCTGATGAGCGCATATCTCAATATCTCCCCTCAATCCGATACAGATACGTTCCCCGACCTGCTTAGGGGCTGTCTGTTGTGAATACAGTCGCTCTCAATTCAAGAACATTGAGGAAGGGAAGAGCCTGCTTCGCTCTTATCTCCACAGCTTGGGCGCGGCTTGCGTGTAAGCGCCCATCTATCCATCCATGTATTTGCAGTTTATTGACTAATTTAGATTGAGCTTATGAGATTTTTGCTGATTTTAGGCCTGTGTGTATTGGGTTTTTTGATGTGGTCGCTTTATGAATACACGTTGCGCGTATACGGCGATCGTTACACAGCGATGAATGTGATGGCGATTATTCTTACGTTCGTCATCTTTGTCTCGGCTTTCCTTTGGATTGGAATACCAAAGGCATATCAATGGATTAAAGCGCGTATTAGCAATACGAGGGATTAGATGACCGAAAGACAGGGCCTGCGGTGTGCCTGGCCCTGTCTTTCGTGGCGGATAGCCGCCATGGTCGTTCCCAGGATTTAGCTTCTGGGAAGTCAGTCTTGGTTTAGATCACAAACGGAATCAGGCACTTGGCCTTTTTCTTATAGTTCCGCCAGGCTTCGCCGTAGCGCTCTTCCGCCATTTTTTCGCTTTTGGGAATAGCGTCCGTCATGTACTGCGCGATATTGGCCAATGGTGCAATGACGCCCCAGGGATTGCCGGCGGTGAGGCCGAAGGCGACGTAAATCAGGAAGTCGCCGAAGTAGTTGGGATGGCGGGAATAGCGCCAGAAGCCGGTGTCCAGGATCTGGCCGCGTGAGTTGGGTTGCTGCTTGAACAAGTGCTTCTGATAGTCGCTGCCGAAATGGAAAATGGTGCCGACCAGATAGACGGCGACGGCGCTGTATTCGATCCAGTTCAGTGGGCCGACACGGTCCGCCGCCCATTGGAACGGCAGGCAGTAGAGCCAGCCAAAAACGTTGGCGAGAATGATGGGTAAAAAGTAGATGGCCGACAGCGGCATGACTTCCTTGAGCTTGGCGGCGGCGGTGTTGTTGTACCAGAGCGTGAGCACGACGTTCATACGCAATTGGTAAATAATCACCATGCCGAGCAGCAGGGCTTTGCGCACCAGATCTGCGTCCCCGTACCAGCAATACACCAGCGTGACCGGCAGCAGGGTGTTAAACCCAAAGATAAACGGCGCTTTGGTATCCTTGGTGATCAAGGCGGCGATGACGCCGGCGACGGCCATGGCCTCGATCACAATGATCATGATTATCCATTGTTGCTCCATATTTCCTTTTCCTTTTTCTATCGAACTTGAGTAGGCCGTCTGGCGACGGGGTTAATTGGTATTGACGGCGCCGTTGAGTGAGTTGTTCTTTTCGGCTCCGTGCGTCATCCGGCGGCGATGATGCCGTTGGTTTTTCTTCTGGGACTTTTATCGAAAACCTCTTTGATGGCGCCCAGCCTGGCGAAGAAAATCATGCGCCCGTTTTCGTCCCGCAGACGCTCGATCTCAATGCGCGCCTGATCATGCTGCAGCATGACGCTGGCCGGGTGTATCGCCAGCTTCTGCTCCTGAGCGTTAAGCCAGACCTCCATCAAACGCGCGCCAGCCTGAGTCAGCGCTTTGGGCGTCATATGCTCGTTTCCAAGGTGACAGAACAGCAACTGCGATGAGTCCTCCACCAGCGCGCCAAGCTGATCGGCCATACGTTGCGGCGCACCGAAAGGCCTTAGCGCCTGCATGACCGGCGGCGCCAGGAGGCAGCGGTAGAAAAGACTGCTCCATTTGCTTTGCGGGCCGAGCAGGCTTTGCAGATAGAATCCGTCTTCCGCATCTTCTTCCAGGGAAAAATGGATGTAGCGATAGGTCTCGCGCCAGGCTTTATAGTTGGCGAAGTCCAGCACCGCGTATTGTTTCACCAGTTGCGCCGCGCGACGGATCGTAGCGGGATCGCGTTCAACCCGCATCAGCAAATGCTCGCCAGTCAAGGACAACGGCCAGCGCCGCGCCAGCAGTTTCTGCAACCCGTCGTCGCTAATGCGCAATGGGTTAAAAGGTCCGCGGTGGGTGCGTCGCTGCAGAACCAGTCGCCGCCACGCTTCAGCATCAATGACGGGCTTAATGCTGTCGGGCGTTATACGCACCGCCGTCAGCGCAAGGCAGCCGTGTTCCTGCTCCAGTGCTGTGAGGGCGGCGCCTTTTTCGTCCTCGCAGAGCCAGCGCAGACGCCAGTCATGGCCTTTGGCGCCCAGCGTCATGCAAAACAAGCCCAGAAATAATCCGCAGCTCATCAGCATTTCGATTTCCAGACTTTCCAGGGCTTTGAGTTTACGAGCGCTGTTCAACGCCAGGACGACGCATTGTTCGCCTTCCTGAAGCGCTTCCCCGAGGAGTGCGTTAGCCCGCTCGCGTTCCTGAATATGGATCAACGTCCAGGGTTGCGAGTTGTGGGATGAGGGCGCCCAGCGCGCTAAATCCACAGTTTCCTGAAGTTCATGGGTGAAATCCGACGGCATAAATAAAGCTCCAATCTTTTAATAAATTCCTTGCGAACTAAGAACCCCTAAGCAGGTCGCAGACTTCCGGCGGACTGCCGACAACCACCAGGGCGCATCCTTGAAATCGGTCCGCTATCGCCACCAGAGGCGTATTGGCGACAGCGCCGAGTTCCCGGCTGAGCCGTCGTGATAGCGTCCAGGACAATGCGCCTGTGTCTCCCGGCGAATGCAGTTCTACATCAGCGAACCAGCCAAAAATACTGCGTCCGTAGCATTTCAGCAGCGCCTCTTTGAACGCCCACGTCATGGTGGCGGAAGCGTCGCGTTCGTTGCGCCCTCGGCGTAACAACCAGCGCTGTTCTTCCGGGGTGAACGCCATTTCCCAGACCGAGCCGCAGAAGGCGCGAACGGGTTCGATATCGACGCCGACCGGACATCGCCCCGCTGTCGCCACCGCCCAGTCGCCAGCGTGACTGATGCTGACGTAGCCTTCCATGTTGGCTTCCGGGCGGCCTTGATGGGGATCAGTTTTGCAATTGCTGATAATGATGTCCCGTAAGGCGCGCTGCGGCTGCGCCAACTCCGCCTGCAAACGCTGGAGCGCCTGTTTTCCGGCCAGTCTTCCTGCACCCCATTCCAGCTTACGCTTGGCGAAATGAATCTGGCGCAGATGGCGTCGTTCGCGCAGGTCGAATACCCGCCGCAGATCCGCTTCGGTCTCAAAGTGGTTGCGCCAGTTCTTCACCGACACTGCGTGCAAACGCCAGGGCCCGACCATCAGCGAGCGATTCCAGTCTGAGGTCGGTAATTTCCCTGAATGCAGCCGGGGGTGGGACGCAGCAGGCTCAGCCTGCGGCATAGCCCGAGCCCAGCTGCTCGCCAGCCAATTCTTCAACGACTTCCGCCATACGGGAAAAGGCCTGCACCAATCCGGCGAAGGTTGATGTTTCCATATCGGCGTCAAAGGCGGCGCGGTCGGTTATCTTTATCACCTCCAGATAGTGATAAGGCGCGGCGGGGTCCTGAGAGGCGCGATGCACGTCAAAGCGCACGACGCTAGGCAGGTCGGGGCAGGTGGCGTAGTCGACGTTTTGCACCCACGACTCGAAGGCGTCGGCTTGTGCAATATCGAACAGGCGGATTTTGTGAATGATGGTTTCCATTTCGTTCCCTTTCCTTAATTTGCAGTGTATTGAGAGTCGTCCGGCGCCGCATGGGTATCGGTTACGGACTTTAAGAGCAGATGATAGTTAACGCCGCCGGTGCCGAATGAACTGACGGCGGCGTATCGGGCGTCTTCGCCCAATGGCCAGGGTTGCAGGGCGGTGACAGGCTCCGTGGGAATCTCCGCCAAGGGCAGCTCCGGATTCATCTCCCGTCTTAACAGCGTGGCGGGGATATCACCGTAACGGATCGCCAGCAGGGTTTTCAATAGGCCGGCTGACCCAGCTGCAGCGAAGGTATGTCCGATATTGGATTTGATCGAACCGACCTTAAGCGAACCGCGTCGTTCTTGTGTCCGGTACACCTCGTTCAGTGCGGTCAGCTCCGCAATATCTCCCAGCCGCGTGCCTGTGCCATGGGTTTCCACATATTCCACGCGAGCGGGAGAATAACCAGCCTGAACGAAGGCTTTACGCATGGCCAGCGCCTGTCCCTGCGGGTCCGGCGCCGTCATGGAGCGGGCGTCGCAGGAGGCGCCGACGCCGGTGATGGCCGCGTAAATACTATCGCCATCCCGCAATGCGTCACTCAGACGCTTGAGGACGAACATGCCGGCGCCGTCTCCGGGTGAAAACCCGTCGGCGTCTACGGCGAAAGGCGCAATTTTGTGTTGCGACAGCATCATTTGCGCGGAACACAGCGTTAAGTCGCGAATGTTCACCGGTAACTCCACGCCTCCCGCCAGCACCAGGTCGTAGCGATGACTGCGCAGCGCCAGCACGGAGTTATGCAGCGCCGCCAGGGAAGAGGCGCAGGCCGCTTCAACGGCGGCGGGGGCGGCGTTAAGCTGAAAGCAATTGGAGATCAGCGCTGCGATGCCGCTGGCGGAAAAGCTGTCGAGCGTGAAGTGATCGACTTCGTCAGGGGAGAGCTGCTGTTTTTCTGAGGCGTCCTGAAAGTACGCCGCCAGCGGCGAGCCGGCGAACAGCGTCTGCAACTGGGCATAATGCAGCGCCGCCGAGAGTGCGCGTTCCCGTCCCAGATTCAGGTTGCTGGCGATACACACCGCCGCTGCCTCCTGGCGCTGACGTTTGCGTGACAGGCCGTAGTCAGCCAATGCTTCTGCTGCGCTTTGCAATCCCAGCTTTTGTGCTTTGTCCATGCCGGCGGCGCGGCGCGGAAATATTTTGTAGGGGGATAAGTCAAACTCGCTTTGCTCCAGCGCCGCGCCATATTGCGCGTAACAACTCAACGGTCGCGATGCGTCCGCGCTGAAGAAGGCGCGATGGGGCAGAACTGATTCCGGCAATAGCTGAACGCCATCGGCGCTATCCCACAGGCCTGCGCGTATTGCTGCGACGTCTCGCCAGGGACCGAAAGAACCTCCGACGCCTACAATGGCGATGGGTTCCTGGGACGCCGGAATTGTTTCTACGTCCGCTGAGACTGCATCAGGGCTGGACAGCACCAAATGCCAACTGACGCCGCTCAGTCCGCCGCCGCACACGCCGGCGATACGCTCGTCCGTTTGCGGCCAGGACTCGCTGCGTCCGGCGCCGTAGTCGATGTTCTGGCGTAGCAATAACTCCTGGCCGTCCACTTGCGGCATGGCGGGCAGGCGACCGTGGCGCAGAGCCAGACTGGCGGCGGCGATGGCGTTAAGTCCGGCGCTGGCGAAAGCGTACCCCAGGTTGGCGACGCAGGAGCGCAGACGCAAAGAGACCTTATCGTCATGGCGCAAATCCGCCAGCGCGGTCAACAGGGCTTTGCTTTCCTCCACATGACCTGGCAAGGCGCACTCAATGTAGCCTTGTTTGGCGGGATCGATATTGGCCTGACGGCAGGCTTCCGCAGCGGCCTGATACTTCAAGGCGGCATCGCCGCCGTAGCGGTAGCCTGAGGGGGAATCGCGGCGAGCGCTGGCGGCGCCGCGAATGACGCTGTAGATACGATCGCCATCCCGGCGCGCATCACTGAGCTTCTTCAATAACAGCGCCGTGGCCCCTTCCGCTAACGGCGCACCGGGAGAATTGGCGGTGAAAGGCGCGCCGGACGCAAAGCCTTTTTTCTCCAGAGCGAGGGCGGGCAGCAGGCTGTCATAGCGCTGTCCGGCGATGACCAGCGCCGCTTTGGTCTGGCCTCCTGACAGCGCCAGCAGGGCGGCCTCCAACACCACATAACTGGTGGCGTCGGCGGACTCAAGCGCCTGGGCGCGCCCGCGAAAACCGAAATGCGAGGCGATGCGGGCGGGGATGCTGCTCGCCATTTCGCCGACGCGATCATGAGAGGACAAGCCGAAGTGCTCACGCAGACGTTCGCGGATAGCGTCCAGGTCCGCTTCACAATCTCCTGAGCGTTGCTCTGCGGCCTCATAAGCGAGCCGCACGCCTTCCACTTTCAAGGCGTTATTAAGCGCGCTGTCGAAGCAAAAGCAGGAGCCGCTGTACACATCCGTGTCGTCCAGTGACGGCAGCTTGTCGGGATAGCCTGCGTCACGCAGACATTGCTCCGCCGCGCGCAGCTGTAACAGCATCATCTGGGAAACGGATTTGCGGTAGGCGGGAGGGATGCGAAAGCGTTTGAAGTCGCTCTCCGCCTCTGTAAAGAATGAACCGCGCCAAGCGTCCAGATGCGCCCTGGCCGCTGCGCTGGTTTGCGGTATCCGGTGCGCAGGCATGGCCCGCAGGGGCGCGTGTTCGCCCTGCTCAAGCAGTCGCCAGAACGATTCCGTATCCTGGGCGGAGGGGGTAATGCAGGCGATGCCGACGATAGCCACAGGCTCGCGCAACGTCTGGTCATGAGAGCCGGGTGAGGCGGTGGAAAATAAGCTGGCGTCAGTCATATCAGGCAACCGGGTCTGTGTGAGTCTTTGACGCAACGGTCGGCTTGAGCGCCAACGCTTTTAACGCCAGATAATCAATTTTGCCGTTGCGGCTTTTCGGCAGTTCGTCCAGCCTGCGCACCAGCTTGGGTATCATGTAACGGGGCAACCGCGTCTGACAGTATTGCTTGATGGCGAGCACACTGGGCGCAGAGGCCGGATCAACCGCACTGAAATAAGCGATGAGGTTTTGCGCCTGCTCGGTGATTTCCGCCACCACGGCGATTTCCCGGATGCCAGGCATGGTCGACAATGCCGCCTCGATCTCTCCCAGCTCCACCCGGTAGCCATTGATTTTCAGCATGCGGTCCTTGCGTCCGTGGTAGTACAGGTAACCGTTCTCATAACCCACTAGATCACCGGTCGCATGGCGTCCCTGTAGATGGTTGTCGGAGTTGGCGGGGTCGACGCGGTTGCGGTAACCCGGTGTGACGCAGGAGCCTTCAATGATCAGTTCGCCGATTGCGCCGGGAGCGCTGACAGGCTGGCCTTGCTCGTCCAGTACAAGGGCGGTTTGTCCTGGCAGCGGAACGCCGATATACACCGGCTTATCCCGTTGCAGATCTTCCTTCGTCACCCGATAGTAAAGACAGACATTGGTTTCGGTTGGTCCATAGAAGTTATAGAGCGCGCAATCACTGGGCAGACGCTGGCTTAGCTCTCGTAAAGGCCGAATCGGGAAGACTTCGCCGGCGAAAATCAGATAGCGTAGCGAGGCGGTGACGTCAGTATCCAAAGCGCCTGCGTTCACCATCAGTGACAGGATGGAGGGAACGCTGTACCACACGCTGATCCCATAGCGCCGAACGCCTTCCGCCAGCGCGGCGACATCCCGTTGTTGTTCTTCGCCGATAACCCAGACCGCCGCGCCCGCCGCTGCTGCGGCGAACAGATCGAAGGTGCTGAGATCGAAATGGAAGCCGGCGTGGTTGGAAAAGACGTCCCGTTCGCTCAGGGAAAGTTCTTGCAGCGCCCAGCCAATAAAAGCGTGCAGATTGCCATAACTGATCTGTACGCCCTTGGGCATGCCGGTGGAGCCGGAGGTGAATAGAATCGCCGCCAGATCCTGTGGGCCGGGATGATGCGGCGTTTGCTCCGGCTGAGGTTCGAAGGCGTCCGCCGACGCCCGTGACGCGACCGCGAAACGGCCGGGCGCCGCCGCATCGGGAACTTTGTGGAAGTCGGTGACCAGCGCCAGCCGTAATGACGTGTAAGTCATATCGCCCAGTTGTTCAAAACGGGGGCTGTCCGTGACCAGAATGGCGGGCTCCGCGCTGGCGAGAATTTTTTGCGCACGGTCCACCGGCTGCATGCCATCCATGGGAACATACACGCCGCCGCATTCCATGGCGGCGTAGAGGGCGACGACATAGTCGATCTGCTTGGGCAGCCAGATGGCTACGCGATCCCCTGGCTGCAGACCGGCATAGCGGAAATAGCCGGACCAGCGACGCACTCTGGCGTAGAACTGCTCGTAGCTCACTTCCTCCGGGCCGACAAACGCCGGACGCTGGGGAAAGTTGACGGCGGAGCGTCGTAAATAGTCGATGACAGGGACAAATCCGTTTTCCGTTTCTTGTACTTTCATGTCTGCTCTCCTCCAATCCTGCATTAAGCTGGCGCAGTGACGTCATCAACCCGGATGGCTGGCGGTGCGCCATCCGGGTTGATCGGATCACAGCGTGACGGGAATATTCACTTCTTTCGCTGCGTCGATGATGATCTGCGCCGCCAGATCCAGGTCTTCTTCGGTGTGTTCGCTGGTGACGCTGATGCGCAGGCGTGCGTCGCCCACCGCCACGCCGGGAAACACTACGGTCTGGCAGTACATGCCGCGGGCGCGGACGGCGCGGCCCAGCTCCAGGGTTTTGCGGTCGTCACCGACCACCACCGGAATAATGGCGCTGTTGGAATGCTCCAGATCGAATCCGGCGCCCAGCAAATGACCGCGCAGACGATGGATGTTGCTCCAGAGTTTGCTCAAGCGTTGCGGTTCACGCTCCATCACGTCGATAGAGGCGATCACCCCCGCCGCCACGGCGGCGGGAATCGTCGCTGCGAACACGTAAGAGTTGGAATAGAAGCGCAGGTACTCCACTACGTCTTCATCTGCGCACACGAAGCCGCCGACGCCAGCCAGCGCCTTGCTCATGGTGCCCAGCTCCAGATCAGCCATGCCCTTCATGTTGAAGTGCTCGGTGGTGCCGGAGCCGGTTTTGCCGAGAACGCCGGTGGAGTGGGCGTCATCCACCAGTACGCGGGCGCCGTATTGCTGCGCCAACTCCACCAGACGCGGCAGATCGACGATATCGCCATGCATGGAGAACACGCCGTCCGTGACGATCAGCTTGCCGCCGTCGTGGTCGGCGTATTTTTTCAGCGTGGTTTCCAGGCTTTCCATGCTGTGCTGATAGATCTTGCGGGAAGCCCCGGAGAGTTTGCAGCCGTCCTGAATGCTCATGTGGTTGATGGAGTCGGTGAACACCAGATCGTTGCGTCCCGCCAGCGCCGAAATACAGCCCAGGTTGGCGGAATAGCCGGACGGATACACGATGCAGGCCTCGCGTCCCTTCAGTTTGGCCAGGCGACGCTCCAGTTCCTTGTGCAAGACATTGCTGCCGCCGATCAGACGACAGCCGGTGTTGGTGGCGCCGTAGCGACGAGCGCCTTCGGCGATGGCTTCAATGACTTCGGGATGATTGGCCAGTCCAAGATAGTTGTTGGAGGCGAACATCAGAAACTCACGGCGACGTCCGGTGACTTCGTCGTAGATCACCGCGCGGTTACGGCATTGGGACTCCAGAGGCATGCCGTACCAGTACAGCTGCGCCTGTTGCTTCGCCACATAAAATTTGCGGAACTCCCGGGTCTTATGAAACAGATCCCGGTCCGGCAGATTGACGAAATCCTTCATGGTGCGGGGGTCGTTTTCCGCCGCTGCGTTGGCGTCGTAGCTTGCTTCCAGATGCTCCGTTCCCAGAGCTTCAACCTGATGCGGACGGCTGGCGCGTATGTATTGCAGCAGCTTTTCGGGGGTATCGCAGTCCGCCAGACTCAGGTGAGCGGGCATGCCGTGCTCGCTGCGTAGACGGTCATGCAGAGCGGATATGTCCTTCTGTCCAAAACCGCTGGCGACGAAGCTCAGCTTGAACTGGTCCGCCAGTTCTGTCGCCGCGTCGCTGGGTTCCTTCACGTTGTCCTGATTAAGACGATCGATAAAATCCGTCCACATGCCATCACCGCTGGCGCGGCCTTCCGCTGTTTGTTTGGAAGCAGATGGTTTGGAAGCCGGTTGTGACGCCGGGGCGGCGCCAATTTCTTTGGCGGGACGGGCCAGGGCGGCGTCGGCGCCGATCTCGCGCAGGTAGGCGATGACTTGCGCGATGGTGCTTAGTCCGGCGGGAAAACCGGCTTTCTCCATGTGCATGAGCTTGGCGATCTCCGCCAGCACGGCGGCCTGAGTCACAGAGTCGACGCCGAGATCGCCTTCCAGATCCGCTTGCAGATCCAGCTCGCTACGACGGTAGCCAGTGTGAGCCTGATACACGTCGAGCACGTTTGCGCTCAGTGCGTCGTCCTGTGCGTCAGCGAGGCGGGCAGGCGCCGTTTGCTGCGCAACCGTGGCGGCGCTGAGGCCTTCTTTCTGCAGGCGTTGACCGATATGGCGCAGCAGTTGTCCAACGTTGTCCAGGCCCGCCTGAACTGATTTATTCTGCAGCCCCAGGGTTTGATAAATTTCCGCCTGCACGGAAGCCAGGGTGATGGAATCGACGCCCAGGTCGCCCTCGAAATCCGCGTCGTCGTCAAAGTCTTCCTGCGCGTATTCCGTGTGGCGTTGCAAGGCGCTCAGCACCAGTTCCCGCAGAGACTCTTCCGCCTGTTGCGTATCGGCAAATACTTGTTCTGTCATGGTGTTACCTCATTCCTTGAATATTCGGGGCTAGTGTTGTTGCAGGCGCGTGACCAGATCCACCATCTTGCGCACGGAGGCGAAGTTGCCGGGGGTAACCTGATTAAGGGGGATTGATGCGCCAGTTTCCCGCCGCAGTAAATCCACCAGATCGAACAGGGAGCCGGAGTCAATAATGTTGAGTTCCAGAATCGGGGTGTCCGCGTTGAACCCCTGATCGTCCGAGCCCAGATAATTCTCGGAAATGTAGGTTAATAATGTGTTCTCTAGCATTG
Organism: Hahella sp. CR1; assembly: GCF_029813005.1. Taxonomy (NCBI): domain Bacteria; kingdom Pseudomonadati; phylum Pseudomonadota; class Gammaproteobacteria; order Oceanospirillales; family Hahellaceae; genus Hahella; species Hahella sp. CR1. The sequence continues at coordinate 150,952 of NZ_JAPELK010000009.1, forward strand.
TGCATCTTCCTTTTTGAGGGGGGACTGGAAGACGGGCCGAAGCCCGTTGGTCAGGCCTTTTCTCCGACGAATAACGTGCGCGGTCCGTTGATGCGCAGCACTCTCACGTTGCTGAACCCGGCCTCCTCGAAGCGCTGCATGTACTGCTGCGCCGTGGACTCCACGCCGCCATCCGTGGACACCAGCATGTTGATGGAGAGCAGGGCGGTGAACAGCGGGCCGCTTTCGTCCTCGTCCAGGGGCGTTTCGCTGGCCATGAAGACGCCGCCGGTCGGCAGGGCGTCGTAGATATTGCGCAGAATCTGCAACTGCGTGTCAGGGGCGTAGTCGTGCAACATCCAGCCCAGGTGAATCAGGTCATACTCCTGTTGCGGAATGGTTCCGGTGATGACGTCGCCTTCAACTACCTTGATGCGGTCAGCGAAGTCGCCGGACATGATTTTGTCACGCACGTAGCAGGCCGCCTTGGGCAATTCACAAATGGCGATCTCCAGATGCGGGCAGGCTTCCGCCACAGCGACGGGCAAGCTGCCGACGCCGCTGCCGATGTCCATGAAGCGGCTGTAAGCGGAAAAGTCCACGCCTTCCACCATGCCGTCAATAAAGGGCTTGGCGAAGATGCCCAGGAATTCCTGGAAGTCCGTCACGTCGGACGGGTTCTGATACAGAATGTCGAACCAGCTGCGTTTGTCGCCGAATACCGCCTCCCGTTGATCTTTGTCGTCACGCACCGCCTGGGCGGTGTTGGACCACAGCGGATACAGGAATGCATCGATATGGCGACCCAGCCAGCCCAGCCACTGCGGCGACTGGCTGACCAGATAGGGCGCGGCGCCCGGCGCCAGGGAATAGGCGTCCCCCTCGCGTTGCAGCAATCCCATGGCCTGCAGCGCGATCAGCATGCGCTTGCCTGAAGCGACTGGCGCATTGGCCCGTGCGCAAATGTCCTCCAGAGAGGCGGGGCCCTCCGCCATGGTGTCGAACAGCCCCAGGTCGAAGGCGGCGGTCAGGGTTTTGGTTTTGAAGAAGCCCATCATCAGGTCGACAATTTGATCTTTGCTAATTTCCATCGCTATCTCTCCATACGTTCAAAAACGGTGTTGTTTAGTTCATAAAAGTGGACATTTCTTCGCATACGGTGGCGAAGGATTTCACGAAGTGATCGACCTCCTCTTTGCTGATGATCAGCGGGGGTTGGATACGGATCACGGTGGAGCTGTTGGCGGTGACGAAGGTCAGAATGCGGTGATCGTTACTGAGCTTGGTGACGAAGCGCATGCAGAACATTTCCGCCAGGGATTCCTCCATCTTGTCCACCGCCGCCGCCAGGTGCTCGCGAACTTCGTCAGGGAAAAAGCGATACGCCAGATGCCAGTCTCCCGGCAGACGCGTGCCGAATTCCCGGGCGCAGGCTTCCACGGCGCCGCTGAAGTCATTGTTGAACTGGATGCCCAACATCAGGCCGCGGCCACGCACCTCCTTGATAAAGGGATAGGCTTGCGCTGCTTGCTGCAGCTCGGCTTTGAAGTAGTCGCCCATCTCTTGCGAGCGGCGGGGCAGATCCTGCTCTATCACGCCTTCCAGCGCGGCGAGTCCGGCGACGCCAGCCAGGTTGCAGCCGCCGAAGGTGGAGGTGTGCAACAGGAAGCGTCCGGTGGAGGCGTAGGCGGCGTCCCAGATCCGCGCGGAGCTGAGCGTGGCGCCAATGGGAATCAACCCGCCGGAGAGGGACTTCGACAGCACCATGATGTCAGGCTCGACGCCTTCCCATTCACAGGCGAACAGGCGTCCGGTGCGTCCCAGGCCGGTCTGGATTTCATCCACGATCAGCAGGGTTCCTGTGCGCCGACACAGTTCCTGGGCGGCTTTCAGATAGCCGTCCGGGGGTAGATAGACGCCGCCTTCTCCCTGGATCGGCTCTATGATGAACGCGCACACGTCGCCTTGCTCCAGTTCAACGCGCAGCGCATCCAGATCGCCGAATGGCACGCCCGTGCAACCGGGCAGCAGAGGGCGGAAGTGCTTCTGATGCTTTTCGCGACCGGTGACGGACAGCGCGCCCAGTGTCTTGCCGTGGTAACTGTTGTTGGCGAAGACAAAACGGGAGCGGCGGCTGGCCGCTTTCGCCAGCTTTAGCGCCGCCTCCACCGCTTCCGTACCGGAGTTGCTGAAGAAGACCCGTTCCAAGCGTCCCGGCGCCACGGCGCAGAGCCGTTCCGCCAGCTTGGAGGTTTCTTCCGGCAGGGAGACGTACTGCACGAAGTTGGGCCCCATATTGGCGACGTATTTCTGAATCGCTTCGGTCACCACTTGCGGGTTATGGCCCAGATTGAGGCAGCCGTAACCGGACACCATATCCAGAAAACGCTCGCCGTCCGTATCGGTCAGGGTGCAGCCTTCCGCGCGTTCGAAGACTTTGTCGCAACGCTGCATCTGCAGGAAGTCCGCCAGCATCGGATTGATGTAACTGCGGAAGCGCTGCACCGTTTGCGAGCGGCGCGCTTCGCCTGAATCCGGCTCTGTCGCCGCCAGATCCGAAGGGGTATACCCTGGAGCCTGAGCTTTACCGCTATGGTGAAAACGACGCAGGCCGTTGATCAGTTCGATGTTGATGCGCTCGCCAAAGGACGCCAGAGGAAAGGCGCGGAAGCCATGACGTTCCGCCATCGCACCAATCTCCAGCACTTTTTCCGGGGGCAAGTCGCGTCCGATGGAGAAGCATTCCGCACGGCCTTCCAGAGCCAGCACCATGGTTTCCGCCAGACAGCCGTTGATCTGCTGCTTGATCGACATATTCATGGATTCGCCGCCCAGCCTGGTATCCGGCGAAGCGGTGACGCAACCGCCGTCCAGCACCAGTACGTCGGTGCGGGGCGTAGGGGGACGTTCCGCATCACGGGGCAGGGCGATGTCTACGACAATGGAGCCGGGCGACAGGCGGGATACATCGATCACGCCGCCGGACGAAGTGGCGGCGGCGAACAGACGATTGCGCTCATACGCCGCATCCATGGAGTTCAACAAGGTGACCCGGCCGCGCCAATGCTCGGGCAGATGCTCCAGCAGTTGCGCATCATCCGCTGTACCCCGGTGAACTAAATCCAGACGACAACCCAGCTGTAGTAACAGTTTGGCCAACGCCAGACAGATGGAGCCGGGATAGCCGACAATCGCCACCTGCGCGTCCGCCGGATCGAGCTGCAAACGCTCCAGCGTCTGCAATAGCACGGTGTAGCCCGCGTAAGTGGTGAGAGAATTGCCGCTGGTCACGGGGATGCCGGCGCGCTCCGCCGTCACCAGCCCGCGCTTGCCGATAATGGAGGTAAAGCCGCCCAGACCTACGAGCTGAGCGCCCTGCGCCTGCAACGATTCGATGCCTTCGAAAATACGCTGTTGCACCGCCCGGGGCGTGGACAGCATCTCCTCCGCGGTGAGAGGAAGGTAATGCACGATGCCTTCGCAACTCACTCCGGCGGGGGACTGAATGCGGCAGAAATCGACGAAGGGCACCAGATTACGATGGCTCCAAATGTCCCGCTGATAGCCCACTTGCAGATCCCTTGAGCTGCGGTCGAGCAAGTCGAGCATTTTTACGTAGCGTTTCAGCCCGATGGAGGTCGGGTGTCCGATAAATCCGAATTTCATAACAGTGATATCCTTTACTGAACTGCTATCCGCCAGTGTCTAAACGACAGGCTGAGCGCTTTCCGTTTCTGTTGCCGTTGCTGTTTCTGCTTTCGCATCAGCTTGCGGCTGAACGGCTGGGTCGCGCTGCCAGCCGGTGGCGGTGGCTAGACTGATGCCGTCGCCCTCGTTGTTGTGGGAGACCATCACCGAGAACAAATTGACGCAACCCGGGCGCAATAGCGCGGACGTGAGCGCCGCCGGATCGAATGTGGTCAATGTGCGCGAGGTGAAACGCAGACCGCCCAGCTCGTCCTCCCAATCCTGATCGGTGACATTGACCAGTCGCATTTGTCGCGAGGTGTAATTGAACAGAATGCGCTCCTGGTAAGTGTTAATGACCGAATGTCCGCCATTGCAGAAATAGAAAATGGTGAGGTTGCGGTTCATGCGTCCGGGATAGCTCAGGGCGTTCTCCAACAGCGAGGGGAGCACGTCGGGAGTGAGGCCTTTGGCGCCGTCTCCGATGAACGCCACTACGTTGGAAGGGCTGGTGAACGCGAGGCTGATGCTGGCCATGAGGGCGTCGCCCATCAGGGCGCGTCCGTACCAGCCGGAAAAGCCGCGGCGCGTGCGCGCCAGATTGCGCACGGCTGAAATACCGCAGCGCCCGACGTCATAGAGACCGGTGTAGTCGTAACCATGCTCGACAATCAGTTTCTCCATCAGCTTGTTGAGGCGGGCGAAGAAATAGTTCGGCGTCATGGGGGTAGTCGGCAGGCGGCTCGCCATATCCGAGGGGGTGTCAGGCACAGACGCAATGGCTTGATAACGTCGCGCCACCAGCTCTGGAGACGGGGCCAGATGCTTATCCACGTAACGGAGAAACTGCTTATGCTCCAACATCAGCGGGAAGTCGGTGTAAGGCGAAATATGCGCGGGATTTTCGGTCAGCTGCACAATCTGCAGCTTGCGCTGCAAACGGCCATCGGAGAAAGGCGTGCATACTTGATGCAGCTTGCTCTTTATGAAAAACAGGCACTGCTCGGACTGTGGGTTCATTTTGTCGTTGGTGTGCAGGAAGTTGTACACCCGTGGGCTGTAGCCATAGACCGCCAGGGTGCCAAGGTAATTGCGATTGCGCTGGCAATGACGGAACTTGGGCACGGAACCGGGATAGGTCAGTGAATCCACCAACGCAATCCCCGCGCGATCTGCGATGGACAGGGTCAGCTCCAGTTCTTCTTCATCCATGGCGCCGCACTGCCAGACCAGCTTGTCCGGGCCCTCATTCAGCAACGACATGACTTGATCCAGCACCGGTTGGACCGATTCCGGTATGGCGTCCGCCGGCGCTTGCGGGGCGGGCGGATAAGCAATGTCGAAGCGACTGCAGGCTTCCAACACCGCCTGGGTGGCCAGCAGCACCACCGGACCGCGCTTGGCGTCGTATAGTTCCATCGCTTTCTGTAGGTCTTCCTGCAGGCGATCGACATCGTTGAGGTACAGACAGGGCAGCCCGCGGGCTTTAATCACCTCCCGTGAATCCTCTTCTGCAGACACCGTGCCCTGAAAAGCGAACCATTGATCATGACGGTTTTCCGCGCAGACGATGAAACCTTGCGCCCGCGCTTCCCGCAGGTTGGCGATGGTGCCCTTGAATTCGTCGATCATGCCGCTGGTGACCACGATCAGGAAGGGGCGGCGGTACAACTGCCAGTTGGCCATCGCGCCGCAGGCCAGACTGTGCTCGCTGGGACCGCGCAGCAGTAACACATTGCGGCGCTCTGCCTCCTGCTCCAGATGGTTGATCATGTTGGAGACCAGCGAGCCGGTGAAATAGAAGCCCAGCCATTCCGATCCCGCGCGCGCACTGAGGAAGTTGATCAGATGCTCTCCCAGAGTGTTGTGCGGCAGGACCCGGGCGGCGGGCTTGACGCGGCGGTTGGCGTAACTCATTTCAAAGAAATCCATCCACAGACACAGCAGATCCGCCTGCAGCAGAGAGCGGTCGTCCGGTAGCTGGCGCTCAATGTATTCCATTGGCTGGTGCCGTATGCGCGGGCGTTGCGGCAGGGTGTACACCACGGTCGAAAATGAGGACTGGAAGACGGGAATATCCGCCTGCCGCAGCGCTGCGTAGAAAGCCTGTAATTGCGTGTCGATCTGCTGTGGCGCCAGGTCTTCAAACTGGGGATCGGCGTAGTCGACGTACACCATGCCCACTTGAAAGTTGACGCCGAGCAGGGGCGTTTGCAGGATTTTCGCCTGCGCCCGCTCAAGGCTGTCCGCCTGGATCACCCGCATGGAGATTCGTTCCTTGCGCTTGCCAAGGAAACGCACCGCTTTGTCGCGGGCTTCTTCATAAACGGGGTGTGTGCTGGGCAGCTTTTCTTCGAATTCGATATCCGCATCCAGAGATACTTGCTGGAATACTTCACCGCGAATGTCGCTCAAAACGCTGAGTCCGGTTTCGAAAAAACCGCGACTGCGGGTGACGACGATGACCCCTATCGTAATTTCCATAACTAATCTCCCTCTATTCTCGTCACTGTTCCAGGGACTTTTTCAGGCGCAAAGAAACCCCTGATCCCTGCTAGCTGGAATCTGTCTGCAGCCGGACTACAACTTGGCTGAGGTCGATGTTTAATTAACGCAAAATAAGAGCGGCTTATTTTTCTGTCTGTGGCGGGCCGCTGCGCTCATTGCATTTTTTATTGTCAGGCGGATATCTACTGGCTGGCGTCCTCCTTGCGTTCTTCTATGCGCACGATGCCTGCGTCTCCGTCGAGATAGAGCATATCTCCGGTGCGGATGCGGCGAGTGGTGGTTTTGGTGTTGACGATGGCGGGGATGCCGAATTCCCGGGATACGATTGAGCTGTGCGATAACATCGACCCCACGTCGGCGACGACGCCGGCGGCGAGCACGAACAGCGGCGTCCAGGAAGCGTCGGTGAAGCGGGCCACCAGTATCTCGCCTTGCTGAAACTCCTCCGCCTGCCGCGGCAGGTCAGTGATGACGCGGGCGCGCCCCATGGCGACGCCGGGACTGGCGCCTATGCCCTGGAACACGGGGGCGTCATCCGTTGGCGCCGTATCGGCGGTTTCACGCTGGGGCGTATGTCCGCCGACAATCGCCATGGGCGGCTCCTGCAGTCGCTGGTTCAACAAGTGACTGCGGCGATTGCGCTCAATCAGCTCTACGGAGAACGCCTGTTGCGCAGGTTTTCTTCCCGCCACGTAATCGCGCAGCTCGTTGAAGTCGATGTAAGGCAAGTCCTCCATTTTCAGCACTTTCTCCGCGCTGAGGCGACGCATCACTTCGACGATGATTTTGCGATAGAACCAGGTTTGCGCGATGTAGGTGGGCCGGGTGGCTTCGCGTCGCTCCGCCATTTTGGCGTAGGTGGAGATAACGAACTTGAACAGCAGGCGAATGCGCAATGGCAGACCGGACAGCAGGGCGCGGGTGTCGTCGTCCCGTTTGCGGTCGATTTCCTGCAGCCGCGACTCCAACTGCACGTCGCTGGTCAGGTACATACGAATCACCTGCAGCAGGTAACTGGGATCGTCGGCCCAGCGGGGGATGCTGAGTTCAAACTCCTGACGGCCGCGGGCGCCATAGTCGCGTAGGAACGCCATGAAGTCATTATTCCAGAAGCGTGCGCCTTCGTCGTCGTCTTGTAGCTTCTGCGCCAATTGTTCCAACGGCGTCTCCAGCACCAGTTGACGCAAGTGGCTGGAACGTTGGACGGAGGCCGTCAGATCACACACGCCGCGGGTGACTTCGATGGTGCGCAGGTTGCTGAGAGACGCTTTGATGCGATTCTGCAAACCTCTGCCGCTGTCGCCCAGCCACTTCTCACAGAGTTCGGCGAGGGCGTCGTAGAGTGCGAACGACTGCAGAAAGAACGGCATATAGGCGGCGCAGGATTCCAGGAAGTAGCGGTCAATGCGTTGCAGTTCCGCATCCAGCTCGCTCAGCGACATCGTGCTGAGATCAAGCTTCAGAAAGCGTTCGGTTTCCCGCTTGCGCAATGTGATCATGTCGCGCACGGTGCGCTCTGCAGTCGCCAGGTTACGCACTTGATACAGCGTCCAGTAGCCCACGCTCTTGAGATATTGCAGCCCTTGCGGCGCTTTGCCGTAGGGGTTGGTGTAGAAGTTCAGGTCCACTTCCTCCGTAGAGTAACGCTTGGTGAACTTCAATGGGTCCCGGGTTGGAGGGCACTGGGTAAGCAGCATCGCCGACGCGGAAATATTGAGATACACATGCCCCTGCAAATACCCCATGTAGTGCTGTGAATCGCCGATATCCAATAACCCCATGGTTTTGACCGCAGGGCCATGTACGTTGTGCTGGTAAAAACGGCAGAACGACAGCCCCAGCGGCGTCATCAGTCCGGTGACGATTTCGCCGGTATCCATGCGTGAGAACAGCGCGTTATCGCGTATATAGCCATTGTTTTCATCGGCGTCCGCAAACAGGCGATTGTCGCCGCGGGTCGGCGTTACGGTGATGGGGCGGGCCTGCAGAATCCAGATCTTGCCGTCCTTCAGCGCCCACTCAATGTCCATCTCCCGCCCATAGTGACTGCGGATGGCGTTGGCGTAACCCGCCAGGGCCAGGGCTTCATTTTCGTTCAGGGTGGGGGCGTTGATTTTATCGGACGCGGTTTTGCGCAGGCAGACGCCGCCGTTCTCCGCGCGGGTGGACATCACCGGTTTTTCCCGCAGGGTTTGCTCCAGCAGCTCCATTTTCTGATTGTCGACGACGAAGGTGTCGGTGGTTACTTGACCCGAAACCACGCCTTCGCCCAGCCCCCAGCATGACTCAATCACCGTACGCTGCGGATCGCCGTTCAGTGGGTCGGCGGTGAACAAAACCCCCGCGACGTCCGCGTCGATCATGGCTTGAATCACCACAGCGATGCCTTGTTTGGGCGCCTCGGCGTCGTTGCTGCGGCGTTGATCCTGACGGCCTTCGTAAGCGTGGGCGCGTTCTGTCCAGAAAGACCCCCAGCAACGCTTTACGCAGTCCACCAGCGTTTCTTCATTTTCTACATGTAGATAGGTGTCGTACTGGCCTGCAAACGAGTGTTCTTCACTGTCTTCGCTGACGGCGGAAGAACGCACCGCTACGCGTTCGGCCCCGATGTCCTTGTATGCGCCGACAATCGCCTGACGTAACGAAGAGGGCAGTTGCGTCTCTTCAATACGCTGGCGGATTTGCGTAAAAGCGCTGGCGTCCCATTGCTCCAGGCCGCTGATCCATTGATCCAGTCCTGACTCCTGCAGGAAGGAGGCGTAAGCGTCCACGGTCAGACAGTAGGCCCTGGGTACGGGAAATCCCGCCGCCGCCAGCGTATTAAGCGAGCTGGCCTTGCCGCCCAGGCTTTGCGTGTTGGACTTTTGTTGTCCGGAGACTTCTACAATGTGCGAATCGTAAGACATGTCAGTTCCCTTTCCTTGATTGGCGTCTTAGCTCTGGGTCGCGGCATAGTCGCCGATATGGGAAACGACGCTGCTGTGAGAGCGGATGTGTTGGCGCACCTGATCCGCGGCGTGGCAGCCGGCCCAGATAGCGCTTTCCATATTGCCCATGCCGACGCTGTCCTGATTGGCGAAGAACACTGCGCCGACGGGCCGAGAGGCGTTGGCGAAGACGTCATGTTTCATTTGGCCTACCTTGGACACCACCAGACCGCCGGGCCAGCGCCATAATTTGATGTCTTCAATCAGCTCAGGGGAGTGACCGGTGGCGATCAGCATGTCGCGCACTTCGCCATAGGCGGTTTGTTGCAGGTTGCGGAAACTCGCTTTGTCCAGCTTGCCCTGATCGGCGGCGCCGGAAATGGGCTTAAGCAGCGTCAGGACGCCTAGGTCGCCGGCGTAGGATGGGTCTTTCCAGTTCGCCGCCAGGCAGACGCCGCTGCGGCACCAGCTATTCGGGTAGCGACCGCCAATTTCGCCTTCAATGACGTAGCCGCCGAAGTAATTGGTCAGCGCCGCTTTTTTCAGATACACCCCGGCGATGGCGTAGTCCCTGTGTTCAATTTCCGCGATGGCCGTTTTTTGCTGTGGCGGTAACCCATCCACCACTGTCAGGGCGGCGTGTTTGGCTCCGGCCCAGATCATCGCCTTGGCGTTCGCGTAATAGTTTTTGCCTTCCTGCTGGAAGCAGACTTTTACGCCTTCCTGATTCTGGGTGATGGAATAGGCTTTGGAGCCCGCCTTGAATTTGCAGGAACCCGTGCTCATCAGGCGCTGGCGTATGCGATCCGCGATGTAGCCGTTACCGCCGGGAAAGGTCACCAGTGGGCGATAGAGGTATCCCACCAGGAAATGCAGGCCGACGTAGGCGGAGACGTCCTTTATAGAAAGGCACTCTACGCGTAGTGTGGTTTCCACCGCGTCTTTCACTAATGAGCCAAAACGATGCCTGGGAACCAGATACTGCGGCAGGGAGCGTCGTGTCGCGGGGTCGAACAGCAAGTCATGCAGGGATACGGAATCAAACAGCTCCATTTCCTCACGCGTCCAGTCGCAGCCTTCCCGCCAAGGCATGGCGGGGTGTTTGCCGGAATCAGGAGTGAAACGATTAAGATATTGAAACAAGTCGGCGAACATGGGGTCGCCTAACTTCTTCTCTGCAGAAATGAAGGGTTTGCCTGACATGGCGCTGTACAGCAGGTTGGCGGTCAGTCCCCAGACGGCGGGCTTCAGTAATTCTTTGGGCTGTTTCAGCAAGGCGGCGGTGACTTCGCCCAGACCCTTCATCAGGCGCTTGGTGTCAAAGATGACCAGGGTATCTTCCGCAGTGGAGCGCCACTGGTTCCACAAGTCCAGGTCCTGCAGCAGATGGGAGACTTCGTTGTCGCCTGTGGGCAATTGAAAGCAGGAAGCGCCGCTGGCGTATAACAGGCCATCCCGTTGCTCCAGACGCGCCGCGCCGCCGAAGCGGTCCCGTTGATCCAGCACCAATAGCTTGCGCTCGCGCAGCTTCCAGGCGGAAGACAGTCCAGATACGCCGCCGCCAACAATTATCACGTCAAAATCGCCGACGTGTTGCGGGGGCGACGCGTCTGTCTCGTCAAAGGAACCTTGATTGCATTCAAAGTCTTTGCTGGGAAATACAGGCGCTTCGCCTGCATATTGTGAATTGTCTTGTGATTCCATCTGTTCCTACCTTTCCGTTGTTTTAGTTGAAATGAGTCCGATCACGGCCTGACCTGCGCAGATCCTGTCGATGAAAGACAAATAGGAGGATGCTATTTGTCCGTCGGATTAAGAGTGGGACAGGGCGTACAGAGACTTCTTCTGATTGGCGGATTCCCACAGGACAAGCAGGGCGACAATCAGAAAGATCAAATCCACGAACACAATCTGTGGAAACGCCCGGTGGAGTAGGGCGACAAAGCCCGCCAGCATGACGCACTGGCCGATAACCGCGGGAACCAGCAGGCGATTGAATAAATAGCAAAGACCGGATGCGAGCAGCGCGAAGCCACTGACCCAGGCCATTAACTGGGCATGAGCCGCCAGCCATTCGCTGAGACCGGCCAGCCAGGTTCCCTGGTTGGCGGCGGCGGCTTTTTGCAGGGTGACGCCGACATCTTCAATTTGGGGAAACGCCTTGGCGATGCCCGCCATGACATAGAGGGCGCCGAATAAATATCTGAGAATCTTAACTATTTTCATTGGATCTGCTCTGCTCGCTGTCGTATGACCCGTATGAGTGCGGGCTCTTGGTTATTAGTGTCGCGAGGGGCGTTGAAGCGCTTGTACTTTTCACAAGGCAAAAGCAGCCCCTGAAAGCCGGTGAAGGCTTTCAAAACTCAGGTGACGGGGTAATGCAGGCAAATCAGCCGAACAGGCTGCTACAGACTTCCTTTCCCGTATTTTCCTTTTTTAGACCGTATGAAATATCGCGTCAGCGCAATCCCATATGCCTGGCTATCAGCTCTTTCTGAATCTCAGAAGTGCCCGAGAATATCCTCGATGGCAGGGAATCCAGGAGCAGCCGGTCGACGCCGGCGGCGCTGGAAACGCCGGTTCCGCCGAAGACCTGCATGGCGTCCAGTCCGCTTAACACGGAACATTCAGAGATCCAGAGTTTGCTGAGGGCGATGGCTTCCTCGTAGGGCTCGCCCTGGTCGTATAGCCAGCCAGCCCGATACAGCAAGAGTCGGGAGGTTTCCAGGCGCAACTTCATGTCCACCAGCCGGTCTGAGACAGATTGGTTGCGGCCGATGGGCTGGCCGAACTGCTTTCTGTTGCGGGCGTGGTCGATACTTTGCTGCAATGCGCGCTCCATGGCGCCGACATAGGCGGCGAACAGACAGCCGCGCTCCCAGATCATGGAGTCATGGAACATCGGCGCGCCGCCGCCTTCTTCACCCAGCAGGGCGGAAGCAGGGATGCGACAGTCGTCCATATACAGTGAGCCCCATGGACTGGTGCACAAGCCGGTTTTGGAGCCGCCATCGGTCACTGAAAGCCCTGGCGTATCCCGGGGAACCAGGAAGCCGCTGACCCCGAAAAAGCTCTGATTGGGGTCCGTCTTGGCGTATATCAGGAACAGATCGGCCACTGGCGCATTGGTGACGAAGCACTTTTCACCACGCAGGATGTAAGTGTCGCCGTCCCGGATGGCGCTGGCGCGCATGGCGAAAGCGTCTGAGCCGGATTCCGGTTCGGTGATGGCGTTGGCGGCGATAAGCTCGCCCTTGGATATGCGATGTAAGTAGTGTTGGCGTTGCGCGTCGTCGCCGTAACGCCAGATAGGAACTGCGCAGGCGAACATATGCGCGCAGAGTGAGAAGACAAGTCCCATGTCCGTGCAGCCGAAACCGAGCGCTTCCACTGTCAGCATGGTGTCCAGGGCGCCGAAACCGGAGCCGCTCCATTGCTCGGGGATAGGGAGCCCGGAGAGTCCCAAATCCGCAGCCCGGTTCCAGAGTTCGCGATCAAACGCGGATTCTGCTATACGTCGCCGGGCCGACTCCGAAAGTACTTGTTGAGCGAATTCACGCACGTGGGAGACACGAGCGAGCTGCTCATCATCGAGTCGAAAGTCCATTACAAAGTCCTTCTTTCAGGATTTCCATAGATCTCTGAAAGCCGCAACGGAACACTCCGCAGCGGCGGGCCCAAGTTACGACTCCGTAACGATGGGCGTCCTTATTCTCGATAATACCCACTAATACATGCAGGTCAGTACTTCCGGGACCTGCTGGAGAGGCGGTAGGAGAAGTTTAAAATACCACTGCCATTCCAAAACACAATCATTGAAATAAATATTTCATTTTAAACTTTGTCGTCTCGCGGCGCGTTAGCCCTGATATTGAGACGGTAGGAGTTTACTGCTTGTATTTTTTATCCGTATCAGTAGGGATATTCTTATCGCGAATATTTCCTCGACGATATTACCATTTGGTATTAGACGCTTAATTGTACGATTATTGAGCTATTTGTATAACTCATTGATTATATTCTTGATATCCGATTTTGCTTGCTCGCTTAACGGAACGATGGGTAAGCGGCATTCCTCCTTGCAAAGGCCTAACAACGAGGCGGCGTACTTGGCGCCCGCAGGGCTGGGTTCGCGAAATAACGCTTCGTGTAGAGGCGCCAGCAAGTCGTGAATACGTAAGGCTTCGCGGAAATCGCCTTGCAGAGTGGCGGTTTGCATTTGACCGTACAGGTCCGGCGCTATATTGGCGGAAACCGAGATGCAGCCTTGCCCCCCACTGGCGTTATACGCGATGGCGGTCATATCGTCGCCGGAAAGAAAGCTGAAAGGCTTGTTGATCAGCATGCGCTCACGACTGATACGGGCCAAATCGGTGGTGGCGTCTTTCACTCCGACGATGCGCGGCAATTCCGCCAGTCTCGCCATGGTTTCCGGCTTAATGTCCACGACCGCGCGAGGCGGGATGTTGTAGACAATGATGGGAATATCTATGGCGTCATGAACCATTTTGAAATGCTGGTACAAACCTTCCTGGGACGGACGGTTGTAATATCCGGCGACGCAAAGCACCGCATCCGCGCCCGCCTGCTGAGCGTGTTGCGCATAACGCACCGCCTCCACCGGGTTGTTGGAGCCAGCCCCGGCGATTACCGGAACTCGGCCATGCGCCTGCTCCGCCACCAGCGCCACCACCCGTTTGTGTTCCTCTTCCGTCAACGTGGGGGACTCGCCTGTCGTGCCCACCGGAACCAGGCCGTGAGCGCCATGTTTGATTTGCCAGTCGACGAGACCGGCAAGCGCTTTCTCATCCACTTGGCCGTTGATAAATGGCGTTATCATGGCGATTAAGGAACCACGAAACATAAATTAACTCCTTGGCAATAGAATTGACGTACCTGGGTTACGGGCAAAAAAAAACCGGCGGCGAAGCAATCGCGACCGGTTTTTTCATGGATTCCCCAGGAATTATTTTATTTGCATGCGCAAATCCCGGCCGCAAGGTGGAACCCCGGTTTCCCAGTCTTTCGTTTGAGCAGGAATGCAAAATTCGGCACGAGTATAAAACGCTAAGTAAATCTGACACCGGACTACTTTAATGCGGTCGCGCGGCGACATCAATCTGAAATTATCCGGCGGCGTTGGCCGCCGGAGCGAGCATCGTCACTCTTGCGGATCGGAGTAGTTCAACGTCATGGTGGCCGGCGTATCGTCGGCGGTCAGCCACTGTCCATCCGGGCCAGGGGACTGATAGCTGGCGTCCATGTAATATCCCGCCTGCGATTCGCTGACGCTGTAGTAGGTAATGGCGTCATCGCTGATTTGTCCTACGGTGGCGGCGGTTTGCGTATTGTAGGTGGCGCTGAGGCTGCGCTGGGTCTCTTCATCCTGCCGCTCCCAACGCCTCGACAATGTTGTTGGCGTATCGTCTTCGGTAAACCAGACGCCATCCGCTCCCGGCGCGCGAAAGCCGGCTTCTTCGATGCTTTCCCGGTCGGCGCTGATACTGGAGGTGTAGTACTCGTTAACCAGGTCGTCGTCAGTGAAGGGCTCTCGATCAGGACCCGTGGAACTGTAGTTGATCCAGCGGCTGAAATTGCCGTTCTCATCCGTTTCACTCTTGGCGTGACTGGCCAGTAAATCATCCTGAGTGAACCAGACGCCGTCAGGCCCGGGATTGTTCACTTCTTTGCTGAAGATGTTATGCCCGTCCGCATCGCTGCGCTCCTCGGAGTAGCCGAAGGGGATATCGTCAGCGGTGCGCCACAGGCCGTCATAACCGGGGTCGCGGTAGAACACCGTGCGGGTAAGCCCCTCTTTGGTGGTGGTGATGCTGTAGTCGCTCAGGCGGTCGTCCTGCGTGAGCCAGACGCCGTCCTTGCCAGGGGAAGCGTAATTGGCGACGGCGCTGGTTTCGTCGTCATAGTCGGACACGCTGAAAGCGCTGACTTGGTCGTCCGCCGTCTCCCATACGCCATCGGCGCCGGGATGGCTGTATACCCAGCTGGCGGCGCGTACCTTGTCCCCCTTGGATTTCTGCTCGTCGCGATTGACTTCAAGGATGACGTCGTCGGCGGTGAAGCATTGGTTGTCTGCGCCCTGGCGACTGCGCTTGTAAACAGTGACGGATTGTTCCTCGTCGCCTTCGGAGCTTTGCAGCGAGCAA
Organism: Hahella sp. CR1; assembly: GCF_029813005.1. Taxonomy (NCBI): domain Bacteria; kingdom Pseudomonadati; phylum Pseudomonadota; class Gammaproteobacteria; order Oceanospirillales; family Hahellaceae; genus Hahella; species Hahella sp. CR1. The sequence goes on from NZ_JAPELK010000009.1 coordinate 166,217, forward strand.
TTATCGGAAGCGTCGTCGTCGGTGAACCAGACTCCATCAGGACCAGGGCCCTGGTACTGCGCAGACTGGTATAGCGTGTCGGAAGAGCGAAGACGGGTGTAGCTTTCCGGAACGTCATCGTCGGTGAGCCAGGTCCCGTCGGCGCCCGGCGCGACAAAGGTCGCCTCCAGTGTTCCTTCCGCAGTCGAACGGGTGCGGACATAGCGACTGATCTCATCATCGCCGGTGAACCAAACCTGATCCGAACCTGAGTTTATGTAATTAACGTTAAAGTTCACCTCTTCGCCGTCGCGAGACTCTCTCCACTCCTCGAAATACCCACTGATACGGCCATCCTGGAATTCGATGCCGCGATAGCGATAGGTGTCGTCGGTGGTGAAGTTCAGGTTGATGGCGCTGACGGATTGTCCCTTTTCATTTTTCAGGCCGCTCACATTTAACGCGACGTGAGTCGCCAGCGGTAGGGGCATGGCGAGGCGCAACGTCAATACGTTGGCCTGGGCGTCGTACTCCCGCTCCGCGATATCGATAATTCGCGTGGGATCGAGTTTCAGCTCGATGGCGCTGGCGTCGACGCTGGCGGGGTCCAGCGCTTCGTTAAAGAAAAGGGTGATGACAGGGATGGCGGCGGCTTTGGTCTCGCCTGCTGCGGGGGCGGAAAAGGCCAACGAGGGTGTGTTTGATGTCGCAGGGCCGGAAAGACCGGCGCATCCCTGTAGACCGATAATGGCCGCAGCCAGACAGATGATTTGAGTATGGGTTCGCATGGACGTCCTATGCCGGATTGTTGATTTTTTGCCAAGCAGATCAATAGGATTATTGTAAGTCGGGGCAGGCTAGCAGAAGCATTTTTTAACGCCAATTGGCCGGATGTTCTATTAGATTCTGGTGAGCCCCGGGCTCATCGCGGATGGGAAGGCGCCAATGCCTCGCAGGCGGAATGAGCCAGGATGTCATAATTACTTGCCGCGCGGTGCGCTTCAACTAATCTTAAAAGATAGGATGTAGACTAGACTCACCTGACTCTCTTGGCGAACTGCCGCAAAGATATAATCTGGCATGAATGAACGAATTCTTCTGATTGAAGACAGTGTGATGATCACGAAAGTGTTGCGTCACCTGATCAAGACCGAGCTTGGCCTGCCTTGCGATAGCGCAGGGACGCTGCAGGAGACGCAGGAGTTTCTGGAAAAAGATCCCGGCGCTTATTTCGTGACGGTGGTGGATCTGCATCTGCCGGACGCGCCCAATGGCGAAGTGCTCGATTACGTGCTGTCGAAAAAGCTGCCCTGCATTGTCCTCACCGCCACCTATGACGAAGGTAAGCGCGAAACTATCCTGCAGAAACCCATAGTCGATTACGTCGTCAAAGAAAGCCGTTATTCCTACGAGTACGTCACCCGCCTGATTCGTCGTCTGCTGCGTAATCGCAGCATCAAAGTGGTGGTGGCGGATGACTCCGACACCTCACGACACTACGTGCGGCAATTGCTGGGCACGCATCTGTATCAGGTGCAACTGGCGAAGCATGGGCGTGAAGCCTTGGAAATGATCAAGGCGGACCCGGATATCAAAATGCTGATTTCCGATTACAACATGCCGGAAATGGATGGCTTTGAACTGACCCGGGCGTTGCGCAGGGAGTATGACAAGAAAGACCTGGTCATTATTGGTCTGTCTGGATATGGCAGCGCTACGCTGTCCGCCAAATTCATCAAGAACGGCGCCAATGACTTTCTGATGAAGCCGTTTTTTCACGAGGAATTTCACTGCCGCATCATGCACAACATCGAAGCCATGGAGAATATTCAGGCGTTGAACGATGCGGCCAATCGGGATTATCTGACCGGAATGTATAACCGGCGCTACTTGTTCAGCGCCGCCAAGGAGCTGTATCGGGTCGCCAAGGAGAATGGCGATCCGCTGACGGCGGCAATGATTGATGTAGACCACTTCAAACGCATCAACGACACCTATGGACACGAGGCGGGAGATCGCGCTATCTGCGCTTTCGCCGAGATGATAGGGGAAGCTTTTGGGGATTATCTCGCGGCCCGTTTTGGCGGCGAGGAATTCTGTGTGCTGTTTCCCGGCATGAGCATTGAGAAGGTCTCGCCAATGCTGGAGTCGTTCCGGCACAAAGTGGAGCAGACCTCCATCCCGTTTCTTTCCGATCACCTGCGCCTGACGGTCAGCATCGGCGCCACGGATGTTCTGGGGGACTCACTGGACAATCTGATCCGGCGGGCGGACGTCCTGTTGTACGAGTCCAAGGACAACGGACGCAACCGCCTCACAACGGATGAGGATATTTAATCCCTTAGAGCGTTTTAGGCCTTTGACAGCGCCGGCTTGCGAGCAATGGCGCCGCGTCGCGCCATATACAGCCCGGCCACTACCAGCGCGACGCCCAAACCGGTTTGCAGGGTTAAGGGCTCGTCAAACAACAGATAAGCCATAACTGCTGTGGTGGGTGGCGTTAAGTACAGATACTGCGTCACTTTGGTGGCTTCGCCGATCTTCAGCATATACAGCCACAACAACACCGCCGCCAGTGAAAGCACGAACACGGACCACATCCAGGCGCCAATAAAGTTGGGATTCCATTGCACCTCACGGGTTTCCAGCGTGAAAGCGGCGATCAGGAACATGATCAGCGCAGCGATGTATTGCCATAAGCCACCAGAGATCAAGTCCGTCTTGCCCCCCTTAACCGATTGCCAAAGCGTTGCTCCGGATATGCCCAGCAAGGCGATGATGCTGGCGGTCAGGCCTGCGCCGGTAATATGTCCAGATAGTTTTCCGCCCTGCAGCACCACAACGCCTAACCCCGCCAGTCCCAGCATCACGCCGATCCATTGCAAGGGACGCAGGGGAGAGCCGATTCCCAAAGGCCAACTTACCAGCGCGGTCAGCAAAGGCTGCACGCCGACAATCAGAGCGACGATGCCCGCCGGCATGCCCGCTGCAATGGCGTAGAACACGCCGCCGAGGTAGAGACCATGAGTGCCGATGCCGGTAATCATCTGCTGGCGGCGCTGCTCGGCGTTAAGCCGCGGGCGCTTCATAGTGATCGCCAGGAGCGCGAAAAGAGGCACGACCAGCAACATGCGCAGGCTAAGAAAGGTGAAGGGCTCGGCGTAAGGCAGGCCCCATTTGGCGCTGACGAACCCGGTCGCCCACAACAAGACAAAAAGATAAGGGATATAGGTGGCCTGCATACTGTCTCTATCGCCGCAACGGCATTAATTTATCGAATTGAGGATCTTTATTGTAAGGGGAGCGTTAAATCTACGATAAGCCACAGATTGTTGTCGTTTGCAGGGATACAGATTGACGGCGCAGAGTCTGTTATGACGGAGATGAGGAGTACAGATAAGGCCTTAAGCAGCCCTCGGTTTAACCCCAAAGGCCATGTGATTCGCGGGCTCAGAACAAGGGGGAAGGAGCCAGGGGGATCAGATCAGTCAGCAGTTCCGCTAGGAAACGTTCATCGACGGTATCGAACGCGTCAATGTGATCGGAATCGATATCGAGCACGGCGGCGACGTCGCCATTGGCGTTGAACAGCGGCAGAACAATCTCGCTTTGCGTTGTGCCGGAGCAGGCGATATGGCCGGGAAACTCGTTAACGTCAGGCACCAGCTGCACTTTTTGCTCACGGGCGGCAGCGCCGCAAACGCCACGATTGAACGGAATAGTTAGACAACCGTGGCCGCCTTGATAGGGGCCTACTTTCATTAATTCATGGGCCACGACGCGGTAAAAACCGGTCCAGTGAAAATACTCGAAGCGATGATGAAGCTCGCAGACGACAGTGGAGAGAATCGCCGTCCAGTCCGTTTCTCCCTCGATAGCGTGACGGATCGCCCGCAGGGTGTGTTGGTAGTGAGCGGACTTTTCTTCCTCGGAGCTCAATAAAGGCAGGCTGTCATACATGGTTGTGCGTTCCCTGAATAAAAACGCTCACTATCATAGCGGTTGCGTCGGCGGCTTGGCCATAGCTCCAGTGCGTTTGCAAAGCAGATAAACTCCGGCGCCGACGCTGGAGAAAATTGCCCGAAATCAGATAAGTAGCGGAATGTCACTGAAATCGTCGCGGAATTCAGTATGATCGCGAAAAAGCCTGCCGGTGGTTGTTCGTGCGGAATAGCCGCCCTTAAAACGGCGCATAAGAATTATCTAGAAGAACTGCCTACAAAGACTGCGAGGGATATTATGCTGAGACAACTGCTTTCGGGACTGGCGCTTGCGCTGACCTGTCTGGGACTGGCGGGGTGTTGGGCTGGCGCTGCGGCGGTGGCGACGGATGTGGCCATCGTCAAACGTACGGAGCAAAAACATGACTTCGTTCATGCGGTGAAAGAGGGATACGCCAAATATCAGGAAGATTTCGAAGGTATCGACTGCCCGCGCCAGCAGTACCGTATCAGCCCGGAAATCATCGAGTTTGTGAAAAACCGGCCGCCTCATGGCCTGGATCAGGCCATTGAGCTGCTGTTGGATATCTACAACGACAAGACCCAGACGGCGGAAGTGCGCTCTCACGCCTTATATCATGTCTCCGTGGCCTATATGCGTCGCCGGGAGAGCAATCTGGATCTGGCCAAAGGTTACCTGCTGACGATCAAGGAAGAGTTTCCTGGCACTCATGACTGCGTCATCGCTTATCTGCTGGAGGAGATCAAAGAACGTAAAGCTTATCAGGAGCAGATGGACGCGCTGGAGGACGAGTAATTCCCGATGCGGTGATCAGAGCGCCGTTAGCTCCAACAGTTCCAATACTCTGGCGCTGTCGGACAGATCGCCGATAATGCGTCGACTCCCACAGGCCAGAGTCGGCGTCGCCAGCACAGCGTCACGCTCGGCGGTCTGGGGGCTCTGATCGAGGTCGACGATGTTAAGCGTGCAGCGCCCCGCCAGCACATTCTCGCAAAGGTGGCGGGCTGCGCGAACCGCATTCAGCGATACTTTCGAGGCGGACTGCACATAGAGCGTCAGCTCTACCGGCGACGGCTCAGGCCCGGGCTGCATCGCTGACTCCGCTCGTTGTGTCCAGCAGTCGCGTCTGGTGCTCTTTCTCATACTGCTCGAAGGCCTCCGTCACGACCTGCAGTAGCTTGTCATCCTGCCAGGGCTTGGTCAGGAACTTGAATATCCAGCCTTTGTTCACGGCTTCTGTGATGGTCTCCATATCCACATAACCGGTGAGGATCAGGCGGATTGCGTTGGGGTGCAGTTCTTTCACCCGATTCAAAAACTCCGTCCCCGACATGTCCGGCATGCGCTGATCAGAGATAACCACCTGAATCGGCGTGCGCGCCATGATGTCGAACGCCTGCCGCGACGTGGTGGCGTGGAATACGTTGAACTGATGGCGCAGCAGTCGTTTGATAGCGCTGCCTACGTTCATCTCGTCATCCAGCACTAACAGGTTGCGGGCGGCGGTGGAGGGGGGAGGACGCACAGAGCGAATACGGGGGCTGGCGAGCAGCGCTTCGATGTTCTGCGCACACGCCGGTCGTCCCAGGAAAAAGCCTTGGCCGACGTCACACCCCAGTCGTTGCAGATAGCGCAACTGAGCTTCCGTTTCGATGCCTTCCGCCACCACTTGCATATGCATGCTTCTGGCCATGGACATGACTGTGCGGGCGATGGAAGCGGTATTGGGATCGGTAGTGATGTCGCGCACGAACGTGATATCAAGCTTGAGCCGGTCAAAGGAGAAACTGCGCAGATGGCTGAAGCTGGAATAACCCACGCCGAAGTCGTCCACCGCCAGTTTGAGTCTCTGTTCCTTCAAAAGGTTCAGACGCTCGCGCATTTCGTCCACATTGCGCATGATGGCGCTTTCCGTCAACTCGATCTCGATATGGCGGCAGTCCACGCCGGTGTCGGTGAGAATGCTGTGCAGGGCGCTGTCAAAACGCGCCATGGTCAGTTGTTTCGCTGACAGATTAATGGACATGGTCAACGGATGCGGGACCAGATCAGTCCAGGCTTTCGCCTGGACGCATGCGGCGTGCAGGACCCACTCGCCAATAGCGCCGATAAGGCCGGTTTCCTCCGCAATGGGGATAAATTTACCGGGAGGAATGTCGCCCAGCTCCGGTTCATGCCAGCGCAACAGAGCCTCGACGCCGGTGATGACGCCGCTGCGCAGATCCACTTGCGGTTGATACTCCAGATGAAACTGCTGTTTTTCCAGGGCGGCGCGCAGCCGTACTTCCAGATCCAGGCGCTCCATCGCGGTTTTGTTGAGGTCTTCGGTAAAGAAGTGGAAGCGGTTGCGACCCTCTTCTTTGGCCAGATACATGGCGATATCCGCATTTTTAATCAGGACTTCAGGGTGGTCGCCATCCTGAGGGTAGATGCTGACGCCGATACTGGCGGAAACCCGAATGTCGCGATGATCCAGTTGAATTGGCTGCGCGATCACGTCCATCAGGCGGGAAATGAAACTGGCGACTTTCTCCGGCGGTGAAATATCCGGAAGAATAATGACGAACTCGTCGCCGCCGTAGCGCACGACAGTGTCGCTGGCGCGGGCCATGCCAGTGAGCCGTTTGGCGATCACCTTCAACATGGCGTCGCCGGCGTTATGGCCGAGGCTGTCATTGATCAACTTGAACTGATCGACGTCCAGAAACACGATCGCCACTTTGTGTTTGTTGCGGGCGGCGCGCCACAGCTCCTGACCCAGACGGTCGCGCATCATGTTGCGGTTGGGCAGGCCGGTCAGGTCGTCGTGGGAGGCTTGGTATTCCAGCTGTTCCTGATAATGTCGACTCTCAGTGACATCGTTGATCACGGCGACAAAGTGAGTGAGCATGCGGCGGTCGTCGTAAACCGGAGCGATGTGCAGCTCATTCCAGAACTGCGATCCGTCCTTGCGCTGGTTGCGCAATAGAACGCAGCCTTCCTCCCGGTTGCGAATCAAAAAGTGCAGGGACTCTCTGCGGCGGTCTTCATCAATGTCGCTTTGCAGAAAAAACGGCCCTTTCCCTACCACCTCACCGCTGCTATACCCCGTAATGCGTTCGAATGCAGGGTTGACGTAGACCAGCGGCAAGTCGGGGCGGCGCGCATTGAGAATCAGTATGCCATTGGGAGTAGATTCCACGGCGCGATCGCGCAAGCGCAGCGATTCCTCCGCCTTTTCCCGGGCATGTCGGGTGCGCAGGGAGACTACGCCGTAGTAAAGGTCATCCGCGAGCTGCTCAAGCAACTCGATCTCTTCGTGGTCGAAAGCCTCCGCGTACTCCGAATAAATGACCATGATCCCCAGCGTCTCGGGGGACTTGCCCACGGGTAAGGCGATCATACACTGACTCAAAGGCTGGCTGTTCGAGTTTGGCGGAAGCCCGTAGAGCTCTGACAGATCGTGTTGTGTTACGGAGCAGTCTTCGCGAAGCGCCCTGATCACTGGATCATTCTCATCCAGGGCCAGACGATGGCGCTCTTTCATTAGCGTGAACGGCGTCTCGTCTCCAGCCAGAATGACTTTGCTGGAGGTATCCAGACGACCGTCGTCCACCCACCCGAACCAGGCGGTTTGGTGGCGGCCGACGCCGACCAATTGGCGACAGAAAGAATCAATTAAACGTCGCTCATCGCTCTCTCTCACCAAGTGATGGTCGCAGGCGGTGAGCACCGCCAACGTGCGGTTGCGTCGCTGCAGCAAATGTTCGCGCTTGCGGTGGTCCGTCACGTCGTGCAACGTGATCAGATGGGCCTGGATGTCGTTCCAGGGCACCGGTTGCGCGCGCATTTCCGCGATGCGTTTGCCGCCTCTGGGAAACTCCACTTCCGCGTAGTCGCCAATCAGGCAGGGAGCGCCGAATGACTGGCCGATCAGCATCTCTTTGGGCTTACCGAAAATCCGCTCCGCCGCGGGGTTGGCGAAGCGGATGACGCCTGCATCGTCGATCACCAGAATACTGTCCGCTTCGGCTGACACAAGGGCGCCGAGGCGGTTTTCACTGCGACGCAATGCATCCTCATTTTGCTTCTGCTTACTGATGTCGGTGATATAGAGGTTGGCGACTTTTTCTTGAGAAGACGCTGAGCGGTCACAGGAGAGAGTCAGTAGAAAATGCCGGCCGTTGCGCTCTAACTCCAGCATCGCTGTCTTTCCTGAGTCCATCACTTTTTTCAGTGTGGCAGCCCAGGTTGAAGGAATGTGGTCGCCAATAGCGGTTCCCCATAACTTGAGAAATTCCGCCGCCGCGTAATTGACGTAGATAATGGCGCCGTCGCGGGTCGCGCGCATGATGGGGTGAGGGCTCAAGGTCGCCAGACTGGCCATGGAGCCGATTTGTTCATTGGTTTCCCGGCTGTCCGTGATATCGCGACCGATGGATTGGAACTCCAACAGCCGTCCTTGTGAGTCAAATATTCCGCGATCCGTCCATAGCAACCAGCGCTGGGCCCCATTTCCGTCGATCACTTTGCGTTCTTGCTGACTGACGGGGGAGGATTGCGTTATCCGGCGCATTTGTTCATGAATCACATTGCGTTCTGCAGCTGGCGACAGGGTGAAGATCGATTTTCCAATCAATGCGTTTCTGGAAGATCCAAAGTAACGGCAGTATTGCGAGTTCACATAAGTGATAGCGCCATCCGGCTTCCAGCGGCAGATCAATTCGGGAATATCGTCGAGGATGTACTGAAAACGGGCTTCATGAGGAACGGCGAGAAAAGGACCTTTTACGGCGCGCCGTCCGCTGTTCCTTGTATTCTTCGGCATCCATCTTAGTCCTTATAAGCCCTGAAATCTCTCAGTTGGTCTCAAAAGAATAGGCCAGCTTACTCAATATATCCAAGACTCACGGGCGCGAAAAATGAGCAGGCGGCCGCGTGGTTATGCGAACGCAGCGGGAAGGACCGTTAAGTGTTGGAAATCGCGACGGATTTATAAAAGAGGGGATTCGGCGGCGAATTTCCGCCGCCGAAAAAAGCAGAATCAGGCGTTTTTGCTTGCCTGTTCCCGGGCGATAGCGCGGTACGCGATATCTTTGCGGTAGTACATATCCTGCCAGTCGATGCGGGCGACCTGCTCATAGGCTTTTTGTTGCGCTTCGGTGACGTCTGCGCCCAACGCGGTTGCGCACAGAACGCGTCCGCCCTGAGTGACCACATGGCCGTCTTGCATGGTCGTGCCGGCGTGGAACACCTTGGCGTCAGCCCGGTCTGCGTTTTCCAGCCCGGAAATAACGGCGCCTTTAGCATAGCTGTCCGGATATCCGCCAGCGGCCAATACTACGCCCACGGCGGCGCGCGCGTCCCACTCCGATGTTTTGCTGTCCAGCTCACCTTGTGTGGCGGCGATGCATAGCTCAACCAGATCCGACTGCATGCGCATCATAATGGGTTGGGTTTCCGGGTCGCCGAAACGGCAGTTGTACTCAATGACCTTCGGTGCGCCGTCAGCGCTGATCATCAAACCAGCGTACAGGAAGCCCACATAGTCGTTGCCTTCCTGCGCCATGCCTTGCACGGTGGGATAAATCACTTCGCGCATGATGCGCTCATGGACGCTATCGGTAACAACCGGGGCAGGGGAATAAGCGCCCATGCCGCCAGTGTTGGGACCGGTGTCGCCATCGCCCACGCGTTTGTGATCCTGACTGGTGGCCATGGGCAACACGTTCTTGCCGTCCACCAGCACGATGAAGCTGGCTTCTTCGCCTTCCAGGAACTCTTCAATCACCACGCGGTGCCCCGCGTCGCCGAACTTGGCGTCAGCCAGCATATCACGCACGGCGTCTTCCGCTTCTTCCAGCGTCATCGCAACGATAACGCCCTTGCCTGCGGCAAGTCCGTCCGCTTTCACTACAATCGGAGCACCCTGTTCGCGCAGGTAGGCGAGGGCGGGCTCAATCTCAGTGAAGCTCTGATAGGCGGCGGTAGGAATGTTGTGGCGGGCCAGAAAATCTTTCGTGAAAGCCTTCGAGCCTTCCAGTTGCGCGGCGCCCTGAGAGGGGCCGAAGATTCGCAAACCTTCCGCCTGGAAGCGGTTTACAACGCCCGCCACCAAGGGGGCTTCCGGGCCGACGATAGTGAGCTCTACCTGGTTGTCTTTCGCGAAGGCGATCAGCGCATCGAAGTCGAGCACATCAATCGCCACGTTTTCCAGTTTGGGCTCCAGAGCTGTACCGGCGTTGCCGGGCGCGACAAATACGGTGTTTACATAATCCGCCTGCGCCGCTTTCCAGGCCAGGGCGTGTTCCCGACCGCCGCTGCCGATGACCAAAACATTCATCTGTTTGCTCCACATTTGCGAGCGGAGCCTGAGGCTCCGCGGTAATTGGGGTTTAGCGGCTACTCGGACGCTGGTAGCCGCTGGTGCGGAATTAGTGTCGGAAATGGCGCATGCCGGTGAACACCATGGCGATGCCGTGTTCATTGGCCGCATCGATCACTTCCTGGTCGCGCATTGAGCCGCCGGGCTGAATGATCGCCGTAATGCCGGCCGCCGCCGCTGCGTCAACACTGTCCCTGAAAGGGAAGAAAGCGTCTGAAGCCATGACCGAACCTTTGACTTCCAGGTTCTCATCCGCTGCTTTGATACCCGCGATCTTGGCGCTGTAGACACGGCTCATCTGGCCGGCGCCGATGCCGATAGTGCGTCCGCTCTTGGCGTAAACAATTGCGTTGGACTTCACGAACTTGGCGACTTCCCAGGCGAACAACAGGTCGTTCAGCTCCTGTTCCGTCGGCGCGCGATCCGTTACCATTTTCAGCGCATCCATATTCACCATGCCCAGATCGCGGTCCTGCACCAGCAAGCCGCCAGTAACGCGCTTAAAGTCGAACGCGCTGAGGCGTTCGCCCTGGAATTCTCCGCATTCCAGCACGCGGACATTGGTCTTGGCGGACAGCGCGGCGCGTGCGCCTTCGCTGACTTTTGGCGCGATGATCACTTCCACGAACTGACGGGAAATAATCGCCTGCGCCGTGTCGGCGTCCAACTCGCGATTAAAGGCGATGATGCCGCCGAAAGCGGAGGTGGGGTCCGTCGCATAGGCCAGTTCATAGGCTTGTTTGATGTCTACGCCAATGGCGACGCCGCATGGATTGGCGTGTTTGACGATAACGCAGGCGGCGTCGGCGAATGGCTTCACGCACTCCAGCGCCGCGTCTGTATCGGCGATATTGTTATAGGACAGTTCCTTGCCCTGCAATTGCGTGGCGGTGGAGACAGAGGCCTCACGGGCGTTCGCTTCAACATAAAAGGCGGCGCTTTGGTGAGGGTTCTCACCATAGCGGAGATCCTGCTTTTTAATGAACTGCTGATTAAGCGTGCGTGGATAAGCGCTTTCTTCAGTCTGAACCTTCAGGCCGAGATAATTGGCGATGGCGCCATCGTAGGCGGAAGTGTGCTCAAACGCTTTGACGGCGAGATCAAAACGACGAGAGAAAGCCAGCGCGCCGCCATTTGCCTGCAACTCGGCGACAATGCCGTCGTAATCGGAAGGATTAACCACAATCGCTACATCTTTATGGTTTTTCGCCGCAGAACGCACCATTGTCGGACCGCCGATGTCGATATTTTCAATCGCATCCACCAGTGAGCAATTGGGGCGGGCGATGGTGGCTTCAAAAGGATAGAGATTGACGACCACCAGATCGATTTGCGCGATGTCGTGCTCCGCCATGACGGCGTCGTCCTGACCGCGACGGCCCAGAATGCCGCCATGTACTTTGGGGTGCAGCGTTTTCACCCGCCCGTCCATCATTTCCGGGAAGCCAGTGTAGTCAGAGACTTCACGCACCGGGACGGATTCCTGCTGCAATAATTTATAGGTGCCGCCGGTGGACAGGATTTCCACGCCGAGATCAGCCAGGGATTTGGCGAACTCGACGATGCCGGATTTATCGGAAACGCTGATGAGCGCTCGTTTGATCTTCACATTATCTGGGCTGGACATGATAAGTTGATCTCTTGCCTTAGTGCAGAATTATCAGGGTCAGTTACCGAAACGCCAACAGACCCTAGCGTAAAAAAGCTTAGCCTGTTGCGCAAAAAACAAAAGAGGGCTCTTGTACCGGACATTTCAGAGTTGGATGAGAAATGTCGGCGAGCCCTCTTTTAAAAGATGTGTGATTCAGCGATTACAGCAGATCGTACTGCTTCAGCTTCTTGCGCAGCGTGCCGCGGTTCAGGCCCAGCAGGACAGAAGCCTTGGTTTGGTTGTTGCGGGTGTATTTCAGCACCTGCTCAAGCAGGGGAGCTTCAACTTCGGAAAGCACCATTTGATAGACGTCTTTAACGGGAGCTCCGTCCAGTTGCGCGAAGTAGTTCGCCAGCGCTTGATCAACGCTATCGCGCAAAGTCATGGTTTGAGTGGCCGACTGCTCCACGGTCAGTAAATTATTAGCTCCAGAACCGGTTTCTGTTGTAACGATAGATTCTGTAGTCATGCGGCTTTTTCCTCTCCTTCAATACTCAGATGCTCAAAAAAGTGATGGAGTTCATCCAGCTGCGCTTGAGCATCGTTTAAACGATTAAATTGTGACTTGAAAATGGCCCCAATATTTGCGGTTTGCAGATACCAGCCCGCATGCTTGCGTGCGATGCGGACGCCTTGGTAGTCACCATAAAACTCGTGTAACGCTTTAATATGACCGATGAGTATCTGCTTAATCTCATCCATTGGCGGTTCCGGTAAGCGCTCTCCGGTAGCGATAAAGTGTTCGATTTCACGGAAAATCCAGGGACGCCCCTGGGCTCCTCTGCCGATCATCAAAGCGTCAACGCCGGTGTAATCCAGCACATGCCTGGCTTGCTCAACACAGGTAATATCGCCGTTGGCCACCACCGGAATGGAAACGCTTTGTTTGATTTCAGCTATAGTGTCGTACTCCGCCGTTCCCTCGTATTTGCACTCGCGGGTTCTGCCGTGCACAGCGAGCGATTGTATGCCGCAATCTTCCGCAATGCGGGCGACAGTCACCCCGTTCCGGCTTTGCCGGCTCCATCCGGTGCGTATTTTCAATGTCACCGGTACAGAGACAGCGCTTACCACAGCCGTCAATATATCTTTCACCAGGGCTTCATCTCTTAACAAAGCGGAGCCCGCCGCTTTGTTACAGACCTTTTTAGCGGGACAACCCATGTTGATATCGATGATTTGCGCGCCATGTTCGACGTTGTATCTCGCCGCTTCGGCCAACATCTCCGGCTCAGCGCCAGCGATTTGCACTGCAATGGGCTCGCCTTCGCCGTCGTGATCCATACGTAATCTGGATTTTCGGGTATCTCGCAGATCCGGATTCGCAGCCATCATTTCCGATACTGCGAGGCCTGCGCCCAGACTACGGCACAGCAGCCTGAAGGGGCGGTCGGTCACTCCAGCCATCGGGGCCAGTATCAAATTGTTACGCAACTCATAGGGTCCAATTTTCACGGCCGCTTCCGCTCTGGTCATAAGAAATGACTAAAAAGTGTTCGCCCTGGATAGGGGTGCCTATGATACTCAGATGATTAATGCCGGGAAAGACTTGAAATTTTAAAAATAGAGTATTTTTTATCCCAAATCTCAATATGTTGATCATTCGTTAATCATAACGACGAGACGTATAGGTTAAATGGCCTATTTCTAGAACTTGGCCACTGAGTCAAGTCCAAATCGCGCTTGTTTACATCGGTTTTTATGGCAGTGGCGTGTAGTTTCCGGCGCTTTTCTATTGGGTGGGCGCCGGGCCGGATAATGCAGAGATGAAGTCGAGTGTGTAGTTGACCGCCTGTTTGCCTGGGTCAAGGATTTCCAGGGTGATGTGCACAGGCGCGCCCGGAGGCATTTGCGTCATGTCCTTGGCTTCGCCGGACAGGTACTCCAGCGGCGCAAAGATGCGATGCGCAATGACGTTGTTATTAATGTCTGAAAAGTTCAGCGAAATATTTGGGAAGGGCTGCGCAAAGCTGGCTTGATTGGTGATGATGGCGTCAATGATCAGCGCCTTGTTAACCAATGGGTGACTGCGCACCACCAGGTTCTGACTACGAATCTGGCCTACGTCATATAAAGAAGGCAGAGTGCAGCCGATAACTTCGCATGCCTTGGCGTACCAGGGGCGCAGCTGGTCGTAGCGGGCCAGCTTATCGAAATGGAACCACGCTAACTGTGAAACCAGAAACACCACCAGCAGCAGGTTGGCGAAGGTCCACATGATTTTACTTAAAACCCCGGGTGACGCTTTTTGCTCGTACGAGTGATCGATACTGATCGGTTCCGCGCGTAACCCATGGAATTGGGAGGGAGGCTCCGCGTGCATGGGCGTCTCAAACTCAGAATAGTTTTCGTATTCCGGTTCTGGCTCCGGCGCAGCAGGGACCGGAGCAGGCTCTGGTTTGGGCGGCGGCGGAGGCTCGACTTTCAACGCCTCTTTAGGCGCTGCTTTTTTTACGTCCTGCTTTGTTTCCTGAACGGGCGGAGGAGGGGGCGCAGCTTGTCCGGGACGCTCCAGCTCACGCAGCATTTGTTCGGCCCAGCTTTCGTCAGTGGCTTCCTCTTCTTCCGGCTCATCCGGCGTTTCAAATTCGCGTTTAGCGCTGGAGCCGCCTCGATCAAGCTCCCTGAAGCTGTCGCTCAACTCACTCTGGTCGAACATGCCGCCGGAGTAGCCTTCGTCATCTTTGTCCTCTTCCGGATTATCCTGAAATAGGAATTCATCATCATCGTCCCCGGCGGCGACTAACGCGTCAGTCAGATCGCCAAGATCGTCGTCCGGGTCCATTGCTGTGAGCGGAGTGATAATTGAAGAAGAGGCTTTTACTGCGCTTTCTTTTACGCTGGGCTCAACTTTGGGCTTCGCCGCTGCTTTAGGCGCGGGAGCTGCTGCTGTCGCTTGTCGGGATGATCTGGGAGGCGGCGCTTTAACGGGAGTCGGGTCCACATGCGCTGGAGCGCTGTCAGACATTAAATGCTCCGCTGCGTTGAATACCTTCATGCAAGCGCCGCATCTTACTTTGCCATGGGCGGCTTGCAGCTGTTTATCAGTAACCCTGAAACTTGCAGCGCAATGTGGGCAGCGAGTGAGCAAAACGCCTCCTGGAAAAAAACTGCGTCAGTAGTTAAATGTAGACCAACTCTATGTTAGGGGTGTTCCTGCAAATGGGGCGCCGAGATCGTCGCACATTCGCAAAGTTGTTTAAAAATGAATGAATTGTTCCCTATTTGCAAGAGCAACTTTGCGCTCCATTGTCGCCTAGCGGAAGGGGGCTGTCTATCGCGGGAGTGGCTAACCGGCGCCTTGAAAAAGACGCCGGATTGGCGATCAATAAGGCAGGCGTCTACCGCTGATCAGGACCCAGTCCTCTTTGTACTCGGTGGGGTCCAGTTCGAAGTAATTGCGGTACGCCTCCGCCACAGCTTCTTCCTGATCTTTCAGTATGCCGGACAGAGCGATAGAGCCGCCGGGCAGAGTAAGCGCCGCCAGTTTGGGCGCCAGACTGATCAAGGGATTCGCCAGGATGTTGGCGATAACGACTTCCGCCTTCATTTCCGGCATTTTTTCTGGGAAGTGCAGAGTCAGACCTTCGCTGACGCTATTGCGCTCGGCGTTGTCGCGACTGGCCTCCAGAGCCTGAGGGTCGATATCCGTGCCGGTGGCGTGATCCGCTCCCAGCAACAATGCGGCGATGGCGAGTACTCCGGAGCCGCAGCCAAAGTCGATAACCTGCTTGCCTTGCAGCTTCTGGCTATCCAGCCAAGTAAGGCAAAGCGCGGTTGTGGGGTGAGTACCGGTGCCAAATGCCAAACCGGGGTCGAGCAATAGATTGACGCCGTTTGGATCTTCGGGCTCTCCCCAGCTTGGGCAAATCCAAAGCCGGGAGCCAAAGCGCATGGGGTGGAAGTGGGTCATCCACTCCCTTTCCCAGTCGCGGTCTTCAATGACTTCGCACTCAATGTCCGCCGCCGCAATCTGATTACGCTCCAATTGCTCACGGACCATTTCTGCGCTGGTGTCCGCGCTGAAAAGCGCGACGACCTGAGTGTTGCGCCACAGGGGCGTGGTTCCAAGGTCAGGCTCAAGGACGGGATCATCGGCGGCGTCGAGCATGGTGACGGAGAGGGCGCCAAGGCCCTCGAAAATCTGCTCCAGAGCGGCCGCCCCGGCTTCATCAGTTAAGACTTTTACTTGTAACCAGGACACCTGTGTTCCTCAAATCAAGCTTTTAACAGCTTTTCCAGATAGTGAATGGTGTACTCCATACGGCGTACGCCTGCGTCGGTCACTAACCGGCGGTGCAGAGGAATATTGGTCTTGATGCCTTCCACCAGCATTTCGTCCAGAGCATTGTTCATGCGATCCAGCGCGTTGTTGCGGTTGGAGCCCCAGCAAATCACCTTGCCGATCAGTGAGTCGTAATAAGGGGGAACCTTATATCCGCTATATAAATGGGAGTCAACACGCACGCCGTTGCCGCCTGGCGCGTGGTAATGGGTTACGGTCCCGGGACTGGGAGCGAAGGTGCGCGGATCTTCCGCGTTGATGCGACACTCGATGGCGTGACCGCGGAACTGGATGTCTTCCTGCTTGATGGACAGAGGCATGCCGGCGGCGATGCGTAACTGCTCTTTCACGATATCGACGCCAGTGATCATCTCTGAAACAGGATGCTCAACCTGAACGCGCGTGTTCATTTCAATGAAGTAAAAACGTCCGTCCTGGTACAGGAACTCGAATGTACCTGCGCCACGGTAGCCGATGTCCAGGCAAGCCTGCACACAGGAGTTCAGTGTGGCGGCGCGGGCTTCAGGATCAACGTCCGGCGCTGGGGCTTCCTCCAGAACTTTCTGGTGGCGGCGCTGCAGGGAGCAGTCGCGGTCGCCCAGGTGAATAACATTGCCCTGTCCGTCGGCCAGCACCTGTACTTCAATGTGACGGGGGCGGTCGAGGAACTTTTCCAAATAAACAGTGGGGTCGCCAAAAGCGGCCTTGGCTTCGCTTTGCGTCAATTGGATGGCGTTAAGCAGCGCAGCTTCGCTGTTGACCACCTGCATACCGCGTCCGCCACCGCCGGAAGCGGCCTTGATGATGACTGGGTAGCCGATTTTGCGAGCAACTTCCAACGTGCGTTCTTTGTCTTCAGTGATGGGGCCGTCAGAGCCCGGTACTGTCGGCACGCCCGCTTTGCGCATTGCTTGGATAGCGGAAACTTTGTTGCCCATCAGGCGGATGGTGTCTGGCTTGGGACCGATAAAAACGAAGCCGCTTTTTTCCACCTGCTCGGCGAAATCGGCGTTTTCCGCCAGAAAACCGTAGCCCGGGTGAATGCCCACACTGTCTGTTACTTCCGCCGCGCTGATAATAGCCGGGATGTTCAGATAGCTGTCTGTGGGGCTGTTCGGGCCGATACAAACTGACTCGTCCGCCAGCCGTACATGCATCAGGTCGCGATCCACGCTTGAGTGCACCGCTACGGTATTAATGCCTAACTCTTTGCAGGCGCGCAGGATGCGTAACGCAATTTCGCCTCGGTTGGCGATAAGCACTTTTTCCAACATGGTAGGAGTACCCTAAAAAAACATTGCCGTCCGGCTTGCGCCGGAATGATCAGGATGTCCCGCTGGGCGGGAAGAGTCCGGATAGGGACTCTTAAACAATCGAGAACAGCGGCTGGTCAAACTCCACCGGTTGTCCATTTTCCACCAGAATGGCTTCAACTGTGCCGGACTTGTCCGCTTCAATCTGGTTCATCATCTTCATTGCTTCGACAATGCACAGTACGTCGCCGGCTTTGACGGTTTGTCCAACTTCAGCGAACACTGGCGCGGAGGGCGATGGCGCACGGTAGAAGGTGCCAACCATGGGGGACTTGACCAGATGGCCGTTATATTGTGGTCCGGCGTCTGCTTCCGCAGCAGGAGCGGTCGCAGCCAAGGGGGCCGCCGCAGGGCGCGCTTCTACTGCCGCAGAAGTGACGTACACAGGCTCGGCGCCGGCCAGACGGCGGCTGATGCGTACGGAATCATCGCCTTCTTTAATTTCGATTTCGGCGATGTCTGATTCTTCAATCAGTTCAATAAGTTTTTTTACTTTTCTGATATCCATCATAGGCTCTCGTAATTTATTTTCCGGTAATCTTTGAAAAGGCGGCCTGTAAAGCGAGTTCGTAACTCTGGCTGCCGAATCCGCATATCACACCGACGGCGACATCGGAGAAATAGGAATGGTGGCGGAACGCCTCACGGGCGTGCACATTGGACAAATGCGTCTCAATAAAAGGAATGCCGACGCCGAGAAGGGCGTCGCGTAGCGCCACGCTGGTATGGGTAAAGGCCGCTGGATTGATAATGATGAAGTCCACGCCTTCTTTCTTGGCTTCATGGATGCGATCAATCAGTTCGTACTCTGCATTGCTTTGCAGCGTCAGCAGATGGTGGCCTGCCTGCCTGGCGATTTCCGTCAGGCGGAAATTAATATCGTCCAAGGTTTCTGCGCCATAAATTTCCGGTTCGCGCGTTCCCAATAAGTTCAAATTAGGGCCGTGCAACACTAGAATGCTTGCCATGGCGTCTTGTCCTTATATGTCGGATATTTAAGGTGTAATTAAAGCAAGATTTCGGAAGTTTGACTCTTTTGTCTACTATATTCAAGCAGATTGCCGCAGTTTGCGGTCATACTTTGGTAGTAGCGCTGGAGCTGTGGGAATAGGTGCGATTTTCCCAGAAAAAACAGGGCGTTTCGCATACTTGGCGGGAGCTTTTACGTCACCGTCATGATAACGGCGACAATGGCAATTTAACCCGGACCTGTGAACTATTTTTGATACTTCGCTTTAAAACACAATAAGCGCATTGTTGTAGGCGGTTTCCACGATGGCTGGAAACCGGCCAATTCCGGGCCTCTGAGTCTATCTGAACACCTTCACGCAGTTTCGTCCCGCGTGTTTGGCTTCATACAACGCCTTATCCGCCTTTTGCGCCAGCACCTGTTGGGTGTTGCCGGCCTGATAGGCGGCGATGCCGCAGCTGAACGTCACTTTGAATGTGTCCTCCTCGGTGGGATGCATCAGTTCTCCAAAACGTTCGCGAATGTCGTTCATCATATTCTTGGCGTCGCACTCATCAGTATTAGGGAGCACGACGGCGAACTCTTCTCCGCCGTAACGGCCAATATGGTCGGTCTTGCGCAGCCGCTGCTTGAGGAATAGCGACATGCTCTTCAACACTCTGTCGCCAACAGGGTGGCCGTGGGTGTCGTTGATGCGCTTGAAGTAGTCGATGTCCATCATGGCGAAGCTGAGAGGCTCGCCGGTCTGATTGGCCTTGTTGATCTCCATGCTGAGCAGATTCAGCGTGTGGGTATGGTTATAGAGTCCAGTCAGGCTGTCGCGGATCATCATGGCGTGCAAGGTGCGTGCGCGCCGCCCGCGGTTGTGAATAGTGGCGATCAGGTGTCGAGGATTGATCGGTTTCACCAGGAAATCGTCACCGCCGAGGCTCATCGCGTGCAACTGCTTGTTGATGTCGTCTTCCGCGGACAGATAAATAATAGGGACGCTGACGAACTTGTCCTGCTGCCGAATCACTTTGGCCAGCTCAGTTCCAGTGCAACCCGGCATGTACATGTCCATGATGATGATTTCTGGGGAGAACTCTTCCAGGGCAATTAAAACCTGCATCGGGTCGGTGATGATCTTGGCGGTCATGCCCGCTTTGCGCAGGGTGCTTTCCATAAACGCGGCCTGGGCTCTGGAGTCGTCCACCACCATGATGCGGTAGGGATCATGGGCGCTGGAGCGAGTGTAAGTCTCCACTTTCTCGATAAGCTGCGCCGCGTCAAGGGTCCGTTCTACAAACTCTTCGCCTCCGCAACGCGCTGCTTCGAGGCGAGTCTTGATGTCGCCCTCGCGAGGACAGATGAACATGACCGGAATAGGCGTCTCATGATTGCCCTGGATACGCTTGATCAGCTCGATGCCAGCGTTTTTCTCGCCGCCAAAGTCCACGTCGACAATCATGGTTTCAGGTTTGTTTTTCTGGGTCGCCGCCTGCAGGGTGTCGTGAGTTGAGTACAATTCGCCGCGAAAACCAAAAAACTGCATTTGTTGAGCGATGCGCTGCGCCAGGTCTTTCTGATTCAGGGCCAGATAGATCGGTGATCGTAGATAGGTTCGGTTGGCGCTGCTGTCTTTGCGATCGGTTTTGCGCTGGGTGACGGTCGCCAGCTGCATGACCTGCTGCTCCACTGCGAGAATATCTGCGGTAGTAACAGGGGTTTTACGCAGGCTGATGCTCTTGAGGCTGGTGTTGATCGACTGTGCGATACACAGATGATCCGTCATGTCGAAACGGGCTGCGTAACGACCTAATTTATCGGTTGCAAGCTGGAAATCGGAAAACCACTGTTTGTCCTGCCAGTTCCTTTGCTTCAGCTGTTGCCATGCTTCCAGGACAATGCGCGCCTGTGTCGTGACGCGACCGGCGAAGTGCTGCTTGAGTTTGTCCCGTTGACTTTCTATGGTCATAGAGAGGGTAAATCCGCTTCCATTAGTGGTTGCAACCAGTTTTTCTTTCTTCTATGCGCCTGATTTACAAGTACAAAATTCAAGCCAGGACGTATTGATATAAGTTTCAGTATAGTTTGGCAATTTTATTTAAATATAGTCGTAAACTGTATGTGTATGTAAATTCTTGTGCATTTGTGTAGTAGCGCAAACCTTTAAGCGTCAACTGCGGGTGGTTTGGGCGGAAAGCGCTGAATCTGTGATCAAATCCGACGGAGTCGCCATGATTGATAATAATAAAGCATTGCGTGACAAACGATCGATCAAAGTGCTGATGCTGGGCCTGATCTCCACGATGTTGTTGATTTTGTTAGGGGGCGTGTTCGGCCTTAATTTGTGGCAGAAGAAGTTGTACCTGCAGGATCAGCTACAGTCTCACGCCAGAGACTCCGCCACCTCGTTGGGTTTGTCGGTGTCTCATGTGGCGGACCCGCAGGACTGGGTGGTGGCGTCTTCCATGGTGGACGCTATCTTTGACTCCGGCGCTTATCAAGGCATTCGCATTCTGGACCAGGAAGGACGCTCAGTCGTGGCGCGAACCAGCTCCAAGGATCTGGAAGGCGTGCCCAAATGGTTTGTGCGCTGGCTCGACCTGCAGGCGCCGGTAGGTGAGGCGGAAGTGATCGCTGGTTGGCGCCCGGTTGGGCGTTTGATGGTGCAAAGCGATCCGGGCATCGCCTATCGAGAACTATGGGCGACGCTGCGTAATCAACTGGCCTGGTTTGCGGTCGTCACCGTCTTTGCATTTGCGGCTTTCCATTTACTGTTGAGCAGTCTGCTGCGCCCTTTGCAGCGGCTGGAGCAAGCGGCGCATCGAATTGAAGATAAGCATTTCGATGTCTCGTTGCCCATTCCGGGTACTCGTGAACTGGCGAAAGTCACGTTGGCGGTAAACAGCATGGCGGACCATTTGCGGCGTTCATTCGAAGAGCAGGTGGCCACCATTGAATCGCTGCGCAAACTGGCGTTGTTGGATTCCGTCACTGGCGTGCTGAACCGGCAGTCTTTTGATAATCGCTTACAGGCGGCTCTGGCGGGAGACGATGGGGATAGTGTCGGCGCATTGCTGTTGGCGCAGCTGTCAGGCCTGTCTGAGTACAACGATCAGTTTGGAAGAGAGCAGGGCGATGCGCTGCTCAAGCAGATGGCGGAAGTCATCCATGACGAATGCCTGTCGCATATCGGCAGTTATGTGGGCCGCCGTGGCGGCGGTTGCTTCACCGTTTTTCTCAGTGGTCTGACGGACAGCCGTGCGGAAGCTGTGGCGGAGCGTTTGCTGGAGAGATTGACATCGCTGCCGTTGATTAAGAATTGGGGCGGCTCCAATCGTCTGCACATTGGGTTAGTCAATACAGAGGGGCGAACGTCTTTGGCGCAGGTGCTGTCGGTGGCGGACTTCGCGATGCGGGTGGCGCAAAAATCCTGCACGAATGCGTGGCGCAAAGGGCGCAGTAGCGGGCGAGAAGCGGGTCAGAAGCCGCTTACGGCGACGGAGTGGCAATCCCTCTTGTTGTCGACGCTGGCGGACAAAGGGTTTTATTTACACTTTCAGCCTGTTCTGAGCGACGACTCCCGGAGCTTCCTGTTCCATCAGGCGCTGGTGCGAATGAACATGGAGGGCAGAGTGTTGGCGGCGGCGGAATTTCTCCCTATGGCGGATCGCTTTAATCTGGCGCTGAAAGTGGATGCGCAAGTGCTGGAAGATGCGCTGACAAGGCTGGCGGAGCATCATGAGGATGCAGCGTTTTGCGTCAGTCTGGCGGTATCCAGTATGCAGTCCGCTGAGTTCGCTGGTCTGGCTAGCGCGATATTGCATCGTTTTTCCGCGCAATGTCCGCGCTTGCTGCTGGAGGTTTCCGAACACGCCTTGCAGGCGGCCTGGGCGGGGTTTGATCGTCTGTTACAGTTGCGTAATGAACTGGCTTTCCGTATCGTCATCAGCCGATTCGGCTCCACCGGTATGCCGTTCGGATATTTGAAAAGTTGTCCGGTGGACATGATCAAAATCGACCCCGGTCTGGTGAAAAATATTCACAAAGATCAGGGGCATCAGTTTTATTTGCGCTCCATCGTGCAGATTGCGCACTCACAGGCCATTAAAGTCATTGGTGTGGGCGTCGAGTCCCAGGACGACTGGGACAGTCTGGTGCAACTCGGGGTGGACGGCGCAATGGGATATTATCTCTTTCGGCCTCAGGAGAGCCCGCCACATATGGCGGCGCCGTGAGCGGCGGAGCTTGAAGATTGCGAGGAGCGGCAATATCTATGTGGCAGGCGATAAAAGACTTTTTTAATGAACGCGGAGAAGAACTCGGCGATTACGTGGGAGGTGGTTTTTTGGCTAAATTGATTGGCGGCGCTCTGGGCGTATATTTAGTCGCCGCATTATTTGTGGGTTGGTACTGGAGCTCTGAACCAGAGCTATTTGAGGTGGGACCCAAAGCCAGGAGCGTGGTGACGGATCAGAACCGCCCGCTGGTCGTCGGCAGTACGACTACTGCGACGCTTATCACCCTGGTCGATACCTTACTGGAAAAGCCCGGCGGTTATATTTCCAACGACGTATTCCCTCCCGGCCTATGGTTGGACAACATTTCCCATTGGGAATATGGCGTGCTGGTGCAAGTCAGAGACCTGAGCCGCGCCTTGCGTAAAGATATCAGCCGTTCTCAAAGTCAGTCGACGGAAGACCGCGACCTGACGGTGGCGGAGCCTCAGTTTAACTTTGACAGCCGCTCCTGGGTGATTCCTTCTACTGAGGATGAATACCGCCGAGGATTGAAAGCGCTGCGCAGTTATCTGAACCGCTTGTCTGATCCAAACAAGCCTGACGCTCAGTTTTACGCCCGTGCGGATAACCTGCGCAACTGGTTGTCTGATGTGGAAACGCGTCTTGGCAGCTTGTCGCAACGCTTGAGTGAAAGCGTCGGCAAACGGCAGTTGGATATGGCGCTGGCTGGCGACAAGTCGGCGAAGCAGTCTACGCCGGGGCAGGGCGAAGTGGAGTTGAAGACTTCCTGGCTGGAAATCGACGATGTCTTTTATGAGGCGCGCGGCACTGCTTGGGCGTTGATTCACATACTCAAAGCCATTGAAGTGGACTTCGGCGACGTGCTGCGGGATAAGAACGCGGTTGTCAGCCTGCGTCAAATTATCGTGGAGCTGGAGGCGACTCAGGAATCCGTTTGGAGTCCGGTCATTCTCAACGGCAGCGGCTTTGGCGTACTCGCCAACCACTCACTGACTATGGCGTCTTTCATCTCCAGAGCGAATGCGGCAATTATCGATTTACGCAGCCTGCTGGCCCAGGGGTAAGGAAATTCGATTGGCGACGACGCGCGCTATCGTTACACAGGCAGCGCGCGGACGTTCTCTTTGAAGTGCTCAGGATTGATGGTGCCGATAATTGCGCTGGATACGCCGGGATGGGCGAATACGAACTCCATGCTTTTCCGCAAGGGATCTTCATGGGGGCCGACGCAGATATGGCCGCTGGCCAGCGCCTTTTTGATCAAAACCCCCTTTTGATGCGCTTGCGCGTAGTCCAGTACGGGCTTTTCTTCCTGATGCTCCAGATTGTAAGTGACCATGGCGACATCGCCTTGTTGCAGAGCGGCAATGCCGCCCTCCACCGTCTTGCCGGAGAGCCCAATGGCGCGAATCATTCCTTTGGCCTTTAGTTCCGCCAGGGCTTGCAGCGTGCCTTCTTTCTGCAGAATCGCCATATCGTCGCCATCGGAATGAATTAGCACGATGTCGATATAGTCGGTGCGCAGCCGTTGCAGGCTACGCTCGACACTCATTCGGGTATGTTCCGGCGTGAAGTTGAAATAGGACTGTCCGTCAACGAATTCTTCACCCACTTTGCTGCAAATCACCCAGCGCTGGCGGCGACCTTGCAGTAGTCCGCCCAGGCGGGTCTCGCTGGAGCCGTAGGCTGGCGCCGTATCGATCAGGTTCACCCCCAGGTCTTCCGCCAAACCGATCAGCGCCAGAGCTTGCTGATCATCGGGAATTTTGAAGGAGGTGGGGTACTTTACGCCTTGATCGCGTCCCAGTTTAACCGTGCCTAAACCTAGCAGGCTGACTTCGATGCCGGTGTCGCCAAGCGGACGGTATTTCATGACAGCATCTCCTGCCACACTGGCGCGCTGATGCCGGGGCGGGGAAGGAAACTCAACGCTCCCAGGTCGCTTGCCGTTCCAGGCTCGACGCCGTCCGCCTGCAGCTGCGCCATGACGGTGTCGACCAGATTGGGCGTCAGCGCCAGCTTGGTTGGCCAGCAGGTCAGAACATTCTTTTCACTGTGAACGAACGCCGTATCTGGTCGCAACATGCCTTTTTGCTGAGGCTCTGCGCGATGAATCAGGAAGCTGGACCAGCGGGATTCGCCAAGGTCAACCCAGGGAAGAAGATCTTTCACCAGGGTTTTGGCGGAATTGATCTGCGTTTCGCGGTCGAGCTCAACTCCGGTTTCCGCCAGATTGCCGCCCAAGTACCAGACGGGCTGGCCGTCCTTCATGTAGTGGGTAGTGATGGTCAGCAACGGCTTGGAGCCGGCGCCAATGCAATGTGCATAAACCGGGTGCGGATACTGATGGCGCACGATCACCATGTGCAGGGGTCTGCGTTGCATGGCGGGGCGATGCAGTTGAGCTCCGTGCAGGACGCTTTCATTGCCTTCTCCCGCTGCGAGGATGAAGCGCTTGGCCTTGACGCGCACACGCTTGTTTTTGCCGACCAGGTGCATCTCCACGATTTCCCCTTGATCCTGCACTAATGTGCCGGGCTGGGTGCAGTCATACTGGAGAATGCCATCGCTGAATGGGGAGATCAGCGCATTGATCACTGTGGGGACGTCCAGCACTAATTCATTCAGTGCGTAGAAGTTGCCGTGGAAGTCCGGCGTATTGAATGCGGCGGGACGTTCTGTGGCGGCGTCTCCAGAAACCTTGCCGCGCACGGCCTTACTGGCGAAGAACGCCGTCAGCTTGGAAACCAGGCGATCGCGGGACCACATGTAGTGATATTCGGAGAGCACGCGCGCAGAGCTAAGGTCTACGTCTCCCTCGCCTTTCAGGCAGGCGCGCCAGCGATCCGGCATTTCCGAAATGGCGTTAGCGGCGGTGGTAAGCGCGCCGTTGAGGGTGTATTTGGCTCCGCCATGAATAATGCCCTGTGAACGAACGCTTTGTCCGCCGCCCAAGGTTTTCTTCTCCAATAGCAGCGTGCTATAGCCCGCTTTGCGCAGCCGATAGTTCAGCCATAGCCCAGCGATTCCCCCGCCGATAATGACGACATCTGTCTCTAGAGTTTCTGCCATTCGGTGGCTCCATTACGAAAAATGCGCGCCATTATAGCCGTTCGTCAGACCGAACCCAAACCCGCCGCGAGCATCATGAACAAGATTTAAAAGCCTGATAGCTCTTCCGGCGCTGTGCTAAACTCGCCTCCGGTTTGAAAGAGCGGCGATATGGCGAGATTCCTTTACACACTCATTTACTACTTGATTCTTCCTCTAATTCTAGCCCGTCTGTACTGGCGAGGTCGCGCGGCGCCCGCTTATCGGTTACGTTGGCGGGAGCGTTTAGGATGGTTCAAGGCGCCGGCGTTCGTACAACGACCGCTCTGGGTTCATAGTGTCTCTGTTGGTGAAACGGTTGCGGCGGCGCTGTTGGTGAATAGTCTTCTGAAGGAGCATCCGGAACGTCCTATTGTCGTGACCACCATGACGCCCACTGGATCGGAGAGGGTGAAGGCGTTATTTGGCGATCGCGTATTTCATGTCTACGCGCCTTATGATCTTCCCGGTCCTATTATGCGTTTTTTGCGCCGCCTGAACCCCTGCGCTCTGATTATTATGGAAACGGAGCTATGGCCCAACTGGATAGCTCTGTGCGCGGCGCAAGGCGTTCCCTCAATGGTGGCCAATGCGCGGCTTTCCGAGCGCTCCGCCAAGGGGTATGGCAAAGTCTCCGCCATAACGCGACCGATGCTGCAGAAGCTGTCCTGGGTGGCGGCGCAAAATGCTGTGGATGGCGATCGTTTTGTGGCCTTGGGCTTACCTCAGGAGCGTCTCAGCGTCACCGGAAGCATTAAATTCGATATTAGCGTGAGCGAAGAGCTGCGTGCGCAGAGCCTGGCGCTTCGAGACGCTTGGGGTGGATCAAAACGTTTCGTCTGGGTGGCCGGAAGCACTCATGAAGGCGAAGACTCTGTGATTCTGGCGGCGCATCAACAACTGTTGGCGCATCGTCCTGATGCCCTTCTGGTGATTGTTCCCAGACATCCTGAGCGCTTCGATAAAGTGGGCGAGGATATCCTGCGGGCGGGACTACGTATGGTCAGGCGCAGCAGTAATGCAACAGTAACCCCGGAAACGCAGGTTTTACTCGGCGACACCATGGGGGAACTGCTGCGCTTTTACGCCGCAGCGGACTTGGCTTTTGTTGGCGGAAGCCTGGTCGATACGGGAGGGCATAACCCCTTGGAGCCTGCGGCAGTGGGTAAACCTGTATTGATGGGGCCGGCCGTGTTCAATTTTGCCGATATCTGCGCGCAACTGGAGCAGGCGCAAGGTCTGCGGTTTGTTGAGCGGGGAACGCTGGGAGACGTTTTATTAGCGCTGTGTGACGGTGATGCAGCTAGGCTCCGTATGGGCGAGGCGGCGTCTACAGTCGTCAATGATAATCGTGGGGCCTTGGATCGACTACTGGAAGGTGTTCTACAGCAAGCGCCTCAGCGTTGATCATCAGGTAAACTAAAAAGCCGCAACTTAGTGCGGCTTTTTTAATGCTTGCAGAGGGTTAACGGGTCAATACGTTGACTGGCTCCGCCAACCACTTGTTCAGCTCATTGATGTCGTTGACCGACAAGACACCAGCGGTTTGCTTGAACGACAGCGTGTTCAGAACGAAGTCGTAACGCGCGTTGGCGTAGTTGCTGAGGGATGCGTAATAGCGGCGTTCTGAATCCAGAACTTCGACGATATTGCGCGTACCCACATCATAGCCGGCGCGAGTCGCCTGCAGCGCGCTCTCGGAAGAAATGATTTCCTGTTTACGAGCTTGGATCGACTCAATATTGGTCTGCAGCGTCCGATAAAGACTGCGCAGTTGCAGACGAATATTACGCTGAGCGGTATTCAACGACTGCTCCGCCTGTTCTAGACGATAGCTTGCTTGACGCACGCCGGACTGGGTCGCTCCGCCGGTATAGATTGGAACGGAAAGATTTAAAGATACGGACAAATCATTGCTGCGTTCATCCGCTGCGCCACGGCCATCGGACTCACTGAAGCCATAGCTCGCTTTAGCGTCGAGGGTCGGGTAATGACCGGCTTTTTGTGCGGAAACGCTGCTCTGAGCACTTTGCACGCTCCAACTGGCCGCCAAAACCTGAGGGTTGTTGGCGAACGCGGTTTCTTCCCATTTCACCGCAGAGTCGGGCGATACCTGTACAACAGGTAGGCTTTCGCTGAGCACCTGTACGGTCTCGGTGTAGTCTCCGGTGATGCGCTGCAGGCTTTCTAATGCGACGTCCAGCTGTCCTTGAGCGTTGATGCGCGAGACTTTACCTGAGTCATAGGTCGCTTTGGACTCATGCACCTCAGTGATGGCGATCAATCCGACTTCAAAGCGCTCTTTCGCTTGCTCCCACTGGCGCTGAAAAGCTTCTTCCGCGCGTCTGGCGGTAGTCAGGTTGTCCCAGGCGCGTAGTACGCCGAAATAGGCGTCAGCGGTGCGGAACAGTAAATCCTGCTCTGCGCTGCGCAGGTCTTCATCGGCGCGGTTACGGGAGTATTTGCTGGCCTGATAGCTGTAATATGTGTCCAGCTTCAACAAGGGCTGGGTCAATGTGACTTCGCCGCCCTGGCTGACGTAACTGTCATCAGGGGTGAGCCGAGTGTCCACGTCATGGTGGGCGACGCTGGCGCCGGCGCCGACGCTGGGCATCAATCCCGCCCGGGTTTGGATGACACTTTCTGCTTCCGCATTCCTTCCCGCCAGAGCGGCCGCCAGCTCAGAATCGTATTGCAGGGCTTTATTGTAGGCGGTGGCGAGATCCATGGCTTGAGTGGAGGCGCTAAGGCATAGCGCCCCGATTGAGATAAGCAATTTGCTTGGTCGGAACATAACGTCGGGCACCCCTCTTTAACAGTCCGGGTTGTGTGGAGTAAACACTTGAAAATTCGTATGAATTAAAAATGCCGCACAGTTTAACGCAGAATGCGTCTCATTAGATCACGAAGTGTGGAAATAAATCATTACGTATGTATACGGTGATTACATGGGGCGGTATCTTCGGTTATTTACAGGCTCTGCGCAATAGCGCTCAGGTGAGGTGGCGCGGCATGGTCTACACTGCTAACTCGCTTTGAACTCAAATCTTGGCGGCCTTAAGTCCGGATAAGAAGCCGTAAAGTCATTGCAATCGAAAATGGTTTAACATGAAATGATTGCGCTTATCTGAGCGAAATCCCGCGTCGGAAAAGGTGATACGAAATCCGGATACTATGAGTGAGAGGTGAAAGGTGAAGCAGGATACCCAGAAACTGCCAGCGGACAGTCAATTTGGTAAGGACGATGTGGAAGTGATTTCCAGGCAGACTGGCTATCAGGGATTCTTTTCTATCCAGAAACTCGAACTCAGACACAAATTGTTCGAGGGCGCCTGGTCCGAGCCGATTCGCCGGGAGCTGTTTGTGCGCGGCGGCGCCACCTGTATGCTTCCTTATGACCCGGTGCGTGATCAGGTGGTGCTGTGTGAGCAGTTTCGTATTGGCGCTTTGTATGAAGGCTCATCGCCCTGGCTGATGGAGCTGGTGGCGGGAATCAATGAGGAAGGCGAAACGCCTGAAAGCGTTGCGTGTCGCGAAGCTCAGGAAGAGGCGGGACTGGAAGTAAAGGCTTTGCGTAAAATTCGCCACTATCTGCCTTCTCCCGGCGGAAGCTCGGAATCCATTGATCTGTTTTGTGGCTTGGTGAATGCGGAAGGGGTTGAGGGGCTGTATGGATTGCCCCATGAAGGAGAGGATATTCGCGTGCACGTGGTGAGCCGCGAGCAGGCTTATGCATGGGTGGAAAGCGGACGTATCAAGGATGCAGCGGGAATCATTGCGTTACAGTGGCTGCAATTGAACCGCGAGCAATTGCTGGCGGAGTGGCGTGAGTTTTTATGAGATGATGATTTAAGACTTCAATTACGAAGGAGAATGCGTGAAACAACGGTACGTGCCAGACATCGCCCAATTCGGAGCTATCTGCGAGGCGAACTACTTTCGCCTGAGCAAGCTCGTCGCCGATAGGGAAGCCGGCTCGGAGGTCACCTATTCGCTGCATAATCATGCAGCCTATCTGGGGTTAATCCGTATAAAGGTACTGGAAGCCAGTCGTTATACTAACCTCTTGTTTTTGGAACAGGTTCACGCAATCGGTCGATGGGTGAATAACCCTCAGTTAACCGTTCGGATATATCACGACGCGCGTATGGCGGAAGTCATCAGCGCGGTGAATCATGCGCGAGTAGAGGCGGTGAACGATTATCCTAACGGCAAAATGCATTTGCCTGATGAAAAACTGCAGCTAAACCAGTTTCTTTCCGAGTGGCTGAATTATTGTCTTCACCATGGCCATTCGACGGAAGAGCTGAGAGACTTATAATCCCTCCGGCTCAATGTTAGCCGGCTGATTCAGGGACGAGTAAACAGCCGGTGACGGGCCAAAAGTGTCTGATTGTTGTGAAATAACACAAATTTCAATGATTATGTGACTGACTAACTGGAAAATGTCCATATCCGGCATATATTTTTTATAAGTAAGCAAAAGGATTTTCCCGTAACAACTCACTCAGACTGCGGCGGATGATGAGGTGGCGTCAGACAACAACCAAGCGTTAACCGTTATTCAGGTAACTGATTCCCATCTGCGGCGGGAACCGGACGGCACTCTATTGGGCATGAACACCCGGCGTAGTCTGGACGCGGTGTTGTCGCTTGTGCGCGCCAATCACGAGAACCCGGATTTTGTGCTCGCCACCGGCGATATTGCGCAGGATGGGTCAACGGAGGCGTATGAATGCTTCCACGAGAAAATGCTGCCGTTTCAGTGTCCGATTTACTGGTTTTCCGGCAATCATGATGACCCGGGCGTCATGGCCAAAGCGGTGCGAAATCCCGAGTGTCTGGCCAAGGTGAAAATTTTCGGTCCCTGGAAACTGATCTTTCTCGACTCCTCTGTTCGACGCAAGGTATATGGCAAGTTGGCCAAAAAAGAGTTGCAGTTGTTGAAAGCGGAGCTGGAGAAAGACCAAGACAAACACGTGATCATCTGCTTCCATCATCACCCTGTCGATGTGAACTGCGCTTGGCTGGACACCATTGGGTTGCATAATCGGGATGATTTCTTCTCTGTGATCGACGCCTATGATCATGTCCGGCTGATACTTTGGGGGCACATTCACCAGGAATATGACCAGATGCGCAATGGTGTGCGGCTTCTGGCGACGCCGTCCACCTGCGTGCAATTCAAGCCTTACAGCGAGGATTTCGCGGTGGACAATCTGGCGCCGGGATATCGTTGGTTGAAGCTGTATCCTGATGGACGGGTGGACACTTCCGTCGTGCGGGCCAGTCATATTGAGTTCGAGGTGGACCTCTCCAGTAAGGGCTATTGAGCGTGGGCTCTTGCCGCCGTCATGACGACTTTCCTCTAGTTTGCGAGTATTGATGAATCATTCCTGTATTCTTTATTTACATGGCTTTAACAGCTCTCCGCAGTCTTTTAAAGCGCAGTGCGCCCAACAATGGCTTTCCCAAACTCATCCGAGCTTAGAGCTTGCTATTCCCGATCTGCATTATTCGCCTTTAGCGGCGATGGAGCGACTGGAGCGAGAGTATTTCGCAGGAAACGATAGGCCACTGGGAGTCATCGGCAGCTCGCTGGGGGGCTACTACGCGGCTTATCTGCACCATAATTATGGTGTTTCTGCGGCATTGATTAATCCCGCGGTCAGACCCTATGATCTGCTGGAAGGATATCTGGGGTTGAATAAAAATCTCTACACGGGCGAAGAGTACTTGCTGGAGCCTCACCACATGGATGAGTTGCTGGCGCTGGATTCTCCTCCTCCGGTTACAGGAGAGCGTGTTTATACCTTACTGCAGACCGGCGACGCCACTTTGAACTACCGTGAGGCGGCGCTGAAGTTCTCCGCCTGCGCGCTCTGGGTGCAACCCGGCGGGTCGCATGAGTTCGAGGATTTCGAGCGGGTTTTGCCCAGTATCGTAAATTTTTTTCTATCGTCTACAATCCAGAAATGACGATAAAAGGATTTTAATAACGCAAACCTACGTATGTCCGTATAAAATACCCGAATATTAACCTAATGAATTGACAAAGAAGGGTCAAAAGATGAGCAGCGTTCCAAGTGAACTGAAATACAGCCCCACTCACGAATGGGTGTTGTTGGAAGACAACGGCGTGGTGACTGTAGGCATTACCGATCACGCTCAGGACTTATTGGGTGACATCGTGTTTGTCGAGCTGCCTGAGGTCGGAGCGGAACTGGGCGCAGGCGACAACGCTGGTGTCGTAGAGTCCGTCAAGGCCGCATCTGACATCTACTCGCCGGTCACCGGGGAAGTGGTGGAAGTCAATGAGGCGCTGCAAGAGTCTCCGGAGCTGGTCAACAGCGACCCTTACAACGATGGCTGGCTCTTCAAAATCAAGATCGCCGACGTTAAAGAGCTGGAAGGCATGATGGATGCCGAAGCTTACACCGCACAGTGTGAAGCGGAAGAAGGCTGATTCGCCGGCTTGATTTACAATGCATGCGTCCGGGATGCCCCCGGGCGCTGCTTGATTCTCGAATGTTTAGCGGTAGTTGCTGACGCTGACGCCCATTTCTGAAAACGACTCCTTCATCTCATCCACGTCGTAGTTGGTTAACCCCACGAACTCCAAAACATCTTTTTGGATACGGTTCCATTCATGGTCCTCCGATTGCCTGCCAAGCACGTGGAAATTTCCGCAGATGTGTTCGGATATCTTCAGTACCGCCAATATGGTTTTTTTCTCCGGATTGCGGCTTTCCCGGTCGCCAAAGATCCTCTCTGCGCTGTGATGCTCTGCAATGGCTTCGCAGAGGTGTTTGGGCAGATTCCAGGATTTGGCGGTGTAGTAGCCGACTACCGCATGATTAGTGTTCAGGCGCTCGTTCTCGGTTTCAGTGATGCGTATATCCGCGTGACTGTATGCTTCTTCAACCACCTGCAGATAGTTGGGGAAACGCTGAATCATCAGAGGAATGCCGCAGTTATGGAACAGCCCCAACAGATAAGCCTCATCTGGGGATTGGTAACCGATTTTCTTGGCGATATTGGCCGAGATGCTGGAAATATCGTTAGCGGTATCCCAGAAGCGAGTGAGTTCCACGATATGCTCATCGGACATCTCGCCCTTGATGGAAATGCCGTTGATGATGTTGACCACGCTCTTTAGTCCTAAAAGAGAAACCGCCTGGGCGATAGACGCAATCTTGTTGGACAGGCCGAACATGGGGGAATTAACGAACTTCAACACTGTGCCGGCGAGCCCCACATCCTGACTGATAAGCTGGGCGATACGGCTGATATCCGGGTCGGGCATCACCTGTTCCATTTGAATATCCACCAGTATTTGCGGCTGCGGCGGTATTTTTATTCCCTGCAGAATATGCTGGATTTGCTCTTCGTTGAGTTCGGTGCTCATGAGGACTCCTATGTGAATACAGCGGATGCGACGCCGCAAATTTAAGTTTAGTCCAACTGATAAAGTCCGGGGTGTTGATGATGGCGAGCCTGACCGATATTAAGCGGCTTTGGGAGGGCTTTATCAGTTATAATCCGCGCCGTTTTATCGAATCACCAGCGCCAGCGGCGCAGCAACTAATGAGGGGCGAATATGGATGCGGGCGTACTGCGTTTACGGGAAAATGCCGACAAGCGGCTTCGTAGCGGGCATTTGTGGGTATACAGCAACGAAATCGATATTCAGAAAACGCCACTGACTGAATTGGCTGCGGGGCAACCTGTCGTTATCGAAAACGCAAAGGGAAAACCGCTGGCGGCGGCCTTTGCTAATCCTCACGCGTTGATTTGCGCACGCATAGTCAGCCGCAGTCCCAAATTGTTTCTCTCTCGCTCCTTGTTGAAAAAGCGGATGCAGGCGGCGGACGAATGGCGTAGTCAGTTGTTCGGAACCCCGCATTATCGGATGGTATTTGGCGACAGCGATGGGTTGCCAGGTTTGGTGATTGACCGTTTCGGCGCCGACTTTGTAGCGCAAATCTCCACAGCGGGAATGGAGCTGTTCAAGGACGATGTCGTCGATATTCTTAAAAATAACTTCTCCGCTCGCACTGTGATCCTGAAGAATGACGGCAAGATGCGTGAAGTGGAAGGACTTGAGCGCTATACCCAGTGTTTTGGAGATGAAATTGAAACGCTGGAAGTGATTGAAAATGGCGTATCTATGTCTGCGCCTGCCCAGGGCGGACAAAAAACGGGATGGTTCTATGATCATCGTCCCAATCGCGCCGCTCTGTTTCCCTGGGTGAAAGGCAAGCGCGTGCTGGACTTGTTCAGTTACGTGGGCGGCTGGGGTGTGCAGACCCTGGCCAATGGCGCGGAATCCGTCACCTTCGTCGACTCATCTGAAAGCGCATTGGAATGGGCCCAGCGAAACTGCCGCCTGCAGATGGAAAATCCGCCATGCCGCTTTATCCGTGAAGATGCTTTCAATGCATTGGAAAATCTGTGTCAGGAAAAAGAAAAGTTTGACGTGGTGATTGTCGATCCGCCTGCGCTGATACCTCGTCGCAAAGATCAAAAGCAAGGCGAGCGGGCTTATCAGCGTTTGAATCAGATGGCGCTGCGATTGACGGCTCCTGGCGGCATGCTGATGTCAGCTTCTTGTTCCATGCACCTTTCTTCTGAGCGCCTGAGAGATATCCTGCGAGCATCGGCGCGAGAGGTCGATCGTACGGCGCAATTGATTTTCCAAGGCGGGCAGGGCGCGGATCATCCGATTCTCCCCGCGATACCTGAGACGGACTACATCAAGGCCATGCTGCTGCGCGTTACGCCGACTTTGTAAAGGTTGCCTGGAAGGAGTGATGGCCGGAGTCATCCGGCCATGAGAATGCAATCTTAGTTTCCGGCGAACCGGATAATGATTTGCTCCCGAAGTTGCAGCGCCTGATTTTCGCAAATGGCGATCTGTTCTTCGTTATCCTCGGCGGTGGCGCTCAAAGCCGTCAGGCAGCCCTCCAGTTTAAGTCGAAGCTCCTTAAGACTGCTGCGAGTCTGGGCGTCTGTAAACAGCGCCGGCTCTGTCAGAAAAGGCTGCATGGCCCTCATTCGTCCGCGCCAAAAATGGGCCGCGTCCTGACTGAACTCCAAGTGCTCTTGAAATCGCCAGCCGGGTTCGCCGTCTTTAGGCTTCAAGGCTCCAACCACTTCACGGTCAATAAAGTCGATCAGTGCAATAAGCCAGGGGTTGGCCTCTCGCACCGCTTCCATCTGGCTCATGCTTTTTCCTTTCAGGAAGATGCTCCCTGAAGGCGGCCGCCAGGCGGCGGAGAATTCCGTCATGTCTTGCACTAGACGCTTGCCTTGCAAGCGCAGAAGCTCTCGTCGGCGCTCTGTATCAGGAGCGTCTGCGTTCACGATAAAGCGAGCGGACTGTTGCGCAGGATCGTTATGCGACCAGAGCATGAACTCTATCGGATGCATTCCGTAAACCAGATAGTATTCGTCCGCAAACTGATGCTGCTCACTCAACGTTGCGTTGTCGATCTCAAGGTCTTCTGCATAGGTCAGTCCACTTTTCGGATAGCCGGGCACTTCGTCAAGGTAACCGCCCAGCAGCGGCGCGGCGTCTAAAAGCGAAGCGCGGTTATATGGCGCTCCAGGCGCTTTGTGCTTGAGGTAGTTTTTCGCCGCTGGTAACTGGCTCCACACTTTGAGTTCTTGTAATACCGTATGCGCTTGCAGCCAATCTTCCCTGGCTTCGTTGAGAGTCTCTGGCGTTGGCGTACTGATAAATTCTTGTAGGCCGCGATTCAGCTTTTCTATCGCATGCAGGGCGGCGTCATGTTTTTCCGTTGCCGCGTTCCAAAGTGGCGACACCACTGCTGCGTCCGTCACTTTGGCGTCAACCTGCTCCTTTGCGGGGAGTGGCGTGGCGGGCTGCTGCGGCGCTGGCGATTCACTGGATGAATTCCGTTCCGCGCTTTTATCGCAGGCAGCTAACACGACGCACAGCAAGAGCAGCTGGATCGCAATATGACGTCCGCCCACTCTCATGGGCGCAGACTCATGATTTCCCAGCCGCGCTCGCTAGCAGTTTGCAGCAGACGCTCATCACCATCGACCACAACAGGATTACCGACATGCTCCAGAAGGGGAATGTCGTTGTGGGAATCACTATAGAAGTAGGCGTCTGACAGATCAAAAGGGTTGTGTTGCAGCCACTCACGCAGACGCGTCACTTTTCCGGCCTGATAGCTCGGCGTGCCGCTGACTTTGCCCGTATAGCGGTTGTTGATGAATTCAGGCTCGGTGGCGATCAGCTCATCGACTTCCAGCAAGTCGGCGATAGGTTGCGTGACGAAGCGATTGGTGGCGGTGATGATAAGCAGGTAATCGCCTTTGTCGCGGTGGTTGCGGAGCAGTTCAAGCGCTTTGGTAAGCAGGAGAGGGCGAATCGACTCTTCGACAAATTCTTTTCGCCACTGATGCAATTGCTCCAGCGGATGCTGAGTCAGAGGGCTTAGGGCGAACCCCAGGTATTTGAAGATATCCAACTGACCTTTAAGGTAATCCTGATAGAACTCGTCATTTACGCGTTTGAAGTCTTCCTGATCGACAATTCCTCTGTGCACCAGAAAATCGCCCCAGGCGTGGTCGCTGTCGCCGGCGATGAGAGTATTGTCCAGATCAAAAATAGCTAGAGCCAATGCTTAAACTCCTCTGTGATGGGCGTGGGAATTGTACACTATAAAGGAAATCGGTCTGTAGCGGCCAACTGTAGCGGAAACGAGGCGTGACGGGCGTTCGGGATGACATTCTGTTATTTATTGACTAAATCCTAATATATTATTAGAAGAGTTAGCTAAAAGCCCTTAAAGTAAAGCTAATTTGTATACAGCTGTTCAATTGTGGAACAATGTTGAAAAAAATTATAAGGATGGCAGTTCGTGATAGACGCTGAAGGTTACCGTCCCAACGTCGGAATCATACTGTGCAACCCTCGCGGTGAAGTGTTCTGGGCCAGACGTATTGGACAAGACTCCTGGCAGTTTCCCCAAGGCGGCATTAAGAAAGACGAATCGCCTGAAGAGGCTCTGTTCAGAGAGCTAAAAGAAGAGGTAGGGCTGCCGCCTGAGGCTGTTGAGATTGTCGCTGGCACCCGCGGCTGGCTGCGTTACCGCCTGCCGAAGAAAATGATTCGCTATGACTCTCATCCCGTGTGTGTGGGGCAAAAGCAAAAGTGGTTCATGCTGCAGTTATTGGCGGATGAGTCGGAGATCTGCACGAATTACACGGACAAACCTGAATTTGACGGCTGGCGCTGGGTCAGCTATTGGTATCCCCTCGGGCAGGTAGTATCCTTCAAACGAGAGGTGTATCGACGGGCGATGAGGGAGTTCGCTCCGGTCTTGTTCAAGCGTGAGGAAAGTTGAAGCGTCCCGCCTATGCTGAGTGTATTGCGTAGTATTGTACAAGAGGTTAACGCCGCTCCGAATCTGGGAGAGGCGTTGGAGCTTATTGTCAAACGCGTACATGAATCGATGGACACGGAAGTGTGCTCCATCTATCTGCTTGATCCAGAGACCAATCACTATATTTTGATGGCCACCCAGGGGCTTAATCCCGAGTCCATTGGTAAGGTTAAGCTGGGGCACTCAGAGGGTCTGGTTGGGTTGGTGGGGGTGCGTGAAGAGCCTCTTAACCTGCATAATGCGCCAGCCCACCCCCGTTATCGTTATTTCCCTGAAACCGGCGAAGAAAAGTATAAGTCCTTTCTCGGCGTTCCTATTATTCATCACCGTAAAGTACTTGGCGTATTGGTTGTTCAGCAGCAGGCCAGTCGTCTGTTTGATGAGAGTGAAGAAGCCTTCCTAGTAACTATCTCCGCTCAGCTCGCCGCAGTTATCGCCCATGGGGAAGCGACGGGAATCATCTCCGGATTAAACTTTACCGGACAGAAAGCCCGGGACATTTGTTTTAAAGGCGTCGCTGGCGCATCAGGCGTCGCCATCGGTAAATGCGTCGTCAAATTTCCTCACGCTGACCTGAAAGCCGTACCGGAAAAGCCCTGCACCGATATTGACGCAGAGATGTCGCTGTTTGACGCCGCGGTTGCGGCGGTGCGGCAAGATATCAAAGAGGTGGGCGAGCGTCTGTCAACGCAGTTGCGGCCGGAGGAGCAGGCTTTATTTGATGTTTATCTGGGCATGCTGGATGACAATGCGCTGAGCGGCGAAGTGAAGAACTTCATTCGCGAAGGTAACTGGGCTCAAGGCAGTCTTAAAGTCGTCGTGCAGGAATACGTGCGCCACTTCGAGGCGATCAACGACGCCTACCTGCGGGAGCGAGCGGTCGACATCAAAGATCTGGGCCAGAGAGTTCTGGCTTATCTGCAAAAACAGCATATTGATGAGCAGCGCGACTATCCGGAAAACACCATCCTGGTCAGTGAAGAGCTGACACCTTCCATGTTGGGCGAGGTGCCTCGCGAGAAGTTGTTGGGTTTGGTGTCGGTACAGGGCTCAGGTAACTCCCACGTGGCGATTCTCGCCAGAGCAATGGGGTTGCCGTGTGTGATGGGCGTTATAGATATGCCTATCAACAAGCTGGATGACAGAGACATTATCATTGATGGTTACAATGGCGAGATATACAGCCATCCATCTCCAGAGCTGTTGAGCTACTACAACTCAATCGTTGAGGAAGAGCAGCAAATTTCAAAGGGCCTGGAAGAGCTGCGCGATCTTCCCTGCGTCACCAAAGACGGTCATCACATGACATTATGGGTCAACACAGGCTTGATGACTGATGTCGTGCGCTCTTTGAATCATGGCGCAGAAGGGGTTGGGCTCTATCGCACGGAAGTGCCCTTTATGATCAACGACCGTTTTCCCAGTGAGCAGGAACAGCGGGATTGCTACCGCGAGCAGTTAGAGGCTTTTGCGCCCAGCATGGTCACCATGCGTACGCTGGATGTGGGTGGCGATAAGGCGTTGAGTTATTTTCCTATCAGTGAAGAGAATCCTTTCCTGGGCTGGCGCGGCATTCGCGTGACGCTGGATCACCCGGAAATTTTCCTGGTGCAGGTGCGGGCGATGCTGAAAGCCAGCGAAGGCCTGGATAATCTGCGCATCATGCTTCCCATGATTTCTAATATCTCGGAGATAGAGGAAGCGTTGCATCTGATTTATCGTGTCTACCACGAGGTCAGAGAAGAAGGCGCTAATGTGCGCATGCCGCCAGTAGGTGTAATGATTGAAGTGCCCAGCGCAATTTTTCAGGTCAAAGAAATTGCTGAGCGGGTGGACTTTATTTCCGTAGGCAGCAATGACCTGACTCAGTATATGTTGGCGGTGGATCGCAATAATCCGCGCGTTGCGTCTTTATATCACTCTTTCCATCCCTCCGTATTACAGGCGCTGTATAAGATTGCCTGCGATGCCCATGCCGTCGGAAAACAGGCGAGCATATGCGGAGAGCTGGCGGGAGACCCCGGCGGCGCCATCCTGCTAACGGCGATGGGATATGATGTGCTGTCTATGAATGCGGTGAACCTGCCGAAAGTAAAATCCGTACTGCGCTCGATCTCACTGCGCTGGGCGGAAGACCTGCTGCGCAGGCTGCTGATAATGGATAGCCCTCAAGTGATAAAAAGTACACTGGAGTTTGCGCTGAAAGAGGTCGGGTTTGAGCATCTTACGCGTCCGGTGCGGCAAAACTAATCGGCTAAACCAAAGTCTCAGTGACGAACCACTCTGAAAGGCGCTTTAATGAGCCTGGGCGTTAAACGCGTCAAAGTGTCGATAGAATAAAGGAAAATGCATCGTTATAACGCCATGTGAGGCTTTTCGTGACGACGTTTATTTAGTATGAATATTCTAATTCCGTCTGCTAGCGTTTGAATTAAGTCACATAACAAGAAAAGCCATCTGCGCAGTGATTACGCGCACTATCAAGCATGAGCTGAAATTAAAAGGTTGGAGAACTAATGGCGGCAATCCCTGAGAAAAATAAGGCTGGCCCCAAGATCGGGCTGGTATTGGGAGGCGGCGGCGCGCTGGGCGGCATCTATGAAATTGGCGCTTTGCGGGCTCTGGACGAGGCATTAGATGGACTGGATTTCAACGACCTGTACGTCTATGTCGGCGTTAGCGCAGGCGCATTCGTCGCAGCGAATTTGGCCAATCAGATGACCACGGCGCAGATGTGCCGAATATTTGTCAAAAACGAAGCGGATGTGCACCCTTTTCACCCTGGCGTATTTTATCGACCCGCCTTACGTGAATATCTACGTCGCGCTGTTTCCATCCCAGGACTGGTGATGGAAGCCTGCGCAAAATTCATTGAAAACCCTCGCGACCAAAGCCTGCTGGAAGCCATGACGATTCTTGCGCAGGCGGCCCCCTCCGGCTTATTCGAAAACGAGGGTTTGCATGAATACCTTGAGCGTTCCTACAGCCTATTGGGGCGCACCAATGACTTCAGAAAACTCAGTCGCCGTTTATATTTGATCGCGGCGGATCTCGAAAGCAGCGACGCCGTTCGCTTCGGCTCGCCAGGTTTTGATCACGTTCCTATCTCCAAAGCGGTGCAGGCCAGCGTCGCTGCTCCGGGTATTTATACGCCTGTGGAGATTGACGGTCGTCACTATGTCGACGGTATCTTGCGGAAAGGGATGCACGCTTCCGTTGCGTTGGAGGATGGCGCGGACTTGGTGCTGGCGATAAACCCGGTCGTGCCTATAGACGTTCAGCAGGCAGTGGAAGCTGGAACCATGGCGCAGGGCGCCTTGCTCAACAAAGGGATGCCGAATATCTGGTCGCAGACCTATAGAACGATGGTTTACTCCCGCATGCGTGCTGGCAT
Source organism: Hahella sp. CR1 (assembly GCF_029813005.1). Taxonomy (NCBI): domain Bacteria; kingdom Pseudomonadati; phylum Pseudomonadota; class Gammaproteobacteria; order Oceanospirillales; family Hahellaceae; genus Hahella; species Hahella sp. CR1. The sequence continues at coordinate 206,896 of NZ_JAPELK010000009.1, forward strand.
GGCGATGTACGAAAGCGAGTATCCTGATGCGGACATCGTACTGTTTGAGCCGGCCCGCTATGACGCTAAACTGTTTTTCTCCAATGTCTTCAGTTTCCAGTCGCGCCGTATTGTCTGCGAACACGCATATCAGATGACCAGACAGGATCTGCTGCACAGATATGACGCATTGTCGGAGCAGTTTGCGCCCTACGGCGTCACTATTCGCAGAGATATTCTCGAAGATGAGCAGAGGACTATCAGTACGAGCCTTTATGGTGAAATGCTGCCAGTCTATGTGGCGAATGAAAAGCGCAGCAATGTCAGCTACTTAAGCCGGATCGGTAATAGCCTTGAAGGGGTGGCTGATTTATTGCAAAGCGCTAAGAACATAATTTGAGGTTTTACCCTTCGTCCGATTTCCCCCTCCTATCAAACCCCATTTGGACGAAGGGTTTTTTCTTTTGCAGATAAATAGAAGAGCGCTATTTGTCTGACAGTATGAAGAGGGGCCTCGGGGTTAATCTCTTGAAGCGTTGGCGGCATCTAGTTGGGCGAGATAGCCTTCCCAGTAGCGCTCTTTGTTTTGGCACAAGTCATATAGATACGGCCAAGAGTAAATGCCGCTATCATGGCCGTCGCTGAATGTCAGCTTTAATGCGTAATTGCCTGCGGCCTCTACGCCATCAATGCGCACAAGGCGTTTGCCGGTCTGTAGCACCGCACCCTTGCCCCCATGCCCTCGCACTTCCGCAGAAGGCGAGAGCACACGCAAAAATTCCGCTTCCAACACATAGGTTTCTGTTTCGCCATAGCTAAGCTCAAGCGTAGCCGAGCGTTGGTGGAGTTGGATTTGACGTGGAATAGGGGCCTGGGATGCAGACATTTATACTGTTTCCTATGGAAATTTAAAGAATATACCGGCTGAGGTCTTCGTCTTCCGACAGTTCCCCCAGGCATTTATCGACATATTCAGCAGTGACCTCAAAGTTGTCTCTGATCTTATCGCCAGCAGCGAAAGAGACTTCTTCAAGCAGCTTTTCCATAACTGTGTGCAGCCTTCTAGCGCCGATATTCTCAGTCTTTTCATTCACCTTCCAGGCTATCTCCGCAATCCGCTGGATGGCCCCTTCACTGAAGCTGATGTCCACGCCTTCGGTTTTCATCAGAGCGACATATTGCTCAGTAAGTGAAGCATTCGGCTCGGTCAGGATGCGTTGGAAGTCGCTGGGCGACAGCGCGTCCAGCTCTACACGAATGGGCAGACGCCCCTGAAGCTCTGGAATCAGGTCGGAAGGCTTGGCGAGATGGAACGCGCCTGAAGCGATGAAAAGGATATGGTCCGTTTTCAGCATGCCGAATTTAGTGCTGACGGTGCAGCCTTCGATCAGCGGCAGCAGGTCTCTCTGCACGCCTTCCCGGGATACGTCGGCGGAGCTGGTTTCGGAGCGTTTGGCGACTTTATCGATTTCATCAATGAAGACAATCCCGTTCTCCTCAACCGCACGCAGGGCGCGTTGCTTGATTTCTTCCTCGTTGACCAGCTTGGCGGCTTCCTCATCTTTGACCTTTTTCATGGCTTCCGCCACTTTCATGCGCTTGGTGCGCTTACGGTCGCCGCTCATGTTGGAGAACATGCTTTGCAACTGGCTGGTCATCTCCTCCATGCCGGGAGGCGCCATGATCTCTACGCCAACCGGTGTGGCCTTGATCTCGATGTCTATTTCCTTGTCATCCAGCGTGCCCTCGCGCAGCTTCTTGCGAAACACCTGACGGGCGGCGGATTCTTTCTCGACTGGCGCATCACTGTTGAATGAACGTGCGGGAGGAAGCAGGGCGTCCAGAATGCGTTCTTCGGCGGCGTCCAGCGCGCGGTTCTCCACTTTCGCCATTTCTTTCTCGCGTAGAAGCTTGATGGCCATATCCGCTAGATCACGAATAATGGACTCCACGTCGCGGCCGACATAGCCCACCTCTGTAAACTTAGTGGCTTCTACTTTAATAAACGGCGCATCAGCCAGTTTGGCCAGACGCCGGGCGATTTCAGTTTTCCCTACGCCGGTAGGGCCGATCATCAGGATATTTTTGGGAGTGACTTCGTCACGCAGACTTTCATCGATCTGCATACGCCGCCAGCGATTGCGCAGTGCGATTGCAACCGCACGTTTGGCGGAGTCTTGTCCTATGATGTGCTTGTCTAGCTCCTGAACTATTTCACGGGGAGTCATGGACGACATTGTTTAAACCTTCTCTTACACAGTGGGGGGAGTCTGAGTCCCGTCAATTTCTTCCAGCGTCAGGTTCTGGTTGGTGAAAACGCAGATGTCCCCCGCTATTTCCAGGCTCTTCTTAACGATATCAGTCGCTTCAAGCTCTGTATTTTCGAGTAACGCGCGCGCCGCAGCCTGAGCATAGGGGCCGCCTGAACCAATCGCGATCAAGCTATTCTCCGGCTCTATTACGTCGCCGTTGCCGGTAATGATCAATGAAGCTTTGCTGTCTGCGACCGCCAGCAGAGCTTCCAGGCGGCGCAAGGCGCGATCGGTTCGCCAGTCTTTAGCGAGTTCAACGGCTGCTCTGACGAGATTGCCCTGATGCTTTTCCAGTTGGGCTTCAAAACGTTCAAACAATGTAAATGCGTCAGCAGTGCCGCCAGCGAAACCGGCGATGACTTTATTGTGGTAGAGGCGGCGCACTTTGCGGGCGTTCCCCTTCATAACTGTATTGCCCAGGGATACCTGGCCGTCGCCGCCCATGGCGACCTTACCGTCTCTACGGACTGAAACAATGGTGGTCATGCCTTTCTCCAGGCGATTGAATGAATAACCGTAAGGAAATGTATATGGAGCCGATGACGGCTATTTCAAGGAAGTGGGAGAGTAGAAAATAGTCGTAGCCAAGGCGATGCGCCTATTGCCGGAGTAGCACGGCGCAATGGGGATAGGAAGCGGGATTAATTCTCCCGCTTTTGCTTCTTCACCAGAGGTTGAATGTTGATGGCGACCAAGCGGTCCATGGCGCTGTTCATCTTTGAGCGTGACAAAAATGGGCCAACCTGCACTCGATACCAAACATTTTCATTGGAAAGTTTAACTTCCTCCACTTGGGCTTTTAGACCTTGAAAGCCAATGGTCGCCCGCTGTTTTTCCGCATCGTCAAACTCTCTGAATGAGCCCGTTTGCAGCATATAGATGATCGCCTCATTGGACTTTTTAGGCGTATAGGCTTCCACTTTGGGGGCCACGACTTCCGTTTCCGGAAGCATGTCGTAGAATTTGAAACGCGGCTCATCCGATTCTTTGGTTTCTGTCTTGGCGATACTGGCGGATGAGTTGGGCTTGGATGTCTGCGCCGTCGCGGAAGAGGGGATTCCTGTATTTAATTTGGTTGCAGGCACGGAGTTCAAGTAGAACAGAAAATACAGGAAGGCGGCGGCCAAACCCAGGTTGATAAACCAGACCCAAGGTGAAATTTTCTTTTCAGGTTGCTTTGTTGCGGCTTTCTTACTCATTTACCTAAGATTTGTCAGTCGGTTATTACAGTAAAAGGTTCGTCAAAGGCAGGTTTTGCTTTCCAGCGCATAATCCTGAGATAGCCGCTCTCTCGGCGCAACCTTCGTCAAGCTCGCCATTATCCATGTCGTAGAATCAACTCGCAACCGCATGCTAGAGCGTTTCCAGCGGATCGACGTCAATCAGCCATTTAAAGCTTGAGGGGGTTGCGATGCCTTCACTATATCGTAGCCAATGCTTCAGAAACTGGCGCAACTCTGCTTTTTGAGGCGCAAATAGCCACAGGATTGCATGGAAGCGGTTTTGTTTTCGCTGCATCACACTAGGGAAGGGGCCGTGCGCCTCTATCTGCAGATTGCTGTTAAATTTCAGCAGCTCCGTTAGAGATTCTTTTAGTGTCCAGAGCCCGCCGAGTGCGGCTTCCAGGGTAGGGGCCTCCGCCCGAATCAGGGCCATGCTTGTATAAGGTGGGAGCCTCCCTGCTTCGCGAATGTGCAGCTCTTCTTCACAAATAGCGTTGTAGTCTTGGTCGGCGATGGCCTGAAGCAAGGGGTGGCTGGGGAATAAGGTCTGAATCACGACTTTGCCTTCCACCGCTGAGCGTCCTGCTCTTCCGGCCACTTGTAGTAGCAACTGCGCCGTTTTTTCCGCCGCTCTGAAGTCGCTGCTGAATAATCCACTGTCAGCGTTAATTATTCCAACCAATGCCAGGTTGGGAAAATCATGCCCCTTCGCCAACATTTGAGTGCCGACAATAATACAGGGCTCGTTGCTGCGAATTTGATGAAGCTTATCCTGCAGGCTGCCCTTGGTTTGGGTCGTGTCGCGATCGATACGGATGACGGGCGTATCGGGAAATGTCGTTTCCAAGAACTCCTCGGTGCGCTCCGTGCCGGCGCCGACTGCTTTGAGAGAGTCTTGTTTGCACTTTGGACAGCTGGTAGGGAGAGAATATGTGCTGTCACAATGATGGCAGCGGAGTTGAGCTGCTTTCATGTGATAGGTCAGGCGTGCGTCGCAGTTTCGGCACTCCGCCAGCCACCCGCATTCGACGCACATTAATGTGGGAGAGAACCCTCGGCGATTGATGAACAACATGACTTGCCGCTGTTCGGCTAAGTGTTGTTTTATCTCCTCTAATAAAGGAGGGGATATCCCACCATGCAGAGGGCGGCTCTTAATATCCAGCAGTCTGATGCTCGGTGTGCTGGCGTTGACGGCTCGTTGTCGCAATAAAATAGACTCATAACGCCCACCGCGGGCATTCATAAGAGATTCCAGCGAGGGGGTGGCGGAGCCCAGTACGATAGGGCAGTTATGCTCCTTGGCGCGCAAAATGGCGAGGTCTCTCGCGTTATAACGAGCGCCGTCCTGCTGCTTAAATGAGCTGTCGTGCTCTTCATCCACAATAATCCCTGCCAGATCATTGAAGGGTAGAAACACCGCAGAACGAGTTCCAATGACAATCTGTGTACACCCTTCCAGAACATTTATCCAAACACGCATGCGTTCTTTATCTGTGAGAGCGCTGTGGTATGCGGCCACCTTGTCGCCAAAGCGAGAAGCGAAACGTTGTCTCAGCTGAGGCGTGAGTGATATCTCTGGCGCAAGAGCAAGAAACTGGCTGTCGGGATGTTGGGTAAGAGCGGATGCGATCCAGGCCAAATAGACTTCTGTTTTTCCGCTGCCGGTGACACCGTTCAATAATATGGTGCGGAAGCTGCCTGGATCAGAGGTGATCGTGTTGAGAGCTTTCTGTTGCTCCTGGTTGAGCGGCGGCGCTACAACCTGAGTTGTGGCGGCGTTATTCCCAGGAATATAAGAATGGGACTGAATTAGCCCTTTTTCTTTAAGGGTGCGCAATTGGATGAGAGAGTACCCTAGGGCGGTGATATCGTTTTGCAGGATGGACTTTTTTTGTGAGAGCACGTTCCACAACTGCTTTTGTTTGGCTCCTCGTATCAGATGATCTGCATTGCCTGCTGTGAGACCCAACGAAGATACCGTCCAGTAAGTCTCCTGCAATGAATTGATGATATCTGCATCAATACTTGCTGTACGCAGCGGCGGAGGGAGAGCGGCGAACGCAACCTCGCCTATCGGGGCATGATAATAATCAGCGACCCACTGACATAGCTGGAGGATGACGGGCGGAATCAATGGCGCACGATCAAGTATCTTTGCAACGGGTTTGAGTCGTGACACTGGCAGTTCCGACTCGCTGGGTGTGGCAAGGACGACGCCAGTCAGGCTTCTGCGCCCAAAAGGTACTTGTACTCGCGTGCCCGGTGGGTAGTTTTCCCTTTGGTCTGAGGGCTGTGACGGAAGATAGTCAAATTGCCGGCGGAGGGGGATTGGCAGCGCTACGCTTACTACGAAAGAGGTTGACATTTCAGATTATAGGAATCTAATGCTTGTGAATTGTTCACAATCTGGTATGATCACGCGTCTTTTCCACAGGCCAAATTGGTTGTGCGCTAGTTTGCCTAACATTGCGGTGCCCGACAAGTTCAAGGTTCGGGTAGCGGCAGTTTTTAAGCGAGGTAAGGTTATGAAGCAAGGTATTCACCCGGAATATAAAGAAATTACTGCAACCTGCAGTTGCGGTAATGTTATCAAGACCAAGTCTACTCTGTGTGAAAATATTCACATCGACGTATGCTCCAGCTGCCACCCTTTCTATACTGGTAAGCAGAAGGTTCTGGATACTGGCGGACGTATCGATCGCTTTAAAAAGCGTTTCGGTGGTCGCATGGGTCGTTCCAGCTAATCGCAGAACACCCAATAATAAAAAGGCGCCTCTGGCGCCTTTTTTATTTTCTGGACCAGCATCGCCCCAAGTTTAGCTTAAGTCGCTGAAACCGCCGTGGTTTCCCTTGAGCGCAGAAATTAAACAAGTAATAATGTGCCTCCGGTTCTTTCGGGCAATATAAAATATATAAAAAAGTGGAGGTTCGTTTAGCCTTTGGAGGCGACGGTAATCCCATCATTAGAGAGTAGGATAAAAGCAATGTCAGACGAGTTGAAAAAAGCGGCGCTGGAGTATCATGCACAACCGCGCCCGGGTAAGTTGAGTGTTGAGATTACCAAACCTACGGCGACTTCTCGTGATCTGTCCCTGGCTTATAGCCCGGGCGTAGCTGAGCCTGTTCGCGAAATCGCCAAAGATGCGGAAAATGCATATCGCTATACCAATAAGGGGAATTTGGTCGCAGTGATATCTGATGGGACGGCCATTCTTGGGCTGGGTAACTTAGGGCCTTTGGCCAGTAAGCCGGTCATGGAAGGCAAAGGCGTACTGTTCAAGCGTTTTGCCGGGATCGACGTTTTTGATATCGAAGTCAAAGCGGAGAGCCCGCAGGCGTTTATCGACACAGTCGCTCGTATTGCGGATACCTTTGGGGGCATTAACCTTGAAGACATCAAAGCGCCGGAGTGCTTTGAGATAGAGAGAGTGCTTATTGAACAGTGCTCTATCCCAGTATTCCATGACGACCAGCATGGCACGGCTATTGTTACGGCGGCGGGTATGCTGAATGCCCTGGAGCTGCAAGGCAAACAAATTGGCGAAGCCAAGATTGTGTGTCTGGGTGCGGGCGCTGCGGCGGTGGCCTGTATGAAGCTCTTAATTAGCTGCGGCGCGAAATCGGAAAATATCTATATGATTGACCGTAAAGGCGTTATTCATAGTGGCCGTGACGACCTTAACCAATATAAGGCTATGTTTGCTCTGGATACCGATAAGCGTACCCTGGCTGACGCTTGCGAGGGCGCTGACGTATTTGTAGGCCTCTCAGGGCCGGATCTGCTTTCAGTAGATATGTTGAAGAGCATGGCTCCAAATCCAGTGATTTTCGCTTGTTCTAATCCTGATCCTGAAATCAAGCCTGAGCTGGCGTTGGCGGCTCGTGATGATTTGATCATGGCGACAGGTCGTTCTGATTATCCGAACCAGGTTAATAACGTACTGGGCTTCCCCTTCATTTTCCGTGGCGCTCTTGATGTTCGTGCGACTGCTATCAATGAAGAGATGAAAGTCGCGGCAGTGAACGCTATCCGTGAACTGGCCAAACAACCTGTACCACAAGATGTTGTTGACGCTTATGGCGGCGAAAAGTTTGAGTTTGGTAAGAACTATATTATCCCCAAACCGATGGACGTTCGTCTGTTGACCGAAGTATGTGCGGCTGTCGCCAGAGCGGCGGTTGACTCAGGTGTGGCTCGTTTGCCTTACCCCGAGCACTACCCATTGAACTCAATTGATGATATTAAAATCGTGTGATTTGAGTTGATGAATAAAAAGCCGCGCAATCGCGCGGCTTTTTTTATGGCGCTGACCCGTCCTGAATAGAATTGGTGCTTCCTCCAGGACCAGGCTCGCGAAGGGGCGGGCTAATTAAAAATCATCTCCATTAGCGGCGTATCGCTTGAGCCACTGCTTCCGCCATCATAGGTGGGTGAGTCTTGTCTTACCACCTGTGGCACTGTTTCCGCTTTAAACATCTCGAAAATCGCATTTTCCTGTCCGGGCGCGGCGCGCTCGCCCGTATCTGGGTCAATTTTTACGGTGACTATGCCTGGGGGCTGTTTAAGCTGCGCTTCCGGCATGTCCTTAAGTGCGTCTTCCATGAAGTCGATCCATATGGGAAGCGCTGCGCGACTACCATATTCGCGACGACCAAGTGTCGAAGGCTGGTCAAAGCCAACCCAAACAGTTGTCGCGATATTAGCGTTGTAGCCGGAGAACCAGGCGTCGACCTGATCATTGGTGGTGCCGGTTTTTCCTGCTAAGTCGTTTCTGCCAAGTGACATGGCTTTAGTTCCTGTGCCGCGTTTAATAACGTCCTGCAGAATGCTGTTCAAAATGTAAACTGATCTTGGGTCGGCAATAGGGGGGGCAATATTGGCCTGATGTTGGTCATTACCGGGGGCAGTCTTGCGATTGTTGTCACATTTGCTGCACGCCACAGCAGGATTACTTTGATAAACCACTTTGCCGTTATAGTCGATGACTTTATCTATAAGGTAAGGGCTTACTTTGTACCCGCCGTTGGCAATGGCGGCGTAGCCTGACACGACATTCATTGGCGTGTACTCAACCGAGCCCAAAGCAAGTGATAGGTTGCGAGGAATGCGGCTTTCTTCAAATCCAGCTTGTGAGAGGAAGTTGACGGTAGTATCAATGCCTATCTTTTGCAGAAGGCGTATAGAAACAAGGTTGCGGGACTGATAAAGCGCCTTTCTCAATCTCATTGGGCCGTTAAAGTTCAGTGATGAGTTTTGCGGCCGCCACGAGTCCTCCAGATTGGCGTCTTCGAAAACAACGGGGGCGTCATTTATTGTAGTCGAAGCTGTGGCTCCATTCTCCAGCGCCGCCAGATAAACAAAGGGTTTGAAGTTTGAGCCGGGTTGTCTCAATGCTTGAGTCGCGCGGTTGAATTTGCTCAAGAAGAAATCAAAGCCGCCAGTAAGCGCCAAAATGGCTCCATCCTCCGGCGCTAGTGAAACTACGGCGCCTTGAACGTTGGGGATTTGGCTGAGGAACAGTTTGTCTTCGTGCGACTTCACATAAATGACATCGCTTTGCTTGAATATATCCTCCGCTTTTTTGGGAGAGCCGCCGCGTTCATTAACATGAACATACTTGCGCGCCCATGCCATACCTTCCCAGAGTAGTGTGGCGGTGTCGCCAGAAGACATTAGGAGAGTCGCTTTCTTCTCTGTGACGGCGACAACCCATGCGGGCTTGAGCTCTCCAACAGAGGGGAATTCTTTTAAGCGCTCCGCAACAATATTAAGTGCGTCTTCTCCCTCTGGCGCATCAATGTGTCCGGCGGGACCTTTGTAGCCATGACGCTCGCTATACTCAACGAGCCCCCGCTTCAAGGCTGCGTCCGCTTCTTTCTGCAACTTGCTATCTATCGTCAGAATGACATTGTAACCATCGGTATAGGCGTCGACGCCAAACCGGTTGACGATTTCCTGGCGAGCCATCTCCGCTACGTAAGGCGCATCCGCTTCAGGTTGGGCTCCGTGATAACTGGCTGTAACTGGCGCTTTTCTCGCCTCGGCCTGCTGCTCTGGAGTAATCATCCCCAGCTCCTGCATACGGCCTAGTATCCAGTTTCTGCGGATCAGCGCCCGATCCGGTGAGGCGATAGGGTTATATTTGGATGGCGCTTTTGGAAGGCCTGCGATCATCGCCGCCTGAGCAAGTGTCAGTTCTTTGATGCTCTTCCCATAATAAGCATTTGCTGCGGCTTCTATGCCATATGCCCTATTCCCCAGATAGATTTTGTTTAGGTAAAGTTCAAGGATTTCCGGTTTTCCAAGTTCGCGCTCAATCTTTAAAGCCAAAAGTATCTCATTGAATTTTCGGTCGAAAGTGCGTTCCTGGCTGAGAAAGAAGTTTTTTGCGACTTGCATTGTAATCGTGCTGCCGCCGGACTGAATGCGACCAGTACTGACAAGTTGCAAAGAAGCGCGCGCCAAGCTTTTTATATTAACGCCTTGGTGTTCGAAGAAAGCGGAGTCTTCCGCAGCAAGGAAGGCGTTGACAAGATTTGTAGGTATTTGATTGTAGGAAACGGGCGTTCTTCGCTTTTCGCCAAATTCACCTAACAGTTGCTGGTCGCGGGTATAGATTCGCAGTGGAGTCTGGAGTTGGACGGACCTTAACTGCTCCACATCCGGCAGGTTGGGTGATAAGAAAAGATAGAAGCTGGATGCAATAACGATACCGGCGGCGAGGCCTGCCGCGAACATCCAACTTAAAAATCGTAAGAGCCTCACAAAATTTCGCATGTTTTTCCTGACATCTTTACAATCTATGTCTATTATTTAAGAAATTTCTTTAGGTTTGGATAACACAGTCAGATTATACGCTTTTTGCGCTGGAGATTTTAGTAATCTTCGAATGTTGGCTATGCTTTCAGAGCAGACTTTAACCTTTTAACCGTAGTGCGATAAGAAGGCAACTTTGTGTTTGGACTATTTGGAAAGAAAAAACAGCCGGTTTTAGGGCTTGATATCAGTTCTACATCGGTCAAGCTGATTGAACTCAGTCAGCAGGGCAGTCGATATCGAGTGGATAGTTATGCCGTGGAGCCTTTGCCGCCGAACGCAGTCGTTGAAAAGAATATCAATGATGCCGAAGCAGTAGGTGAAGTGATCTCAAGAGTTGTAAGCAAAGCTCGAGTCAACACCAAGCAGGCTGCGGTTGCAGTCGCAGGTTCAGCGGTTATCACCAAAGTCATTCAGATGAGCTCTTCAATTCGAGAGCAGGATCTGGAGTCACAAATTCAAATCGAAGCGGACCAGTACATCCCCTATCCACTAGACGAAGTCGCTCTGGACTTTGAGGTAGTGGGGCCAAACGAAGTCAACGCGGAAATGATGGACGTTCTCTTGGCTGCGTGTAGACGGGAGAATGTTGAGCTTCGTGAAGATGCTCTGGAAATCGGCGGTCTCACCACGAAAGTGGTGGACGTCGAAGCGTACGCCATGGAACGAGCTATGGGACTTATAGAAGCGCAGCTTGGTACGGGTGATGAGTCTCAAACCGTGGCTGTTGTTGATATCGGCGCGACAATGACCACACTGAGTGTGCTGTCTGACGGCAAGACTATCTATACGCGCGAACAGTTATTTGGCGGCAAGCAGTTAACGGAAGAAATACAGCGCCGATATGGCTTGTCGCAAGAGGAAGCAGGGTTAGCCAAAAAACAAGGCGGCTTACCTGATGACTACGAACAGGAAGTTTTGCATCCTTTTAAAGAAGCGGTTGTACAGCAGGTGGCCAGATCGCTGCAATTCTTCTTCTCGTCTACTCAATTCAACGAAGTTGATTACATCATTTTGGCGGGGGGAACCGCCTCAATTCCTGGTGTCGCTGAATTGGTTCAGGAGCGGGTCGGGACCACAACACTGGTGGCGAACCCATTTGCAGACATGACAGTGTCGTCAAAGGTTAATGCGTCAGCATTAAGTAATGACGCTCCCTCCCTCATGATCGCGTGCGGATTGGCAATGAGGAGTTTTGACTAATGGCGCGTATTAACCTCCGTCCCTGGCGGGAAGAGCTCCGAGCTGAGCGACAGAAGCAATTTATTACAGTGCTGCTGGGTATGTTAATTATTAGCGCTGGTGCGGGCTTTCTTTGGCATCGTTACGTTGAGGGCTCCATCGAATATCAGGTTCAGCGTAATAACTTCGTCCGTAATGAAATCGCTCAACTAGAGAAGCAGATAAAAGAGATTCAGGAGCTCAAGAAGAGGCGTGCTGAGTTGATTGAGCGCATGAAAGTTATTCAAGACCTTCAGGGAAGGCGACCCGTTATCGTTCGAGTATTTGACGAACTGGTGAAGACCAATCCAGATGGAGTCTACTTTACAAGCCTGTCTAAGGTAGGTGATGTACTCGAAATAAAAGGGGTGGGGGAGTCGAATAGTAGAATATCGAGTCTTATGAGAAAACTCGATGAGTCGGCTTGGTTTAAAGAGCCCAACCTTACCTCTGTTAAGGCGCTTCAGGATAATGAATCAAAGAGTTCTTTTGATATGACTATTAAGCAAGAAGCGCCAACAGATGAGTCCAAGAAAGAAGGGGGGGCGTGATTTATGAGTATCGCTGACACCTTCGAAAGTATGAAAGATTTTAACCTGGGTGACCTGGATTTCAATAATGCAGGTTCGTGGCCTGGCCCGGTAAAAGTAATCTGTTGTTTAATCGTTTTCGCCTTAGTTTTAGGCGCTGTTTACTGGTTTGATATTAAAGAGCTTAACATCAAGCTTGAAAACAGCCATGCAGAAGAGATGGACTTAAAGAGGCAATTTGAGTCTAAGGCTGCGCAGGTTTCGAACTTGGAAGAATACAAAGCTCAAATGGCTGAAATGGAGAAAACCTTTGGTGATCTCCTTAAGCAGTTGCCTAGTGATACTGAAGTTCCAGGTTTGCTTGAAGATATATCGTCAATTGGTTCTTTGAGTGGTTTGGAGTTGGCCTCTATTGATTTGAGGCCTGAAATATCAAAAGAGTTTTATGTAGAGCTTCCAATAGATATAAAAGTTAATGGTGGCTACCATGATCTGGCTTCTTTTGTAAGTGGGGTGGCAGGCCTTTCTCGAATTGTAACTTTGCACGATTTTACAATTAAGGCTGATAAAGAGGGAGGTCCACTGTCTATGGCGATTCAAGCTAAGACATACCGCTACAATGGGGGTGAGACAAGACAATGAGGTATTTTTTACTGGTTTTGACAACTACCTTTCCATTATTCCTAAGCGCTTGTAGCTCAAATAGTGGCTTTGATGATTTGCAATTATTTGTCCAGGAAGTGAAAGCAAGGCCTAAAGGTCGCATCGAACCCTTGCCTGAGCCCAAGGCATATCAAGCATTCTCTTATAGTGCAGCTAATAGACGCTCTCCTTTTTCGCAGCCTGAAGAAATCAAGTTGGCGCAGGTTGAGGCAAGGCCTAAAAGCAATGTGAAGCCTGACTTAGACAGGCCGCCTGAATTGTTGGAAAGCTTTTCCATTGGTTCAATGAGTATGGTTGGAACCATCAATAAAGATGGTGAGTCCACCTTGTATGCACTCGTTAATGATGGTCAGGGCGGTATTCATCGTGTGCGCAAAGGTCAGTTTATGGGGAAAAATCATGGGAAGGTGGTTTCTATTAATGAGACAGGAATCGAAATTATTGAAATAGTTTCTGATGGGCAAGGCGGTTGGTTTGAGCGGCCGAGGACCCTCGGGTTGAAGGAAATAAATTAATGAAGGTATACCTTAGGCCATTTGAAAATCTCGTGGAGAAAACAATGACAGCGCGCATCTTGAAAGTATGGTTGTCGTTTATTGCGCTAGCCATAAGCGGGTGGGCGGGCGCCACCAGTTTAACCGGTATTGAGTTTGCCGCCTTGCCTGGAGACCGGACAGAAGTAAAACTGCAGTTTGATTCACCTCCTCCAGAACCCAGGAGCTACAGCATTGAGCAACCGGCTCGGATAGCTTTGGATCTTGAAGGGGTGGCGAATGCGTTGGCTGAGCGTAGCCATGAGCTGTCAAAGGGAAACACACAAAGTGTTACTGTGCTGGAAGCTGGTGGTCGAACTAGGGTAATTGTTAATTTAGTTGAGCTTGTTCCTTATACAAGTGAAGTTAGAGGCAATACCTTAGTGCTTCGCCTTGGTGAAGGAGGAGAACATGTTGCGCCACAAGCGCAGGCGGCAAATAAGTCCTCCCAAAGTGCGGCGTCAACTACACCTGCTCGCACAGTTAGCGCTTCTGTCAGTTCAAAGCCTGCAATTGCAGAAGTCGATTTTTTGAGAGGAGAAAAGGGTGATGGCAGAGTTCTAATTACTCTAACCAACCCCAAGGTGAGTGTGGATATGTCCGAAGAAGCCGGGAACATTAAGCTGGTTTTCAACGGAGTATCTCTACCAACTGAGCTGCAGCGTCGATTAGATGTAACGGACTTTGCCACGCCTGTTCGCATAGTCGATTCATTCGTGGAAAGTGGTAATGCTACTGTATTGATTAAGCCTGAGGGCGATTATGATTACTTGGCTTATCAGGCAGACAATCAGTTTACCTTGGCGGTGGAGCCCTTGACAGAGGAAGAGTCTGAGCAAAGGCGTAAAGATAAATTTCCCTATACTGGAGAGAAACTGTCTCTCAATTTTCAAGATATTGAGGTCCGTTCAGTACTTCAATTAATCGCAGACTTTACTGGATTGAATTTGGTTGCAAGCGATACCGTAGGCGGACGTATTACTCTTAGGTTGCAAAATGTTCCTTGGGACCAGGCTTTAGAGTTAATCCTAAAAACTAAAGGTCTTGATCAGCGTAAAGTAGGAAATGTGCTGTTGGTTGCACCTGCGGAAGAAATTGCAGCAAGGGAGAGGTTGGAACTTGAGGCCAGTAAGCAGGTCAAAGAGTTGGCTCCGGTTAGACTGGAAGTTGTTCAGATTAATTACGCAAAGGCGAAAGATATAGTAGGGCTATTAAAAGAAGATAAGGACCTTATTTCATCAAGAGGGTTTATTTCTTCTGATGAAAGGACAAATACTATCAGTATTCGTGAAACTGCGGATAAGCTAGCCCAAGTCCGCAGGTTGATTCAAACATGGGATGTTCCTGTAAGCCAGGTATTAATTGAAGCTAGAATTGTGAGGGCAAGTACCGATGCCGTCTCTGATTTTGGTATTGAGTGGGGTGGTTTTTACGACAAGACGAATAGTGACTCTAGAATTATTGTCGGTGGTTCCCGTGGAACAATGGTTGAGAGAGTTAATGGAGAGTCGGTTGAATATCCGGGAGCATTGGCTGTGGATTTGGGGGTAACGAAAACAAACGCAAGTTCTTTGGCCCTAGGGTTCCTGAAGGATAGTAGATTAATTTCAATGGAGCTATCCGCTCTGGAGTCTGATGGTAAAGGAGAAATTGTTGCACAGCCGAAAATTGTTAGTGCTGATAGGCAGACTGCTCGAATAGAGTCTGGTGAAGAAATTCCTTATCAGGAAGCAACTTCAAGTGGTGCGACTTCTATATCGTTTAAAAAGGCTGTTTTGGCATTAGAAGTGACCCCCCAGATAACGCCAGATGACAAGATCATAATGGATCTGGTTGTTAACCAGGACTCACGTGGTGATGTAACAGCAGGTATTCCAAGCATCGATACCAATGAGGTGAAGACTCAAGTGTTGGTAGGAAATGGTGAGACAATCGTTTTAGGTGGTATATTTACTGCTCAGACTTCTACAACGACTACAAAGACACCTTTCCTTGGTGATGTTCCTTATTTGGGAAGGCTGTTTACTAAAAAGGAAAATACTAATGAAAGATCAGAACTCCTGATCTTCATCACTCCAAAACTAATCACTAACGGCCTAATCGAAAATTAAGGTTAAGTGATGGGATAAGAAGCCGCCTTAAGGCGGCTTTTTTGTGCCTGTGCACCAGCAAAAGTGGAGGGGCGAGGGACTGGCGTGATATGCTCCGCTACCGTGGCGTATCAATATGGACTGTTCGGGTGAAAGCGAAGAAGAATGTCGTTCTGGTGGGCCCCATGGGGACCGGTAAAACTACAATCGGCAAGTTGCTTGCGAAAGAGCTGCAATTTGAGTTTGTAGACTCTGATCGTGAAATCGAGGCCCGTTGCGGCGCTGATATTCCCTGGATATTCGATGTGGAAGGCGAGGTTGGTTTTCGAGGGCGTGAAAAGAGCGTTATCGCCGACCTTTCGCAACGTGATGCGGTGGTTATTGCGACTGGCGGTGGCGCCGTTGTAGATCCTGATAATCAGCGCGCATTGAAAGAATACGGCTTCATCGTTTATCTTCATACCTCCGTAGAGCAACAATATCAGCGCACCCGTAAAGACCGCAAAAGACCTTTGCTGCGTAGCGAAGACCCTCTCAGTGTGCTGAAGAAACTCATGTCAGTGCGCGAGCCCATATACAGATCCATAGCCGACCTGATTATCAGTACCGATACTAAGCGTCCCAAAGGAGTCGTGCGGGAAATAGTGAAAACACTTCGGGCATCACGTGAGGAAACTGTCGAGCGATGAAACAGATGACTATGGAAACCCTTCAGGTCGAATTAGGCGACCGTAGCTACCCAATCTATATCGGAGCAGGCTTGATGAAGGCATCCAGTTATTTTGCGGACGCCATTAGACACAAGCAGGTGATGATCGTCACCAATGAAACCATTGCTCCTCTTTATTTGGAGCAGCTTGAAGCCAGTCTTGAAGGCTTTCAAGTTGATAAAACCATTCTGGAAGATGGTGAGCAGTTCAAGAATTTGGACTCACTGAATAACATCTTTGACCATCTGCTAACCCAAAAGCATAACCGCACTACGACGCTTGTTGCCCTCGGTGGCGGCGTAGTTGGCGACATGACCGGCTTCGCCGCCGCATGCTATCAGCGGGGAGTGGACTTTATTCAGGTCCCGACCACGCTGTTATCGCAGGTGGACTCATCGGTCGGCGGCAAAACCGGCGTGAATCATCCGCTGGGCAAAAATATGATTGGCGCTTTTTATCAGCCGAAAGCAGTGGTAATAGATACGGACACGCTGAAAACCCTTCCTGCGTCGGAAGTGTCGGCAGGCTTGGCGGAAGTTATTAAGTACGGTCTTATTTACGATCAGGCGTTTTTCAGCTGGTTGGAAGAAAATATCGATAAGATTAAAGAACTTGATTCGGCCGCCATAACCTACGCTATCAAGCGCTCCTGCGAAATCAAAGCGGAAGTGGTCGCTGCGGATGAGACGGAGCAAGGGCTGCGCGCCATTTTGAATCTCGGTCATACCTTCGGTCACGCCATTGAAGCGTATACGCACTACAAAGAGTGGTTGCATGGCGAGGCGGTGGCTGTAGGGATGTTGATGGCGGCGGATTTGTCCCGTCGTATGGGAAGGCTGAGCGAGCAGGACTGTGAGAGGATTACGAAACTGATTAGCCGAGCGGATTTGCCGGTCCGTCCCCCTGTCAGTATGACGAAAGATGACTTCATCCGTTACATGGCGATCGATAAGAAAGTGCTGGATGGGCAGTTGCGCCTGGTGTTGTTGGAATCGCTGGGACGGGCTGATGTGACTGCTGACTTCCCTGCGGACATGCTGCAGGAAACTCTGGCGCTTTTCACCACTCATTAGTTGTTCGAAATTTGATGCAAGAAACAGGCGTACAGCAGGAGCCAGCGTTTGCGTTAGACGCATGGCGAGAAGTCTATGGCGTAGACGGCGACCCTTTTGATGGCCGTCGCGCTGATCTGCTGCAAGTAGGGCGTTATGGCGAGGTTACTGAAAACCTGCGTCACCTGATTCATTTTTCAGAGCGTATAGTGGCTCTGACCGCTCCGAAAGGCGGCGGTAAGTCTTTGCTTCTAAAGCGTTTGATTGAATTGGAAGGCGAAGCCCTCAGAATCGTGCTACTGAAGCCCGGTCTGTTGGAAGGGGCGGAAGCGCTCGTTATTCAACTGGCGACGGGGCTTGCGTTGCCGACAGTGGAAAGCAATCTGTCCACCAAGGTACTGTTGGCGGAAATAATGCAAAGCTGCGAACGAAGTTTCGCATCAGGCCTGCGTACGCTTTTCATCATTGACGACGCACATGAGCTGTCAGACGAATCACTTGAGCTGCTGGTCACTCGCTTTAATCCCGAACAGTCCGGGGCCTTTGGCTTGTTACTGGTGGGGCAGCTGCAGATCACTCAGCAGCTTGCCCGCGCCTGTGGCGCGCGCGGGACCTCTGTTCAATATGTTGGTATTCCTCCGCTGGATCTTAGCGATACATCCCGTTATTTAAATGAAAAGCTTCGCGCGGCCGGGTGGAGTGGCGGTGAGGGAGAAATACCACCTGCGGTAGTGGGGAAACTATACCAGCTAAGTAAGGGGATACCGGGGCGAATTGATCGCTTGGCGGGATCTCTTCTTCTTTCCGCGGAGGCGTCGAAGCCCAAAAGTTTTAATCCTTCCACGAAGCTATATCAGCTGGTTTCCGGCTTTTTGTTGGCGATTTTTATGGGGGGCGTCGGCTTTATTGCGTGGCGTTATGAGGCGACGCCCAAGGTGGAAGACGCCTCTGCGGATTCTTCCCGGGTAACAATAAAACTCCCCGCGCCAGAACCGGAAGTGGAAACGATTTCTCCTCAGCCTGAAATACCCGTCGAGTCGGTTGCTGATACGTCCGATGAGCTGTCACCGCGCGATTCGATAAGTGATGCGCAAACAGAAAGTGCAACGGCTCCGGCTCAGAAAGTCGAGAAAGATGTGAATCAAAAGACGGTGGCTGCTGAAACATCTGAAAAAGCGCCGGTAGCGAAGCCGGATGAGGTGGTCGAGACCACGACTTCTGATCACGCGCCGCCGGTTGTTGCTAATAAAAAGCCGGCTCCAGTGGCGGGTCAGTCAGCATCTTCCACTCAAACTGTTGCGAAGGCAGACCCCCCTAAAACCAAAACAGTGGAAAAAAACGTCCCAACTGCTGAAGTTGTGGATGACCTGGATCACTACTTCCGCACCAACGAGTGGCTGCAGTCACAAGCGTCCTCAGCCTGGACGATCCAGCTGTTGGGCAGTCTACACAAAGAGTCGGTGCAGACCTTCCTGCGACGGGAGGGAGACACCCAGGATTTCTACGTCAAATCCCTGTATCAAGGGAAAGACTGGTTTGTCGTATTGCGCGGCGTTTACCCTTCTATCGAGCAAGCCAAAGAAGCGCTTGCCCAGCTTCCTCAGCCGTTGGTTGAGCAGGGGGCGTGGGTGCGCAGCATTTCCGGTTTGCAGGGCTTGGTCAAATAAGGATCGAGACTTTTTCTCTCTTACCTCTGTCATAAGCACAAACCTTTAGGTATTTTTACTAATTAACAAATCTCTTTAGATTTGAGCTAAGGCTTGTCCGTGTGTATTATGGGCGGCCCATTTTTGCCTATCAAAAGCTGCTTGGTTTTGATTTCCTTTAGGCAAGCTTTTGATTCGTAAGGATTTAAGTGAGAGAAAGCATATGAAGACAGGTCTGTATCAACCAGGTGAGTTCAAAGATAACTGTGGTTTTGGTTTGATCGCCCATATGAATGGGCAAGCCAGCCATGATCTGCTGCGCACCGCTATTGAGTCCCTCACATGCATGACTCATCGAGGTGGTATCGCTGCGGATGGCAAAACCGGCGACGGTTGTGGGTTACTGATACAAAAGCCTGATTCCTTTCTTAGGGCGATAGCCAAAGAAAGCTTTAATATTGAGTTGGGCGCGAATTACGCGGTGGGCATGCTGTTCCTGAATCAGGACGAAGCCATGGCGAAAGCCGCCCGTGAGCGCTTGGAGTCCGCGCTGGCCGAACAAGGCGTGAAAACCGTCGGGTGGCGCCTGGTTCCTACGAATACGGAATGCCTGGGGCCTATGGCTCTGGATTGCCTTCCCGTTATAGAACAAATATTCGTTGAAGCCCCGAAGGGCATTAATGAGCACGAGTTTGCGGTCAAACTGTATATTGCCCGCAGGATGGCCGAGAACGCCTTGGCGGAAGATAAAGAGTTCTATATCTGTAGCTTGTCCAGCCAGGTGCTTTCTTATAAAGGGTTGATGATGCCCGTCGACCTGCCAAACTTTTATCTGGACCTTGGCGATTCGCGCCTGGAAACCGCTATTTGCGTGTTCCACCAGCGCTTTTCCACTAATACGGCTCCGCGTTGGCCGTTGGCGCAGCCTTTCCGGTATCTGGCTCACAATGGTGAGATCAACACTATCGACGGCAACCGTAACTGGGCGATGGCTCGCGCAAGCAAATTTAAATCCCCACACCTGCCTGACCTGGAAGCGCTGCAGCCGATTGTGAATCGCACTGGCTCAGATTCCTCTTCCATGGACAACATGCTGGAAGTCTTGCTGGCGGGTGGCGTTAATCTATTCCGCGCCGTGCGTATGATGATCCCGCCTGCATGGCAGAACGTGGACACCATGGACCCGGATTTGCGCGCGTTTTATGAATACAACTCCATGCACATGGAGCCTTGGGATGGTCCCGCCGGTGTGGTATTGACTGACGGTCGCTACGCGGTGTGTCTGCTGGATCGTAATGGATTGCGTCCTGCGCGCTGGGTTATCACCAAAAACGGCTACATTACGCTGGCCTCGGAAGTGGGCACTTATGGCTACAAGTCTGAGGATGTCGTCGCCAAGGGCCGTGTTGGCCCGGGTCAGATTTTGGCGGTGGACACCCATACCGGCGAAGTGCTGCATACTCAGGATGTGGATAACCGTCTGAAGTCGGCGCATCCCTACAAGAAGTGGCTGCGTGAAAACGCACTGCGTGTGGAAACCAAACTTAATCAGCAGACGCCTGAATTCACGCTGATGGAAAAGGAAAACCTGCATGAATACATGAAAATGTTCATGATTTCCTTTGAAGAGCGCGATCAGGTGCTACGTCCTCTGGCTGAATCCGGCCAGGAGGCGGTGGGCTCAATGGGTGACGATGCGCCGATGGCGGTGTTGTCCACTCGCATCCGTTCCGTTGCGGACTACTTCCGTCAGAAATTTGCCCAGGTGACCAACCCGCCGATCGATCCGTTGCGGGAAACCATCGTCATGTCTCTGGAGACCTGTTTGGGTGCGGAACGCAATGTATTCCAGGAAACGGCTCAGCATGCTAACCGGATTATCCTGAGTACGCCGGTGCTGTCGCCAGCCAAGTTCTTCCGAATCGCCAACCTGCAGCGTGAAGGTTTCTCTGTCGAGAAAATCAAGTTGTCGTACCGTCCAGAGTTAGGCCTCAAGCAAGCGATTGAAGCCGTGGCGGACCAGGCGGAAAACGCCGCGCGTAACGGCAGAGTGCTGGTGATACTGAGCGACAACTGCATTAATCAGGGCGAGCTGCCAATCAACGCCTTTATGGCGACAGGCGCTGTGCATCACCGTTTGGTGAACAAAGGTTTGCGTTGCGACGCCAATATCATCGTGGAAACCGCTTGGGCGAGAGATCCGCATCATTTCGCCGTGTTGTTTGGTTTCGGCGCCACGGCGGTTTATCCATACCTGTCTTATCAAGTGCTTAATGACCTGATTAATACCGGCGAAGTATTGATCGATCCTATCGAAGCCAAAAATAACTATCGGAAAGGCATTAACAAAGGTCTGTTGAAAATACTCTCCAAGATGGGGATCTCGACAATCGCCTCTTATCGCGGCGCGCAATTATTCGAGGCCGTGGGGCTGGCGGATGATATTGTTGACTTGTGCTTCTGCGGCGTTCCCAGCCGCATCCAGGGCGCCTCATTTTATGACTTCCAGGCGGAGCAGGCAGAGCTGGCTAAAATGGCCTGGGCCAAACGCAAGCCGATATTGCAGGGCGGTCTGCTGAAGTTCGTCCATGGCGGCGAATATCACGCCTATAACCCGGATGTGGTCGGCGCGCTGCAGAAGGCGGTGCGCGAAGGCGACTATGGCGTTTATCAGGAATATGCCTCCTATGTAAACGGCCGGGCGCCGATGACGCTGCGCGACCTCTTCAAAATCTCTGATAAGGTCAAGCCGATTTCGATAGACGAAGTCGAACCGCTGGAAAACATTCTTCCCCGGTTTGACTCCGCCGCCATGTCCATTGGCGCGCTGTCTCCTGAGGCGCACGAAGCGCTGGCGGTCGCGATGAACCGCTTGGGTGGGCGCTCCAACTCAGGCGAAGGTGGTGAAGATCCGGCTCGCTATGGGACGGAGAAGCGCTCCAAGATCAAGCAGGTGGCTTCAGGTCGCTTTGGCGTGACGCCGCACTATCTGGTCAGCGCGGATGTGCTGCAGATTAAAGTGGCGCAAGGCGCGAAGCCAGGCGAAGGCGGGCAGCTTCCTGGCGGTAAGGTTAACCAGTTAATCGCGCGCCTGCGTTATGCCGTCCCAGGCGTGACGCTGATTTCTCCGCCGCCGCATCATGATATCTACTCAATCGAAGATTTAGCGCAGCTGATTTTCGATTTGAAACAGGTGAATCCTGAGGCGCTGGTGTCGGTCAAGCTGGTGTCTGAACCGGGCGTTGGCACTATCGCCGCAGGTGTGGCCAAGGCCTACGCTGACCTGATCACGATTTCGGGGTACGACGGCGGCACGGGCGCCAGTCCGCTGACCTCTATCAAGTACGCCGGCTCTCCCTGGGAATTGGGCCTATCAGAAGCGCATCAGGCGTTGCGTGCGAATGATCTGCGCGGCAACGTGCGCCTGCAGACGGACGGTGGTCTGAAGACCGGTCTGGATGTGGTGAAAGCGGCCATTCTTGGTGCGGAAAGCTTCGGCTTCGGCACTGGGCCAATGGTGGCGTTGGGCTGTAAATACCTGCGGATTTGCCACTTGAACAACTGCGCCACGGGTGTTGCGACGCAGAATAAAGATCTGCGCGATAAACATTTCCAGGGCACGGTGGAAATGGCGATCAACTACTTCAAATTCGTCGCAACGGAAACTCGTGAGTGGATGGCCAAGCTGGGCGTTCGTTCTCTGGAAGAACTGGTTGGCCGCACGGACCTGCTGGAGATTTTACCGGGCGCGACGGCCAAGCAGCGCAATCTGGATTTGACGCCGATGCTGAGCAACGACGCAATACCTGCGGACAAGCCGCATACCTGCCAGTCCGAGCGCAATGCCCCATACGACAAAGGCCGTTTGGCGGAAGAAATGGTGCAGGCGGCGCTGCCAACCATCGAAGCCAAGAGTGGCGGTGAGTTTGAGTTTCGCGTCACCAACTGTGATCGCTCTATCGGCGCTCGCTTGTCCGGCGAGATCGCTAAGCGACACGGCAATCAGGGCATGGCGGATAACCCGCTGGTCTTCCGTTTGACTGGCACCGCTGGGCAAAGCTTCGGCGTGTGGAACGCTGGCGGTCTGCACATGTATCTGGAAGGCGACGCCAACGATTACGTGGGCAAAGGCATGACTGGCGGTAAATTGACTATACGTCCGCCCCAGAACAGCTCTTTTGCATCGCAGGAAACCTCTATCATCGGCAACACCTGCCTGTATGGCGCCACTGGCGGCAAGCTTTTCGCCGCGGGTGTGGCGGGCGAACGCTTTGGCGTGCGTAACTCCGGCGCCTATGCGGTGGTGGAAGGCGTGGGCGACCACTGCTGTGAATATATGACGGGTGGTATGGTGGCTGTGCTGGGGAAAACCGGTTACAACTTCGGCGCAGGCATGACTGGCGGCTTTGCTTATGTTCTCGACCAGGAGAACCGCTTCGTCGACCGCTATAACCATGAGCTGGTGGAGATTCACCGTATTACCAGCGAAGCGATGGAAGCGTACCGCAACTATCTGCGCGACGTGATCGACGAGCACGTTCGGGAAACCAGCAGCGCCTGGGCGGAAAACATGCTGGATAACTTCGATGACTATGTGGGGCGCTTCTGGTTGGTGAAACCCAAAGCCGCCAGCCTTGCTTCGTTGATGGACAGCACGCGGGCAAGGCCTGAGTAATAAATCGGGGCTGTTAAGTTTAGTCGGAGTTCCCGGCGTAATGAGGGTGGCGAGACTGCGCCTCGGGCGTTCGCGCCGCGCCGGGTCCAGAAACAGATTTTTTGTATACAGTTTAGAGGTTTAGACGCAATGGCGGAGAGACTGAGCAATAACTTTCAGTTCCTCGATGTGGGACGGCAAGATCCTGAAAAGGTTCCGGTTGGGCGTCGTAAGAAGCAGTTTAGAGAAATCTACAAGCCCTTTAAGGAAGAGGAAGTCAAAAACCAGGCGCACCGCTGTCTGGAGTGCGGCAACCCCTATTGCGAATGGAAATGCCCAGTGCATAACTACATTCCCAATTGGCTAAAGCTGGCGTCGGAAGGCAACATCATGGCGGCGGTTGAGCTCAGCCATCAGACTAATACGCTCCCTGAAGTCTGTGGCCGGGTATGCCCGCAAGACAGATTATGCGAAGGCGCCTGTACGCTGAATGATGGTTTCGGCGCCGTGACGATCGGCTCGACCGAGAAATATATTACAGATACAGCGCTGGCGTTGGGCTGGAAGCCGGATATGTCCAAGGTGGCCATGACCGATAAACGGGTCGCCATTATCGGCGCGGGTCCCGCTGGTTTAGGATGTGCGGATGTTTTGATCCGCAATGGCGTGAAGCCTGTCGTGTTCGACCGCTACCCGGAAATTGGCGGGTTGCTGACCTTCGGTATTCCAGAGTTCAAACTGGAAAAAGAGGTTATGGTGCGCCGCCGCAAACTGTTTGAAGAGATGGGCATCGAGTTCCGTCTGAACACGGATGTAGGGAAAGACGTGGCGTTTGCGGACTTGTTGAGTGAATTCGACGCCGTCTTCCTGGGAATGGGAACCTACAATTATATGAAAGGCGGTTTCCCAGGCGAGGAATTGCCCGGCGTTTATGACGCGCTGCCGTATCTGATATCCAACGTCAACCGTTGCCTGGGGTATGAAAAAGCGCCGGAAGACTTTGTCGACATGCAGGGCAAGCGAGTCGTTGTCCTTGGCGGCGGCGATACTGCAATGGATTGTAACCGGACGGCGATTCGTCAGAAGGCTAAATCGGTAACCTGCGCTTACCGTCGCGACGAGGCCAACATGCCTGGTTCACGTAAGGAAGTCGCCAACGCGAAAGAAGAGGGAGTCAAATTCCTGTTCAACCGTCAGCCCGTCGCCATCATCGGCGATGAGCGGGTAGAGGGCGTGAAAGTGGTGCAAACTCGCTTGGGTGAACCGGACGAAAATGGTCGTCGTCGTCCTGAAGTGGTGGCGGGAAGCGAAGAGATTCTGCCGGCGGACGCGGTGCTGATCGCATTTGGTTTCCGTCCCAGCCCTTCACCCTGGTTCCAGGAGTTTGGCATTGATGTCGATAACGGCGGACGAGTCATTGCGCCGGAACAGCAGCAATACAAATTCCAGACGACTAACCCGAAGGTGTTCTCCGGCGGAGACATGGTGCGCGGCTCTGACTTGGTGGTCACGGCTATCTGGGAAGGCAGACAGGCGGGAGAAGGCATTCTCGATTATCTGGAAGTATGACGCTGTGAAGTGATTGATTAACAATCAAAAAGCTTCAGACGTATAAAAAGGCATGGTTTTCCATGCCTTTTTTGTTGGGGGCGAACGTGGTATATGTGCTGCTCTCAAATTCTGGAACCCTGGAGACGTCATGTCAGAACTGAAGAATGATCGATTTTTGCGCGCATTGATGAGGCAGCCGGTGGACGTGACGCCGGTGTGGATGATGCGCCAGGCCGGACGTTACTTGCCTGAATATCGGGCTTCCAGGGCTCGTGCAGGCAGCTTCATGGACCTGTGTAAAAATGCGGAATTCGCCTGTGAAGTCACGCTTCAGCCACTGGAGCGTTTTGAGCTTGATGCGGCGATTCTTTTCTCTGACATCCTCACTATTCCTGACGCGATGGGGCTGGGCCTGTACTTCGAAACTGGAGAAGGTCCCCGTTTCAAAAAGACGGTAAGAACGGAAGCGGACGTCAACGCGCTGCATATGCCAGACGCGGACACAGATCTCGGCTATGTCATGAACGCCGTACGCACCATTCGCCGGGAGTTGAACGGTCGCGTTCCCCTGATCGGCTTTTCCGGCAGCCCTTGGACTCTGGCTACTTATATGGTGGAAGGAGGTTCAAGCAAGGACTTCCGTGAAATCAAGAAGCTCGCATACGGACAACCGGAATTGCTGCATTTGTTGCTGGATAAACTGGCGGATTCCGTAGCAGATTACCTGAATGCGCAAATTCGTGCGGGTGCGCAGGCTGTGCAGATTTTTGATACCTGGGGTGGCGCTCTGACTGCTGCGGGATACCTTGAATTTTCCCTGGCTTATATGAAAAAGATCGTGTCGAAGCTGCAGCGTGAGGCGGAGGGGCGTCCTGTACCGGTGATTCTGTTCACCAAAAATGGCGGCCAATGGCTGGAGCATATTGCAGATGCAGGCGCCGACGCGCTAGGACTCGACTGGACGACGGAAATCAGCGAGGCCAGAAGGCGAGTAGGCGACCGGGTTGCTTTGCAGGGCAATATGGACCCGGCTGCACTATATGCGCCTCCTGCTGCGATTCGGGATCAGGTTTCACGCATTCTGGCGAGCTTTGGTTCTGGCGAGGGGCATGTCTTCAATCTGGGGCATGGGATCACGCCGGATGTGGACCCAGAGCACGCGAAAGTCTTTATCGACGCCGTCCATGAGTTGAGCGCGCCTTATCATCAGAATGCCTGATTACGATTGGCGCTAGTGGAGTATTTGTAGGAATGGCGAAGAAACAGACCAGTTACGTCTGCACGGAATGCGGCGCGGATTACCGCAAATGGATGGGGCAGTGTATTCAATGCGGCGCCTGGAATACGGTCAGCGAGTTTCGTGAAAGCCGGGCGCCTGTCAAGAGCGCCGCCCGCAGCGGATTTACTGGGCAGCGGGCGCAACTACAGTCCTTGGAAGAGGTCGAACTGGTCGATCTTCCCCGCACTTCCACCCTGAGTCCCGAGTTTGACCGTGTGCTTGGAGGCGGTATTGTTCCCGGATCGGTCGTGCTGATCGGCGGTCATCCCGGCGCAGGCAAAAGTACGCTGCTACTGCAGACGACCTGTCGACTGGCGGAGCGACACAAGATCCTCTACGTGACCGGGGAAGAGTCCATTCAACAGATCGCCATGCGCGCACGCCGGCTGCAGCTTAACAGTCACGGTATGCAGGTGATGTCGGAGACGGACGTCGAAAGCGTTCTCGATACCGCGCGCGAGCAGCAGCCGAATATTCTTGTGATTGATAGTATTCAGGTCATGCATAT
Organism: Hahella sp. CR1; assembly: GCF_029813005.1. Lineage (NCBI taxonomy): Bacteria > Pseudomonadati > Pseudomonadota > Gammaproteobacteria > Oceanospirillales > Hahellaceae > Hahella > Hahella sp. CR1. The sequence continues at coordinate 233,667 of NZ_JAPELK010000009.1, forward strand.
GGCGGAGCTGCAATCCGCGCCCGGTAGTGTGGCGCAGGTGCGCGAAGCCGCTGCGGCGCTTACCCGTTACGCCAAGCAGTCCGGCGTCGCCTTGTTGATCGTCGGCCATGTCACGAAAGACGGCTCTTTGGCGGGGCCCAAAGTGCTTGAGCATATGATCGACGCCTCTATCATGCTGGAAGGTAACGAAGATAGCCGTTTCCGGACGTTGCGCGCGATCAAGAATCGTTTTGGAGCCGTGAATGAGTTAGGCGTTTTCGCCATGATGGAGACGGGGCTAAAGGACGTTAAAAATCCCAGTGCTATTTTTCTTAATCGCGAGGGACACACCGCTGCGGGCAGTATTGTGACCGTCGCCTGGGAAGGCACCCGACCACTGCTGGTGGAAATTCAGGCGCTGGTGGATCAAGGCTTTGGCGCGGCCCCCAGACGTTTGGCGATAGGTTCAGACCCTCAGCGTCTGGCTCTGCTATTGGCGGTCTTGCATCGCCACGGGGGCTTACACGTGGGGGATCAGGATGTGTTCATTAACGTGGTGGGCGGTGTGAAAATCGCTGAAACCAGTGCGGATTTGGCGGTATTGATGGCGATATCCTCAAGCTTCAAGGACCGAGCGGCGCCGAGTGATTGGGTGGTGTTTGGCGAGGTGGGGCTGTCAGGAGAGATCCGGCCGGTCAGCAGCGGGCAGGAGCGTATCGTCGAAGCGGCCAAACACGGCTTCACCAAGGCGATTGTTCCCAAGTCAAACGCACCCAAGAAAGCCCCTGAAGGCATGCAGGTGATTGGCGTTTCCCGTCTGCAGGAGGCGCTGGAGCTGCTGTAACGCGAGGGGCGTTACACTGTCTCAATCAGTGCGGCGAGTTCTCTTTCCAACAGATCGGAACTTCCCAGATTCAGTTCCACCAGGCGCCTCAGCGTAGAGGCGCTATCCAGATCCATGTGCTCGCAGGAAAACCCCAGGTGGCCTTTTTCTGCGTGGCGCAAATGTCCGTTGAAACTGATTAGATGCTCCGCTCCCAGGTTGACGCGAAGCTCAAACGGAGCGTTGGCGTCAGCATCACCCCAGTCTGCAGGCTCATGCACCAGTGCGCCGCGAAAAGAGATATCCAATAACTGACTGATCCAGCTGCGGTTGCTTTGTTGAATGGTCACCTCCGCATCGAATGATATACGCTGAAAACGGCGGCGATCGGAAGAAGTCGTGGGCGACATAGTTTTTATTCCCTGTAGCGATACCTAAACTATAGTCGCTACATGGGAGAACTTCACGTTGAGAGAGGCGGACGGGGCGTTGACCCCGTCCAGAAAGAAAGGCTATCAGGCCAGGCGCTTGTATTTCATGCGCTGGGGCACGGCGGCGCTTTCGCCGACGCGTTTCTTGTAGTCTTCGTCGTATTCGGAGAAGTTGCCTTCGAACCAAACCACTTCGCTGTCGCCTTCGAAAGCCAGGATGTGGGTGGCGATACGGTCAAGGAACCAGCGATCGTGCGAGATGACAATGGCGCAGCCAGGGAACGCCAGTAAGGCTTCCTCAAGCGCTCGTAAGGTCTCAACGTCCAGATCGTTGGTAGGTTCGTCCAGCAGCAATACGTTGCCGCCTTGTTTTAGCAGCTTGGCCAGGAATAAACGGTTGCGTTCACCGCCGGACAGCTCCTTGACCCGCTTTTGCTGTTCGCCGCCGCGGAAGTTGAAGCGGGATAGATAAGCGCGGGAAGGGGTGCGATAAGAACCCACTTCAATCATGTCCTGACCGTCGCTGACTTCTTCCCATACAGTTTTGCTGTCGTCCAGCTCCCGCATTTGTCCGACGTAGGAAAGCTGCACCGTGTCGCCAAGGCGGATAGCGCCAGACTCTGGTTGCTCCATGCCGGCGATCAGCTTGAATAACGTAGACTTGCCTGCGCCGTTGCCGCCGATGACGCCGACAATGCTACCCGGGGGCACATTGAAGTTAAGGTTATCGAATAGCAGTTTGTCGCCGAAACGTTTCTTGACGTCATTGACTTCAATGACGATATCCCCCAAGCGTGGTCCGGGCGGAATGTAAATCTCGTTAGTTTCGTTACGGGACTGGAAGTCTTGAGACGACAGCTCTTCAAAGCGGGCCAGACGCGCTTTACTCTTGGCGTGGCGGCCTTTGGGGTTGCTGCGCACCCAGTCCAGCTCTGACTTGATGGTCTTCTGGCGAGCGGCTTCAGTTCTCTCTTCCTGCTCAAGGCGTTTTTCTTTGGCTTCCAGCCACTGGCTGTAGTTGCCCTCGAAAGGAATGCCGCGACCGCGGTCCAGCTCCAGTATCCAGCCGGCGACATTGTCGAGGAAGTATCGGTCGTGGGTAATCGCTACGACGGTGCCGGGATATTCATGAAGGAAGCGTTCCAGCCAGGCGACGCTTTCTGCGTCCAAATGGTTGGTAGGTTCGTCCAGCAGCAGCATGTCTGGCTTGGATAGCAGCAGCTTACACAGAGCGACGCGGCGGCGCTCGCCTCCGGACAGGGTGCTTACCTGGGCGTCCCAGGGGGGGAGACGCAGCGCGTCGGCGGCGACTTCCAACGTGCGCTCAAGATTATGGCCGTCTGTAGTCTGCAACAGCGCTTCCAGCTTGGCCTGCTCTGCGGCCAGGGCGTCAAAGTCGGCGTCAGGCTCCGCATAGGCTGCGTATACTTCATCCAGGCGCGTCATTGCGTTTTTGATTTCTGCTACGGCTTCTTCGACGTTGCCGCGAACATCTTTGCTTTCATCCAGCTGCGGCTCCTGAGGCAGGTAGCCGACATTAATGCCGGGCTGCGGACGAGCTTCGCCGATAATGTCGGTATCCACGCCAGCCATAATGCGCAATAACGTGGACTTACCTGAGCCGTTCAGACCCAGAACGCCGATTTTGGCGCCAGGGAAGAAGCTGAGAGAGATGTCCTTAAGAATTTCTCGCTTCGGGGGGACCACTTTGCCCACCCGATTCATGGTGTACACGTACTGTGCCATGAGATTGAAACCTATATCTTTGATTTGATAGTGAAAACGAAAGCGTTCGCCCGCGTTAAGCCGTTTATGGAAATAATTCTGAGACTCCATCTGTCCTAACGAGTGACGGCTGGAAACTACGCGGGCCTGTCTGGACATTGGCGTAAAGTCCGGCCGCAAGCGTCTGGGCGAATGGAATGGTACTGTGAATGGCCGTTTAAGTTAGCTGAAATCGTTGTCTTTGGCAAACGGGCGGCGGTTTTGCTAGAGCTTTGACCCGCCTTCTCCGGCGCGCAGTAAAATGGGGTGAAGAGCAGGGGATAATCGATTAAAATAGCGGCTTTTCTCACCGCCGTACGCTGACTTCACGAAACTACGGTACTCACTTCCTAGAGATAGAGGCGACAGATGTTTACGCGTGACATGACCATTGCAAGTTTTGATCCTGATCTTTGGACCGCCATGCAAGGTGAAACCCAGCGTCAGGAAGAGCACATAGAACTGATTGCATCTGAAAACTACACCAGTCCACGCGTTATGGAAGCCCAGGGCTCCGCGCTTACCAACAAGTATGCGGAAGGTTATCCCAACAAGCGTTATTACGGCGGTTGTGAATATGTCGATGTGGTTGAGCAACTGGCTATCGACCGCGCTAAAGCGCTGTTCGGCGCAGATTACGCCAACGTACAGCCTCACTCAGGCTCTCAGGCGAACGCAGCGGTATACATGGCCCTGTGTAAACCTGGCGATGTGATCCTCGGTATGAGCCTGGCCCACGGCGGTCACCTGACTCACGGCGCCTCCGTCAGCTTCTCAGGTCGTATTTACAAAGCAGTGCAGTACGGCTTGAATCCAGAAACCGGTGAGATTGACTACGAAGAAGTCGCCAAGCTGGCGCGTGAGAATAAGCCCAAGATGATAGTGGCGGGTTTCTCCGCGTATTCCCGAGTTATCGATTGGGAACGCTTCCGCGCCATCGCGGACGAAGTCGGCGCATACTTGTTTGTCGATATGGCCCACATCGCCGGTCTGGTGGCGGCGGGCGTATATCCCAGCCCAGTGCAGATCGCCGACGTCACTACGACCACGACTCACAAAACATTAGGCGGTCCCCGCGGCGGTCTGATTCTCGCCAAAGCCAACGAAGAGCTGGAAAAGAAACTGAACTTCGCTGTCTTCCCTGAAAGCCAGGGCGGCCCTTTGATGCATGTTATTGCTGCGAAAGCGGTTTGCTTCAAAGAAGCGATGACTGATGAATTCAAGCAATATCAGGCGCAAGTAGTTAAAAACGCCCAAGTTATGGCTGAAACTTTTATTCAGCGCGGATATGACATTGTTTCCGGCGGTACGGACGACCATTTGTTCCTGGTTGACCTGATCAAGAAAGATATCACTGGGAAAGATGCTGATGCGGCATTGGGGCGCGCCAACATCACAGTGAATAAAAACGCAGTGCCTAATGATCCTCGCTCTCCATTCGTCACCAGCGGCTTACGCATCGGTACGCCTGCCATCACCCGTCGCGGCATGGGCGAAGCGGAAGCCAAAGAGCTGACTGGCTGGATCTGCGACGTTCTGGACGATATCGAAAACGAAGAGACTATCCAGCGCGTTAAGCTGCAAGTACTGGAGCTGTGCAAACGTTTCCCGGTATACAAAGGATAAATAAAGCGCTCCCTGCGGGGAGCATTTGCTTTTCTGGACACAGGATTTTGGTGATATATGCATTGCCCGTTTTGCAGCGCTGCGGACACAAAGGTAATTGACTCCCGCTTGGTCGCCGATGGCAGCCAGGTGCGCCGCCGCCGCGAGTGCGTCTCTTGCTCTGAACGCTTTACTACCTACGAAGCGGCGGAGCTGGTGATGCCCAGAGTCGTGAAACAAGACGGCACCCGTGAGCCTTTTGACGAAGATAAGCTGCGGGCGGGCTTCCTGAAAGCATTGGAAAAGCGCCCGGTGAGCATGGAGGAAATCGAAGCGGCTGTAGACCGTATTAAATTTCGTCTGCGCGCCACCGGAGAACGGGAACTGAACTCCAGAGTCATCGGGGAAGAAGTTATGGCGGAGCTGCGCGAACTGGATCAGGTCGCTTTCGTCCGTTTTGCTTCGGTCTATCGCAGGTTCCAGGACTTGGATGAGTTTCGCGCTGAGATTGACAAACTCTCCAGAGATGCAGCCACGCCCATGATGTCGGAAAAAGCGTCTAATAAAGACGACGTCACTTCCAAGTAATGGCTATTTCCTCGCAAGACTATGCATTCATGGCGCGCGCGCTGCGATTGGCCGAGCGTGGTTTATACACCACAGATCCCAATCCCAGAGTGGGCTGTGTCTTGGTGAAAAATGGCGAGATTGTCGGCGAAGGTTGGCATGAACGCGCCGGTGAAGGGCACGCGGAGGTCAATGCATTGCGGGCAGCTGGCGACTCCGCAAGAGGCGCAGACTGTTATGTCACGCTGGAGCCATGCAGTCACCATGGGCGTACGCCGCCTTGCGCTGAAGCGCTGGTTAAGGCTGGCGTGCGGCGGGTCGTCGCGGCCATGGAAGATCCTAATCCAAGTGTCGCCGGCAAAGGACTGGCTCTACTGCGAAATGCAGGTATTGAAGCCCATGCCGGATGTATGGCTGCGGAAGCGGATGAGCTTAATATTGGCTTCTTTCAGCGTATGCGCGCGGGTCGTCCCTGGGTGCGGGTAAAAGTCGCAAGCAGTCTGGATGGAAGGTCTGCGTTGCTTAATGGCGTCAGTAAATGGATTACTGGCGGCGCCGCGAGAGAAGACGTGCAAAAACTGCGCGCCCGCAGCTCTGCGATCATTACGGGGATCGGCACAGTGATCGCGGATGACCCTTCACTGAATGTTCGCAGTCAGGAGCTGGAACGGGCCTGTAATGGTAAGTTGAGGCAACCTTTGCGGGTGGTGTTGGACTCCCAGTTGAGATTTCCAGCCGATAGCAAAATGCTCAAACTGTCAGGAAAAATATTGCTGGTTACATGCGCTGACGTTCCTGAAAGTTGGCTCGCGCAGCGGCGGAATTGCGAGGCTGACTTTGAGGTGCTGAAGCTCACGGGCGAGAATGGGCGAGTCGATCTTACCGCTTTGCTCTCTGCTTTGGCGGCCAGAGAGTGCAATGAAGTGCTGGTTGAAGCGGGCGCCAACCTGGCGGGCGCTTTTGTCGCACAAGGGCTTGCGGATGAGATTTGGACTTATATTGCTCCCAAGTTAATGGGGGAGGGGCGTTCAGCATTCGCTTTGCCGTGTTTCGATCAAATGGATCAGGTTATATCTTTGAAGTTAAACGAAGTCCGTCAGGTCGGCGACGATGTGCGCATGATCTGGAGGAAGGAGTGACATGTTTACCGGATTGGTAGAAGAAGTGGGCGTAGTGAACGCCATCCGCCAACAGAGCGGCGATTGGGTGCTGGAAATCGGCGCCACCGGAGGTTTCATGGAGGACGTTCGTCTGGGCGATAGTATCGCGGTAAACGGAGTGTGCCTGACGGTGACGTCAATGAGCGGCAAAGGGTTCCGCGCGGATGTGTCGCGGGAAACGTCCGCGCATACGTCTATTGCCGCATGGCGTTCAGGCGTAAAGGTGAATCTGGAAAAAGCCATGCAGTTGAGCGCGCGTCTGGGTGGTCATCTGGTGTCGGGGCATGTCGATGGCGTTGGTGAACTGATTTCAAAACAGGAGGATGCGCGCTCTCTACGCTTATCAATCCGAGCGCCGGAAGATTTGTTGCGCTATATCGCCGCCAAAGGGTCTATCACTGTCGATGGCGTTAGCCTGACGGTTAATGATATCGCCGGATCTGAAATGAGCCTGAATATTGTGCCCCACACAGCGCGTGCGACAACTCTGGGGGGGCTGAAGACCGGAAGTCTGGTGCACTTGGAAGTGGACCTCCTTGCCCGTTATACCGAGCGACTACTGTTTTGCGCTTCCGCTGAAAAGAGCGACGCGAAGACGTCTACAATAAGTAAAGAATTTCTGGCGCAACATGGCTTTTATAAATCATAAAAGCCGCATGCGCTGAAAGCAGATGTGAGTACGATATTTGAGGCTGAGTATGCAGCTTAACAGCGTAGAAGAACTGATTCAGGACATCCGTCAAGGCAAAATGGTTATTTTGATGGATGATGAGGATCGCGAAAACGAAGGCGATCTTATCATGGCTGCGGAGATGGTGCGTCCGGAAGACATCAACTTCATGGCGAAGCACGCTCGGGGTTTGATTTGTCTCCCCATGACCCGGGAACGTTGCCAGTATCTTGGCTTGAATCCCATGGTGAACGCCAATAATGCGCAATTCGCTACAGCGTTCACTGTGTCCATCGAAGCGGCGGAGGGCGTAACTACCGGTATTTCCGCTGCAGATCGCGCGCATACAATTAGAGTCGCCGTAGGACGTAACACCAAACCGACGGATTTGGTGCAGCCAGGCCATATATTTCCTCTCACCGCCCAGCCTGGTGGCGTGCTGAGTCGTGCGGGTCATACTGAAGCGGGCTGTGATTTGGCGCGTTTGGCCGGATGCGAACCCGCGGCTGTAATCGTCGAGATCATGAATGAAGACGGCACTATGGCGCGTCGCCCGGAGCTGGAGGCGTTCGCTCGCGAGCACGGTCTTAAAATCGGCACTATCGCTGACCTGATACATTATCGCGCCACAACAGAGCAGACCATTGAGCGTCTGGAGGAAAACGAGCTGCCGACAGAATACGGCGCCTTCAAGTTGGTGACATATAAAGACACGATTCAGGAAAATATCCATTTGGCGCTGGTGATGGGCGAGCCAAGTCCTGATAGACCTGTGCTGGTTCGCGTTCACTTCGCCGACGTATTGAAAGATTTGTTTGGCGCCATACGCCCGGGTTCTGAGAGCTGGCCCATTGGTAAAGCGCTGGCGAAGGTGGCTGAAGAAGGCGAGGGAGTGGTGATTCTGCTGGACAGTGAAAGTGGCGAGCAGGATATCAGCGAAAGAGTCCATGATTTCTTTAAGCCCAAGAAAAAGCGGTCGGGCAATGTTTCTCCGGTTTCCGGAGCGTATCTGACTATAGGTACGGGGTCCCAGATATTGAGGGACCTCGGCGTCGGTAAAATGCGCGTCATGAGCGCGCCGATGAAGTTCAGCGCGTTGTCTGGTTTTGACCTCGAAGTTGTGGAATATGTTCCGTTTTGTGGCGAAGCCGAGTCAACGAATTAGAGTTAAGTTTGGAGAGAAGATATGACGGTCAAAGTGGTAGAAGGCGATTTCTTGCAAGGGGCGTCCGCGAAATACGCCATTGTCGTAGGGAGATTTAACAGCTTTGTAGTGGAGAGCTTGCTGGAAGGCGCACTGGACGCTTTGCGTCGTCATGGCGTTGCGGAAAGTCAAATCACTGTTTATAGAGCGCCTGGCGCTTTTGAAATTCCTTTGCTGGCTCAGCAAGTTGCCGCACGCACCAAACCGGATGCGGTAATTGCTTTGGGCGCGGTGATCCGTGGCGGTACGCCTCATTTTGAGTATGTCGCAGGCGAGTGCGCCAAAGGGCTGGGTCAGGTCTCCCTGCAGGCGGGCATTCCTGTCGCATTCGGTGTGCTGACTGTGGACAGCATTGAGCAAGCCATCGAGCGCTCAGGCACCAAAGCCGGCAACAAAGGGGCGGAAGCCGCGCTGTCAGCGTTGGAAATGGTCGGACTACTTCAGCAGGTAGGTGAATAAGTGAGCGAACAACCGTCTTCAGGGCGCCCCATGTCCAAGGCGATGGAGAAGCGCCGCGCCGCCCGTAAACTGGCGCTGCAGGCGCTTTACCAATGGCGCGTCGCCGGCGCCTCCATTTCTCAGATCGAAGCGGAATTCGCTGTGGATAACGATCTGCAACAAGTGGACAGGGATTTGTTCAAGGCGGTTTTATATGGCGTCCCCTCCAGTGTGAGTGAGCTTGATGCGCTATTACAGCCATTCGTTGACCGCAAACTGACGGATGTGGATCCGGTGGAATTGAGCTTGATCCGTATGGGAGCTTTCGAGTTGCGCTCGCGTATCGAAGTGCCCTATCGCGTGGTGATAAACGAAGCCGTTGAGCTGGCCAAGCAGTTTGGCGGAACGGATGGGCATAAGTTCGTCAACAGTGTTCTGGATAAGCTGGCCCCGCAATTGCGTCAGGCGGAAGTGGCCGCCGCCAAAAACAAGAAAAAGTAAATTGAGCGGATACGTCAGGTAGAGCGGCTAATGGGCGAGTTCGAACTAATATCGCGCTACTTTCATGCGCCTTTCGCGAACTTTCCAGGTGCTGAGCGGCGGATTGAGACCGGAATTGGGGATGATTGCGCCGTTTTAGCTCCTCTGAGTGGTCGTCTCGTGATTTCTACTGATACCTGCGTATCTGGCGTCCACTTTCCGGTGGATGCATCTGCGGAAATGGTCGCCGCCCGCAGCCTTGGCTCCAGCGTTAGTGATTTAGCGGCGATGGGCGCTGAGCCTGTCGGGTTTACTCTGGCGTTAACTCTGCCGATTATCAATGAGGACTGGCTGCAGGGGTTTGGCTCTCGGTTGTTTGAGTCCGCCTTGGCTTGGAAGATTCCTCTCATTGGTGGGGATACGACGAAAGGGCCTCTTGCTGTTACCTTGACGGTGTTTGGACGTGTTCAAGATCATTGCCTATATCGTCACGGAGCCTCGCCCGGAGAGGATGTCTGGGTTTCCGGGGCTCTCGGTGACGCCGCCGCCGCTTTGTCTTTATTAGGGCGGCCGCATGCCTCTTTAACGCCTTTGGAGCGCCAGCTATACCAGCGCTATGAAAGTCCGCAGCCTCGTATAAAGCTGGGAAGGGAGTTGCAGGGAATTGCGACCGCGGCCATTGATATTTCCGACGGGCTGGTAGCGGACTTGTCACATATCTGTTCCGCCTCAAATTGCGGCGCGCTGATAGAAGAAGATGAGATACCACTGTCCTCCGCTTTACTGGCGGCTTTCTCAAAAGAAGACGCATTGGGCTTCGCCCTTCAGGGCGGGGATGACTATGAACTCTGCTTTACTGCGCCACAATCTGCGCGTGAACTTATTCAATCATTATCCGCTGATGTGGCGTTGAGCCGTATCGGAAGCTTGCGAAGGGAGTCGGGGGTCGCATTGCGAAGGCATGGAGAAGAGGTAAAGCTGGCGCCGAGGGGCGGATATGACCACTTTAAAGAGAACTCTGTATCGTGACTTTGACTACGCGCGCTGAATCCTCCTTTACACCGTCCGTTATTGCGACGCTGAAGTCGCCGACTCATTTGCTTGCCGCTGGTTTGGGGTCTGGCTTGGCTCCTTGGGCGCCAGGAACCTTTGGGTCCGCGTTGGCGGTGCTCATTTACATGGCCTCTTTGGCGCACTTGGGACCATGGCTGCAATTGTCGGTTATCTTTGTGTCAGCGATCTTGGGCGTTTACTTGTGTGGTAGAACCGCTAGCGACTGGGGGGTGCACGACCACAAGGCTATTGTGTGGGACGAGTTTGTCGGGCAATGGATAGCGTTGTTTTTGTTACCCTGGAATAGTGTGTTCATCCTGCTGGCTTTTGTTTATTTTCGGCTATTTGATATCTGGAAGCCGTGGCCTATTCGATGGTGCGATCGTCATATCCATGGGGGGAAAGGAATCATGCTCGACGACCTGCTGGCTGGCGTCATGGCGTTGGCGGCGACGCAACTGACGATCTACTGCGCCGCGTTGTTTTAGCGCCTCAATAGATTCTATGCGCTCTCATCACCCTGGCGGCTTGGCTTTCGCCAGGCAGAAGCTGGGCGACTTTCAGGAAGCGGCGCAATCCCTCTTCTGCGCGTTCTTTAGCGGCGTAAGGTCCGCTATCAAAGCCTTCCCGTGTAGAAAAATACCACTTGTCGCCGACAGCGAAGAAGCGGTCGCTGCGAAACGGCGTCAAGCCGTCTTCACCTCTTCTGTTGGTAGTATCCATATTAAAGTCCCTCTTCTGCATAGATATAGTGTTGTTATCGTTTGATTAAAAAGTGGCACAACTTATTAAATTAGGCAAATGGGTTAGCCTATGCGTTATTTTGTTAGCTTAATAAGTGGCGCTACGAGGTTGCATAAGCCCTTCCGCCGTATGACAATTGAGCCCGTTTTATGAAAGCTCCTAAAGCTTCTTACGAAATAAAAGTTAAAGAGGATGATATGAAGGTTATTTGGTCCTGGCTCCGGTCGTCGCTTGTAGTGGCGTTAGCAATCGCCATTAGTGCGTGTGGAACGACGCGAGCGATTAAAACCTATGATGGTCAAACCCTGGGCGATGGCCAAGTGGCTAAAGTCATGGCTCCCGCTGAAATAGAGCTGCTTGAAATCGACGGCGTCTCGCAAAAAAACTTTCTCTTTGAAAACATTGATTTAACCTACGATATTTTGCCTGGTCAGCGGACGCTTGTTTACCGCTATACCAGTATCTGGGCTAAGCCAAGAGAGAATGATGACAGTGATGCGGAGCACGTAGACAAGGTTTTGTCTGACCGTCTTCAAGTCACGGTAGACATGCAGCCTGGACAAGTTTACACATTCGGATTCAACAAGCCTGATTCCAAGAGAGAGGCCGAAGCTTTTGTAAAATCGCCTAAAATTGCTCTAGTGGATAGCGCCAATAGAACAGTAGCCAATAGCGGCCCCTACCAGGCTGTTGCTGTCGCTGCTACTCAGCCAACGGTGACACAACCTTCGGCTGTAGGAGCTGTCAGGGCTAACTCGGCAGTAGTGGCTTCAGTGCAGCCAGTCCAGAGCGGTCAAGTGTCTAATAATGTTGCCGTATCACCATCAGACGCTGGCATTTCCCGTATTGAGGCTTTAAAAGTGCTCTGGGAAAAGGCGTCGGCTGAAGAGAAGAAACAATTTCTTCACTGGGCCTTTAAGTAGCGCCTTCTTCCCCCGAAGGCTTGCTCTGTGAGACTTCGGGGGTGACAAACTTTCCTGGTGGGTCCAGAATAGACATTCAGTAATCCTCTCTAATTGTCCACAATCTTGAAGTCAATATTGGTTGTGAGGCGTCAAAAGGGAGATATAAATGTCTGTTCGAAAGCCTGCAGTCAGTGGATTATTCTACCCCGCCAACGCGAAAGATCTCTCTGAATCAGTGAGTCGCTATATCGCGGCGTCGACCTCCTTTGATTATACCCCCAAGGCGATTATTGCTCCTCATGCAGGCTATATTTACTCTGGTCCAATAGCGGGAGCGGCTTATAGCGCTCTGCGCAATTCAGCTAAAAGGATCAGTAAGGTTGTATTGTTGGGACCAAGCCACCGCGTTGGCTTTCGAGGAATCGCAGTCCCTTCCTCTGATGTATTTTCTACACCCCTTGGCAGCATTGTGGTCGATCTCGATAATCTGGCGAAGCTTGCCTTGCTCCCTCAGGTTATTACTTTGGATTCGGCGCATGTCCAGGAGCATAGCTTGGAAGTGCACCTGCCGTTCCTGCAACGATGCCTTGATAGCTTTGCACTCACACCCCTTGTGATAGGCGATGCTGACGCAGAATCGGTCGCAGAAGTTCTAGAGCTTTTGTGGGGAGGAGAGGAGACGCTGCTCGTCATTAGTACGGATCTGAGTCACTATCATGATTATGTGACGGCTATAGACATTGATACCGCGACAACTCGTGAAGTTCTGGCTCTCCACCATAGTCTCACGGGAGATCAGGCCTGCGGCTGCAAAGGTGTAAACGGGCTTCTGCTGTTGGCTAGTCGTAAAGGAATGCATATTTCTTGTCTGGCCCAGGCTAACTCTGGTGATACCGCTGGCGATAGGCGTCGAGTTGTAGGTTATGCTTCCTATGCACTGTATTAATCTCTCGGACGAAGAGAAGAAGCGGCTATACGAAGTGGCTTCCCTCTCTATCGAGCAGGGACTTATTTCTGGTGAAAGACGAATTTTTGATTTGTCTGGGTATTCAGATACGTTGTGTCAGCCGGCGGCTACTTTTGTTACTGTCTTGAAACAAGGTGAATTACGCGGATGCATAGGTGTGTTGGAGGCTGTCCGCCCTTTAGTCCAGGATGTGTCGCATAATGCTTTCAGCGCAGCATTTGAGGACCCCCGATTTACTGCTTTGAAGCCGGATGAATGGCCACTATGCGCATTGCATATCTCTGTGCTTACTCAGCCACAGTTATTGCCAGTTACTTCTGAGCAAGATCTGGCGGGCAAACTGAAGGTGGGGGAGGATGGTTTGATACTTTCATGGCGCGGGCGCCGGGCTACATTTTTGCCATCTGTTTGGGAGCAACTCCCTAATCCAGAAGACTTTATTGGTCAGTTGAAGCGTAAGGCGGGTCTGGATAGAGAGTTCTGGGATAAGGATATGAAGGCTGAAATATACCAGACTACGTACATATAGCTCGGTATGGCTGCATCTAGTGCTCCGAGTTGACGTCCTTTTCCTTCTCTCCGATTTCATCCGTTTTCTTTGCTTCGGAAAATAAGTTGCTAAAAAGAGCCGTGATATCCCCCAACAAGGCTGCGAGGATATTCGGAGGGCGTTGCTCTGTTAATTCTGGCGTAGCCTTCAGAGAGTCGAAATCTGTATGCGCTAAATCTTTTTCCAGTTGAGTAATTGCGTTCTCAAAATGCTTGGTTAAATCTGCTGGATTTGTAATGACCTTCGGGTTGCTGGTTAGCGTAAATGTTACCTCGCCGTTGTAGCTTACCACGACGATAGAAAGGCCGAGTCCATCGAACAAAGGTGCGCTGCCAAGCTGTTTGGTCACTTTAGCCCCGTTAAAGTAAAGAGGGGTTTGTGGGCCTGGAATATTGGTAATTGGTATATTGAATAGTGGCTTGTGTCTCTGAGCGAGTTGAAACTCGGTGTAGATGCGAGCAGAGAGGCCCAGCATGGACGAGGGTATGAGCTGGGTTAACCGGGCAGCGGAGATCGCCTGGCCATATATTTGTGATGAAGTTGCGTTGTCATGGATAGACTTGAGGCGTATGGCCAAGTTGGGCTCATTCGTTGCGAGCGAAATCAACATGGCTGAGAGCTGGCTGCCTGTGGGGCTATCAATACGCTTGGAACGAACCGAGATGGGCGACACAGCAATTAGCGGGCGTTCGACGTCCTCGTTCAGGGCTTGTAGGTAGCGTATTAAGACTTCAGAGCATAGCGTCATTACTACATCGTTAAGTGTAATGTCTTCATGCTGTTTTTTTAACTGCTTAAGCCTCTCGAGGTCGCATGCGAAGTAGGCAAGGCTGCGTTCTTTTCCAATAGCGCGATTGAACGATGTTGGTGGCGCGCTGAAAAGGGCAGGTGGAAGCGCCAGTCTATGTAAACGCTGGACCAATAATGTATAGAAAGCTGATGCGGCTGCATCTTTAGCCATATTGGCGAGCCTGAATGGAGTATTCAGAGCGGAGCCGTAGACATTACTGATCAAGCGCGTCTTGGATGGTAAAGGGCTCGGGCTCCAGGCTTGTTGTGACGCCCTTTTGGCTGGCTCGGGAGAAAAGTCGAGCAGGGCGCTCATCAGTTCTTCGCCTGTCGCGCCATTGATGATTGAATGATGGATTTTGACGATTAAGGCGCAAGAGTTGCATTTTTTTGCGCCATTTGACCGGTGTCCGCCAGCTAGAGTTATTTCCCAAAGCGGTCGTTCGCGACTTAAAGGTTCTGCAAGTATTGCCGAAGTGAGTTGGAGTAATTGCTCCTCTCCGCCGGGTGCAGGGAGATGGACGTGTCGAAGGTGATTGCGTAGATCAAAGTCCGGATCGTCTACCCAGTAGGGGTGGTCCAGTTTGAGCGGCACCTCCACAAGGCGTTGTCTGAATTGTCTGGCGGTAGGCAAGCGGGATTCGATGTGTTGGTAAAACGCCTCAAAGCTCAGCCCACTATTTTGTTCTGAGCAGTCGAGGACATATACGCCGCCGATATGCATGGGGGCGTTTTCTGTTTCCAGGTAGAGGAAGGACGCATCCAGTTCGCTTAGCTGCTGCATATCCGCTTAATGTCCTGTAATGGCGTACCGCTCACTTTATCAGTACGGCGCAGTCAGCGATAGCGGGTTGTTTCGCTTGTCCTAGTGCTCTCGTTTGAGCTTATTTGGTGCGGTTTACTGCAATTTCAGTCAAAGCAAATAATGCGTCTCGATATACCGAAGGAGCTAGTCGTTCAAGCCTTGCTGCGGCTCGGTTGGCATACTCTTTCGCAAGCTTGACGGTATAGTCCAGAGCTCCTGATTCCCTGACGGCGATCATCACGGCATCAAGTTGCTCTAAGCCGCCCTCTCTGATTGCTTTGCGTATCAGTTTTCTTTGTGCATCGTCGCCTTGTTGCTGTGCGTAAAGCAGCGGTAGTGTGGGTTTGCCCTCAGCTAAGTCATCGCCCACATTTTTGCCCATTTCCGCTGCGTTGCCCTGATAGTCCAGAACATCGTCAATTAGCTGGAATGCAATGCCCAGCTCCAGGCCAAACTCCTTCATATCGGAGGTTGTTTCCACATTGGCTTGACAAAGTATTGCTGCGCTATGCGAAGCGGCTTCAAACAGCATGGCTGTTTTGGCGGTTATCACTTCCATATATTGTGCTTCAGTGATATCGGGATTTTTACAGTTGGTAAGCTGTAACACTTCCCCCTCGGCAATCACATTCGTGGCGTTTGCCAGTACCGCCATCACATCCATGTCTCGCAGCTCTACCATCATCTGAAATGCTCGAGAGTAGAGAAAGTCTCCGACTAGAACGCTGGGGGCGTTGCCCCACTTTGCATTGGCTGTGTCTCGCCCACGACGCAGGTCTGAAGTATCCACAACATCATCATGTAATAGTGTGGCTGTGTGTAGGAACTCAATGATAGCGGCTAACTTAAGGTAATGCTTTTCGTTGGCGTTTAGCGCATTGCTGACCAGTAGGACCAGAAGAGGGCGCAGACGTTTTCCACCAGAATCGATGATGTACTGACCAATCTTTTCCACAAGCGGAACGTTGGAGAAAAGCTGATTTTTGATGAGTCCGTCTACGGACAGAAAGTCTTCGTTAACGGCTGCGTAAATAGTTTCTGCCTGCATGCTTGAATGTTCACCGGGAGGCTATGCGCCCGCTATCGGATGTCCGGCGCAATCGCCGGCCGGTTCGCATAAAATGCGGCCGATTAAGTGATTACCGATGGGAGCGTGAGTGTCGACACTGGGTTTGGCACCCTACGGGACAGGAATGCTAGGGGGGAAGTCCGTGTTATGTCAAGGTTTTGCGGGTAATTATGGGGCGGTTGGCCCGACTGAAACAGGATTCGCTTCCTAGCCTCGAATTAAAGTACGCCTCTCTATAAACTTGGTTGCTCAATCTTTCTGCATTTTGTATAATCTCGCGCCCGCAAAAACCATTCCCTGTCATAGGGTCACCAAAGTGTTTCCCCTGGCAACAGGCGCTGCGGCGGCTTATTCGTTCAGATTTCTGGCGAAGCCGGTATTAAGTAATGGTGATGCATGGACTTCCTGCAAGCCTGATGAACGATCAAGAAGACAGGCGGCGTAGTTCATATTTAACCCGTGTGATTGGAGATTTATCTCATGTACGCAGTTATCGTGAGTGGCGGTAAGCAACATCGCGTAAAAGAAGGCGAGCGTCTTAAGCTGGAAAAAATTGAAGTTGAAACCGGCGGTGTTGTTGAGTTCGACAAAGTCCTGCTTGTTGCTAACGGAGACGACGTTAAAGTAGGCGCTCCTGTTGTTGAAGGCGCTAAAGTGACTGCAGAAGTTGTAGCTCACGGCCGTCACAAGAAGGTCAACATCATTAAGTTCAGACGTCGTAAGCACCATATGAAGCGTATGGGGCACCGTCAGTGGTTTACTGAAGTTAAGATCACCGGAATTTCCGGCTGATACGGCAACTAATCTAGAGGAGTAATAACATGGCTCACAAGAAGGCGGCGGGTAGTAGCCGTAACGGTCGCGATTCAGAATCCAAACGACTAGGCGTCAAGCGTTTTGGCGGTCAATTCGTTAAAGCTGGCAACATTTTGGTTCGTCAGCGTGGTACAGAGTTTCATCCTGGTGAGAACGTAGGTTGTGGTCGTGACCACACCTTGTTCGCTAAGCAAGATGGCTTTGTTAAGTTTCACGTTGGTGGTCCGTTAAACCGCAGAACAGTCAGTATTGTCGCTGCGGAATAAGACTGACCCGTAACGTTAAAAAGCTCCGCATATGCGGAGCTTTTTTGTTTGCGCCGTACATGCGCAAACCTTGTGTTATAAAGATGTTGGTAATGGCTGGCTTCAAGCGCTGGCGAAATTGGAATTGTTGGGAGAAGAGGCATGAAATTCGTTGATGAGGCCACAATTTACGTGGAAGCAGGTAAAGGTGGAAATGGCTGTTTGAGCTTTCGTCGCGAAAAGTATGTGCCTAAGGGCGGGCCGGATGGCGGCGATGGTGGTGATGGCGGGTCTGTCATTCTGGAGGCGGACGAGTCTATTAATACACTCATTGACTATCGTTATACGCGTAAGTTTAAGGCTGCGAACGGGGAAAGCGGTCGCGGAGGCAACTGTACCGGGGCTAGCGGCGCCGACTTAGTGCTGAAAGTGCCCGTGGGGACCACTATTATCGATACGGATATTGATGAGGTGCTTGGCGACTTGGTGGAAGTTGGACAGCAAATTAAGGTGGCGCAGGGAGGCTTTCATGGCTTGGGTAATACCCGCTATAAATCCAGTGTTAACCAGGCGCCGCGTCAAACCAAGCCGGGACAGCCGGGAGAGTCGAGAAATATTCGACTAGAGCTAAAAGTGTTGGCGGACGTGGGATTGCTTGGTTTGCCTAATGCGGGTAAATCAACGCTGATTCGCGGTATCTCCTCCGCCAAGCCTAAGGTAGCGGACTATCCTTTCACAACACTGGTCCCTAATCTTGGCGTTGTGCGCGTACAGGCGCATCGTAGTTTTGTTGTGGCCGATATCCCTGGACTAATTGAAGGGGCGGCAGATGGCGCAGGGCTGGGTATACGCTTTCTCAAGCATTTGGTCCGCACCCGCCTCTTATTGCATGTTGTGGATGTTTCTCCTCTGGATGAATCAGACCCAGTCGAGTCGGCAGTAAAAATTGTGGCGGAATTGGAAAAGTTTAGTCCGGCGCTGGCCGCTCGCGATAGGTGGTTGGTGCTCAATAAGACGGATTTGTTGGCGGAGGATGAGAAGGATTCAATTTGTGCTGATATTTTGAAGCGTTTGGATTGGTCCGGTCCTAGTTATGAGATTTCTGCTTTGGCGGGAGAGGGCTTGCAGCGTCTGTGTCAGGATATTATGACCTGGATTGAGCGAAGAGCTGAGGAAGAGCGTGATGATCCAGAGGTGGCAGAAGCGGATCGCTTGAATCGTGAGCAGATGGATCAAGAAGTGCGTGAGCGTATTCAGTTTCTGAATGAGCAGCGTCGCCAGGCGAGAAAGAAAGCGAAGGAATCTGATGACGATGATGATGACGAAGATGTTGAAGTTTTCTATGCGCCTTAACGGGTTCTATGGGGAAGTGTGAGTTATGTCGGTCAGGCTGCAGCTGGGACAATTGAACGAATCGCAGGCGCGAGCGCGTCTACGGGAAACCCGTCGCTGGGTGATTAAAATCGGCAGCGCATTGCTGACAAATGATGGGCGCGGGTTGGCCTTGGACGCAATGGGGTTGTGGGTGGATCAGTTGGCGGCTTTACGCAAAGATGGCGTAGAAGTGGTCGTTGTCTCTTCTGGCGCGGTGGCGGAAGGGATGAGTCGCTTGGGATGGAAGGAGCGCCCGAAATTACTGGATGAGCTGCAAGCCGCAGCCGCTGTGGGTCAAATGGGGCTGGTTCAGGCCTGGGAGGCGCAATTTAAGCGTCATAATATGCAGACCGCCCAAATCCTTTTGACTCATGAAGATTTGTCCGACCGCAAGCGCTACCTGAATGCTCGGGGGGCGTTATGTACCTTAATTGATATGGGGGTGGCTCCTATTATCAATGAAAATGACACGGTGGTGACGGATGAGATTCGCTTCGGAGATAACGATACGTTAGCTGCTCTGGTCGCCAATCTGGTCGAGGCTGACCACTTGATTATTTTGACGGATCAGTCAGGCTTGTTTGATAAGGATCCTCGCTCCAATACTGATGCTAGCTTGGTGGGGGTTGCCAAGGCTAATGACGCAGCTTTGGATGGTATGGCTTCTGGTAGCTCTGGTGCTTTAGGTCGGGGCGGAATGTTCACCAAGCTGCGCGCCTCGCGTTTGGCGAGTCGCTCGGGGGCTGCGACAGTTATTGTGGGCGGACGCATTGACTCGGTGCTTACCCGTTTGCGTAATGGGGATGAGCTGGGGACGCTTCTGCTTCCGGATCAAGAGCGCTGGGTTGCGCGTAAGCAGTGGCTGGCTGGACATCTCAAAACCCGGGGGCGCCTGGTGTTGGATGATGGTGCAGTTCGAGTGCTGACTCAGCAGGGACGGAGCTTACTGCCTGTCGGGGTTAAGTCTGTGGATGGCGGCTTTCAGCGTGGAGAAATGGTGAGTTGCTATGATTTGCAGGGTAATGAGGTTGCCAGAGGGTTGGTGAACTACGATGCAGATGAGGCGGTGCGAATTGTTGGTGTTGCTTCTGAGAAAATTGAGTCCATTCTGGGTTATATCAATGAGCCTGAGTTAATACATCGGGATAATTTGGTCTTGTTGTAGTTTTGCCTGAAACGCAGACAATAAAAAAACCGGCCTAGGCCGGTTTTTTTATTGTTCAGAAGAACTTAGCTAGCCTTCAGCGCCTTAATTTTGGCGTTTAGGCGACTCTTGGTGCGAGCAGCTTTGTTCTTGCTGAAAATGCCTTTGTTGACCATGGAGTCAATGATCGGCGCTGCAGTAGTTAATGCCTGGGTTGCGCCGTCATAGCTGCCTTGCTCGATCTGGGCGCTAACTTTCTTGATGTATGTGCGTACCATGGAGCGCAGGCTCATGTTATGAGCGCGGCGTTTTACTTGCTGTCTGGCGCGCTTCTTGGATGAAGGATTGTTCGCCACCTTGAAACTCCTCAATATTCGAATGCTGTCGGTTGGTGTCGCCGAAATAAATGACGCGGAAATATGCCGCTTTCGTGGTCATTTGTCAACGATTATGGCAAAAAAAATGATTGTTTTTCATTCAATGCAAGCGTGGCGGCCGAGTGATCTATTTTTCCGCTAACTCTCGCATGATAGGATGTGCCGCCTATCGATAGAGGGCGACCGCCTCTCGACGCTATTTTCAATTTTCCTAGGTATGACTAATTTGTGAGCGCAGCAGACACGCATAAAGAAAAGCCTACTCCGTCGTTGTTGAGATCCAGCAGCTTGGTTGGGTTGATGACCATGCTTTCCCGGGTGTTAGGTTTGGCTCGGGATATTGTAATCGCCAATTTTTTTGGCGCGGGCGCGGGCGCTGATGCTTTTTTTGTGGCGTTTAAAATTCCAAATTTTATGCGTCGCTTGTTTGCAGAAGGCGCTTTTTCACAAGCTTTTGTTCCTGTGCTGTCTGAATATCGCTCGAAGCAATCGCCAGTTGCGGTGAAAACTCTTGTGGACAATGTCTCCGGTACGCTGGGTGTGGTTTTGCTAATCATCACTGTTTTAGCTGTATTGGTGGCTCCGTTGTTGGCGGCGTTGTTCGCTCCTGGCTTCCTGGATAATGGTGATAAGTTTGCGCTTACAGTGGAAATGCTGCGTCTGACATTTCCCTATCTGCTGCTTATTTCAATGACGGCGTTTGCGGGAGCGATATTAAATAGCTATGACTATTTTGCTGTTCCGGCGTTTACCCCTGTGCTGCTGAATCTATCATTGATTGGTGCGGCGTTTCTGATCACGCCATATATGGACGAGCCAGTAATGGCTTTGGCTTGGGGTGTATTAATTGCTGGTATGGCGCAATTGCTGTTCCAACTTCCTTTCCTCTCTCGCTTGCAGTTGCTTCCCAAACCTAAGATAGATAGA
Source organism: Hahella sp. CR1 (assembly GCF_029813005.1). Classification (NCBI taxonomy): domain Bacteria; kingdom Pseudomonadati; phylum Pseudomonadota; class Gammaproteobacteria; order Oceanospirillales; family Hahellaceae; genus Hahella; species Hahella sp. CR1. Next base: position 254,553 of record NZ_JAPELK010000009.1, read on the forward strand.
AAGCACGAGGGTGTCCGCAGAATTCTGCGCCTAATGACGCCGGCGATGTTTGGGGTGTCGGTAAGCCAAATAAACCTTCTCCTGGACACCATACTGGCGTCTTTTCTGGTGACGGGCAGTGTTTCCTGGCTGTATTACTCTGATCGCTTATCTGAACTGCCTTTAGGTGTTTTTGGAATTGCGATCGCGACCGTGATTTTGCCTAGCCTGTCGCGAAAACATGCAGCAGATAACGCCAAAGATTTTTCCGCCACCCTCGATTGGGCTATTCGCGCAGTCCTTCTGATTGGCCTGCCGGCTGCGGTGGCTCTAATGACGCTGGCGCAGCCTATGATTGCTACGTTGTTCCAGCACGGGGCGCTGACTGACTTCGATGTGCAAATGTCCGCTCAAAGCTTGCAGGCGTACTCTCTCGGCTTAACTTTCTTTATGTTGGTGAAAGTTCTGGCGCCAGGCTATTTCTCGCGCCAAGACACCAGGACGCCAGTAAAGATAGGGATTGCAGCGATGATCGCCAATATGGTTTTCAATCTCGCATTGATTTACCCCATGGCGCACGCAGGCTTGGCTCTGGCGACTTCTTTGTCAGCAGCGCTAAATGCAGGGCTGCTATGGCGCGGACTGGTGAAAGCGGGCGTGCTCCAGCACCAATCTGGTTGGAGGCTGTTCTTGTCGCGTCTTATTGGCGCCAATGTCGTGATGGCGCTTGTTCTCATGGCGTTATTGCCTGCTGAAGGTTTCTGGTTTTCGGCGAATACTGCGACGCGTGCGTTTTGGTTGTTGGGAATTTGTTGCGCGGGAGGGTTGAGTTATTTCGCCTCTCTTTATGTGTTTGGCGTTCGGCCCCGTCAATTTTTCATGCGTGGATAAAGGCCTTGCGTCAAATGACACCTCATAGATTGGGCAGCCGACGCCACATGCTTTATAATCGCGCTTTTGCATGGCCGCTGTAGACGCATGAAACTTATTCGGGGACTGCACAACTTAAAACCATTCGCCTCTGGCTGTGTGGCGACTATTGGGAACTTCGATGGCGTGCACATTGGTCACCAAGTCATAATCAGTCAGTTGCAGTCCAGGGCTGAAAGCATGGGCGTTCCCGCCGTGGTCATGGTGTTTGAGCCGCAACCACGAGAGTTTTTTGAGAAGTTGGACGCCCCCGCTCGCTTGATGCGGTTCCGTGAGAAATTAGATGCTATCGCCGCCTTAAATGTGGATTACTTACTGTGTCTTCAGTTTAATCGCCGGCTGCGAGGCCTGACTGCTCATCAGTTCATTGATGACGTTCTGGTAACTGGGCTTCATGTTAAGCACCTTGTTGTTGGCGATGATTTTCGCTTTGGCTGCGATCGCTCTGGAGACTTCCGCCTGCTGGAAAAGTCTGGCGCGGTATCTGGCTTTAGTGTTGAAAATACGCCCACTGTAGAAGTAGAGGGTGAGCGTGTCAGTAGTACGCGAATTCGCGCCACACTGGCGCAAGGCGAATTTGCTCAAGCGGAAGACCTGCTTGGAAGGCCCTATAGTATTACCGGGTGCGTGGTGCACGGGCGTAAGCTGGGACGACAGCTCAATGCGCCAACGGCGAATGTATCTTTAGGCCGCAAAAGGCCCGTACTGTCTGGCGTCTATCTGGTTAAAACGACGTTGGCTACAGGTCGCGTGCGTTTCGGTGTGGCTAATATTGGCGTTCGTCCTACCATTGATGGTTTGGGAATGACGCCGGCTTTAGAGGTGCATCTTTTTGAGCATGCCGAGGATATATACGGCCAGCGGATAAATGTGCAATTTCTTGAAAAACTGCGGGATGAACGCAAGTTCAGCGGATTGGAGCAGTTACAGGAACAGATACAAAGAGATATTGAAGGCGCTAAGAAGCGACTGCAATCTCTGCCACTGCAAAACATCAGTAGCGCAGGCTGAAGAGAAGTCTGCATGATGTGTGACGAACAGCCGTAATTATACATTCATTAAGTATGATGAGGCCTGCTGTAGGGCGGTCGCAGCAATTGAATTGATCGCCGTAAGATGACTTTCAAGTGAAAACAGTAAAATGTAAGTGGATGGCAGGCGCAAAATCCTGACTTTGGCATATTAGGTAAATTATGAGCGACTATAAGCACACCCTTAATCTTCCTCAGACCGATTTCCCCATGCGTGGCAATCTCCCTCAACGCGAGCCGGATATGCTGAAGCGCTGGGGAGATATTGAGCTCTACGAGAAGATTAGAACGGAGTTTAAGGGGCGTGAAAAGTTCATACTGCACGATGGCCCTCCTTACGCCAACGGCAATATTCACTTGGGGCATGCGGTTAACAAAATCCTGAAGGACATCATCGTCAAGTCAAAGAGCGTGGCGGGTTACGATGCGCCCTATGTACCTGGCTGGGACTGCCACGGCCTGCCTATTGAGCACAAAGTCGAAACTATGATTGGCCGCGCTGGCGACAAGGTCGGCTATAAAGAATTCAGGCAGAAATGTCGTGAGTATGCTCTGGAACAGGTGGCCAAGCAGCGCGAAGATTTTATTCGCCTGGGCGTCTTCGGCGACTGGTTCAAGCCCTATCTGACTCTAGATTTCAAAACCGAAGCGGACATTATCCGAGCGTTGGGCAAGATCGCGACGAGCGGGCACCTTCAGAAAGGATATAAGCCGGTCTACTGGAGTGTTGTTGGCGGCTCCGCCTTAGCGGAAGCAGAGGTTGAATACAAAGACAAGACGTCTAACTCCATCGATGTCAGCTATCCCGCCGAAAATGAGCAAGACGTACTGAGTGCGTTTGCTGACGCATCTGGCGAAGGGGATGTTTCCATTGTTATCTGGACGACTACCCCTTGGACTTTGCCTGCTTCTTTGGCGGTATCATTAGGGGCGGAGATTGAATACGCGCTGACGCAATGCAGCGTGGATGGACGTCTGCAACGTTGGATCGTAGCGGAAAAAATGCTTGAGTCTGTGATGTCTCGCTGCGGTGTTGAAAATTATCAGGTCGTAGGGCGTTGCACTGGTCAGGACCTTGAAGGTAAAACTTTCCATCATCCCTTCTATAGCCGCAGCATTCCTGCGTTGTTGGGAGATCATGTCACTTTGGATGCAGGTACTGGCGTTGTCCATACTGCTCCTGATCACGGTATGGAAGACTTTGCTGTCTGTAACAAATACGGCATTGAAACTATCAATCCGCTGGACGACCGTGGCGTGTACCGGGATAACGTTGAGCTATTCGCAGGGGAGCATGTCTACAAGGTCGATGACCATGTAATTGAAGTATTGAAAGAACGTGGGTGCCTGTTAAGCCACGGAAAAATTACTCATAGCTATGCGCATTGCTGGAGAACCAAGACGCCGTTGATCTACCGCGCCACGCCACAGTGGTTTATCAGTATGGATAAACAAGGGTTGCGTGATCAGGCTTTGGCGGAAATCAAGCAGGTGCGTTGGGTTCCATCCTGGGGACAAAACCGCATTGAGGCGATGATTGAGCAGAGCCCGGACTGGTGTATCTCTCGCCAACGTACATGGGGTGTCCCCATCACTTTCTTTGTTCACAAAGAAACCCAGGAACTGCACCCGGATACTGCTCGCTTGGTGGAAGAAGTCGCCAAACAGGTTGAAAAAACAGGCATTGACGCTTGGTGGGATATCAATACGGAAGAATTGCTGGGCGCAGATGCGCAAAGCTATGAGAAAGTCACGGATACCTTGGATGTTTGGTTTGACTCTGGCGTCACACATAGTTCTGTGCTGGAGCAGCGGGAAGAGTTGGGGCAGTTCCCTGCGGACCTGTACCTGGAAGGATCTGACCAGCATAGAGGCTGGTTCCAATCTTCTTTGAAGACTGCTGTGGCGATTAAAGGCAAAGCTCCGTATCGGCAGGTGCTCACCCATGGCTTCACTGTGGATGAAAAAGGTCACAAGATGTCCAAGTCCTTGGGGAACGGCATTGAGCCCCAGGAAGTCATGAACAAGCTTGGCGCAGATATTCTACGGCTGTGGGTTGCGGCGACGGATTACAGCGCTGAGATGGTGTTGTCGAAGAATATCTTGGAGCGTACGGCGGACTCTTATCGGCGAATTCGTAATACTTCTCGCTTCCTGCTGGCGAATATCAACGATTTTGATCCGGTCAAAGACATGGTGGCGATGGATGATCTGTTGGCGTTAGATCGCTGGATTGTCGACCGCGCCTGGTTGCTGCAGGAGGAACTGAAGAAGGCTTACGAGCAGTACAACTTCGTTCAGGTATATCAGAAAGTGCATAACTTCTGTTCTGTGGAGCTCGGCAGCTTCTATCTTGACGTCATCAAGGACCGTCAATACACCATGAAGCTGGACAGCCGTGGCTGTCGATCAGCGCAAACCGCGCAATATCATGTCATTGAGGCGTTAGTGCGTTGGATTGCGCCTGTCCTGAGTTTCACTGCAGAAGAAATTTGGTCATATATTCCTGGGAAGCGCTCAGAAAGTATCTTCCTTGAAACTTTCTATGAAGGTTTACAGCCTCTGGCCGAAGGCTCTGAAATGGGGCGCGAGTATTGGAGCCGTCTGCTGAGGGTCAGAACATCTGTCAACAAAGCGCTTGAAGAAGCGCGGAATGCAGGCAAAGTGAAAGGTTCACTGACAACGGAAGTGTCCCTGTTTGCTACTCCTGAAATGCAGCGTGACCTGAGCGCTCTGGGTGAAGAGCTGCGCTTTGTATTCATTACTTCCGGAGCATCTGTTTTCGGTGTGGAAGATGCGTCTGAAGCCAATTCTGTCGCTACGGAAACAGAAGGTTTGCGTGTGGGCATCAAGAGTTCCGAACACAAGAAATGTGGCCGCTGCTGGCATCATCGCGAAGATGTTGGCGCGCACGCATCTCACGAAGATCTGTGTGGACGCTGTATCGAAAATATCGATGGCTCAGGAGAAGAAAGGAAATATGCCTAATGGATGTGCGGGCCAGTGAAGTCAGTCAAGGCGGAGGCGAGATGCAAAAAGTGAATCCGGCAATGCTGCGTTGGTTGTGGCTGACTTTGGCGGTTATTGTCCTTGATCTGGGAACCAAGTGGTATGTGAGCGCCAATATGGTTCTGGGTGAGTCTGTGCCTGTCGCACCTTTCTTCAGCTTTACGCTGCTGCATAATACCGGCGCAGCGTTCAGCTTTCTGGCTGACGCGTCAGGCTGGCAGCGCTGGTTCTTTATCATTCTCGCGGCTGTTGTGAGTGCTGTGTTAGCGTTATGGCTGGTGCGGCTGAGCCGTGAGGAGCGCTGGATGGCCTGCGCGCTCAGTTTGGTTCTCGGGGGGGCGCTAGGCAACCTATATGACCGGGCTGTGCTCGGCTATGTCGTTGACTTTCTGCACTTTTTCTATGGCGGATATAACTTTCCCGCGTTTAATCTTGCCGATACCGCGATAACTATTGGCGCTTTTATGATTGCGATTGATGTATTCCGTAATCCTTCCGGTGCGACGGAAGATAAGTAATTAACGAGATGATGCAATGACTGAAATGTTTGTCGGCGCCGGAACGCTTATCACTCTGCATTTTGAGCTGCGTTTAGAGAGTGGAGAAATTGTTGATTCAACTTTTTCTGGTAAGCCGGGCGAATTTGAGTACGGCGACGGCGCGCTTCCCGCAGGCTTTGAAGAGTTGCTAAGAGGAATGCGAGCTGGAGAGCGCAAGAGCTTTTCTGTTTTGCCTGAGAAAGGATTTGGCATGCCTAATCCTAATAATGTTCAGGAATTTCCGTTAGACAGCTTTCCCGATAAGGAAAGTTTGGAAGTGGGGATGGTGATGTCATTCGCTGACGCCGCCAAAGCGGAATTACCCGGCGTGATTAAGCAGATCGAAAGCGGTATGGTGACCGTTGACTTCAATCATCCGCTCGCAGGGCATACGCTGGACTTTGACGTAGAGGTTCTGGCGGTGAAAGAAGCGCAGAGTGGCGAACAGGAGGGTAGTCATGAAAATTAAGCTGGCGAATCCTCGGGGGTTTTGTGCAGGAGTAGACCGCGCGATTGAGATCGTGAACCGGGCTTTAGACGTCTTTGGCGCTCCGATATATGTTCGCCATGAAGTGGTGCACAATCGCTTTGTGGTGGAAGGGCTCAGAACAAGAGGCGCCGTATTTGTAGATGAACTTGATGAAGTTCCTGATGGCGCATTGGTCATTTTCAGCGCCCACGGTGTTTCTCAGGAAGTGCGCCAGGAAGCCGACGCCAGAGGGCTGAAGGTTTTCGACGCTACCTGCCCACTAGTCACCAAGGTTCATATGGAAGTGATGCGTTATTCCAGAGATGGTCGGGAATGCATCCTGATTGGTCATGCAGGACACCCTGAGGTGGAAGGTACGATGGGGCAGTACGACAGCGCTAATGGCGGCGCCATCTACTTGGTAGAGGATGAAGAGGATGCTGGCAAACTTATTGTTAATGATCCCGGTAATCTCGCCTATGTCACCCAAACAACCCTGTCTGTGGATGATACCGCTCGGGTAATCGACGCGTTACGCCAAAAATTCCCTGAAATCAAAGGTCCGCGTAAAGATGATATTTGCTACGCGACGCAAAATCGCCAGGATGCAGTCAAAGAGCTGGCGGCCACATGCGATGTGTTGTTGGTGGTCGGTTCAGTAAACAGCTCAAACTCCAACCGCTTGCGGGAATTGGCTGAACGTATGCAAACCCCTGCATACCTCATTGATGGCGCCCATGAGATCCAACCAGATTGGTTCGCTGGCGCCGCCAGCGTCGGCGTCACTGCGGGCGCCTCCGCGCCGGAAGTATTGGTGCAACAAGTCGTGCAAAGGCTAAGAGAACTTGGCGGCGAAGCTCCGGCTGAAATCGCTGGGCGCGAAGAAAACATCGTTTTCTCGATGCCTAAAGAGCTAAGAATTCCCGCCGTTAACGAATCATGATCAAACTGGAGCGCAGCATTGTCCTGTGCTCCAGTTCACACTTCCCCTCCCATTGAGACCGTTTATCCCGCAAATGCTCCGTTTATCGTGCGGCGCATGACTATGCTATTCATCTAAATTATTTTTAAGGTGCTTAAAAAGGATGAGAATCTATGAAGCAGAAAGGTTTTACGTTAATTGAATTGATGCTGGTGGTGATCATCACCGGAATGGTTTTGGCGTTTGGGGTGCCTTCTTTTCAGGAAATGATAAGAAATCATCGTTTAACCTCAAACACTAATGAAATTGTCTCTGCGCTTAACTTTGCCAGAGTTGAAGCCGTGAAAAGAGGGAATAATGTCCGGCTTGGTCGGCGGGATGGCGCATCATGGAGCGGAGGACTAGTCGTATATATTAGTAACAACGATACATGGGATGCAGGAGAAGAGCTCAGGCTGTGGGACAGCATAGCCGGGGAAAATACTGTAACAGTGTCAGGAAGCGCAACAAGCTTTGTTTTTTCGGGTACTGGCGAAGTCGATAAAAGTGCAAATGTCACCATCGACATTTGCGATGACAGGACGGGAGAAGAGGGGCGCCGCATCACTATATTGCCGTCAGGAGTAATAGTAAATGAGAAGCTTAACTGTGCGTAACAATATGGTTAAAGAAGCGAACAAGCAAAAAGGCTTTTCTATGATAGAAATCCTTGTGACTCTATTAATAACCGCGATTGGTTTATTAGGACTGGCGTCAATGCAAATGTTAAGCCTTAAGAATGTAAACAATAGCCAGTTCAGAACGCTCGCTACTTTTTATGCATATGATATGGCGGAACGTATGCGATCGAATAAGACGGGGCTGACCACTTATCAGTCAATTACTGGACCTGGGACAAAACCATCGTGCTCATCGTCTTGCAGTGCATCAGATATTGCCAAGCTGGACGCATATGAATGGAATGAGCTGATTGATAACCTGCCTGAAGGTAATGGTAGTGTCTCCAAAAATGGTGATAAGTACGAAATAAAAATAGAGTGGAACGAGCAAGTTAAAGGAGGCAGTGGCGGTAGTGTAGAAAAACAGTCACTGACTTTAGATGTATCGATATAGGGGGCGACAGATGAGTTATAGTTTTCAAACTCAACAAAAAGGCTTATCTCTCGTTGAACTCATGATTGCGTTAGCGTTGGGGCTAATGATAATGCTGGGTGTTCTTCAAATCTTCGATGGAAACCTGGCAAGTTCAAAGTTGCAGACTGCGTTTGCACGAGTCCAGGAAAGCGGCCGTATCGCTACTGAAATGATGGCGAGAGATATCCGAATGGCGGATAGCTGGGGGTGTATGCGTGATTTAACAAAAATTAGAGACCATCTCGATAAGTCAGATAAAGATTACGCAAATTTCGCTCCAAATAATCCCTTTGAATCTCATGGGGTATCAGGAAAAGATAATGTCGCTGCCGGCACTACAATTAACTCAATCGAGGTTGTAGCTGGTACCGATACGTTAACCTTAAAAGGGGCGCACTCGCTATCAAGTACACGAATTGTTCCTCCCTACATGACTCCAAACGCAGCAACAATTCATCTTAATAAAGGAAATAAAATAGATATTGGGCAAATTGTTCTTATAACTGACTGTAATGGTGGAGACCTTTTTTCCAATACGGCTACAAATACAAAAGATAGTGGTAGCTTGGTGCATAATACCGGATCTATATCAAATTCAGATGCACCTAATGCAATTGATAATTCAATTAAAGATATGTCTCATACATATGACTCTACTGCGCAAATTCTAGTGCCGGTAACAAAGTCATATTTTGTGGGTAAGAACAGTGCAGGCTCAAATTCTCTATATCGATCTGTAGATGGAAGGGCGAGTGAAATTGTCAGGAATGTAACAGATCTTCAGTTTAAGTATGGCGTTGACTCAAATTACTTGTCACATGTTGAACATTTTATGGATAAAGTCGTTGATACGTATACTGATGCAGCCGGTGACGCGACAATGGATAAAGTTATATCGGTCCGATTTGTTCTAACCGTTGAAAATGATGAAGGCATTGACGGGGATAAGGTGACTAAAGTGTTCTCGGCAACCGCTAATGTAAGAAATAGGACTTTGTAGGAGGCAGTTATGATGAGTGTTTATAGAAGGCAATCAGGTGCTGCTTTGATCGTTAGTCTTATTATATTGATAGTGTTGACGGTCATCGCATTGCAAGGAGGGCGCTCTGTTGTAATGCAGGAAAAGATGACGGCTGCAGTCAGAGATGGGCATATTGCGCTTCAGATTGCTGAAGCAGGCGTACTTGATGCGCAAGTATTCATTCAAAATGATGTAAATAATCTTTCTGATTACAACGAAACTGGTACTGGTGGGTTGTATAGCTTGGGTACTGGGCCGGTAGATGCATGGTCTGAAAGTGTTTGGTCCGACTCTACCAAACTGAAGACTGCTGCTACATCAATAGAAGGTAAGGTGGCGCAATATTACATTGAGTATATGGGGCGTATTAAAACGGAAGATGATGATAATGGATCGATGAATTTGTATAACTATGGACAAACCACTGGAGAGGGGGAGGTTGATGCATTTAAAGTTGTTTCCCGCTCTTTGGGAAAAAGTGGGAATTCTGAGAGAATTCTAACGGCTCTTTTTGGTAAGCGCATATAACAGGCAATGAGGAGATGTTGTAATGTGTAATAAATATTTAAATAGACTTCTGTATAGCGCCTTGGGATTTTTGCTTGTCGCACCAAGTGCTTCATTTGCGACCAAATTGGGTTTGCCAGATAATCCGCTAGTTGTATCTTCTCGGCTAAATCCTAATCTTATGATGCTGCTTGACAGCTCAGGATCGATGCAGAATGTTGTAATGGATGCGCCTTTTGATGCAGCTAGCTTTAGCTATAACTGCACAAGAGGACATCGAATAGGTGACGAATACTACATTGACGTTATAATAGACAGATCAAACGGCGAGGCTGGTATCTATATAAGCGGTAATCGTTATACGTTTGGTACTGGTAGTGGAGAATATTGCTTCGATAACTCGAAGACCTACTCGGCGGAATTGTACGCGGACTACTCTAACTCAAATTGGTATTGGGCTAGCGGAACTTATGGGTACGGACGGTATAGCGGTCAGTATTTGAACTGGTATTTTTCTGACGGAAGTGGAAACCCTGACCGCTTTCGTGTTGGCTCTAATGTGCAAAGGAAAAAGCCATCTGCGAAAAGGCGAGTTGAAGTGATGCAGGAGGCTGCAAAAGCACTCGTTAACTCTATGGAAGATATACGCGTTGGCTTGGCCAAATTTGATGGAAGTGCAGGAGCATCTATTCTTACCAATATCGGCGACATAAAATCAAATAAGTCAAACTTGATCAGTGGTATAGATTCTATAAGTGCAGGTGGTTCGACTCCGTTAGCGGAAGCGTTTCAGGAGCTCGGCCGTTATTTTTCATATGGCACCAAGAATACTAATATAACGATACATCCCGGTGTTACAGGAAAGGAGAAAGAGGTCGCTCTTACCTCCGTATTTCCAGATCAGCCGAGCTTCGCATCCGGTTTAAAGGCTCCATCGAATGTTGTTCAAGGTTGGTGTCAGTCAAACTACATAATGGCACTGACTGACGGTCAGCCTACCAATGACTATAACGATGTTTCTTCATACCTCCGTGACTATGATGGAGACTGTACCCCAGCTAATGGGTGTAATGGATCGGGTACAGGGAGTAGCGATCGAGACAAAAAAAGTACAACCGGCTATACATATGATCCAAACGGTTCCGACTACATGGATGACGTCATTCTAGCCTTATATGACATTGACTTTCGTACAGATTTATCAGAGGACGCTTCGGTTAAAGAAAAGCAGACTAAGAACAATATCCGCACGTTCTTAATAGGGTTCGCTGAAACTGGTCTGGCTGGTGATCAATTAATGGCTGACGCCGCAAAGGCAAGCAATAATGGCACCCCTTATAATGCACTGAATAGCTCAGAGCTTGCGGAAGATTTTGAGGACATTATCAAGACAGTCAAATCTGAGGAAGCTGCAGTTGGCTCTGTTGCTTTCAACTCTAGTCAATTAAGCTCAGATAGTGCAGTTTTTCAGGCGAAGTTTACAACAGGAACCTGGACTGGCTTGCTACAAGCATATCCTTTAAATGGAGATGGTTCTTTTGAAACAGAAACTGATGCAGATGGGAATGTTTCGCTAAAAGTGGCATGGGAAGCTGGCGCCCTCTTAAACTCTACAACAGCTTCCGCACGTAACATTTTTTCTTTTAATGGTAATGCCGGAGTGCGCGATGGAGTAGCGTTTAAGACCTTTGCTGATCTAAGCGACACTATGAAAGCTGATTTATATATGGGCGTTGATATAGATGGCGATGGGAACTCTACAAATGATGCAGATGATGCGCAGTCTCTTTTAAACTATATAAGAGGCGATGATGCCAATAAAGGCGCGGCGACTAATAAGTATCGTTCAAGAAGTGGTAAGTTGGGGGATCTGGTAAACTCTACCCCCGTTTACGTTGGTGTTCCTCAAATGGATTGGCCCGATAATACCGGAGTTGCTAATACTAAGTTTGGAACTGTGGACAAGAAGTATTCAAGCTTTAAATCCAGTACTAAGAGAGATGAGGTTCTATACGTAGGTGCAAATGATGGGATGCTGCACGGGTTTAATGCTTCACTAACAAATACAAATAAAGGAAAAGAAGTTTTTGCGTATATTCCCGAGGCGATAGCTTCTACATCGGGAACAGCCGGACTACATTATTTGGCGAGTCAGGATTATGTTCATAAGTTTTATGTTGATTTAACTCCAGCAGTAAACGATATATTTATTGATTCAACTTCGCCTGTATCAAGCGCTAGTAGAGACTGGCGTACTGTACTAATAGGTGGACTTCGAGCTGGAGGGAGAGGGTATTTTGCTTTAGATGTAACTGATCCTTCTAAATATTCAAACGCAAATAATGCTAGCGATATCGTGCTCTGGGAGTTCACCAACAAGGATGACGCGGACCTTGGGTACACATATAGCACGCCTACTATTGCTATGATGCAAAACGGAAAGTGGGCGGCTATATTTGGTAATGGTTATAATAGTGATGCTGAAAAGGCAAAGCTTTTTATTGTATTTATTGAAGAAGGTGTGGATGGCACTTGGAGCGCGGGAGACTACGTAAAGATAGAGACTGATAACACATTGGACTCTAACGGATTGTCTACTCCACGAGCGGTCGATGTCGATGGGGACAAAGTGGTTGATAGAATTTATGCTGGCGACTTACGCGGAAATATGTGGGTATTTGATGTAACGGATGCTAGCGAAAAAAATTGGAAATTAGCTTATAGCGATCCTCTATTCACGGCTAAGAATGCAGCCAACGAAGAGCAAGCGATTACTAGCGCCCCACTGTTATCGGTGAACCGTAACGTAACTACCGTCGATGCAAATAGGCCGAACGCGTTGGTCTTGTTTGGAACAGGGCAATTCCTTCAACCATCGGATCTAAACTCTACTCGTGAACAGAGCTTTTATGCGGTCTGGGACTCAGGGAAATCGAAGATCAGTCGTAGCAATCTGAAGTCAAGAACTTTAACGACTGCAGGAAACCAGCGTGAAATTACAGGGGCGGATGTGAACTATAGCGGGGCTACGCCAGATTATGGGTGGTACATGGATCTTAAAGACTCCTCTTCTGCAAGCCCAATTGGAGAGAGAGTTGTTTCAGAGCCATTACTAAGACGTCAGGTTCTATTCTTCAATAGTATTATTCCGTCAAGCACGGATTGCTCTTTTGGGGGAACTGGCTGGTTAATGTCAATTGATTATGATTCTGGGAAAGCGCCTACGTTTCCGGTCTATGACGCCAATGGCGATGGCAAGATTGACTCTTCAGATTTAGGTAAAGTTGGAGAAAGGTACGTGGAAGGGTTGCCTTCTAAGTCCGGTATCCTTGGAGATATTCAATACACACCCGGAACTAAGGGAGTAATAGAGGATCGAAAAGTGGATTTAGGAGCTGGCCCTAAAGAAGGCCGTTTATTCTGGGAACAATATTTCCGTGACTAAAGAGATTTAACTATGAAAGCAAATAAGGGATTCACTCTGATCGAGCTTATGATAGTTATTGCTGTCATTGGAATTATTGCAGCTTTTGCATACCCAGCGTATCAGGACTCGATCGAAAAAAGCCGGAGGAGAGACGCGCAAGCCGCTCTCCAAGGTTTTGCTCAGGCAATGGAGCGACATTATACGGACTCTGCGTCCTATGTTGGCGCGGCAGGAACAAGTGGAGCCCCTAAGGATACAGGGGCCCCATGGATATTTCCGAATAAGTCGCCTATAGATGGCTCGCAGACTTTTTATAATTTAAAAATTGTCTCTGCAAATGCAACTGGTTATGTATTGGCTGCTGAGCCTGTGAATGGTCAGGCTGGTGATGGAATATTGGTCTTGAAGTCAACGGGCTCTCGGGGTTGGGATCGGAACAATACTGCAGGTGGCGTTGTCGGCGGACTAGGCGCCTCACCTGACGAGGTCGAGGCGGGAGAATGGTGTTGGGAAAATTCTTGCTAAACTGACTATTGAGTTGGGTATGTCCGCATACAAGGCGGACATACCCTTGGGTGTTGCTAAGAACACACCGGAGATTTATTATCGGGCAACTCAACTATCCCGTCATTGTTGGAATCTCTTGCAACAAGAGGTCTGCCGCCGCGATTAATTATTATTGCTCGAATATATTCTTTATGTTCTGTACAGAGTGTGAATGTGCCATTCTGGCGATAAGTGGTTCCATCTGGTTGATAGCGTAAATAATATTGACCGCCCCAACCCCTCCAAACTAGTTGGTAGTTCGAGTTTCTCTCCAAAACACGGTAAGTGGTCTCATCTTTATCAATTTTCTTATTCCAGTTAGAGTCAGAAAATACATATAGAGTATTATTCCAGTTATTGGAGCATGTGTTTCCATCGGATGAGGGGCATAAAGTAATTTGTTTTCCACCCGTGACGGCTTGGATACGAGTGAAGTTAATTAGACTTAGCAGCTCATTGGTAGCTGAGTTTGCCTTTATCTTCTGTATAAAGTGAGCTAACTGAGGGTAACCAAAGCCTACGGTGATAGTTAGGATAGCTATAACAGCCAAAAGCTCAATGAGGGTAAATCCCTTGCGGTGCATAATTCAGTTCCTTCTGTGTGGTTAAACCGATTCCAATCGGAAGGCGTATTATGCAGATTTTTGAGCCTTTGGCTAGTGTTTGATCAGTGAGGCTGGATTTTGCCCGGTTAGTTATAGCGTGGGAGATGGATCACTCCATCCCCAGTTTCTTCAGGCGGTAGCGTAGGGCGCGAAAGCTGATGCCCAGTTTTTTGGCGGCAGCTGTTTTATTCCATCGTGTTTCTTCAAGCGCTTTCTCAATAGCTTGCTTTTCAATGTTTTCGAGAAAGTGTTCAAGGTTGACTTTGTTCTCATCGAACTCCGGCACATCCAGCTCCATGGCGTCTGTTGAGGAGCCTTCCGTATCTGTTTTAGGCAGATGGATGTCCTCTTCGTTAATGACATCGTCTTCGCACAGGGTAAAGGCGCGCTCCATAATATTTTCGAGTTCGCGAACGTTACCTGGAAAGTAATAAGCCTCCAGTTTCTGCATCGCCGCTTTGCTAATTGAGGCGTCAGGAATTTCGCATTCATCCGCTAGTTGTTTTAGAAAATGATTGGCGAGAAGCGGAATGTCTTCTTTTCGCTGACGCAAGCTCGGGACTCTCAGCTCGATGACATTTATTCGATAAAAAAGGTCTTGGCGGAACCGGCCTTCATCTACTTCATTGTGCAAATCTTTATGAGTAGCGGACAATATGCGTACATCGATAGGAATCTCCTTTTGTTCGCCAACAGGACGAACAGCTTTTTCCTGAATCGCTCGCAGTAGTTTTACTTGCATGGTTAAAGGCAAGTCAGCAACTTCATCAAGAAAAAGCGTCCCGCCATTCGCAGCTTGGAATAACCCTACTTTATTTTCAACTGCACCAGTAAATGCCCCTTTCTTATGACCGAAAAATTCACTTTCCATTAACTCGCTGGGTATAGCGCCACAGTTGACTGGCACAAAGGGTCCTTCGCTTCGCGGCCCTTGCTCATGGATCGATTTGGCCACCATTTCCTTTCCGCTACCCGACTCGCCGCTGATATAAATCGGCGCCTGGCTGCGTGCGAGCTTTCTGATTTGTCCGCGAAGTTTATCCATGGTGGATGATTCGCCGAGCAGTTGGGTTACTTGAGGGGCTGCTTTTGGGGTGTCACTTTTTGGAAGTTTTAATGCACTGTTAACCAGCTCGCGCAGACGAGCAAGATCTACAGGTTTAGAGACAAAATCAAAGGCGCCGGCTTTTAGTGCGGAAATGGCCGTATCTATACTGCCATAAGCTGTAATCACTGCTACAGGCGTATTGGACGACTGCTTTTGGATGTGGGCGACAAGGTCGATGCCATTGCCATCCGGCATATTCATATCGGTCAGTACGAGACTGAAGCTCTCTTCGCTCAATAATTGCTTGGCTTGCGTAATATTTTCAGCCGCCCGTGTTTCTATTTGCATGCGGCTTAAAGTGATTTCCAGTAACGCGCGAATATCGGGTTCGTCGTCAACGATGAGTACTTTCTTTATCATAACTGATTGTTCTATATAGCTCGTTTCGGATGGGGAAAGGTGATGCGGAAGCAGCCGCCCCCTTCCTGTCTTGTGAGATAGTCTAATTGCGCTTGATTAGCTTCACATAGCTCTTTGGATAAGTATAAACCCAAGCCTGTCCCTTTGGGGTCAGTTGTGAAAAAAGGCTCAAATAGATGATTTAATTGCTCCTCATTGATGCCCGGACCAATATCTATTACGTCAATAAAAGCTTGCCCTGTCTCTTCAATTTCACCCACGACTAGCTTAACCCAGGAACGCGCGCTTTCCAGCTTGCTGTAGCGCAAGCCGTTGCCCACGAGATTATTGAGGATCTGATTGAGGTGATTGGGGTCAAAGCGGCCATGGATGTCGTCTTTTAAGGGTAGTATTTCAATTTCTGCGTCTCGTGTGCCGGCGGCGGTGTAGTCGCACACAAAGTCCGTGAGCCAGGGAATCAGAGTGAGCATTTGTGGTGAGCTGATTTTCCTGCGTGACAGGCTTAATACGTTCTCGATGATGCCATTCATGCGGGTGGCGTGTCGCAAAATTATCTCCGCCATTTGTTTGTCGGGAGGCGTTAACTCCTGTGACTCCAATAACAACTGTGCGGCGTGGCTGGCAGCGCCTAGCGGATTCCTGATTTCATGAGCTATACCCGCAGTGAGTCTGCCCAGTGAGGCTAATTTGAGTTGCTGAGCCTGTTGCGCGATTTTGCCTGTATCTTCGAGGAAAATGAGGATGTCCTGACCTTCTTCTTTTTGCAAAATTGCGAAATTGGCCTGTATTGGCGCTCTGATCGCCGAACCTCGAAAAGGAGTCGTTTTCTTGCTTGGATCTTCCTGCCATTCCTGTAATCGGAGTAGCAAGTCCTCGGGTAACGAGGTTAACTCATGTGTTTCATCGACGTTAAGCAAACTCTGTGCGGCCTGATTGGCCATTCTTACGCCGCCGTTCTCATCCGCGACGATAATGCCGGTTAACATTCTTTGTATGATCTGATGGTTGAGGCGCTCAAGCTCCAGAATGTTTTGCGCACGCTTACGCGCAAGGTTTTCAGTGGTTGCGATGCGTATCGACAGGTTTTTAACGAGCAATGCGGTGGCGAAGTACACGACACCTAGAATGCCAGCTCGGAAAACGTTATCTACGTCACTGTATTGTGCGACCATTCGGTATATTTCCTGGGAGACAACGCCCAGACTGGCTATGGCCGCCAGCAGCGTCCCTAACTGTCCTCGTAAAATTATATTGCCGGCGGCGACGCTGATGACCACCATATTTCCCAGGCCGCTTGAAACGCCGGTCCCGAATAAGAGCATTGCTGAGATCAAGAGTAGTTCTAAAACAACCGACACCATGGCGTGCCGTATTTCGGGACGGAACCCTGCTAAGAGTAAAAAGCCCGTAAATACGTGAATCGCCAGATAGCATATGACAGAGACTTCAAAGTAAAACGGCGATAGGTATTGGCTGACGCTGGATGGGTTTTGTAGATATAAGGCGCTCACCAGAATGATGCCCACCGTCACCCGATAGTGGTTATAAACCCGGAATAGCCGGTTGGTGGTTTGTTCTACATCGGTGCTTAAATCAGACATGCGCGAAGCCTGCAACAAAACTATCCTTGAAGAAGTGAGCTGTCTATTTAATTCGATGTTGACGGAGAAGTGTCCGGCATTGGAATTATTTCGGTATAGTGCTCAGAATTTTAATGAAAACAGTATAATGCAAACTTTCCCAATGTTTGTGTGACAGATGGTAACCAGAATGACGCAGCTTAAAGTCGCTTTCGCACAGATCGACTGTTTGGTCGGGGATATACCCGGCAACGTAGATAAAGTCATAGAGGCCGTTGAGACGGCGAAGACAAAATATAGCGCCGACTTGGTGATATTTCCTGAGTTAACTTTGACCGGCTATCCGCCCGAAGATCTGTTGCTGAGGGCTAGCTTGCAAGTCAGAGTCGAGAAAGCCTTGGAGCGGATTCTGGATTCGGTGAAGGATGTTGCTCTGGTTATTGGCTTTCCTTGGAGGGAGCAGGGCAAGCTGTTCAATTGCGCCGCCTTTATTGATGGTGGCGAAATTAAGGCGAAGTATCGTAAGAAATGTTTGCCAAATTATCAGGTGTTTGACGAGAAACGATACTTTGAGCCGGGCTCTGAAACTGTGGTTCTGCCCTGGCGAGGCTTCAATCTGGGCATTTCGATCTGTGAAGATGTGTGGGAAGAAGCCCCTATCGCTGCGACAGCTGCAGCAGGCGCTGACTTTATCGTCAATATCAATGCATCTCCCTACGATATGGCTAAGCACCAACAAAGGCGCACGCTTGTTCAGTCTCGCGCAGTGACCAATAGCGTCCCGATCCTGTATGTGAATATGATCGGCGGCCAGGATGAACTTATTTTTGATGGCGGCTCGTTCGCGGTTGATCGTCATGGAAGAGTCTGTTTCAGCGCCCCTCAATTTGAGGAAGGGATTTTTCTGCTTGAGTTAAATGACGTCATTCACGGCGAAAGCCGACAGGTCTCCGATTCTGCGCCCGCTATGACGGTGGAGGAGAGCATCTATAAAGCGTTGGTGACCGGGGTAAGGGATTATGTAAATAAGAACCGGTTCAAATCAGTCGTGATTGGTTTGTCTGGCGGCATTGACTCGGCCGTTACCTTGGCGGTTGCTGTTGATGCGATTGGCGCTGATAGAGTGAGAGCGGTGATGATGCCTTTCCGCTACACCTCCCAGATGAGTCTGGAGGACGCAGAAGCGGAAGCGAAGGCGCTGGGCGTTCAGTATGATGTAGTTCCCATTGAGCCTATCTATGATCAGTTTATGGGAGCGTTAAACCCCTTGTTTGCCGGTTTGGGTCGCGATACGACGGAAGAGAACATCCAGGCGCGAATCCGTGGCGTTATTCTGATGGGAATTTCGAATAAGACTGGCGCACTGGTGCTGACCACGGGTAATAAAAGCGAAATGGCTGTGGGCTATGCCACGCTGTATGGCGATATGGCGGGGGGCTATGACGTCCTGAAAGATGTATTTAAAACTATGGTGTTTCGCCTTGCCTGGTACCGTAATACGTTGTCTCCTGTTATTCCGGAAAGGGTTATCACGCGCCCACCATCGGCTGAGCTGGCTCCAGATCAGAAAGATGAAGACAGCTTACCTCCCTACGAAATTCTGGATGAAATATTGTCCTTATATGTTGAGCATGACATTAGCGCTGACGGTATTGTTGCGAAAGGCTTTGATAAGGAGACGGTTTATCGAGTGGTGCGTTTGGTGGACATCAACGAATATAAGCGTCGTCAGGCTCCTGTAGGAGCAAGAATCACTATGCGTGGGTTTGGGCGGGATCGTCGTTACCCGATAACTTCTGGCTGGAAGCTGGGGGAATGAGTTAGTTTTCTTGGAGACAAAAACAGAAAAGGCCGCTGATGCGGCCTTTTCTACATATGAACCAGGGCTTAGTCGCCAAGACCAAAGTCAAAATCGAAGACGCTGCTGATGTTGCGATCTTCTTCTTTGAACTCAGAGCCATTGAAGCGCATGTTGGCGTCGAAAGATTTGTAATCTGGATAACTGGTGGCGAGCAACACTAAGGCGTCATCGGCGTGACGCTGCATACCCAGATACCTGTAAAGCTCTACCATTAAAGATAACGCTTCCGGCACGACAGGCGTCTCAGGATAATTCTCGACGACGTATTGAGTGCGGGCTACTGCTGCAACGTAAGCCTGGCGACGAATGTAATAACGTGCGACATGCATTTCATACTGGGCCAAGCGTTCTTTTATCGCCAGCATGCGCTTTTCCGCGTCAGCCGCATAGGGGCTGTCTGGGAAGTTCGTGACAAGGGTGGAGAAGTCTCTGAAGGCCTCTTTCGCGCGCCCTGGATCACGGGAATTAACGTCGATGGGGAGAAATCTTGGACCTAAGCCCAAATCTGCATAATAGGCGGCCAACCCTTTGATGTAGTAGGCATAATCTACATGAGGGCTCTCAGGGTGAAGGCGGATAAACCGCTCCGCCGCAGACTCCGCTCTTTCTGGATTCAGAGAATTATAGTGGGCGTATATCAAATCGAGCTGAGCTTGCTCTGCATAGCGCCCGAATGGATGGTAAGTCTCCAGGTCTTCCAAGTGGCGCGCTGCTTCCAAAAAGTTGCCTGAGTCCAAAGCGGATTTGGCCTTGTCGTAGTATTCCTTTTCACTCAACACTTTTGGTGGGGCGGAGGCGCATGCTGTCAGCAGAAGGAAGGCCAGCATGGCAAAAAGGGCGCGAATACGATGCATATTTGAATTAAACTTCACTAATTTCATGGAATAGAGCAGTCTTGCGCAGCAAGGCTTTCGTGAATATTGGCGCGCCATTATTCCACAACCATAGTTTTGACAACACCCCACAGCCGACGGATTTAATTTATGAGTCATCGCATACAACAGTCATTGATTGTTCCCGCTGAGCTTGGCGAGCAGCGGTTGGATATGGCTGCAAGCGAGCTAATGCCTGAATATTCAAGGTCTAGGATACAGAGTTGGATTAAGCAGGGAGCCCTGCGCGTCAATGGAAAGCAGGTTAAACCTAAAGAAAAGGTAATTGAAGGCGACCAGATTGAGCTGGATGTTGAATTGGAAGCGCAAGGTGACTGGGAAGCGCAGCCAATTGAGCTGGATATCGTTTTCGAAGACGAGCACCTCCTGGTTATTAATAAACAAGCGGACTTCGTCGTTCATCCTGCTGCGGGCCATAGCGACGGAACGGTGGTTAACGCAGTTTTACATCACTGTCCCGCATTGGCGGAACTTCCCCGCGCAGGCATTGTGCATCGACTGGACAAAGATACGACAGGATTGATGGTCATTGCGAAAACGCTTGTTGCGCACAGTTCTCTCGTCGAGCAGCTGCAGGCAAGAGAAATGGGAAGGGAGTATGAGGCTGTGGTATACGGCGAGTTAACTGGCGGAGGGATGGTTGACGCTGCGATTGGCAGGCATCCGCAGAGTCGCCAGAAGATGGCGGTGACCCGTGGGGGGAAAGACGCGGTGACTCATTACAGGCTGATACGACGCTGGCGGGGCTTTACCCATTTGAGGCTGAAGCTGGAGACTGGGCGAACGCATCAAATTCGAGTGCATATGGCGCATGTTAACCACGCTATATTAGGCGACCCGCTGTATGGGGGGCGCCCACGCCTTCCGAAAGGACTGTCATCGGAAACTATAGAATATCTACATTCTTTTGGCAGGCAGGCCTTGCATGCGAAAGCGCTTGAGCTATCGCACCCAACAACTGGTGAGGTGCTGAGTTGGGAGGTGGACTTGCCCGAGGACATGAAAAGCCTGCTAAACCGCTTGGATATGGAAGAAGAGGATGCTGCATAGATGGATGTCGCTGGACTGCAGTTGATTCAACCTGATTGGCCAGTTCCTGCCAATGTCAGAGCGCTGGTCACGACGAGAGCGGGCGGAGCCAGTCAGCGGGAATTCGCCAGCATGAACCTTGGTGGTCATGTTGGGGACGATGCAAATGCAGTCGAGATTAACAGGCGTCTTCTAGCTGCGGATGCGAACTTGCCTGCTGACCGCTTTCATTGGTTAGAGCAGGTGCATGGCGTCGATGTGGCTGTGTTGAATGGTATTGGGTCTCCCCAGCCACTTACTGCGGATGCTGCGTTTACTGTTCAGTCGCAGCAGGCATGTTGCATCCTGACAGCGGACTGTCTTCCCGTTCTATTCGCGGCTGCTGACGGCTCTGCAGTGGCTGCGGCTCACGCGGGATGGCGGGGGCTGGCCGCTGGGGTGTTGGAAAATACAGCCAAATGCTTTAGTAAACGGACTGAATTGCTGGTTTGGCTAGGTCCTGCGATCAGTCAGGCGGCTTTCGAAGTCGGCCAGGAGGTGATGGATGCTTTTGTCGCGCAAGAACCAGAGTCTGCAACTTGCTTTATCCCTTCATCGTCTAACGCTGGTAAATGGCATGCGGACTTATACGCTCTGGCTCGGCTTAGGTTGCACAGACTTGGAGTTGCACAAATCTTTGGCGGCGACTATTGCACCTATACGGATTCAGGCAGGTTTTTCTCCTATCGCAGAGATGGCGTGACGGGACGCATGGCGTCAACTATTTGGCTCGACTCTTCTTCTTAGGATTATGGCTTGAGATAGGTCAATATCCAGTTCACTTTCTTTCTCTTCTTAGCGCACAGCCTTGAAGCTTTCAGAGCATGGCCCCACATTTTCGGTAATTGAAACTGCGTCATAGTGCACGCGGATAACATCGGAATTTTGGGGTAATGCAGATGCGATTTGATAAATTCACCAGCCGTCTCCAGATGGCGATATCAGAAGCCCAGTCGCTTGCCTTGGGTAAAGATCATAACTTCATAGAGCCTGTACACCTGTTTCAATCACTGTTGAACCAGTCTGGAGGCTCTACGGCGCCGCTGTTACAGCAGGCCGGTGTTGACGTGGTTCGCTTTAAATCCATGTTGGCGCAGGAACTGGATAAGCTGCCACAAGTCCAGGGCTCTGACGCGGATGTTCATTTATCCAACGACTTAGGGCGGCTGTTGAATCTGGCGGACAAGCTGGCGCAGAAACGTAGCGATCAGTTTATTTCCAGTGAGTTGGTGCTTCTGGCGGCGATAGACGATCGGGGTGTCGTAGGAAGGCTGCTAAAAGAGTGCGGCGCTGATAAACAAAGTTTGGAGAGGGCGATAGAAACTATGCGTGGCGGTGAAAAAGTACAAGACCAAGGTGCGGAAGAGAGCCGTCAGGCGCTTGATCGCTTCACTATCGACCTTACCGCCCGTGCGACGGAAGGCAAATTGGACCCTGTTATTGGCAGGGACGATGAAATCCGCAGAACGATCCAGGTATTGCAGCGCCGCCGCAAAAATAACCCTGTTCTAATCGGTGAGCCCGGCGTGGGTAAAACCGCGATTGTTGAAGGACTTGCGCAACGTATCGTGAACGGTGAAGTCCCTGAAGGGCTGAAAAATAAGCGTGTACTGGCTCTGGATATGGGGGCTTTGATAGCGGGGGCCAAATTCCGCGGCGAGTTTGAGGAGCGCCTGAAGGGGGTGCTTAACGAGCTTGCGAAGCAAGAAGGGCAGATTATCTTATTCATTGATGAGCTCCATACCATGGTTGGCGCGGGTAAGGCGGAGGGCGCGATGGATGCGGGCAATATGTTAAAGCCTGCGTTGGCCCGCGGCGAGCTGCATTGTGTCGGAGCCACCACATTGGATGAATACCGTGAGTTCATTGAAAAGGACGCCGCTTTGGAGCGTCGCTTTCAAAAAGTGTTGGTGGATGAACCGAATGTTGAGGACACCATTGCGATATTGAGAGGTTTGAAGGAACGTTACGAAGTTCACCATGGCGTTGAAATCACTGACAGCGCCATTATCGCTGCGGCGAAGTTGTCGCATCGCTACATTGCAGATCGTCAGCTGCCTGACAAAGCTATAGATTTGGTCGACGAAGCCGCCAGTCAGATCCGGATGGAGATAGATTCCAAACCCGAGCCGCTGGATCGACTAGAGCGCCGCTTGATTCAGCTAAAGATGCAGCGAGAAGCACTGAAAAAAGAGAAAGATGCCGCATCCAAAAAAAGTGTGGATGAGCTGAATACGCAAATTGATGAGATGGAAAAGGAATTTGCGGATCTTGAAGAGGTGTGGAGCTCTGAGAAAGCGGCGCTACAAGGTACGCAGCAAATCAAGAGCCAGCTGGAGCAAGCCCGTGTGGACTTGGAAAATGCCCGCAGACAGGGCGACCTGACTAGAATGTCGGAGCTTCAATATGGGCGGATTCCTGAACTGGAGAAGCAGCTGGATATGGCGAGCCAAGCCGAAATGCTGGAAATGCGCTTGCTACGCAATAAGGTTTCTGAAGAGGAAATTGCCGAAATAGTCTCCAAATGGACCGGTATTCCTGTCGCCAAAATGCTTGAGGGCGAGCGTGAGAAACTGTTGCGCATGGAAGAAGCATTGCATCAGCGCGTTATCGGGCAAGACGAGGCTGTCGTTGCGGTCGCCAATGCTGTGCGTCGCTCAAGAGCCGGCCTTAGCGATCCTAATCGCCCGAACGGTTCATTCCTGTTTTTGGGGCCGACAGGAGTCGGTAAAACAGAGCTTTGCAAGTCCCTGGCGAGCTTCTTGTTTGACACTGAAGAAGCGATGGTGCGCATCGATATGTCGGAGTTTATGGAGAAGCATTCCGTCGCTAGATTAATTGGCGCTCCTCCTGGCTATGTGGGCTATGAAGAGGGAGGGTACCTGACTGAAGCCGTCAGACGTAAGCCATACTCTGTATTGCTTTTGGATGAAGTAGAAAAGGCGCATCTTGACGTATTCAATATTCTGCTGCAAGTGTTGGAAGATGGTCGCCTGACGGATGGACAGGGGCGTACTGTAGACTTCCGCAATACAGTCATTGTTATGACTTCTAATCTGGGGTCTGACCTGATTCAGGCGATGGGCGGACAGGATGAAAACTACGACGAAATAAAAGATGCCGTGTTGGAAGTGGTTGGCAGGCATTTCCGTCCAGAGTTCATTAACCGAATCGACGAAGTGGTCGTCTTCCATCCGTTGACCGCTGAACAGATTCGCGGCATTGCCCTGATACAGCTGGAAATCTTGAATCGCCGCTTGCAAGAGCAGGACCTTAAAGTTGAACTGAGCGCCGAAGCTATGGCGACGCTGGCGGAAGTTGGCTTTGACCCTATCTATGGAGCCCGCCCGCTGAAACGGGCGATACAGCAACGAGTAGAGAACCCATTAGCACAATCGATTCTTAATGGTGAGTTTCAGCGTGGGGATACGATTGGGGCGGAAGTGAAAAATGGTAAGCTGATGTTCAGTAGAAAATAGCTCGATATTCAGCGAGGGTGAGGAGGGCTTATTGCCCTCCGCATTCCTTATCGACACGGGCCTGCGTGTCTTTACGTTGTTGTAAGATTTCTTCGGGGGTCATAAACCGCTCAGTGCCATCTTCCTGCTTTTGGCGAATACGCGCTGAATTATTCAAAGTTTCTAAGTTTGATTTAAGCGTTTTGCAGATTTCTTTTTGTTCTTCAGCTGCGACAGCATTTTCACTAGCTTGCTGTTCTCGCAGGCGCTCCAATTCTTGTTGGTCATTTAGCTTTTGATCTTGGTCTTGCAGAGATTGTCTATCTTTTGTTTGGGAGCCTGTCTGTACATTAATCTCTGAACTGGCTTTAAAATCTGGCTTTTTGTCAGAATAGTGAATAACGCCATTCTCATCGGTCCACTTATAAACGCCGCTGGCAAAGGACAGAGAGCTGATACTTAACAGAAAAATAGAAAAGATGGCTGTACGCATAAAATCAAGGATCTCCAAGCCACTGAAATTCATAAACAACAGAGAGTACATAATACCGGAAAGATAGATGAAAGCGCAGCGTTGGTAAAGCCGCGGGAGCCTTGAATTGCGCATTTTCTATTGACAGAGACGGATGGGATGTCAGAATTGTCGATTGCTCGAACATCGACGTAACTTTTACGGCAAAACCAACAAAGCTACGAACGATCATGACCACACGATATCTGCAGACCACAGACTCCTAACACCAGGAGCAGTCTTTGAGTAAATGCCCAACAGGCATGTGTGAGCAAGTCAAGAGATAACCTCTCGCGATAAACAGCTAGTGTGGCGGCGTCCACCATATGTATCCTTTTGGGTCTATATTTGAGTGGAAGTTATTAGCAACCAGCCCTAATTCGCGCTGACGCATTCTGCGCGTATTAAGAGAGGAAGACGTGACGGCAGAAATGTTATCCGGCGCCGATATGATCGTGCGCTTTCTGCAAGACGAGGGTATCGAATACATATACGGATATCCTGGCGGTGCGGTGCTTCATATATATGACGCACTGTTTCGCCAAAATAAAGTAAAGCATATCCTGGTGAGACATGAGCAAGCAGCCGCTCATATGGCGGATGGTTATGCTCGGGCGACAGGCAAGCCAGGCGTTGTTCTGGTGACTTCAGGTCCTGGCGCCACCAATACTGTGACAGGCATTGCAACCGCCTACATGGATTCAATTCCTATGGTGGTGTTGTGCGGGCAGGTTCCTTCCACGCTTATTGGCGAAGATGCTTTTCAGGAGACTGACATGATGGGCGTTTCTCGTCCTGTCGTGAAGCATAACCTGAGCGTCAGAGACCCTAGCGAAATCCCCGTCGTATTGAAAAAAGCCTTCTATCTGGCCTCTACTGGTCGTCCTGGACCGGTTGTAGTCGATATTCCTAAGGATATGACTACGCCTAACGAGAGGTACGAGTACGTATACCCCAAAAAGGTGAAAATGCGTTCATACAGTCCGCCTACCCGTGGGCATGCAGGGCAGATTAGAAAAGCTGTAGATATGATGTTGGCGGCGAAACGCCCCATCATATATGCAGGCGGTGGTATCGTTTTGGGGCATGCCTCAAAAGAGTTGGTTGATCTGTCGCACCAGTTGAATTTTCCCGTCACCACTACTTTGATGGGCATTGGCGGATTTCCTGCGGATGACAAGCATAGCCTTGGCTGGCTTGGAATGCACGGTAGCTATGAATCTAACATGGCTATGCACCATAGCGACTTGATTGTGGCTGTCGGCGCGCGATTTGATGATCGCGTCACCAATGCGACGGAAAAATTCTGTCCTGGCGCCAAGATTATCCATGTAGATATCGATCCAGCATCTATCTCAAAAACCGTTCAGGTCGATGTTCCTATTGTCGGACCAGCCGTTTCCGTATTGCGCGATATGATTGCGTTTGTGAAAGAGGACAACTCACGTCCAGATAAAGAAGCGCTATCGTCATGGTGGAAACAGATTAATGAATGGCGCGCCTACCACGGTGGACGCTATCGCACTGACGACAGCGAGATGCTCAAGCCGCAGCAGGTAATTGAAATGCTGTGCAAGATCACGGGAGGCAATGCCTATGTCACCACTGACGTTGGCCAGCACCAGATGTTTACTGCGCAGTATTACCGCTTCAATAAACCCAATCGCTGGATTAACTCTGGCGGCCTGGGAACCATGGGATTCGGTTTGCCTGCGGCGATGGGCGTCAAGCTGAGCTTTCCTGAAGAAGAGGTCGTGTGCGTGACGGGTGAGGGCAGTATTCAAATGAATATTCAAGAGCTCTCAACCTGCAAACAGTTCAATCTTCCGATAAAGATTATCAACCTGAACAACCGCTCCTTGGGAATGGTTCGTCAGTGGCAGGACATGAATTACGAGGCGCGTCATTCACAGTCCTATATGGAGTCTTTGCCGGACTTCATGGCGTTGGCGGAAGCTTATGGGCATGTCGGGATTACCATTCGTAAGCCGGAAGAACTAGAGGAAGGTTTAAGAAAAGCTTTCGCAATGAAAGACCGTCTGGTGTTTGTCGATATATATGTTGACCCTCATGAGCACGTTTACCCGATGCAGGTGGCGCGTGGCGCAATGAAAGACATGTGGCTAAGCAAAACGGAGAGGGTGTAAACGGCATGCGTCGAATCATATCAATGCTATTGGAGAATGAGCCTGGCGCGCTGTCCCGAGTGGTAGGACTGTTTTCGCAACGGAATTACAACATTGAAACGCTGACGGTGGCTCCAACAGAGGACCCAACACTTTCCAGGTTGACTGTCACCACAATTGGCTCCGATCGGGTCATTGAGCAGATTACCAAGCAACTTAACAAGTTGGTTGAAGTCGTGAAGGTGGTCGATCTGACAGAAGGCGCCCATATTGAACGCGAGCTGATGTTGATCAAGCTGAAAGCGAGTGGCGCATTAAGGGCCGAAATAAAGAGAACGGCTGATATCTTCCGGGGACAGATTGTTGACGTGTCCAGTACGGTCTATACCGTTCAATTAACCGGAGATAGTGACAAATTAGATGCTTTTATCCAGGCGATTGGGAAGAGCAGCGTGTTAGAAGTCGTGCGCAGCGGGGTTTCCGGTATTGCGCGCGGTGAAAAAACATTATCAGTTTAACGAGTAAGGGCGCGAGCGCGCACAGAAATAGGTGAATAAAATGCAAGTTTATTACGATAAAGATTGTGACCTTTCCATCATCCAAGGCAAGAAAGTTGCAGTTATTGGCTACGGCTCTCAAGGTCATGCGCATGCTAATAACCTGAAGGACTCCGGTGTTGATGTATGCGTTGGTTTACGTAAGGGTTCCGGTTCCTGGGCCAAAGCTGAAAACGCAGGACTTGCAGTTAAGGAAGTGGCGGAAGCTGTCGCTGGCGCAGATGTCGTAATGATTCTGACACCAGACGAGTTCCAGTCGAAACTATACAAGTCAGAAATCGAGCCGAATCTTAAGAGTGGCGCAACGCTGGCGTTTGCTCATGGTTTCAGTATTCATTACAACCAAATCGTGCCGCGCGCAGATCTGGATGTCATTATGATCGCCCCCAAGGCTCCAGGGCATACAGTTCGCTCTGAGTTCGTAAAAGGCGGCGGCATTCCTGATCTGATCGCTATTTTCCAGGACGCTTCTGGTTCAGCGAAAGACTTGGCTCTTTCCTATGCGAGCGGTGTTGGTGGGGGGCGTACCGGTATCATCGAAACTACCTTCAAAGATGAAACCGAAACTGACCTGTTTGGTGAGCAAGCTGTGCTGTGCGGTGGCGCTGTAGAGTTGGTGAAAGCTGGTTTCGAAACGCTGGTTGAAGCAGGTTATGCGCCAGAGATGGCGTACTTCGAGTGTCTGCATGAGTTGAAGCTTATTGTTGACCTGATGTACGAAGGCGGTATCGCCAACATGAACTACTCCATTTCCAACAATGCGGAATATGGTGAGTATGTCACTGGTCCTGAGGTTATCAATGATCAGTCCAGAGCGGCTATGCGCAATGCGCTGAAACGCATCCAGGATGGCGAATACGCCAAAATGTTCATCGCTGAAGGCGCTCATAACTACCCATCAATGACCGCTTATCGTCGTAATAACGCAGCTCACCCTATCGAGCAAGTGGGCGAAAAGCTGCGTAGCATGATGCCTTGGATCGCGTCGAATAAAATCGTAGATAAGTCCAAAAACTAATCGGCGATAATGCCACAGACCTGAAAACGCGGCGTATGCCGCGTTTTTTTTGGGGCTGGTTGTCTAATCCTGCTCTCATGTATAGTTGTTTGCTCTATTGGAAATTATTGAGTGATATATGACCTCTTCAAACTCTAAAAAAGAAGTCGAGCTTGCTGACATCAAGGCTGATGCTTCCCGCAAAAAAGATGAAACCGTTGCTGGTGCTGAAGTCGTTGAAGAAGAAGTTGTTGGTGGGGCCAAGGTGCGGCGGAGAGGGGTATACCTGTTGCCCAATCTTTTTACTACAGGATCCTTGTTTTCAGGCTTTTACGCTATTGTCGCCGCAATGCATGGAAACTTTGAGAATGCCGCTATTGCGATATTCATTTGTATGATTCTCGATGGCTTGGACGGGCGAGTGGCGCGCCTGACTAACACGCAAAGCGCGTTCGGCGCCGAATACGACAGTTTGGCTGATATGGTGGCCTTTGGTGTGGCCCCTGCGCTAGTGGCCTTCACGTGGACATTGTCTGACCTTGGAAAGATCGGCTGGGTCGCTGCTTTTATATACGTGGCCGGCGCAGCATTGCGATTGGCCAGATTTAATACCCAAATAGGGTCAGTGGATAAAAAGTATTTTGTTGGTTTGCCCAGCCCCTCTGCTGCGGCAGTCGTTGCAGGAACGGTTTGGACGTTGCACACACTGGAGCATTCCATTTGGCTGTCATACGGCGCAGTGCTGATTGTCGCTGGCGCGGGCGTGCTGATGGTCAGCAACATTCTCTTTTATAGCTTTAAGGAATTCGACCTCAAGGGACGAGTGCCTTTTGTCGCCATACTGGTCGTTGTATTAATCTACGCGGTCATTGCCACGGCTCCTGCGCAAGTGTTGTTGGGTGGTTTTTTGCTGTACACCGTTTCAGGACCATTCCAGGCGCTGCAGCGCTGGAGAAAAAAGAAACGGCAGGCCAGTTGAATTTTTTCTGATCCCTGCGGTCTAACCTTGGTGTGAATTAATGATTTAGTTGTTACACCTTGTTGGAAGGACCGCTTCAATGCTCATCAAAACCTCTTCAGACATTCCCTCATCAGAGATAACCGACGAAAAAGTCTACCTGTCACGCCGTAGTTTTATGAGGGGCGTGGCGGTTGCGGCGGTATCAAGCTCCGCTGCTGGGTCACTCATTGGTTGCACGAGTTCTGCGAGTGCGGCGGTTACTCCTTCAAGACAAGCATGGGAACAGTTGGTGGCCCCCCAGTTTCAAAATATTAAAGCTGGGCCTTTCAGCACTACTGAGGAGCAAACTCCCTACGAAGACATTCTTCGCTACAACAACTTTTATGAGTTTGGCACTGATAAAACTGATCCGTCCAGATATGCGGAGCAGTTGGATATTCAGCCATGGTCTATCAAAGTAGATGGCGAATGCGGAAAGCCCGGAAGCTATCAACTTGAAGACCTTGTCAAAGAAAGTCAGCTGGAAGAGCGTGTGTATCGTCTGCGCTGTGTCGAGGCATGGTCTATGGTGATTCCTTGGGTGGGAATACCCATGGCGACTATTCTGAAAAAGTTTGAGCCTAATTCTAATGCGAAGTATGTCGCTTTTGAGGCGGTGGTCAGACCAGAGCAAATGCCGGGGCAGCGCTCACTGTTCAGCAGCATTGAGTGGCCTTATAGAGAAGGGTTGAGAATTGACGAGGCAATGCATCCTCTTACCCTGGCTGCAGTTGGTCTTTACGGCAAAATCCTCCCTAATCAAAACGGCGCCCCGATACGCTTGGTGACGCCATGGAAATACGGCTTTAAAAGTATTAAGTCGATAGTTGGGATTAAGTTCATGAGGGATGAGCCGTATACAACGTGGAATGCTTTAGCTCCCAATGAGTATGGCTTTTACGCCAACGTAAATCCCAGTGTTGATCATCCCCGCTGGAGTCAGAAGAGTGAGCGGCGTTTACCTGGAGGCCTCTTTGGCCCTAAACGCATAGATACCCTAATGTTCAATGGCTATGCGGATGAGGTTGCGAGTCTTTATACGGGCTTGGATCTAAGGAAGAATTACTAATATGGCGGCGGATAAGTGGGGCATTGCCCGCTGGTGGGGAATATTTTTAGTGTCTCTAGGGCCGCTAGCGTATTTGATCTATCGGATTGTATCCCGAGACTTAGGGCCGGATCCCGGCGAAGCGATTACGCGTTTTTCAGGCCTTTGGGCTTTGAACTTCCTGTTGATAACGCTTGCGGTCACTCCAGTAAATCAATGGTTAAAGCTGCGTTGGTTGGTTCGCTTTCGAAGAATGCTGGGGCTCTATTCCTGGTTCTATGCGACATTGCACTTTACTGCGGGGTTTTTGCTGGTGCTGGACATTCAAAACTTTGTCCAAGAAATAACTAAACGTCCTTATATAACAGTAGGCTTTGTGGCTTTTGTGATTTTGGTGATGCTTGCTGCGACATCTCCTAAACTCATGGTCCGTAAATTAGGAAGAAACTGGAAGAAGTTACACAAGCTGGTTTATCTAAGTGGCGTTCTCGCGGTTGTACACTTTATTTGGCTGGCTAGAGCTGATTACACTGAGCCATTTACGTATGCATTTATATTGGCATTGCTTCTCGTGATGCGCCCAGCCTATCGCCGTTTTGGCTCCGCCAGCAGAGCGCGAGGAACCGCGCTTAATTGATTGATTTGTATGCAGTGATGCGATCCTTAAGTTTTTTGGAAGAAAA